>NZ_JBJGXN010000017.1:0-73427 GCF_045447035.1 Pseudomonas sp. O230 | reverse complement strand
ACGTAATGGCGTTTGTGTAGTATCTGCCTCTCTTCCCACCTATATGAGGTGCCCGATGTCTAGCCGACACTCCCCATCCCCTACAAGAGCTGTCCTAGACCTGCAAAATGCACGTTCTCTTTTGGGAAGGCGGCTGAGCGTGCTGCTGCACGACCAGTACTATTTCAACAACGAGAAAGATCTGGGAGACATAGGTTCTCTAGAGTGGCGTTTTGGCGAGCGAGAAGTTCTATCCATGTATCTCTTGAGTGATGGCGAGAGAGTAGGCGCGGACTTGTTGCCTTCTGATACGCCGGCTTCCTTCGAGATAGAGCCGAACGTGACCTGCTCCTGGAAGAGGGAAAACCTGCTTGCAGGTCTATCAGCAACCCACCTCGAGAACACAAAAATTTGCGCAGTTGAGGGGATTCTTGACTCTTTCAACGGGCAAGAGCCTTGGCTGGCCGGATTCAGAGTTACGTTCGAGATCGGTGACTCATTGATCTACCTTAACCAGGGCGACGATGCCGTCGTATTGATTAATGCGCTACCGCCAGTAAGTGTAGGCCTCGAAACCCGCTTCGTTACCTCAATTTAATGACAGCTATGGGTCGGTTTCTGCCGGTCGCTACAGGCAGGAGTTGGCCGACTTCCGACTTCCGCAACTGACCCGAATCGACACCAGGCAATCATTTTCAATCGGCAGGGCACTTATCCAGGATTGCCGTGACAGTCAGGTTGTGTGGGCTAATGGCGACTTAGGCATCTCCACCAGCAACTGCCCAAACACGCTGGCCGCAGGTGTCTTTCCGGTGACACTCCAGACGAGTCGGAAATCAGCCTCCACCAGTGGTGGCAGGCCATATTGACCGTCAATCACAACCATGCCGGGCTCTAGGTCTTCCAGCGGTAGAGCGGTGACGGCAAGCCCCGCCAATACCGCTGCCCGCAGGCCTTGTTGGCTTGGCGAAGTAAAGGCGACTCGCCAATCCACGGTAGAACTTTTCAATGCCTCTACGGCCACCTGACGGTGCACGCAGGGCGCTGGTGCAAATGCCAGCGGCAAAGGCGCATCGCCGGTAAACTCAAAACTCTGTGCTGCGGCCCAGACAAACCGGGTTTCGCGCAGTACGGTACCGCCGGCCTGACTGCCTGGCAATGCCATGACCACGGCCAGATCGAGCCCATCGGCATCGACCAGCGCGCGTAGATCGAGGTAGGTGCCGACTGTTACATCCAGGCGTACTGCGGGAAATTGTCTGGCGAACCGAGACAGTAACGACGGCAGGCCGTCACCGATAAAGTTTTCCGGCGTACCGAAGCGCACGGCCCCGGATACCGATGACGTTTCGAAGCGCCGGGAGAGGGCGTCTTGAGCGTTGAGGACGTGTTCGGTATGACGTAGAAAATCTTCGCCATCTTCTGTCAGCGTCAAATGCCGGGTGTTACGTATCAGTAGTGTGGTGCCGGCCTGTTCCTCTAAGCGCCGGACCTGATGACTGATTGCTGACTGGCTCAAGTGCAGTCGCTCGGCGGCACGGGTGAAGCTACCGGTCTCGTTGATCGCGACAAAAGCGCGCAACAGCGCTGGGTCGAAGTCCATTAGCTCAACTCATGACGAATATTAATAAAACTTACGAAATTAAATCATTTCTGTCATTTATTAATTACTTCCAGAATGCGGTCGGTCACTTGGACTTGCGCCAGGTGACGCTGGCGAATCTAGTGTGTCGCTCCCCTGATGGCGTTCAGGGCGGTCTTGCCAGTGCCCATCAACTTGATCTGGAAGATCACGATGCCGTTCTCCTCGTCGCAAAAAGATGTTTTCACAATAGCCGCCGTTTGCTTGGCCTCATTGATGTTCGGTCTGGAAATCTCGAGTGTGCCGGTAATCCTTCCCACTCTTGAATCGATTCTGCGCAGCGATTTCAAAGAAATGCAGTGGATCATGAATGCTTACACCATCGCTTGCACCACGGTGCTGATGGCCATCGGCACACTGGCGGATCGGTATGGGCGCAAGCGGGTATTTATCATTAGCCTGGTGCTGTTTGGCATTACCTCTCTGGGCTGTGGATTCGCGCACAGCGCCAGCGTATTGATCGCAAGCCGATTCCTTCAAGGGATGTCCGGCGGCGCCATGCTGATCTGTCAGGTTGCAGTGCTGTCACACCGATTCCAGTCGGGAGCTGCGCGCGGTAGAGCTTTCAGTGCCTGGGGGATCGTGTTTGGCATCGGCTTGGGGTTCGGTCCGATTATCGGCGCTGCGATCGTGGCGTTGTCGAGCTGGGAATGGGTGTTCCTGGTGCATGGGCCAATTGCCGTGTTCGCGTTGGTGCTGGTGATCGTCGGTGTTGACGAGTCAGTCGATCCGCAGCGTCGCAGGCTGGATGTGTTGGGCATTATTTCGCTGTCGCTGGCAGTGTTAGGTCTTTCCTGGTTCATCACGCAGGGCGCGGGGACGGGTTTCTCCAGCGGTTCAGCCATCGCAAGCCTGGTTGTAGCCACCGTCAGTGTGATCGTCTTTGCTGCCGTGCAGCGCCGCCATGTCGATCCCATGTTCGACTTCTCGGTATTGCGCATTCGCCGATTCTCGGGTGCGTTGCTTGGGTCGGCAGGTATGAATTTCAGCTTCTGGCCATTCATGATTTACCTGCCTCTGTACTTTCAAAATGGCCTGGGCTACGCCAGTGTCGGCACCGGTCTGGCTCTGCTGGCCTATACACTGCCGACGCTGGTTATCCCCCCGCTAGGCGAACGGCTGGCGCTGCGCTATCGACCAGACGTAGTCATTCCCGCAGGCTTATTCACCATAGGTCTGGGGTTCCTGTTGATGAAATGGGGCAGCAGTGTCGCGCATGCCAGCTGGTTGACGATGCTTCCAGGCTGCCTGATCGCCGGGGTTGGACTGGGGCTGACCAACACGCCAGTCACCAATACAACCACCGGATCGGTGCCCAGTGAGCGTGCCGGCATGGCATCGGGAATCGATATCAGCGCTCGCATGATCAGTCTTGCAATCAATATCGCGCTCATGGGGTTCATCTTGGTGGAAGGTATTCTGTCTTCCCTGCGCAACCAGCTATCGGGCTCGTTCGATGACGGGCAACTGAGGTTGCTGGCGGAGAGTATTTCTGCCGGCAACACTGCCGTGTCCGCTCTGCCGGGCCAAGGGACTACGATTGCGATCGATGTCGCCAACGCGGCTTTGGCAAATGGGTTTGGCTGGGTGATGCTGTATGGCGGTCTTGCTGCATGGATGCTGGTGGCGGCGAGCTGGTGGGTCTTCCGTTCGGGCAAAGCCATTTATTCTCAGCCGTGACTGTAAACCGAAGGACGGCTTCTGGCCGATCTCTACCTGTCACGACAGACCGTTTCGATCCGAAGCTGCCGGTGGTGATTGGCAGCAAACGGCCCAGAGTGTGTAAAAACGCATTTGTACACTGTCGGCGCGAAGCGCCGACGGCTGTTAGCTGAGTAGTTGCTCACAACAAGCCCTGCGGATCATCACTTGGGCCTGGGAGCCCCCTGCGTTGCTTCTACCTTGCTGGGTGGTCAAAATAAAGACCTCTTCAGGCCGACAGTGCCTTCATTAAACTGCTGATACCGAGAATTTTCATGACCCGCTTCAGGTTGTAGGCAAGGACGTTCAAGCTCATCTCTGCACTTACTCCGTTCAGCTTTCGTGTCAGAAAATGCGTGGCGCCCATCCATTGTTTGAGCGTCCCGAAGGGATGCTCAACAGTCCGTTTTCGGACTCGCATCATCTCCGGTGCCTTGCTTAGCCGGGCCTGCATTTCCTCCAGTACAGCTTCATGTTCCCAGCGTCGAATTCGTCGTTCCGTGCTCGGGGTGCACCTCGATTTCATTGCGCAGCCCCTGCATTTCGAACTCCAGTAACGGTGCAGCGTTAGGCCTTTTTCAACGTTGGTATAGCGCCAGATCAGTGCTTCTCCGGCTGGGCAAATATATTCGTTTTTTGCCGCGCCATAGATGAAGGCATCATTATTGAAACGCCCCTCCGCTTTGGCTCCAGAGGTCATCGGCTTGGGCACATAGGCCGTGATGCCTGCATCGTGACAAGTCAGGATCTCTTCGCTTTTGAAGTAACCTCGATCAGCCACTACCGACAACGTTTCTGACGCGACAGCCTCGCGGGCCTGCATGGCCATCGAGCTGAGTTGATCGCGGTCGGAACCGACGTTAGTGACTTCATGTGCAACGATCAAATGGTGTTGGGTATCGACCGCTGTCTGTACGTTATAGCCGACGATTCCGGTGCCGCGTGTCATCATGGAACGGCTGTCTGGATCGGTCAGTGAGACCTGTTTATCCGGCGATTCATTGAGCTGGATTTCGATCGTTTGAAGCTCCTTCATTTGAGTTTTGAGCTTGGCGATTTTCTCTTCCAGCCGCACGGCACTGGGCTCGGAAGCTGTGGGTTCTTGCCGATCGGCAGCATCGAGTGCCACCAGGTAACGGTTGATACTCGATTCAATTTCTTCAATGCGCCGCTTCAGTTTGGCGCTGGTGAAATTGCGGTCGCGGTTGTTGACTGCTTTGAATTTACTGCCATCAATGGCGACCAGATGTTCTCCAAACAGTCCCAACTGCTGACACAGCATAACGAACTGGCGACAGACGCCTCGGATGGCCTTGCTGTTGTCTTTTCGGAAGTTGGCGATGGTCTTGAAATCCGGCATCAAACGCCCGGTCAACCACATCAGCTCCACGTTGCGTTGAGCTTCTCGTTCCAGCCGCCGGCTCGACTGAATGCGGTTGAGATAGCCGTAGATGTAGATCTTTAGCAGGATTGCGGGGTGGTAAGCCGGCCGTCCAGTATCGGCTGGAATGGCACCTTTAAAACCTAGATTGACCAAGTTGAGTTCGTCGACGAAAACGTCAACTACGCGTACCGGATTGGTATCGCTGACGTAGTCGTCGAGGCTTTCGGGAAGTAAGGTGCCTTGGCCTCGGTGTTCACCTTGGATAAAGCGCTTCATAGGCAATCCCCGCGATAAAATCCTCAGCAATCATAGCAAGGGATCACGGAGTCGTTTCTACATACGCCGGGGCAATCGCAGACACCAATGGATGCCTATATATAGACGGTCTGGGAGCAGCGACTCTATTGCTCAGCCTCAGGCTCCGAGATACCCTTTCTCCTCCTGACAGATAGGCACGGCCAACAAATCATGTCTACTTGCTATTCCATTCAAATCACGCCAGAAAGACCATTGCCGGCCTTCTATTGCATTGCTGAACATCTATGGGGAACCGGATGTGATGTTGACTCTGACGGTGACTGCGCAGGTTCAGATGATCGCCAATGGACGGAACTGACATTGTCGCTTCGCGGCACATCAGGAGAACGTATCGACATTGACCCGCTCTCGCTCATGCCTCTTACCCTCGTAATCCGTTCATCGCACGCCACCCTCTGCCAAAGAGCCGCCGACTACATCGTATCTGTTTCCAGAGGCACTATCGGCGCAGCTGTTAACGTCAAGACGGTATGAGTGCGGGGACACGAGGCTTATAGATTTCCGACAGGTGAAGAACCTAAAAGTGAAGCCCCTTGGCGTTTTTACACACTCTGGGCCAAAAGCAGTCTGTCGACAATAACAATTCTGCCTGTTTATTTGCGGCTACTAGGTTCAGGGCGCCTCTAAATATCTGATGCCTTCTAGGGATGCTGTCGTTGTTGAACGTTAAATGTCAAAAACTTGTCATGACCTAACGCACTTCTCCCACTGCAATTGCAGCCAAGCCAAAAAAGCCATGGGAAAGCCTTCGCTAGCTATGGCTGCGTGTCGCCTGATGATCTGCACCGTATCCAAGGTGCAGACAATGCCAAGTCGAACCAGTCTTCTGAATCAGCACTTCGTCAGTGTTACTGCCAATGCGATTTATCGCGGTTCAAGTAGCCAATTGCTGCATTGCGCACCGGCGTTCTAGGCAATTTGACGAGCGCAGTTCTCCCAGAATGGCTTGCGCAGCTCGGTTTTCAACACCTTCCCGACACTGGACAATGGCAACGATTCCCGGAACTCGACACTACGCGGAACCTTGTAACCGGCGATACATTCGCGGCAGTGGGCGATAACCTCCTGCTCGGAGATGCGTGCTCCAGGGTTGCAAACGATCACTGCGTGAACCGTCTCGCCCCACTTTTCGCTGGGAATGCCTATGACTGCAACTTGGGTAACGGCCGGAAGTCTGACGATGGCGTTTTCGACCTCGGCGGTATAGATGTTCTCCCCGCCACTCACGATCATGTCCTTCAGCCGGTCACAGATATAGACGAAGCCATCTTCGTCCATGTAGCCGCCATCGCCGGTGTGCATCCAGCCATTACGCAGCGCTTCGGCAGTGGCTTGCACGTTGTTCCAGTAACCGAGCATGACATTCGGCCCGCGTGCGACGATCTCCCCCACGGTGCCACGCGGCACCTCCCGATCTTCGGCATCGACGATACGGATTTCGACGCAATTGACCGGCACCCCCGCCGAGTACATCTTGCCGCTGCGCTGATGCTCCTCGCAGTGATACTCGGCATCGAGGATGCAGGCGAAGGGAGACAGTTCGGTCATGCCGTAGCCCTGGATGAAATCAGCTGCCGAAAAGGACTGGCGGGCCTGGTCGAGCAGTGCCGGGGAGATTGCCGAAGCGCCATAAGTGATTTTCCTGAGCGCGCTCAGATCAAGTTGGGCCGCAGCGGGATTGACTTCGCGCCAATCGAGGAGCATCTGCAGCATGGTCGGCGCCAGCCTGGTATTGCTGATTTGTTCCTGGCCGATGCATTCAAGTACCTCCTGCGGTTTGAAGGTCGGTAACACCACATGCGTACCGCCGCTAATGAACAGTGAGACCATTGCCGACAGATCGGCTATATGGAACATCGGCATGGCATGCAAGAAGATGGTCTCAGGTCCGATCCCTGTCTGGTCGAAAGTGGCCAGGGCTGATAACACGAGATTGTTATGACTGAGCATTACCCCTTTGGGGAAGCCCGTGGTTCCACCGGTATAAAAGACGCCCAGCAGCGCATCGCCACCACGAAGGGAATCTTCGACCGGTTCATACTGGGTGATCAGCATTTCGTAGTTGAGCATGCCCGGCGGAGTTTCGCCGTCGCCGGCATAAATCATCAGGCGCAGGGTTTTCGCAGCAGCGCTGATTTTTCCTGCCAGATCCAGGAAATTATCGTCGACGATCAGTACACAGGTTTCAGAATCGTCCAATGAATAGACGATTTCCGCAGCGCTCCAACGGATGTTCACCGGGTTGAGCACGGCATCGGCCCAAGGGACCGCCAGACAGTATTCGATGTACCGCTGCGAGTTCAGCGAAAGCATCGCCACCCGCTCGCCGCTGGTCACACCCAGGCCTTTTAGTGCGCCGGCCAGACGGGCGACTCGTTCGCCCAATTGGGCAAAGCTCAGACTACGACCCTGGTAACGAATGGCCGGTGTTTCGGGACGCTGTTGCATATGGCGATGCAACCCTTGGGTCAAGTACATCGAAATCTCCCGCCTTGTTTTTTAAAGAGTTGCAAGTTTCTTAACTGAAGGTTTGATCAAAACGTCTTGCTGGCACTGACCACTACAGTCGCCGTGCACACATCGGTGTAACCGTAGTAACTCGCGCACTCGCTCTTGGAAAGGTCCGTGTCGACGTAACTAAGGCCCCAGTTGATTCCAAATGCGCTGCGGGTCAGCTTGGCTTCCCATTCGCGATAATCACCACGGGCCTTGCCACTGTTTGACAAAAACACATCATCCTTGAAGTCGAAACGGCCATAGCGGACCTCCAACCCGACCTGATCCACAATTTCATGGCTGTACCCCAAGTAGGTGTAGAGCGTGTCCTGGTCTTTCCCGACAAAGTTCTTCAAGTCGTTGGAGTAGTAACTGCCGAACTTGAAGCCATAGGCTTTGAGAATGGCGTAGACCTCACTCATGTTCAATTGTGCTTCCTTGGCATAGGTGTACTTGAGATACCCCACATCAAGGCTGACATCGTCATTGAATGGAATGAAAAAGCCTGCGTAGTAATCTTGTTCCAGCCGCGTTTTCAGGTTCACCCCAAAGTCGACGTTTGAAGTCCATACGCCCGCATAGGCACCGCTGCTGTGTATCAATGTGGCCTCCAACTGCGCGGCCGGGTCACCCAGCGTCATCGACAGTCCGCGGCTACGGTAGTCGCTGACTACCTGCGGCTTCAGCTCCAGTTGCAAGTTGTCGGTCAGCGTCACGGCGCCCGCACCAAAGGGAAAAAGCGCGCAGCCGACAAGGGTCGTAATAGCAAGACGATGCATAGGTTGAATCCTGTTTATTATTATTGGCAGGCTAGGCTTCGCCCTCCCATGCCCCGAAGGGCAAAGGTCAGGCTGACGTTGGAGGATTACGGGTGGCTGTAAACTTCGCGCCCGGAAAAATAGGTCTTGAGTACCTGGGTGTCGGCGAGTTGCTCTTCAGGCACGTTGAATACATCGCGATCAAGAACAATCAGGTCAGCCTGTTTACCCGCGGTGACAGAGCCAATCTCTTTATCTAAACCGATCGCGCGGGCGGCGTTGCGGGTATAGGCATAGAACATCGTTTCCCGATCGATATCCTCATCCTTGTTGAGCACCCCCTTGGGGCCTTTGCGACTGATGGCCTGCCCAATAGCTTTCCAAGGATTGGGCGTACTGACCGGCCAGTCGCTGGCACCCGCAATGGTCGCGCCGTTTTTCAGCAGCGAACGCGCCGGGTACATGAACTGAAACTGCATTGCACTGATGTAGGGCTTCAGCAAATCAACGCTCAACTCATCCGCTGACGCCCAGTACAGCTGCATGGAAGCAATGACATTCAAGGGTTTGAAACGGGCGAATTCCTTGGGATTGACCATCTGCAAATGGGTGATCGAATGCGTCACGCCACTCTGTCTGTCATGCCTGGCCTGCTCGATCCCATTGAGCGCTTCGCGTACCGCCCGGTCGCCGATGGCATGCACATGCACCAGCCAGCCACGGGCGTCCGCGGCGCTGACCAGTTCACCGAAGTGAGCGGGATCGATCAACAACTCCCCGCCTTTCTTTGAATTCTTGTAGGGGGTGAGCAACGACGCGGTTTGTGCCGGAAATTCGGCGACGCCATCGGCAAAGATCTTGATGCCCGGCAGGCTGAGATTTTCGACGCCAAGGAACTGCTTCCTTACCTGATCCAGCACATCCAGATCCGCCGGCGCGCTTTTCGGATTGGCAACCATCAGCGCGGCTACCCGCAACTGAAGCTCACCTTTTTCCGATAGTGCTTTATAGACGGGCAACACCCCAAGCGTGTGCGCTGTGGGCTTGAAGTCGAACAGCCCATCGGCTGGCATGGCATTGGCCGCCGGGTCCATAAGGGCGGTGATGCCCAGGCTGTGGTTCAGGTCACGCGCCGCGCGGCCCGCGGCCATAAGTTGATCAAAGGTCGGCGCAGGCAATTGCGACATCACCGCAGACAAACCCGCGTCAGCCACGAAGCCGTTGGGGGTACTGTCCTCATGATGGCCGATGGTCGCCACGGCTTCGCCTTTAAGCGACTTGACCCGCTCGGCATCGATGCCTGCTCGCTTGAGCATCGCCGCGTTGGCCCAGCCGGTGTGATAATCCCAGCCGATGAAAGCAATCGGTGTATCGGCCCATTCGCCATGATTGAAGCGCTTTTCAAATTGAGCCACTTCACTCCAGTAAGTGGAGGGGAAACCACCGACCGCCAGACTGTCTCCGTGCCGCGCCTTGCCGTCGTCTCGCCACGCGCGCAAACGCTGCTCCAGTTCGTCGAAGGCCAACATCTGGCCCTCGAGATCTGCCGCCTTTAGCTTCACGCCGCCAAAGACCGCGTGGCTGTGGCTGTCAATGAAGCCTGGCATGACGACTTTACCCTGCAAATCCACCACTTGGGTCATGGCATCTTTGAGCGAAAGAATCTCGACATCACTGCCGACCTTGAGGATACGGCCATCGGCGACTGCGACCGCTTGTTGCAGCGGCTGACCCGGCTCAGCCGTGAACACCTTTGCGTTGTACAAGAGCAAGTCCACAGCCGCCATGCTTTCCATTGATGCAAAAGCGACCGCAATTGCCAGTGTCGTCCCGAGAACCTTCTTCATTGCCTGAACACCTTTTCTTATTAGAGTGTTCGGGAGACTATCCAAACGAGGCGATGTTAAGAATACCTAAACCCCGAAAGACATACTTTCCAGAAAGGTAAAAGCGAATGGACCAGCTTGGCGCTATCACTATGTTCGTCGCCACGGCAGATCAAGGCAGTTTTACGCGCGCGGCTTCGCATCTGGGCAAAACCACGTCGGCTCTGACCCGGGCGGTAACCCACCTTGAGACGGAATTGGGCACACGTCTTTTTGAGCGCTCTACCCGCCGAATTGCCCTGACCGAGGCCGGGCAGATCTATCTGGCAAGCGCTCGACAGGTGCTGTTTCAGCTACAGCAAGCCCGGGAAGATCTTGATCAGCTCCAGCAGGAGATGTGTGGCACCTTGCGAGTAGCGGCGCCACCGTCCTACGCTCCAGCGTTTCTGAATGCGGTGTGCTGCCGCTTTCTTGATAGGTACCCACAGATGCGTCTTGAGGTAGTTCTCACCGAAGAGTTCGTGGACCTGCTTGAGGGCAGCTACGATCTTGCTGTACGTGACGGACCTGTGGGGCCGGATCTGATCGCCCGACCACTGACCGTCAACCGTATCCGACTTTACGCAAGCCCACGATATCTGCAGCGCAAGCCTCTTGAAGTCATACCGCAAACGTTCGATCAACATGACTGGTTGATCTATCGACACCCTGCACTGAACCCGCATTACTGGTGGTTGACCCATGAAGGTGAACGCCGGCGCATATTGCAGCCTGTGCCTCGCCTATCTAGCGACAACTATGATCTTCTGCTTAATGCACTGCTGGATGGGCAGGGATTGCAATTTTGTCCACAGTGGAGTGCTGCTCCCTATTTGCGGCGTGGCGAACTGGTGCAACTGCTCCCCGATATAGGCCCGGATCCGGAGCAATTCGGTTCTACAGTCCATGTGATCTATCCGGCACACAGACGCCACACACGCAAACTCCTGGCTTTTATTGAATGTCTTGGTAACTACCTGGAAGAAGAGGCGCTGCATTAAAGGGGCAGCGAGGTACTGAACAACCGCGCTCTCTGGGAAGATTTTATGCCGGCCATCAGTGGATAGTCCCCGTGCATGACCGGATGCTATGGGTCGGATAACGAAGGTCTAGCATCGACCGCTGCAGTGGGTGGTTAAACTTCGGTCTGTTCCGCCATTTCTAGGGCATCACCCGCAAGCACCAGGCCGTCGTCGAGTGTCTTCGTGATTACTTGGGTAAGGATGCGCTTCATTGAGGTAGGCGCGTCGCTGGTTCCCAGTCAAACGTCCTCCGGTTCGGCGAACGCCATCAGCAAATCTTCAACCAAAGCTTGCTGTGCCTCACTTGGTTGGCGGGCACTATGGTTGGCCAAATGGAATTGCACGCTGAATTCAAAAGTCGCGGGACCTAGTACCTGCAACAGGCCTCGGGCTTGCCAAGGCGCAGCGACGTGGCGGGGCAGGTAGCCGATGTGCGCGCCAGACAGGATAAATGCCAGACTGCCTTCGACCTGCTCGGTGCTCACACTACTGTAGTTGGGCTTGAATGCTTCGACTGAGCTTGTGAAGCGGTAGGGGTGGAGCACTCCGTCACAGGCGCTCAACTGCATCTGGCCGGGGTGCGGAACACCGAATAACGGGTGCCCCTTACCGCAGTAGAGTCGTTGCTGTTCTTCGAACAGAGGATGGTAATTCAGAGCACTTTGCTGGCCGGAGAAGTAGCTGATGGCCAAGTGCAACTGGTTCTGCAACAGGCGCCGTTCCAACTCTGCCGGCATGGCACTGAGTAACTTGATCTGCACATCCTGGTTACGCTTGCGAAAACACCCGATGGCGTGCGAGATACGCTCGATCACCTTCGAGTCGAGGGCTTCGGACAGGCCGATAGACAGTTCGCCGAGCAGTTTGTCGGCCATCCCCTGGGCCTCGCTCTTGAATACTTCGATGGAAGAGAACAGGTTACGCGTGGCTTGCAGGACCAGCTCGCCCTTGGGGGTCAGGCGGAAGCCCGCCTTGCCGCGTTCGCAGAGACGATAGCCGAGGCGCGTTTCGAGTTTGGCCATCTGTGTGCTGATGGTCGACTGGCCGATCCTCAACTCACCCTGGGCGGCGCTGAAACCGCCGCATTCCACCACGCAGACGAACAAGCGCAGTAGTTGCAGATCAACATCGTGCACTTGATTGAACATGTAGCTCCAAACATTGATGGCGGTGAATGCCAAGGTAGCACACTTCATATTTATTCAAGATATGGCAGGGCATAGGATTCGCGCATCGATGCTAACCGAGGAGTTATGTCATGCGTGCCTTGATAGGTTTGTTCTGCTTGTGCTTGTGCTTTGGGGCTCAGGCCACCGATACGCAGTTGAGTATTTATACCTGGACCGAGTACATCCCCGATCAGGTGCTGCAGCGCTTCAAAAATGAGACTGGAATCGAAGTCAAACTCGACGTCTTCTCTAGCGCCGAGGAGCAAGACAGCAAGTTGCTCACTGGACACAGTGGTTACGATGTGGTTTTCCCCTCCACCAACTCGTTGGCGGTGGCGATTAAAGCAGGGGCGGTGCAACCCATCGAGCACGCGCAGCTTAGGCATTACGCCAACCTTGACCCAGATCTGCTGCTCAAGCTGACTTCCAGCGACCCTGGCAATCAGTATGGGGTGCCTTACGCTTGGGGTACGGTAGGCTTGGGCATCAATAAGCAGGCCGTGGCCAAACGGATTCCAGATGCCCCCTTGAACAGCCTCGATCTATTGTTCAAGCCTGAATATGCAAGCAAGCTCAAGGACTGCGGTATCGCCGTGCTGGATTCCCCGCAGGAAGTGATCAGTATCGTCCTCAACTACCTCGGCCACTCGCCCTACAGCACTGATGCGAACGAGCTGAAGCAGGCGCAGCAACTGCTGACCCAACTTCAGCCGAATCTGCGATATATCAACAGCAGTCGGCAGATTGACGACCTGGCCAAGGGGGACGTGTGTCTGACCTTGGTCTACAACGGCGACGCTGCGATAGCCGCTGCCCGAGCCAGTGAGTCCAAGCAGCCGTTCGAGGTGATCTATCGGATTCCGCGCGAAGGCACCCTGCTATGGTTCGATTCCATGGCCATTCCAGTGGATGCGCCGCACCCACAAGCCGCTCGTGCCTTCATCGACTTCATGCTGCGCCCGGAGTCCATTGCCGCGCTGACCAATTCCTTGTTCTTTGCCAACGCCAACAAGGCGGCCACGCCGTTGATCGATACGGCCGTGACGAGTGACCCAGATATCTATCCGTCTCAGGAAGTTCGCGACCGCCTGTTCAGCGAGCAGCTACTGCCGCTACGCGCCCAGCGCGATCGCACTCGTCTGTGGACCACGTTCCGCACCAAAATTTAAGGATTCCACCATGGAAGTATTTCAGGGTAACGACCTGGCCATCACCCGTGAAAGTCTGTACGGCACGCAATCTGAACCGACCTACGGCGGCATCACCAGTTTCATGCGCCGGCGTTATACGCGTGATTTGAACGGCGTCGATCTGGTCGTCAGTGGCATACCGTTCGACACCGCTACCAGCAATCGCCCGGGCACTCGCTTCGGACCAAGGGCAATCCGTGCTGCCTCAATCCAGTCGGCGTGGGAGCGCCCTTTCCCATGGGAGTTTGATCCACTCGATCATTTGGCTGTGATCGACTACGGCGATTGCAACTTCGACCATGGACAGCCGCAGAATACGCCCGCCGCCATCGAAGCGCATGCCGATCACATTCTGGCTGCGGGCTGCGGGATGCTGACGCTGGGTGGGGACCACTTTATTAGTTACCCATTGCTCATGGCCCATGCGAAGAGGCACGGCGCTTTGTCGCTCGTGCACTTCGACGCTCACAGTGATACCTGGCCAGATGCCGATGACAGCGAGCAGGGGATTCATCACGGCACTATGTTCTACCACGCCGCCCGCCAGGGCTTGGTCGATCCGGGTCGCTCTGTGCAGATCGGTCTTCGCACTACCAATGACGACACGATGGGCTTCCAGGTACTCGATGCCCGGCAAGTTCTCAGCAGTTCACCGAAGGCTATTGCCGAGCTGATTCGTGCGCGGGTAGGCGATAACCCGGTGTACCTGACCTTCGACATCGACTGTCTCGACCCGGCCTTCGCACCCGGTACGGGTACTCCGGTCTGCGGTGGATTGAGTACGCATCAGGCACTGGAAATCCTGCGTGCGTTGCGCGGTATTAACCTGGTCGGAATGGATGTGGTGGAAGTCTCGCCGCCTTACGACCACGCGGAAGTGACGGCGCTGGCCGGTGCGACCATCGCTATGGAAATGGTTTGCCTATATACCGCGCGGCACAAATTACCCGTCAGTTAAATCTGCACGACGAGTCAACTTTTGGAGCTCTTGGCATGAACAAGCAAGAAGAAATAGCGGCGTTGGCGATCCTTATCCATGACCTGCGTGAGCACAGGAAGTGCACTCTGATGGAGCTGGCGGAGAAAGTTGGCTGTACGGTCGATTTTCTTTCGCTAATCGAACGCGGTCTATCACGTCCAACTGTGGCGGATTTGACGGCGATCAGTGAAGCCCTCGGGGTGGCAACCACGTATTTCTATAGCTTGCCAAAACCCAAGAAATTGCCTTGGGTGACTCGACCGGATGAGCGACGGGCGCTGTATTTCGCCAATGGTATTACTGACGTTTTAGTCTCGCCGAAGCTATCAGCGCCTTTCTCCATGCTCGAAAGCCAGCTGGAGGCCGGTGCCAACAGTGGTGAGCGGTATATGAATGACGGCTCCGAGCAAGGCGGTTACATCCTGGAGGGAGAGTTGAAGTTATGGCTGGGCGATGACGACGAGCCAATCACCTTGTTCCCTGGAGACAGCTTTCAGTTGGCCCGCCACACCCTTTGTCGCTACGGCAACGTCACTGAACAAACGACCCGGGTCATTTGGGTTTACACCTGATGACACCTATAAAAAACGAAGGAAAAACAACTATGAATGCTGCCAGTGCAGACCTGTTGGTTGAAGTGCGTGCCTTCCGCCTGCGCAACCCGCAGGTCCGCTACGTCGACCTGATTGCCTTGGATATTCCGGGGCACTTTTACGGTAAACGTTACCCGGTAGACATGTTGGAAAAGGTTGCCGCCGGAAGCGCTCTGAAGCTGCCCCAAAACTGTGTGCTGCTAGGTGTGCAGGGTGGTTTGTTCAAAATCGGCGACTACTGCTTCAATGACGGTGACCCGGATGCTGTGCGCCGTCTGGTACCGGGTACGCTGAAGCTCGTAAGTTGGGAAGCGCAGCCGGTAGGTCAGATGCTGATTACCTCTGATGGCACGGCGACGCCTATCGAGTTCGAGCCGCGGGAAGTGCTCGTTCAGGTGCTGCAACGCCTGCGCACCAAAGGCATTCATCCGGTGGTGGCGTTCGAACTGGAGTTCTATCTGTTCGATAAAAAATTGCTCGATGGGCTGCCTCAATTTCCCCGTGATGAATGCTCGGACGATGGCGACGATCAGCCCAACATGCACATCGAGCGCCTATCGCGCTTTGCTCCGGTACTCGATGACATGGTCGAAACCGCACGGGCACAAGGTATCGACACTACCGTGATTACCGCTGAGCTCGGCCCTGGTCAGTTCGAAATCAATTTCGGCCATCTAGACGACGGTCTGCGTGCCGCGGACTGGGCTGCCTTGTTTTGCCGTAGCACCCGTGGAGTAGCGCTGAAACATGGTTACCGTGCCAGCTTTATGGCCAAGCCCTATCTGGAACATCCAGGTAGCGGCATGCACGTACACGTCAGCCTGTACGACGCTGATGGCAACAACTTATTGGCGGCCAACGAGCAACAAGCATTGCGCCACTCGGTAGCTGGATGCCTGGAGTTGCTGCCGTTTTGCATGCCGATTTTTGCTCCTAATCAAAATGCCTACCGCCGCCTGGGTGGCTCAGTAAATTCCGCAGCGCGTGCCAGTTGGGGTTACGAGGATCGTGATGCCTGCGTGCGTATTCCCGAATCGGACGCGAAGAACTTGCGCATCGAACACCGAATCGCCGGTGCCGACGCCAACCCGTACCTTGTGCTGGCCGCGATTCTGGTCGGTATGGAGCAGGGATTGGAGAATCGTCTCGACCCTATAGCACCGCTAAATGAAGACCGAAGCAGTGGCATTGATTTTCCTCTGGACATTCTCCATGGCGTTCGCGCCATGCAGCAACAGCGTCAAGTTCGCGAAGGGTTAGGGGCCGAGTTTGTCGACGTGTACTGCGAAAACAAACGCCAGGATCATTTAGCGCTCCAGCACGAAATCAGTGTCCGTGAATACCGCTGGTTTCTCTGATTTCGAGTGGTTACTGCTCGGTTTCAGCAACCCGGACCAATAGAACACTTTCAGGAGACAGCCATGAACAAAACCGTGCATACCCCCAAGACTCTGGAATGGCAGGCGCTAAGCGACAAGCATCACTTGGCACCGTTCAGCGACTATAAACAGTTGAAACAAACCGGCGCGCGGATAATCACCGAGGCCAACGGCGTGTATCTATGGGACAGCGAGGGCAATAAGATCCTTGATGCCATGGCCGGGCTTTGGTGCGTAGCCATCGGTTATGGTCGAGACGAGTTGGCAAAAGCTGCCAGTCATCAGATGAACGTACTCCCTTACTACAACACCTTCTTCATGACGGCACACCCGCCGGTGCTGGAATTGGCAAAGGTCATTGCAGAGTTGGCTCCTGCGCATATGAACCATGTGTTCTTTACTGGCTCCGGCTCGGAAGCGAACGACACCATGGTGCGCATGGTTCGTCACTACTGGGCGGTCAAAGGCCAACCAGAGAAGAAGGTCATCATCGGTCGTTTGAACGGCTACCACGGCTCCACCGTGGCCGGCGCGAGCTTGGGTGGCATGAAAGCTATGCATGACCAAGGTGGGATGATTCCGGACATCGTGCACATCGCACAGCCGTACTGGTTCGGCGAAGGTGGCGATATGAGCGCCGACGAATTCGGCACTTGGGCCGCGGACCAGTTGGAAAAGAAAATACTCGAGATCGGTATTGATAACGTCGCGGCCTTTGTTGCCGAGCCTATCCAGGGGGCGGGTGGCGTGATCATTGCGCCTGACACTTACTGGCCAAGGATTCGCGAGATTCTCGCCAAATACGACATCCTGTTCACCGCCGATGAGGTGGTCTGTGGTTTTGGTCGTACCGGCGAATGGTTCGGTAGCGACTATTACGGCATCAGCCCTGATTTTATGACAATCGCAAAGGGGCTGACCTCTGGTTACATCCCCATGGGCGGCTTGATCGTCAGCGACAAAGTGGCCGAGGTGCTTAACGAGGGAGGTGATTTCTATCATGGTTTCACCTACTCCGGGCACCCTGTATCGGCGGCAGTGGCACTGGAAAACATACGGATCATCCGCGACGAAAAGATTCTTGAGCGCGTTCGGGAAGAAACGGCTCCCTATCTGCAAAAGCGTTTGCGCGAACTGGAGGACCATCCACTCGTGGGTGAAATACGAGGGTTGGGAATGCTCGGAGCGATCGAGTTGGTGAAGAACAAGCACACACGCGAACGTTTCGAGTCCAATGGGGTGGGCATGATTTGCCGCAACCATTGTTTCAACAATGGCCTGATCATGCGCGCAGTCGGGGAGACCATGGTAATCGCACCACCGCTGGTGATCAGCAAATCCGAAATCGACGAGCTGATAGCGAAGGCGCGTCTGTGCCTGGACCTCACCTATAAAGAAGTTCTTGTTTGAATAATTAAAGATTAGTGCGGGCTGTACTTTATAGCACGCTGAGATAACGCACCTTTCTCTCTGATACGCACAATCAACTTTAATAAACTTTTTCACCTTCAAGAAAATGAGAACTCCTATGAAATATAAAAAACTGTTCAGCCCGTTACAAAGTGGTGATCTTACCCTTAAAAATCGCATTATTATGGCGCCGCTAACTCGCATGCGGGCAGGAGAAGATTTTTCTCCGACTGAGCTAAATGCTGAATATTACGCACAACGTGCTAGTGCGGGACTTATTATTACCGAGGCAACGCAAATCTCACAGCAAGGGCAAGGATATTTGAATACGCCTGGTATTTATACCGACCAACATGAAGCCGCCTGGAAACGAGTAGTTGATGGCGTGCATGCCAACGACGGTAAGATTGCGCTGCAACTCTGGCATGTCGGTCGCATTTCTCACAGCAAGCTGCAGCCGGGCGAAACACTACCCGTTGCGCCCTCCGCCGTTCCAGTCACAGAGTCAACTTCGAGAATACCGAAAGATGGAGGTTTTGAACGAGTCTTGTGCGATGGCCCAAGAGCTTTAACTCTCGACGAAATTCCGGGCATTGTGAATGATTACACCAATGCTGCAATTCGAGCCAAGCGCGCGGGGTTTGATGCTATTGAAATCCACTCGGGCAACGGCTATTTACTAAACCAATTTTTATCAACCAATACCAACCATCGTAATGACATCTACGGAGGCAGCCTGGAGAATAGGGCGCGAATCTTGCTCGAAGTCATTGATGCAGCGACTTCCATATATGGTGCCGGACGTATAGGCGTGCGCTTAACCCCTAACGGCATCTTCAATGAAATTCAAGATACTGATGCTGAAGAAATGACTGAGTATTTGGCCCGTGCGTTTAGCCAGCGCGGGTTGGCCTATCTGCATATTGCTGAACCAGATTGGGCAGGAGGAGAACCGCTGACTGATACATTCAGACAGGAAATCAGGAAAAACTTCACAGGAAGCCTGTTTTTCTGCAGCCACTACACTGCCGAAAGAGCAGATAAACTGTTGTGTGAAGACATTGCAGACGCTGTTGCTTTTGGAAGGCTTTTTCTCGCGAATCCAGATCTCCCCGAGCGTTTTCGACTGAATGCTCCATTGAATGAACCAGACAGTTCTACATTTTATTGTGGTGGGGCCGAAGGGTATACGGATTACCCAGCGCTATAAGTTAACAACCAGCAAAGCTACTTTTCAGGCTTGAAATAATAGTTTCCGTATTGGCGTAGCCTGAGAAATATCTGAGATATTTCGGAGGAACATATATTTATGAAACCTCATCCTGGGGACTTCCGCATACGAACTCTGCACGCCGAGTGTCACAAAGACTTTGAACAAAATTTCGGGTTCAGCATCCTCGAAATAGCGGACGAACGTACAGGGAAGGACGAAATGATGCAGAAGGTAACCCCTTGGAAACGACGTCTTCTGACCTGCGACAGCGGCTTGAACGGAACTGAATGAGCTCGGAATCCTCTGTCGACAACTGACGATTCTGGAGAGCTCATATCGGCCGAAAGCTATTCTTCACGAAGGGCAGCTTTGGGTCGACTGGAGCCCTAGGCGACAGGCAGCTATGGGTCGTTTTCAGTCGGTCGCGACAGGCAGAAATTGGCCGTTTTTTGCCTGTCACGAATGATCAGTTTGGCTCGAAAGCTACTTGCTCCGCTATTGCAGCGGAACATACACATCTGTTTGCCATTGATCCTGTGGTGTCTCAGGATGGACGCTCAGGTAATTGAAGAATAGCGGCTGGTCACGAAGTTCCTCACCACTGGCAGGAAGCCAATCGCGGTAAATCGGATAGATTGTTTCGCCGATGTGATCCGGTGACCCCGCGTGTCGCACCACGACGTAGCGACCGGCAGGAATGACGATCTCGTGCACGCCGAACTCATTCGGCGCCACGGCCTCGTGAATCTCGCCGCAGATTGCGAAGCGGAATGCTTGTGGAGGTGTCGTATCGGGGTTGCTATAGGGAATGCCAAAGGTGCGACTCGATGCCACCGGCGACTGTCCGCTCTGCATACGCCACTCGATGAACGTGCGCACGCTCTCATTGACGAGCCCGGCTGGTCCGCAGTGCTCAAGCGCTGCTACCTTGACTTCAGGGAAATCTATGATTCGTACTTGCATGATGATAGTCCTGGAAAAGTGAGGGATTGCGAATACCGCATTCCAGACCTGCCAGTTCGGTTCCTTCCTGAACGCACTCGGCGACATACCGAACGCCCGCCTGAACGCCCTGCAAAATGCCTCGGGGCTTTCAAAGCCGGCATCGAGTGCGGCGTCCAGTACCGAGTGATCAGCGAGGGCGGCTAGTCTATGTGCCGCGCGTCGTAGTCGCATCAGTTGCACATAACGTGAGACAGGCACTCCTACGAACGCGGTGAATTGTCGATGGAAGTGAAACGCCGAAAAGTTCGCCACATGGCTCAACGTCTTCACCGACAGGTCACCTTCAAGATTGGCATCAATGTAGGCGAGTACGGCGTTGAAGCGTTTTGTGTAAGCGAAATTGGTCGGCATGTCAGACACTGGAAAAAGCTCCTGGAGGTACGGTCGGCAATAGAGTCGACTATAGCGGCGTGAACGCGCCTAGCCGCGTTTGCTCAAGGCACGTTTTGAGTTAGCCAATACGATCTCTTCCAAGGCGATGTAAAGGTCGGGGGTATTTCAGGTGTCCACTTCTGGCCGTTCTCTGCTGGTCATGGTTACGAAGCGTGCTGGTCAAGTCCGATGCAAATGACTGGTCAGGTCGAATGCAAACGGGTGGTCAAGTCAGTGCAATTACCCCGTTAATGGGGGGATTAAGGAAAAAAGGTGACAGATCTATTTAATAAATAGGTCTGTCACCTTTTTGATTTAATGCTGTGTCACCGGCCTTGATGGTTTCTGCGATGTAAGCAGCCATTATCTTCGGGCTGTCGAGAAAGCGGAAAGCTGAGTGAATACTTGTGCCAAAAGTATCGAGGTAGAGGATAGGCATAGCCCAAATGGCGTTTCTATTAGGTTATTGAAGCTCTTCCAGCTGAGTCGCTATGAGGTAATAAAAACCCGCATCACACGCGGGTTTTTTTGCTTTGAATTCGGTCATTAACCTTTGGACGTATCAAACCCACGCTGCTCAATCACTCGAAACACATCGCCGACATCCCGGAGCAGGATCAAGGCGATGTTGGTGACGGTGTTGATGTCGTTTTCGGCGTAGTCCGGCAGGCTGGTGCAGGCCATGAGGTTGAGGTATTTGAGGACGGCGTTGAGGCGTTCGCTGACGCAGTTGTGCAGTTCGCGGAGGGGGGCGTCGCTGTCGATGAGGAGGACGGGGTAGTCGGTGGCGAATTGGGACATGGGTGTGAAGCTGTGAGACGGATTGTTCATTGGCATAGATAAATCTTCCTCGTATTTGAAAGAAGAGCTGCCGCCGTTCGCTGCGAAACGAATTGGGTGGTAGCTGTGTGCGGGTTCGCAGACCAAGGATACGAGGAGCCCGGCAGACCCGAAGGTCTCCCACACACAGCCACCATAAAACGGGTTTCGGACACTGTTGCGACCGTCATTCCATTTATGGTGCTGCGTTCTACACGTATCTTAAGGGCTGCGAAACCCCAGTCGCTGACTTGTATCTGCGACTGGCCGAACTATAGGCGCCCATTTTGGCGCTCACAACCGGGCTGTAGGACGCTTTCGCGGTTGTTGCGGCAAGGCTGAATGCCACTGTTTTCCGGCTTGTCACGGTGATTCGGGACATGCGGAGTGCCTTGGGAAATGGGGTGCAGGTTTTGGGGCCGCTTCGCAGCCCAGCGGGGATAAATCCCCTCGCCACAAAGGGTAAATTCCTACGAAATTTTCGGACTTCAGTTTTGAAGTCGAGTGGCCAGAAACGACGAAGCCCCAATCATTGGGGCTTTGTCATTTCAAACTGGGGTGTTTTCCAAACTGCTATCGCGGCTCCCCCGACATCATTGTCCAGCCTGCGGCGAATGCGGATTGTGATCGGTGTGTTTCGGGCCGGCCACTGCCCACGCGATCAGCCCCAACAGCGGCACAAACACGATCACCACCATCCATACGAGTTTGTTGCTGGATTTGCCTTCGGCTTTGCGCACTTTGTTGATTGCCCATAGCTCAACCAGCACGAGAACTGCGGCGATTACGATCCAGATGGTTTCTGTTTGCACGGGTTACCCTCCTGATGGTTTTACAGTTAGGTGGGCAGCGGGTGGTGGGGTTCATTAATTTTTGAGACTTCCCGGGTGTTGTGGATGACTTGCTGATGGGTCAGCTAACGAGTAGGTCGGCAAGCCGGTCTCGCTCCCACAGGGGGAGCGTGTCGTGCCCTCACTATAAGAACGCCAGGCGGGCTTAATTATTGACCTGCTGATTCCTCCCATACACATCTTCCAAGCGCTGAATATCGTCCTCACCCAAATAACTCCCGGACTGCACTTCAATCACTTCCAACGGAATTTTCCCGGGATTGGCCAGCCGATGCACCGAAGCAATCGGAATGTAGGTGGACTGGTTTTCCGTCAGCAGAAACACCTTGTCGTTGCACGTCACCTGGGCGGTGCCGGAGACGACGATCCAGTGTTCGGCGCGGTGGTGGTGCATTTGCAGGGACAGTTGCGCGCCCGGTTTGACGGTGATGTGTTTGACCTGGTGGCGGATGCCGTTGTCCACCGAGTGGTAACTGCCCCAGGGACGATACACCGCGCAGTTGTTCTGGGTTTCCGAGCGACCCTTGGCGTCGAGCGCATTCACCAGTTTTTTCACGTCTTGCACGTTGTCGCGGTTTGCGACCATCAGTGCGTCCTCGGTTTCTATCACGACCAGGTTTTCCACTCCGAGCAGGGTCACCAGTTTGCTGCTGCCATGTACGAAGCAGCTGCGGCTGTTGTAGCTGACGACATCGCCTTTGAACACGTTGCCATCGGTGTCCTTTTCGTGCACATCCCACAGCGAAGACCAGCAACCGACGTCACTCCAGCCGGCGCTGAGCGGTACGACCCAGGCGCGGCTGGTGTGCTCCATCACCGCGTAATCGATGGAATTGTCCGGGCAGCATTCAAAGGTGACGCGATCGATGCTGGTCACGCCTTCGTTGCTGGGGCTGCGTTCCAGGGCCATCACGCAGGTGTCGTACATGTCCGGTTCGTGAGTGCGCAGTTCTTCGAGGTAGCGGCTGGCACGGAACAGGAACATGCCGCTGTTCCAGAAGTATTCGCCGGAGCGGACAAATTCGGCGGCGGTTGGCGCGTCGGGTTTTTCGATAAATTGCTCGACCTTGAAGGCGCTGGCGTCGGCATCGCTGCAATCGGCCTTGATGTACCCAAAGCCGGTTTCCGGACGCAGCGCCGGAATGCCGAACAGCACGAGATTGCCTTTGAGCGCTTCCTCCTGCGCGATTCCCAATGTGGCGCGCAAGGCGGGAACGTCGCCGATCACATGGTCGGCAGGCAGCACCAGCATGAGCTCATCGCGGCCTTCGGCGATCAGTTTGAGGGCTGCTAATGCCACCGCCGGTGCGGTGTTGCGACCGAAGGGTTCGAGCAGGATCGCCTGCGGCGTGCAGCCGATGGCGGCGAGTTGTTCGTTGACGAGAAAGCGATGCTCCTGATTGCACACCACGATCGGCTTGCCAATACCCTCGAATTCCAGGCGCTGCAGGGTTTGCTGGAATAGCGATCCTTCGCCGGCCAGGCTCAGGAACTGTTTGGGGTACAACTTGCGCGACAGCGGCCACAACCGTGAACCACTGCCGCCGGACAGAATGACTGGAATCATTTTCTTGCCTCCCGCACCTTCATCATTCGATATGAAGGCGCTTCGAACAGCGAAGGACTGCCTTCCATTATTTGAAACACGAGCTCAATTCAGAGTGGCCGCATCGGCTGATGCCTTTATTCCTTTTGGTCAGCAAACAGCTGGGTGATGTCGCCGCCCAAGCGATAGTTTTTCATCGGTTCGACCGATTCGCGCCAGCGGTTGGTTTGCGCCGAGCAGGCGTACAGCGCGCAGTACGGTTCCAGCCAGGCAAACTTGCCATCCTCGTTGAGGTCCTCGAGTGCTTGCTTGTAGCCGGTCTTGCGTTCAAACAAGCCAGGATCCTTGATGCCTTCTTCCACCCGCGCCGCCAGACGCCGCATGGCGCCATGGTTTTCTTCGCGCAGGTCGACGCCGTTGGTTTGGGCGAAGGAGGCGATCATCATCAGCGGCCCCATCGCGTAGTTGTGGTAGGCCAGCGCGCGGGTGTCGCGGCCCAGTTCGTTGGGCAGATAACCGTCTGAATCGACCTGGGACGCGCCGATGCGAAACTGCGCGACCGACCAGTCGAACAGGTCGCGCCGGTCGACCACCACCGAGGCCGCCATGACCGACCAGGCCGCCCAATACTGGTGATTGTTGAGGCGGTCCAGCGGTTGGTCACGCCAGTCGCGCACCACCTGTTCGGCAACCTTGCCGATCCAGGCCTCGATCGGCCGGGTCTGCGCCTCGCGGCCCCTCAGTGGTTGCGAACGCGAAAACTTGAGTCGTAAATACGCCGAAGAAATACTGCCCAGCGCCCATTTGCGCATCGACTTGCCGGTGTGGGTGTAAGTGGTACTCAGCAGCGCCTGCGCCTTGGCCCAATCGCCCAGCCAACTCAAGGTGCAGTCCACATGACCGGGACGGCCGACCCGTAAATAGGCGGCGACTTGTTTGTTGACGCCTTTTTCCAGTTCGTTGATATCGCCTGACATTTCTTTGTAGCGTTTGTTGGATTCGGCGTTGAGCTGATCCCGCGCCTTGCCCGAGCCCTCGTATTTACTGGGGATCATCAGGTCTCCGGTGTAGGGTTTGGGCGTCGCGGGGCAGTCCGGCGCGTCGCCTTTTTTTTCTATGGCCGGCGCGTAATAGCCCTGCGGCGGGCGAAGTTGAGCGCACGCCTGCACGATAGGCCCCATCAGAATGAAGGCCACGCCAACGGCGGCCCAGTGCGCCTGACGCATCAGTTCTGCTCCGTCTGCGCGGTGCGCAGGGAAGGTGCGGCGGTGATGACCGGCTTGACACACAAGCGGGTCGAGAGCGTTCCGGAGGTCATTTCCGGCGGTGGTTGCACGTCCATGGACAGAAAAGTCTGATCGACCCAGTCCCCGTCGCCGCGCAGTTCGAAGGCGAAGCGGCCCTGGGTACTGACCGTCGGCGAACGGCTCAAGCTGAGGTTTTCCTGGCGACCGTTCAGGTAGGTCAGAGTCGCGTTCAGCAGGCGTACGCCGGGATCAGAAAACGTGAGGTCGACCAGATAACGATTGCCCTTGATCGGGTACACGTTGCCGCCGCCGCCGTTGAACAACACCTGATTGCGCCCGCCGTGCAGGGTCGCCTGGCTTTTGAGCAGGGGGGCCTGGTTGTCGCAGCCATCGCTCAGCGCCGCCATCGCCTGCCGGGAGAAACTGGATTTGCCGAGGTTGTCGAGATTGTCGGTTTCCCACACCAGCACCGTCGGCGGGGCGTTCTGGAAGTCGTCGCCGAGCAAGTAGGCGATCAACGAATCATCGTAGCCACCGCCCGGTACGCTGAAGTTGCGGACTGGAGTTTCCAGATATTGTTCGAGGAAACCGGCAAAGTTGAACAGCTCGCTGCTGGCGCTGGTGCCGATCAACGCGACCTTGGCCGGGCCCTTGGAATCGCCCTGGGCGTGGGTTTGGTAACGGGTGACATACTGCGCCGCATAGCCGTTGCCACAGATTTGTGCGGCGGCTTTTTGCAGCGTGCCCGAGCGTCCGAGCAGGCCCGCCGGTTGGCTGGCGAAGAGCTGATGCGGCAACGCCTTGAGCACATCGTTGCCTTTGAGCGTCTGGGCCACCAATTGGGCGCTGCGGTCGGCGCCATAGGGTGTCCAGTTGTGGTCGCCCTTGAAGTAGAAGGACTGCCCGGCGGGCTGTGGCTCACTCAACAGGGGAGTAAAGTCCGGGGCCACAATACCCAGGCCGCGCACCCGGACCAGGGTTTGCAGGTAGTTCTGCCGGGCGCTGGCCTGATCGAAGCTGGCCAGTTCCAGCGGCGTCAGGCGGTCGGCGTGCAGCAAGCCGCGACTGGGCGGCATCACCAGCACCAGTTCGACCCCGCGCTGGGCGAGCCCGTCGCGCAGGCGCTTGAGGGTGTTGTAACCGCTCTCGTCGAGGCCAAAGTCGGTGCGAAAATCACTGCGGGTGCGAAACAGCCACTGGTCCTTGGCCTCCACCAGCGTCGCGTAGTTTTTCAGCTCCGGTGGTTCGTAATAGGTTGCCTGCGCCGCTTGCGGGCACAGCTGGCAACAGGCCTCGGCCGTGTAATGCGGCTGCGCCTGTGCCCCCATCGACATGGACAGCAAGGTCACAGCGGCAAATCCATGAAGGGTGTTCATCGGCAGGCTCCTCACAGTGTCACGGGCAGAATCAGCGCGGCGGCATGGCGGCGCAGGAGGATGTCCATCAAGTCGCTCTGAACCTCACCCAGCAAACCGGTGAAGGCCAGGCCGTCCTGTTTCTGTGGCGCCAGAAAGGTCAAGTCATAGAGTTCCAGGCGCGTGGGTGAAAACACAGCGATGGGGCTGGAACCGTTGCCGATCAGCTTGCCGCCGACGACGGTGAGCGACAGTTTTTCTTCGTAGGGGTCCTCCTTCAGATCGCGGTCGCTGCCACGCAAGTCCTTGATGTGGCCATAGATCCCGGTCAGGGCATTGGCCATCAGTTCGTTTTCATAAAGCCGCACGCCGGTGCTGTTGCGTACCCGGATGCCGTGCCGGTCATTGTCCGCCGCACGGTTGCGCCACATCAGGTTATTGCCGCTCTCATACAGGGTGATGCCGTCGGAGCGGTTTTTGTAGGTTTCGTTATAGGCCAGCAGGTTGTTGACGCTGGAACGGTCCAGGACGATGCCGGACAGCTGATTGTTGTAGGTGCGGTTGTAGATGATCCAGCTGTCGTTGACCTCTCGCGAAAGGATGATGCCGTGCTTCTTGTGGGTATCGAAGACATCGTTATGGGCAATGATCAGCCGGCGCGAACGGTCGTGCGGGTCGATGCCATACACGATGTTTGCGCGAAAGGTGTTGCGCAGAATCACCACGTCGTCGGCCTCGTAGCAATAGAAGCCGAAATAGTTGTCGACGAACTGCGAATTGATCAGCCAGCCGGTCGGTTTTTTGCGCTTCATCTTCGGTGCCATGCTCGGGCTGTACTGGGAAATACTCACCCCGTAGCTCTTGCTCTCGGTGTAGCCGAAACTGGTGATGGTGCTGTTGACGATGTAGGTCTCGGTGCCGCCCCAGGAGATGAGGAACGGCCGAAACGTTTCCTCTTTTTTGAACCAGGCCGGGCTGTTGTCTTTCTCGCTCCAGGCGCTGACCTTGGTGTCGGTAATGAACAGCTTGCCGTCATTGACCAGGAAGGAACCGCCGTCCTGGGACAAGCGCAATTCCTTGACCGACTTGTCGATATGCAGTGTCCCGCCGGGACGAATGACGATCGGCAGGCGCGCGAGGAACACCCCAGGCGCGGTTTCGCGCAAGGCGGACTGTGGCAGGCTGCGCGCCAGTTGCGTCAGGCTCATGTAGCCGCGATCGATGAAGATCGCCACGGGCATTTGCTTCTGGCGCACCACCCATTCCTTGAAGCGATCCTCGCCGCCGATAAACTCGTCGAGCGCGTTTTCCTTGATCATCGGCTGGATCAAGGCACGGCCGGCGGGCTTGTAGGCAATCTTCGCGGCGACTGCCTCGGCGGTATAGCCGGACAGGTCGGGCATTTTCGGTTCCTTGATCAGCAATGGTTTCCCTGGCGCCTCGCTGATGGTGTAGCGCGGTATCAGGATGTCACCCGCTGTGGCGCCTGCCGTCTGCATCAACAGCATGGCGGCGAGCAACAGTCCTATCTTGACGACACGGTCCATAAGTCTCACTCATCAAAAATGCAGCCTGGTGTGTTCAATGTGCCGTTGCCCGCGATGGCGTCACCGCGGGCAACCACCGGTTCCTAGATTTTCCAGACGAAATCAATGAACGCCCGGTGCATGCTCGAATCGGTGTCATTGGCGTAGGCGTCACCGGGGAAGAACACGCCCAGACGCAAGCGGATCAGTGCCGAGGGTTCGTCGACCCAATCCACCATGCTCGCGGGCAACAGGCCTTGTTTGAAGTACTTGGTCATGACCAGGTCGACTTCCTGGCCCAGGTCTTTCTCGCCGTCCACCAGCGCTGCATTGACGATCCCGTCGTCGCCGGTTTGCTCCTTGTCGTCGACCCGCCAGAAGCGGTGGTAGACGAGGCTGGCGTCGTAGTCCTCGCGCATCTGCCAGGAGCCGAACAGCGTCGCCGCCTGGAGGTTGCTCAGTTCACCGCGAAAGGCTTCGCCGAAGCGGTGTACGCGTGAACGGGTGCCGGTGAAGTTGGAGCGGTTGCTCTGCAGGCCGGTTTGCTGAAATTGATTTTCCTGATCGTTACCGCCGCCGTCGCCGCGGGCGGCGGCAGCACCGAGGCGCCAGCTTTCATCGATGTTCCAGCGCAAGCCAAGGTCTGCGGCCCAGGCGTTGACGTCGCCACTGGTGTGGCCCGTCGCGACTCGATCGCCGGCAGGGCTGATCACGCTGGTGAGGTTGTCGCGATCGCCAGTCAGCCAGGTTGCGCTGGCCCAGTAATTGAGCGGCATCGTCGAGCGATAGTTGTAGCCGTCACCGTTCGCTTCGAGACCGACCCAGGTCAGGCTGCCGGTGTTGGTCTTGTCGAGTGTATCGACCTGTTCGCCGGGATTGGGCAGGCTGCCGCTGTCCTCTGAGTGATGGACACGCAGGCCTACCCAGTTATTGGGCGTCCATTGCGTTGAGATGTCGGCGAAGACATGGGAGCGGTCTTCATCTTCGGGCGCCAGGTCGTCGAAGTCGGTGCGATAGTCGGAAAAGCGTTGGGCGGCGCCGAGGTGGGTGCGCAGCAGTGTGGTTTCGAAGGTCCAGTTGAGCGCTTCGATGTTGGAGTCCATCCACTCGCCACTGTCTTCTCGCAGACGCTGGCGTCCCAAGCGCAGATGTTCGCCCGGATAGGCCGTGATGCCCGAATAATCGACCCAGAACTCGCGAAGCGCGAGGTAGCTGTCATCCGCTTTGCGGGTGTTGTTCTGGTCGGTACCGTTGTTCACCGTATCGGTGTCAATGGTGTCGGTCGCCGCCACCGCCTGCGCCATCGTATAGGCGCTCCAGTTGCCCCATTGGCCGAAGGCCCAGGGGCGCAAGTCGAGGCCGATATCGTTGAGAGTCCCACCGGGGGCCGTGCCCAGGTCCCGGTCGTCCTGCGACTCACCGGTAATCTTCACATCCAGGCCGAAATTTTTCGGCGCCCCTTCCGCCGCCAGCACCAGGCCGGCGCTGCACATCAGCGAAGCTCCCAGACCACAACCAGCCAACAATGCTTGATTCATAGTAAGTCCTGTCCATCTTCCGGAGTTTGCAGCCTGGCTAAAGCCGCGCCCGTCAGACGGGCCTGGGCTTCTTCCTCAAGCAAGGGTTGCGCGATTTTCTTCTCTGCCGGGGTCATTCCCGACTGCACGGCCAACAGCACTGGCCCTGCATTGACCACGCCCTGGCGTTGTGCGAGTTGCGCAAAGACAAAAGCGTTGATCCGATTGACCTTGACCCCGCGGGAGTCGGAAAACATGTGGGCCAGGGCCAAATCGGCGTTGGGCGAGCCATTGCGGGCTGCCAGCAGCAAATGTTGCAGTGCTTTCTGCGGTTCGACCTGGCCCAGGTAACCGCGCCGGTACAACTGGCCCAGATAGTAATGCGCCTTGAATTCACCGGCCGCGGCCGCCTTGAGCAAGTGTTCTTGCGCCAGGCGCGGATCTTGCGGCAACCATTTGCCGAGGTAATACAGCCGCCCGGTCAGCAGTTCCGCCCGTGGATCGCGCGCTTCGCGCCCGCGCTGCAAGGCCGAGAGTAATTGCGCCGCATCGCCTTGGGCGGGGTAGTCGTCGATCAACCGAGCCAGACTGGTCCAGGCCGGCGGATACTCCGGTGCCAGTTCCTCGAGCAGGCGCTGGGCGCTTTGCGGGTCGGCCTGGCCTTCGAGGGCCGGCGATGACAGCACGCGCGCCACCGATTCGACCCGCAAGGGCGCTACTTGTCCCCGGTGCCAAGCCTGGCGCAACTGCACCAACAAGTCCGCTTGCGCCTTGGGCTGGGCGCGCATGCGGTTGATGGTGGCCAGCTCGATATAACAGGCATCGAATACCGCCAGCCGCACCCGGCACATCTGTTCGATCTGCAGCAGGTGAGCGTTATAGGTGCCTTGATTGCGGTAAATCAGAATCTGCGCCAGATCCACCTCGACAATGCCCTTGGCGCGCCAGCTGTCGACCTTCTGTTGCGGATCCACGCCAGGCGTCAGTTGCGGGTAACCCAGGTACAACACCGTCAGCGGCACCACCGCACTGAATTCGCGTTGATCCAGCGCGTCTTCCAAAAATTGCCGGGCCTCTTGCACTTGCCGGGGAGTAGTCGGCCCCTTACGTAGCAACAAGCGGCCCAGACGTGACTGCGCCTTGGCCGATGTCGGTGCGGCTCGCCGGTACAAGGCTTCAGCCTCTTTCAGGCTTGCCGGGTCACCCACCGAGGCGGTCAAGTCGCCCATCCCGGCCTGTGCGTCGGCATAGCCATCCTCGGCCAGGGGCGCGTAGTTATTGCGAGCCGTCTCGTAATCGCCGCGCGCCATGGCCTCGCCCGCCAACCCTTGATCGGGCAGGGTGCCGCAACCGTGGATCATCGTCAGAACCGCGGCCAGCGCAGACAACCGCAGCCCGGATCGCCTTGCGCCGTTCATTTTCCGGCCGCCATGACTTTATTTTCCCAGGTGTTCTTCATCCAGGTATTGGCCGCCGAGGCAGTCTGCACCCAGACATTGCCCTGCAGGTCTTCGATACTGACCTCCACCGGCCGCCCGGCCTGATCGGTTTGCAACGGGCTGTCAGGCTCAATGGTGACCCGCAGGTCGGAGGCCAGGCCGCCGTTGTCCAGCGCCACCGCGGTGATTTTTCCAGTGCGTGGCTGTGCTTCGCCGATCAGCTGGAAGCTCACTGCCTTACCGGGCTGGATCTTGGCGAAATTCTTGTAGGGGAAGCGCGCCTCGATAGTTGCCACGCCGTCGATCGGCATCAACTCGTACACCGTGGTGCCCTTGCCGACGACCTGGCCATCCGGCACCAATTGCGACACCACCCGGCAATCGCATGGGCTGGTCAGCGAACCTTGCAGGGTTCGGCTGAACAGGCGTTCAAGATTTTCCGGCGTCGCCTGTCCGGGCGGCAGGTTGCCTTTCATCACATCCAGCAACGAGGCGGAAAAGGTCGCCAGCGGGGCCCCCTTGGCCACTACTGAGCCCACTTTGACTAACGAATTGACGCTGCCGTCGCGCGGCAGACCGATCAACTGACCGGGCACATTGACCCGCGCCGATTCGGCATGAGTGATGAAGTAAATGCCATACAACTGGTGCGCCACATAAGCAAAGGCAGCCAGTCCCACCAGGAACATCAGCAGGCTGACTGTGGTCGCCCGCACGCGAGCGAACACACCCATGCCGCTGCCGCTTTCGTGCTTTCGCGGCTTGGTGAAATTGTCGCGCTGCTGGGTCGCGAGCATGTCGCCCAGGCGGACCACTCCACCCGAAAGGTAAGAGGTGATCACGTAACGCAAGGCGGAGATGGCGCGCGGACGCAGGTTGTGGAACTCGCAACCTATCCGCTGCCCCTCGTCGTTAATCGAACGCACCACAAACTCGACGTCGATGGCGAACCCTAGTGCATCGACCTGGAACACCAGCTTGCCTTTGTGTTGCCGGCCAACGATCAGCGATGTGCCCGGTTGACTGAGGCTGAAGCCGCCGGCCGACAAGTCGACCAGCTCGCAATCGAACGCCTCCCGGTCGGGCCCGTGAAACTTGATCCTCGCCGGTAGAGTCAGCCGCGCATGCTGACGCTGCACCTCCGACTCGTGCACGACATTGTCATCAACAGCAACAAAAGCGGTGTTCATATCGCGTTCCTTCCCATCGATTGAGTCCGAACCGGCACGGCCTGCCGACTGCCTGACACCTGCGCTACACAATCCACATCAGCAGCGCGCAAAACACGCTGCCGGCCGAAAACGTCATGGTTCGCGACGACCAGGTATTGAACCAGCGCTGATAGTTCGCCAGCCCGCGATCCAGTTTGGTTTTCTGGCGCGTCCACGATTGCTGGTCGAGGCGGAAGAACACGTAGATCTTCACCATGGCGCCGACCAACTGGTTGTAATAGAGAATCAGTGGGTAAGCCGGCCCGACCGGGTGCCCCGAGGCCAGCAACAGAAGACTCAGGATCAGGCGAGTCAAACCGATCCAGAGCACATAGATCATCAGGTAGGCGATGCTGTATTTGAGGCTGGCAATGATCGCCACCGATGGCCCGAGCAAGCTGGCCCACATCGATACGCGTTGGTCGAGCAGCACCAGCGAAGTGAACCAGCCCAACCGCCGCACGCCCAGGTGCAGAGCCCGGGAGTTCTGCCGCAGGTTATTGCCATACCAGCGAAACATCAGCTTGCGGCTGGCCTTGAAGAAGTTTTTTTCCGGGGGATGCTCGACGGTGTTGATCGCTGCATCGGGCACATAAAAGGTGTCGTAGCCCAGCCGCATCAGGCTGTACCAGCTGGACTTGTCATCCCCGGTCAAAAAGCGGAAACGGCCCAGACGCCAGTGCTGCAGATAATCGCGCTCGACGTCCTGGATAAAGCCGGGATCGGTCACCACCTGGGCGCGGAACACCGACATCCGCCCGGTCATTGTCAGTACTCGTTTACCCAGTGCCATCGAGCACATATTGATGTGCCGCTGGGCGAACCGCAGCTTGTGCCATTCGCTCATCAGGTAGCTGCCGCGCACCTCGCAGAACTCATTGGTGGTCAGCCCGCCGACGTTCGGAAACAGCTTGAACCAAGGCACCGTCTGCCGCACCAGCCCGGCGGTGAGCACCGTGTCGCCATCGACCACCGCCACCACCGCATCGGCGTCCGGCACATGCCGGGAGATCGCGCGAAAACCATGGGCCAGGCCATCACGCTTGCCGGTGCCGGGAATCCGCACGAAGCTCAGTTGGATCTGCTCCGGTGGGCTGTAACTGTCCCAGAGCGCTTTGATCAGCAATTCATCGGCGAGCTCGACGATGGAACAGACCACCGTGGTCGGATAGCCACAGCCGATGGCCTCTTCGATCACCGAGCGGTACACCTGCGCCGTGGTCAGCGCCTCGATACGAAAACTGGTGACCAGTAAAAACACGTGCGACGGATCGGCAATGCTGCCGAGCCGGGTGACTTTGCGTCTGTAGTACGGGAACACCAGATACAGGAACAGCAAGCCCCGAAGGTAATGGACAGCGCCCATCGAATACCGCCAGATACCGACTGCCCCCAGTAACAGGAGAAAGTCCCTGGATTGCGGATCGAACACTGAGCGCGGCAGCAACAGTGCAAGCGCCATCAGCGCGGTGAGGTAAAACAGCCACCCCGCAGCGTCGCGCAAATAATCCCTGGAATCAGCCATACCTGTGACCCCTATCCGATAAACCCCGAGTCGCTCGGGGGGCAGCCCAGCGCCGCACTTACCAGCAAATACCCTCGAGCCGATCGTCACTGGTGTGTTGCATGAAGCCCACCAGGTCAACTACCTGCTTGCCTTCGGGCACATCAAGCGCAATGGCTTTGAAGGACTCGTCACCGTTACCCAGCACAATCACATCCGCCTCCTCGATCACCTTCGGGAGGTCCGCGCGTAGCAGCGAAGCCAGATGCGGAATCTTCGACTCGATGTAGTCTTTGTTGGCTCCGTAGATACGTGCGTATTCAACGTTGCGGTCGAAGATATGCAGGTCGTAGCCCTTGCCGATCAGCATTTCGGCCAACTCCACCAGCGGGCTTTCGCGCAGGTCATCGGTGCCCGCCTTGAAGCTCAGGCCGAGCAGGGCGATACGCCGCTTGCCGTAACTGGTGATGATGTCGAAGGCTTTCTGAACCTGCGCCGCATTGCTGCGCATGATCGAGGCCAGCAGCGGGTGCTCGACATCCAGTTGCCCGGCGCGGTAGTTCAACGCACGTACATCCTTGGGCAGACAGGAACCGCCGAACGCGAAACCTGGGCGCATGTAATAGCGCGACAGGTTGAGTTTGGTGTCCTGGCAGACCACGTCCATCACATCGCGACCGTCCACACCGACGGCCTTCGCGATATTGCCGATCTCATTGGCGAAGGTCACTTTGGTCGCGTGCCAGACGTTGCAGGTGTACTTGATCATCTCCGCCACTTCGATGCTCCGGCGCAGGAGTGGCGCATCCAGTTCATGATAGAGCGTGGCGAGCAGGTCACCGCTGCGCGGGTCGAGTTCACCGATTACCGTCATGGGTGGGCAGTTGTAATCCTTGATCGCGGTGCTTTCGCGCAGGAACTCCGGGTTGATCGCCACGCCGAAATCGACCCCGGCCTTCTTGCCGGAACAGTCTTCCAGTATCGGGATTACCACATTCTTCACGGTGCCCGGCAGCACCGTGCTACGCACCACCACCGTATGCCAGCTGTCCTTGGTGTGCAGGGCTTCGCCGATCTCGCGACAGACCGATTCTATGTAGACCAAATCCAGATCGCCGTTCTTCTTGCTGGGTGTACCAACAACGACTAACGACATCTCCGAGGCCATCACTGCCGCCTTCACATCATCGCTGCCACGCAGGAGCCCCAGCTTCACCCCCTGCTCGAGCAGCAGTTCCAGGCCCGGCTCGACGATGGGCGATTTACCCTGATTGATCAGGTCTACTTTGACTTGTGAGACATCCACCCCGATTACGTCATGGCCGCGAGCACAGAGACAGCCCGCACATACAGCACCCACATACCCCAAACCAAATATGCTGATACGCATCGGTGAGTTCCCCATATACCTGAATTCGGAAGGCTGTCGGCATACCGCACAGGCCGACAGTTGCTCTATCTGGCTAACTAAGCGGCAGTTTGATTCAACTTGATTGTCGGGCCCGCACTCGCAGAGCTAAGAGTGTAGACATACATTATTCGGGTGCTGTCATTTTTTTTAACAGGATTTTCGAACACTTCGTGTCGACAATATAAATAGGACTCTTACAAGTAAAGTGCCAATAGACAGGGTGCGAATAATAAAATAAAAAAACCTTTTAAAAAATAATAGCTTAAATATTATATCGCGATTAGTTATATGCGTAGACTGTGCATTTATGCACCAAGATCAGGCGGAAAATTATATTGTTTTTTTGCGCCGGCACTGGCGCGGTGCAATACCAATTTTACAGTTCTGTAACGAGGGTAAATCAAGTTTTTCTTATGTTGTAAAGTTGTTGAAACATGTCAATTAATTAGTGTCGGTTTTATTGGCGTTTTCATTGCGTACGATAGTCAATATCTTGGAGCTGGGATTTGCTCAAGCAACAAAAAAACCGGATCAATGCGATTTTTTTTCGATTGAATGTGCGGACTACTAGAGGCTGTTGGCGAATGTTCCGGTAGTGAGGCGGCGCTAGTACGCGGTGTCGCGATTGGCCAGCCAGCAATACGCCAGTGACGGTGGGCCAGCTCGCTCCCACAGGGGATTTTGGGGTGTTCACAATCATTGTTATTCGCTGATCGATAGCAGCATCCGTTGCAGCATGGCATCGCAGGCAGTGAGTTGTTCGAGGCTGACGAACTCATCCGGTTTATGGCCCTGATCCATGCTGCCAGGGCCGCAGACGACGGTGGGGATGCCTGCTGCGTCGAACAGGCCGCCCTCGGTGCCGAAGGCCACTGTGCCGAATTCTCGGGAGCCGCAGAATGCTGCGATCAACTCGGCCGCCTCGCTGTGTGCATCGGTCGCCAGACCGGGATAGGCCGACAACTCGCTGAAGTGAATCTCGCTGTGTTCACTCACGGCTTTCATGCGCGGTAAAACCTGTTGCTCGGCGTAGGCTTTCAACGCCTGGGCAACCTCACTCGGATCATGGGCCGGCAATGCGCGGATTTCAAAGTCGAAACGGCAATCGGCAGGGACGATGTTCAACGCTTTACCGCCGCAAATCACACCGGTTTGCACGGTGCTGAAAGGCGGATCAAAACGCCTGTCGTGATGCTCGGGTGCTTTGAGCCTGTTACCGATTCGCCCCAGTTCACCGATCAATTCAGCGGCGTACTCAATGGCATTGACCCCAAGCGGCGCATGCGCCGAATGGCACGCTTGACCCTGAATATCGCAGCGCATCGCCAGTTTTCCTTTGTGGCCGAGCACCGGTTTGAGTTCGGTCGGCTCGCCGATAATGCATAGCATCGGTTTGACTGGCCGTTGCTCCAGCTCCGCCAGCAACGACCGCACGCCGAGGCAGCCGACTTCTTCATCGTACGAAAGCGCGATGTGCACCGGCAGTCGCAACGAGGCGTTCACCAACGAAGGAACAAGGGCTAAAACGCATGCAATATAACCCTTCATATCCGCCGTACCGCGGCCGAACAACTTGCCATCGCGCTCGGTGAGTCCAAACGGCGCGACAGTCCACGGTTGACCGTCAACGGGCACCACGTCGGTATGCCCCGACAACACGATGCCCGGCTTGTCAGCCGGACCGATTGTTGCGAACAGATTGGCTTTGCTGCGCTGCTCGTTGTAGAGCAGTTCACAAGGTACGTTGAAGCTCGCGAGATAATCGCGGACGAATTCGATCAGTTGCAGGTTGGATTCGCGGCTGGTGGTGTCGAATGCCACCAGGGTTTGCAGTAAATCGCGGCTGCTGCTCATCGGTCATCTCCGGCGACGCCGTAGCCGGGGGATTTGTCGGGGGCGAGGGCGCGGTCGATGTAGTCCTGGACTTGCGGGCGATAGGCAACCCAGAGTTTTTCCAACTGGCCGATTGGATCATCGTCCGCCCAGTCGACCCGCAGGTTGATGATCGGCCAGGTCAGTTCGCCGACCACCACCAGCGCCGCCGAATGCACCGGCCCGGCTTCGCCACCGGCGGCGATGGCAGCTTTCATCGCCGCGAGCAAGCGGTCGGCCAGTTGCCCTTCGCCGTGTTCGAAGGCTTCAACCATGGCTTCGATCACTGAGCGCTCCGCGAGCATGTTGCCGGCGGCCACACATTGTTCGCCGGACACAGCGTTGTGGTTGCCCAGGGTTTGCGCACCGCTGAAGTGGCTGGTCTGGCCGAGGTGGTCGATGGCGGTGATCTGTCGGTATTGGCTGTAGCCATTGCGCGTCAGGACGTTGTCCAGTGCTTCAGCAGGGGCCAGGCCTTGCTCCATCAGGGCGAGGACGTCCGGGCCGAGGGAGGGCAGGGTGATGTTTTGCGTGGACACGGCGCCGACACCCGGCAGCAGCCACGGGCAACGGGCGCCGACGGCGATGCTGGAGGAGCTGATGGCAATGCCGAACTGGCCGGTTTCGGGGCAACGGGCAGCGATGGAGAAGGTCATGGTTGTGCTCCTTGGCAAATGAGGTTTCTGGGCGGGCCTCATCGCTGGCAAGCCAGCTCCTACACGGGGGGCGTAGATATTCTGTAGGAGCCGGCTTGCCGGCGATGGCCGCGACGCGGTCCCTGCTTACTCGGGAATCACCGCTATCACATCAATCTCCATCAACCACTGCGGCTGCCCCAGTGCCGACACCACCAGCCCGGTCGAAATCGGAAACACGCCTTTGAGCCACTTGCCGACTTCCTGATACACCGGCTCGCGATAGCGCGGATCGATCAGGTACGTCGTGGTTTTAACGATGTGGCTCAGATCGCTGCCAGCCTCTTCCAACAACTGTTTGACGTTACGCATGGCCTGCTCGGCCTGGGCTCGCGGGTCACCGAGACCGACCAGTCGGCCTTCGAAATCCGTTCCGACCTGACCACGAACATAAACCGTATTGCCGGCGCGGACGGCTTGGCACAGGTCGTTGTCCAGGCTCTGGTTCGGGTAGGTTTCCTTGGTGTTGAACATACGAATACGGGTATGGGTTGGCGTGGACATTTGTCGCTCCTGACAGAAAAGGCTTAGGCACTGACCGTGGTTTTATGGGGGAGCGGGCCTTTTTCGGCCGCGCGTTGCGCCGCATCGTGGTAGTCGAGATATGAGCGCTGAATGGCGATGTGATCAGCCACATATTTGGCATCGTGCCAAACGCCCCAGATGAACGAAGACCCGCGACGCGACTGCCATGGCAAACCGAGGAAATACACCCCCGGTTCGCTCGACACACCGCGCTGATGCTGCGGTTTACCCTTGTCGTCGAAGGCGTCAACGTTGAGCCAGCTGTAATCGGTGGCAAAACCGGTGGCCCAGATGATCGAGGTCACGCCGGCCTTGGCCAGGTCGAGTTCAAGAATCGGGTGGGTCACGCATGCCGGATCGGGGAAGGTGATGCGCGCTTCAGGTTCTTCCGGCAGATCCAGGCCATTGCGTTCGATGTAGGCGTCGGCGGCGTTGAGCAGCGCCAGGTAATTCTCGTCGCCACGAGCCAGGTTCTCCGCCAGGTTCGGTTGGAACGTCGCAATGCCGCCGTTGAATGCCTGGGTCAGACCGACCAGCGTCATGCCGCGATGGGCCAACCCGCGGAAGTCCACCGTGCGGCCGCCATGTGCGCCGCTGACCGCGATGGTCACGTGTTCACGACCGGGTTTCATCGCCGCTTGATCCCACTCGCCAAGCACCCCCAGCCACCAGCAGAAGTCCCGGTTGCGATAGGCGCGAGGAGGGCGGTCATGGGCGCCTACGGAGAGGTAAACCTGCTTGCCATTGCGCTGCAATTCATCGGCGATCTGCACACCGGATGAGCCGGCACCGACCACCAAAACAGCGCCTTCAGGCAATTGCTGCGGGTTACGGTATTCGGCGGAGTGAATCTGCAGGAATGGCTGATCTTGCGGTGCTATCGGCGGGATGACCGGACGCTGGAACGGCCCGGTGGCGGCGACCACGCGGTTGGCTTCGATCACGCCTTCAGAGGTTTCAATGGTGAATCCCGGACGACCGATGTTGCGTTCAACCTTCAGCACATCCACGCCGGTGCGGATCGGCGCGTTGAATTTCTTCGCATAGGCTTCGAAGTAATCGGCGACACGCTCTTTCGGCGCAAACGCGTCGGGGCTGAGGTCGTCAAAATCAAGGCCAGGAAAACGGTCATGCCACGCCGGACCATTCGCCACCAGCGAATCCCAGCGTCCGCTGCGCCAGCGCTCGGCAATACGGTTGCGCTCCAGCACCAGGTGCGGCACGCCCAGTTTGCTCAGGTGTTCACTCATGGCCACGCCAGCCTGACCGGCGCCAACAATCAGCGTATCTGTTGTTATTTTTTCAGTGGTCATCTCTATACCCTTCGAGTTGGATTTAGGTCGCGAGCGGCCTGCCATTTCTTGGGCTCAAGACTAGGGATGACCCTGGTATCGGTAAAATATTATTAAGCTGGCATTTGAGTATAAATAACTGAGGCAGAGCGTTTCATTCGGCGACTGTTGAACCCCTGTGCTGAAATATAGTTGTATTGTGCAACTAAATTTCAGGAGGGACTTGAAGTGACCACTGATCCGGCACTGGTTGAAGAAATCCGCTCTGCGTCGCGCACTATGGTGCGTGAGTTGGGCTTTATGCGCGCCACGCTGGCGGCCACCGACTATTCACCTTCAGCCGTACACACACTGTTGGAAATCGAGACCCGAGTAGCCGTGACCGCCGCACAGCTCGTGCAGCTGCTCGACCTGGACAAGTCCAGTGTCAGCCGCATGGTGGCCAAGCTCATCAAGGCCGGTGAGTTGATGGAAAGTGCCGACAACGATGGTCGCGTCAAGCGTCTGCATCTGACGAAGCAGGGCCGGCGCACGGTTGCGGCGATCCATGCCTACGGCCAATTGCAAGTCAAAACGGCTCTGGAGCACTTGAATCCATCGCAACAACAGGCGGTCGCCCAAGGGCTTTCTGCGTATGCCCATGCGCTGAATGCACGTCGTACAGGCGAAGGCCAAACGCCGCGCACCTCGGTTGAGATCAGCGCCGGTTATCGCCCCGGAGTCGTGGGGCGCGTGACGGAAATGCAGGCTGCTTTCTACGCGAGGCACTGCGGATTCGGGCAGTTTTTTGAGAGCAAGGTTGCCAGAGGCGTTGCTGAGTTCGTCGGTCGCCTGGACCAGCCGGGCAACCATATCTGGGTAGCGACAATGAATGATCGCATCGTCGGCTCGATCGCCATCGATGGTCAGGACCTGGGCAACAACCAGGCTCATCTGCGCTGGTTCATCCTGGACGAGGGTTGCCGTGGTGGCGGGGTTGGCCGCCTGTTGTTGCGCGAGGCGGTCGCGTTCTGCGACCGGTTCGCTTTCGAGGCTATCGAACTATCGACGTTCAAGGGGCTGGACGCCGCGCGTCGACTCTATGAAGCCGCTGGATTTGCGCTGACGCACGAGGAGCAAGGGAGTCAGTGGGGCCGCGTCGTCACCGAACAGCAATTCACCCGCCGCCGGCCCGATGCTCAGTCAGGCGGCGCAAGTCGCCAAGTGACGCTGTAAACTGCCCACACTTTTTATTCCCTCAAACAAGAGAACCCCATGGCCAACCAAGACATTACCTTCACCCCCGATCCCGACGCGGATTCCATCTCCTCCGACGTTGCCGGCTTCAACGGCATCCTGGTCTCCACGCAGATCCCGACCCGCGCCGACGGCAGCCTGGAACTGGGCGACATCACCCTGCAGAGCGAGTGCACGTTGCAGGCATTGAAGGTCGCGCTGGAGCGCGCCGGCAGTTCCATGGACCGGGTCATGCACCTGACCATCTACCTCACCGACATGGCCGACCGCGCCGCGTTCAACGAGGTTTACAAGCGTTTCTTCGCCAAGCCATGGCCTGTGCGTGCGGCGGTTGGCGTGGCCTCGCTGGCGGTTGACGGCATGCGTGTGGAAGTGACCGCGATGGCGGCCAAGGGCTGAGTTGGCGCGCGTGATACGCGACCTGTAGCAGCCGGCTTGCTGGCGATTGAGTACGCCGCGGTTTTTCAGGTACACCGTGGTGATGCGACCGCCAGCAAGCCGGCTCCTGCAACGACGGCGCTTTTCGCAGAGCTGTTCGTTACATCGTCTTGCTGGCGGGTGCCAGATTGCCCAGCAACCACTCGATAAAACTGCGCGCCAACGGATTGTTCTCCCTGTCACGGTGAGTCAGCAACGCCCAGTTCGGCCCGCGAATGGTTTCCTCCACCAATGGTTGCAGCAACCCGTCGTCACGCCCTTGCCGACTTAATAGCTGACTGACCAGCGCAATACCGAGCCCCGCGCACGCCGCGTCCAGCAACAAACCAGGGTCGGAAAAATTCAGCCCCTGATCCTTCTGCCCGACATCGATGCCAGCCTCCACAGCCCAATGACTCCAGTCCATTTCCCGCTCGCCGTGCAGGGTGGTGCGCTGTTCGCTGGGCAGCGCCAGCACATCGGGGTAGCAGGCCGGATAGAGGCGGTCGGTGTGCAGCACCTTGAAGCTGCACTCAGCCTGGGAGCTGATGTCATCGCGCACGGCGAGGTCGATGGTCTGGGTGGTCATGTCCGGGACTTCATCGGTGCTGAAAATCCACAGATCGACTTCCGGATGCTGCCGGCGAAAATCCCCCAGGCGTGGCAGCAGCCAATGACGAGCGAACGTCGGCGTGGTGTTGAGCACCAGTTGATTGGGTGCCAAGGCGCTCTGTGGGCTGAACATCGAACTGATCGAATTGGCGGTAAACGACAGTTGGTGTCGCGACTCCAGCCCAAGCTTCGTCTGCCACCCGCAACAAGGGTTGGCCGGTGTGAGCTGGCGCTTCAACGCGTGGGGCGGCAAGTCGGCGCACGATCTGGATGAAGGCCTGGCGCGCTGCGTACTCAACCAACTTGGCGTGCAGTGTTTTGGCACACCGCTGAGTAACGAAGGCGGGGCGATTCATGTCGACGGCGAGGGCACGCTGATCACCACCGAGTCGGTGCTGCTCAACCCCAACCGCAACCCGGGCATCGCTTTTGGTGCACAAGAATCGATCTGGGAGGATTTTACGGCCGACGTGCAAGCGGCCATTGGCCTGATCGCGCGTACCATCGCCCGCCATGAACCGGTCACCGTTTTCTGTCGCCCGCACGAGCGGAGCCTGGCCGAAGAACAATGCGGCGAGCGCAACATCACCTACGTCGTTACCGAGCTTGACGACATCTGGATGCGCGACATCGGCGCCAACTTCGTCATCGATGGCGAGGGCGAACTTGGCGCCGTGGATTTCAACTTCAACGGCTGGGGCAACAAACAGCAGCACGCCGACGATGCGCAACTGGCGGCACAGGTGGCCGATGTGACGCAGGCCCGTTACCTGCGCAGCGAACGGGTGGGCGAGGGCGGTGGTATCGAAGTGGACGGTCACGGCACCGGGATCATGACCGAGAGCAGCTGGATCAACCACAATCGCAACCCTGACTGGAGCAAGGCCGAAGTTGAACAGGAACTGAAAGACCGACTCGGCCTGCGCAAAATCATCTGGCTGCCGGGCATCAAGGGCAAGGACATCACCGATGCGCATGTCGATTTCTACGCGCGTTTCGTCAAGCCCGGCGTGGTGATCGCCAACCTCGACAACGACCCCCAGTCTTACGATTACAAAGTCACGCGGGCCCATCTGGAAATTCTGAAAAACGCCACCGATGCCGAGGGTCGCAAGCTGCAGGTACATACGGTGTCGCCGCCGCTCCATCCACGAAAGAGCAAGTTCAACCGCAACAACCCGGATTTTGCGGCGGGCTACATCAACTACTTCGTGATCAATGGCGCAGTGATTGCGCCAGAGTTTGGTGACAAACCGGCAGATGCCAAGGCGTTTGCCCTGTTATCCGGGCTCTATCCGGATCGCGAGGTGGTGCAACTCAATATCGACGCAATTTCCGCCGGCGGTGGCGGAATACATTGTGTGACCAGTCATCAGCCGTTGGTTTAGTCTGGACATCCATCGATGTTCCACATCGCGAACCTGGTCTGGAGCTTTGCATGAAAGTTGGCGTGATCTCCGATACTCATGGCTTGCTCCGCCCGGAGGCCCTTGCTGCTTTGGAGGGGTGTGAGCGGATCATCCATGCGGGCGATATCGGCCGCCTCGACATTCTCGATCAATTGGCGTCCATCGCCCCACTGCACGTTGTGCGCGGGAACAATGACCTGGACGCTCCCTGGGCAAAGGATGTTGCAGATTGCCTGCGTTTCAACCTCAACGGGTGGGAGACGTTGCTGGTGCATGACATCGCCGATGCCCCGGTCGTGCTCGATGCAACCATTAAACTGGTGATCACCGGCCATTCGCACAAGCCGTGTATCGAATGGCGCGGCGAACGGCTTTACCTCAATCCGGGCAGCGCGGGCCGCAGGCGCTTCAAGCTGCCGGTGACGCTGGCGTTGTTGGAGGTAGTCGAGACGGTGCTAGAGCCGCGCCTGGTCTCGCTGCTGGAGTGACGTTCGCGAAGTCCACGGCGCGGCTGGTCGGATCGCCGCGTCGCCTGAATCGCCAGCAAGCTGGCTCCTACAGGATTGGGGGATGGCTCGGTCCTGCGTACGCCGTTGCATTGTAGGAGCCGGCTTGCCGGCGATGGCGGCGCCCGGCGGAACACTCAGCCGGCGTCGCTTATATTTGCTCCAGCAGCCAGGTACGGAAGGCGATCAGTGAGGGCAGCCTTTCGTTGCGCGGAGGGTAGGTCAGGTAGTAACTGCGCTGACTGGCGAAGGGCTGGTCGAGGCTGATCAGTTCGGCGTTGGCCAACTCGTCGGTCACCAGGATGCGCGGCACCAGGCCGATGCCGATACCCGCTCTTACAGCCTGGATCAAATGTGAAGTGAGTTCGAAGCTGGGCCCCAGACGCATCATCCGATGGGGCAAACCGTGGTGGCTGAACCACTCGCCCCAGACGTTGGCATTGTTCGCGACGTTGAGTAGCGTCTGTCCGCCAATGCGTTCCGGGGTCCAGGCGTCATGGGCCGCGGCCGCTTGTGGAGAAATGATCACCATCAGTTCTTCCGTATGCAGTCGATGGCTGATCAGGCCCGGCACGTCGGCAGTGCCGACGACGATCGCGGCATCGATGCCGCTGGTTTCGAAGTCGATGGCTTCGATCCGGGAATTGATGTGCACCAGCATGCCTGGATGGGTTTTGTAGAAATCATGAAGGCGCGGCAATAACCACTTCGAGCCGAACGTGGGCAAAGTGGCCAGGCGCAAGGTTCCGCTGCCTGATTGATAAGCCAGCGCCTGCAATGTGGCGCTGCGGATGCGTCCGAGCGCGTCACTCATTTCCCGCTGGTAAAGACGACCGACATCGGTCAATTGCACCTGTCGGCCTTCGCGGCGAAACAGCGTCAGGCCCAGTTGCTGCTCCAGCGCCTGGACTTGCCGGCTGACGGCGCTTTGGGTCAATGACAGTTCCAGCGCAGCGCGGGTATAGCTTTCATGCCGGGCGGCGGCTTCAAACGCCAGCAGCAACGACATGGAAGGGGTGAGGTGGCGGTAATTCATTCGTAAAAGTCATCGATAGCGGCAGGATTATCCGTTTGTCCGGCGCCAGAGCCTGCAGGATCATTGGCTAAGCCGACGACCTGAGGCTGACCTATTAATGCTCAGGCGACAAGTGTTTTGATTTTTCCGTGATAGACCTACAAGAGACCCTCCAGCGATGATCGCCCCGTTGCCTACCGCTGCACCCGCGGCACAGTACCCGGAATTCCTCCAGGCCTTGCGTGCCAACGGTTTCCGCGGTCAGCTCAGTGCCGACTATGCCACCCGCACCGTATTGGCGACCGACAACTCGATTTACCAGCGTTTGCCGCAAGCGGCGGTGTTCCCACTGGATGCGGACGATATCGTGCGCATCGCGACGTTGATGGCCGAACCGCGCTTTCGCCAGATCAAGCTGACTCCGCGGGGCGGAGGTACCGGCACCAATGGCCAGTCGTTGACTGATGGCATCGTGGTCGACTTGTCACGGCACATGAACACCATTCTCGAAATCAATGTCGCCGAACGCTGGGTGCGGGTGCAGGCGGGCGTGGTCAAAGACCAGCTAAACGCAGCGCTCAAGCCCCACGGGCTGTTTTTCGCCCCGGAGCTGTCGACGTCCAACCGGGCCACCGTGGGCGGCATGATCAACACGGACGCCAGCGGCCAGGGCAGTTGCACCTATGGCAAGACCCGCGATCATGTGCTGGAACTGCACAGCGTATTGCTCGGTGGTGAACGCCTGCACAGCCATCCGCTTTCCGACTCGCAGCTGGAAGCGGCGTGTACGCAGCCCGGCCGCATCGGTGAGGTCTACCGTACCGCGCGGCAGATTCAGGAAACCCAGGCCGACCTGATCGAGTCGGTGTTCCCTAAACTCAACCGCTGCCTGACCGGTTACGACCTGGCGCACCTGCGCGACGAGCAGGGGCGTTTCAACCTCAATAGCGTGCTGTGCGGAGCGGAAGGTTCGCTGGGTTACATCGTCGAGGCCAAGCTCAACGTGCTGCCGATTCCCAAGTATTCGGTATTGGTGAACGTGCGCTACAGCAGCTTCATGGATGCGTTGCGCGATGCCAACGCGTTACTGGCACACAAACCGCTGTCCATCGAAACCGTGGACTCCAAAGTGTTGCTGCTGGCGATGAAAGACATCGTCTGGCACAGCGTCGCCGAGTATTTCCCGACGGATGCCGAGCACCCGACGCTGGGCATCAACCTGGTGGAATTCAGCGGCGAAGACGCGGCGCAAGTGAACGCTCGCGTGGCGTCGTTCGTGACGCATTTGCAGGCCGACACGACGATCGAACGGCTGGGCCACACGCTGGCCGAAGGTGCCGAAGCGGTGACCCGTGTCTACACCATGCGTAAACGCTCTGTCGGGCTATTGGGCAACGTCGAAGGCGAAATTCGCCCGCAGCCTTTTGTTGAAGACACCGCCGTGCCGCCGGAGAAACTGGCGGACTACATCACCGAGTTCCGCGCTTTGCTCGACGGTCATGGCCTGGCCTACGGCATGTTCGGTCACGTCGATGCCGGCGTGTTACACGTGCGCCCGGCACTGGACATGAAAGACCCGGCCCAGGCGGCGCTGGTCAAGCCGATTTCGGATGCCGTGGCCGAGCTGACACGGCGCTATGGTGGTTTGCTGTGGGGCGAGCACGGCAAGGGTTTGCGTTCGGAATATGTCCCTGAGTTTTTTGGCGAGCTGTACCCGGCGCTGCAATCGCTCAAGGGCGCGTTCGACCCGCACAATCAGCTCAACCCCGGCAAGATCTGCACCCCGCCGGATGCCACCCAAGGCCTGCTCAAGGTCAACGAAGTGACGCTGCGCGGTGATCTGGATCGGCAAATCGACGAGCGCGTCTGGCAGAGTTTCGGCAGCGCCGTGCACTGCAATGGGAACGGCGCTTGCTACAACTATGACCCCAACGATGCGATGTGCCCGTCGTGGAAGGCCACCCGCGAACGCCAGCACTCGCCGAAGGGCAGGGCGTCATTGATTCGCGAGTGGTTGCGTCTGCAAGGCGCGGCCAACATTGACGTCTTGCAAGCGGCCCGCGGCAAGTTGTCGTGGTTGAGCGGCTTGCCGACGCGCTTGCGCAATAACCTCGCGCGCTCGCACGGCGAAGCGGATTTTTCCCATGAGGTGTACGACGCCATGGCCGGCTGCCTGGCCTGTAAGTCCTGCGCGGGACAATGCCCGGTCAAGGTCAACGTTCCGGAGTTCCGTTCGCGTTTTCTCGAGCTGTATCACGGTCGCTATCAACGCCCGATCCGCGACTATCTGATCGGTTCGCTGGAGTTCACCATTCCCTACATGGCCTACGCACCGGGCCTGTACAACGCGGTGATGGGCTCGAAATGGGTGAGCCGCTTGCTTGAACGGCACGTCGGCATGCTCGACAGTCCGCTGATCAACCGCTACGACTTGCAGGCCACGTTGACGCGCTGCAAAGTTGCTGTCGCCAGTGTGCCAGCCCTGCGCGAATTGACTGCCGCACAACGTGAGCGAAGCGTGGTGTTGGTGCAGGACGCCTTCACCCGATACTTTGAAACACCGTTGCTGGCGAGCTTTATCCAGTTGGCGCATCAGTTGGGCTACCGCGTGTTTCTGGCGCCCTACAGTGCCAACGGCAAGCCTCTGCACGTGCAGGGTTTCCTCGGCGCATTCGCCAAGGCAGCGATCCGCAACGGTAATCAGCTCAAGGCCCTGGCCGACTACGCTGTGCCGTTGGTTGGCCTGGACCCGGCGATGACGCTGGTCTACCGCCAGGAGTATCAGAAAATACCGGGCCTCGACGGCTGCCCGAACGTCTTGCTGCCCCAGGAGTGGCTGGTTGACGCGTTGCCTCAGCGGCCTCGCGGCGCGACTCAGGCGTTTCGTTTGATGGCGCACTGCACCGAGAAGACCAACGTCCCGGCCAGTACTTCGCAATGGGAAACCGTGTTTGCCAGGCTGGGGCTGAAACTGGTGACCGAGGCGACCGGCTGTTGTGGCATGTCGGGTACTTACGGCCATGAAGCGCGTAACCAGGAGACCTCGCGGACTATTTTCGAGCAGTCATGGGCGGGCAAGCTGGAGAAGGCAGGTGAGGCGCTGGCGACCGGGTATTCGTGCCGCAGCCAGGTCAAGCGCCTGGCCAACAGGCAACTGCGTCACCCGCTGGAAGTGGTGTTGGAGCATGTGCGCGTTGAGTGAGGCGGGCGAGTAACATCTTTCAGGCAAACGCCTCCTCGATAAATGCTTCCAGCGCCTTGTCTTCCAATATCTCGATGGAGAAGTGCCCGAAGCGCTTGGGCAACCAGATGATGCGGGCCCCGGACGGGGATTGCAGGTTCGCGCGGGCGAGTGGTTTTCCATTTTCGTCTTCTGGCTGAACACCCGTGGCCAGCAATTCGTCATAGGCCTGCTCGATGTCCGGCGTGGAGTAGCAGTGGCGGTAAATCATGCCTTCGCCCGACGAGTCCAAAAGCTCCTTCAGATTCCCCGCCAACGGTTGCACCAGCATGAAACGCTCCTGACCGATCAACGCAATCGCGTAGCGCACGTGCAGACCACCGCGTTCCCAGACGAGCGTTTTAGAGATCCTGGCCTTCAGAGTCTGTGCGTAGTAAGCACAGGCTTCTTCGAGATTCATGACCAGCACATCGACGTGACTGAACTTCAGTTCCATTGCATTTCTCTTTTCGATCCGGTGTCCAGGGCAGTGACCGCAGCCTCAGCATCAGCAGGGTTTTCACGTAGCTGTTTGCGCACCGAACAGTTGAATCGAGAGCTGCGCGGCTAACACTTGCGCGCAGCGCCAATTGTGCATTTGCAGGGTTACTCAAGTGCCCCTCCAATTTGCCTACACAGATACATCAACGCTCCCACGAGCCAACAGCCATTCCTGATAGACCGCAGTGCTGTCAATCGAGAAGTCGCCATGGTTAGCGCTGATGGTGTTCTCTTCAAGGCTTCCGGATTTGATCAGAGGCTGGAGGTCTTCCACCACAGGCGAAGCGCCGCTTTTGCTGATGAACTGCTCATTGGGCAATTCGACAGCGTTGCCTTTCGCGTCGAACGTTGCCGGGTTTTGATCAGATTTATAGCGGGCTTTCAGCTGTTCCAGATCGCGTTCTGCCTCGCGAAAACTTTTATCGATCTGTGCCTGGGTTTGCGCTGTCACATTGGCGATCTGGATCTTGCCGGCGGTCACGTTGCCACTTTCCAAAGACCTTTTGAGCGCATCAACGTATTGCGGCGCAGGTAAGTTGCTTCCGATCATTTTCACGCTCCTTGGTTGGTCACCGAGTAGCAGAGCAAAAGTCAGGCCACTCGCTGAGTGCCTTGTCCTTCAAGGCGTTGGAGGGTCACAGAGGTGAGTCGGTGGCACGCGCTTGCCGAGAACGGCAAAGCATTGCCCTCGACGTTTCCGGCAAGCACTCCTGGGCCTGGATTCATTCCTCTCTTCAAATTACTCATACGCCGTAACAAGCCGCTGTAACAATGAGCGCGAGGAAACAGACCAGTTGAACGCAATAGAAGGTAAACCGAACCGCCACCAACCTGCCGGTTTGCGCATGAGATACGTGAACCAGAGACTGGCACACGCGAGCGATCAGGACGAGTATGCACAAGTAGTTAACGGCAGGGGTGTTGACGCCAAGGGCTGAAATCACGAACACGATGGCGCCAAAGACCGGCAGGTTTTCCACACAGTTCGCGTGTGCTCTTGTTCCGCGCCGATACCAATCCTCGCCCTCGAGCTGATCGCTTCGGAAAGAGGCAATCGGAACATTCGAGAACAGGATTCTGACCCAGCGATACACCCCGACCGTTGCCATCAACAGCAGCAAAGTCCAGGTTGAAAATCCAAGCAACATCCACATCGGTATCGTCATGGCTGCCATCCTCGATTCAGCGCGTCATTTCACAGCTGCGCGGCCGACGCGCGGTCGGTCGCGCCCCGTCGATCAATTGCTCATGATGGGAGCCAGCGCGGTCTGAATCCTGGACATCTGTGCGGGTGTTGTCATGTGCACAAGCAGCTGGCCAAAGTGTGGGTGCTGCACGCCCGAGATAATGTATTGCCAGCGGTAGGCGCTCAGTACGCAGGCTTTGATCTGCGCTGTCTCGTCAACACTGAACGATCGTGAAACATTGCGAATAAAGTAGTCGGCATCGGCTGCCGATTGTGCCTGCAGGATTACGTCGACGGCTGTCACCAGCGCAATCAGATCGTTCACGGCCTGGTCGTGCTCGGCTGGCGAAAGTTTCGCATGCTCCGCCTGCCACTCCAGCTCATCGAGTACGACGTGCCGGCTTTCATCCTTCCAGTGAAATTTGAAGACATCCTTGAAGAGCGGGCACAACTCCTCGCGCGGGGCGATGCTTTTTGCGTAGTGCGTTTGAACAAAAAGCTCGATATGACAGGTCAGCGCCAGCACCGACCAGGTGCTGGCCGCCAGTACCGCGCGCGCCACATCGTTTGGATCGGCAACTTGACGATATCCCGCTGGCAATTGCGAGCCCATCATCGCCTCTATGCGCCGGAACAGCTCCTGGTGCTTGATCTCATCATTGGAAAAACGCACCAGCGCTTCGAGCGCGAACTGATCGTCAAAGACATGGGCCCGACCTTGATCGAGCATTTTGGCACTGATAAAACGCTCGACCAGGCCAAAGATATACGCATAGGTTCGGCCCTGAATCTGACTGAGCAGGCGCGCTTCATCCGTGGTGAGAAAGGTCAGGCGGTCGATCCGCGAGAGTCCGTCGGGCAAGAATTTTCGCGAAAAGTCGAAGCTGCGGTCCTGTAACAAATCGCGGTCGATCTGCCATTCGGCTTTCTTCGAGGATCTGACAAGTTGAGCATAACGGGCGGCGTTGCCCGAATCTGCGCCGGGTCGGGTAGCGACGGTGTTCATCTCGATCTCCTGCGTCCTGGTTGAGTTGGAAGGGGGCAATTACGGTTCACGTCGGAGCCAATGAGCCTGGTTGAAGCCTCTGGGGATCGTCTCGATCACTGAGTCCACGTTGGTGCTAATCTAGACCTCGCCGTTCAGGCGAAGAATGACTGGTGCGCCTGATTACATGCTCCGGACTCCGGAAAGGAGGGCTGGCAATTGTTGGATGCGCTTTCTGATGTCCTGCGTGTCATTCGGCTGTCTGGCGGGGTCTTTCTCGAGGCGGAACTCACTGCGCCTTGGTGCATCAACGGAAGAATTTCCGCGGATGATTGCAAACCGTTCCTGGCGGCACCCCGACATATCATTGCGTCGCATTTTGTCGCGGCGGGGCACATGCAATTGCGAATCGGCGATGGCGCCACCCTCGACGTGCGGGCAGGCGAACTCATTCTCATACCTCGCAATGACGTTCATACGTTTGGCAGTGATCTAAGCATTGCGCCCATGTCGGCGCGCGACGTTATTCAGCCGCCGGAGGTCGGCGGCATTTCACGTATCAAGTACGGTGGGGGCGGCGAGGTCACACAATTACTGTGCGGATTCCTCGGCTCTGAAACGCCGTTCAGTCCGTTGCTTTCGTCGCTGCCATCCTTGTTGAAACTGGACATGCGCGCGACGGCTTCGGGAGCCTGGATTGAAAGCTCATTCCGATTTGCTGTCAGTGAGATCGCGGCGGGGCGCGTCGGCTCGACAACGGTCATCGCCAAGCTATCCGAATTGCTCTTTGTCGAAGCCGTCAGCCAGTATGTTGCGAGCCTCCCTGCTGAGCGGCGCGGGTGGCTGGCGGGTTTGCGGGATCCGCCTATCGGGCGCGCATTGGCGCTGCTTCATGCTCGGCCAACCGAGGGCTGGACTGCAGAAGGCCTGGCGCTTGAAGTTGGCATGTCGCGCTCGGTATTCGCCGAGCGATTCACGGCATTGGTCGGACAACCACCGATGCAATACCTGACGCTTTGGCGTATGCACGTGGCGGCTCAGCACCTGCGCGAAGGTCGCGGGAGTGTGGCGCAAGTCGGTTTTGCAGTTGGCTACGAATCCGAAGCCGCGTTCAGTCGCGCCTTCAAACGCCAGTTCGGCACATCACCCGGCACCTGGCGCAGACAATCGGCATGAGCAGGGCTAGCGAGACTGCGGCCAGTGATCCTGGATTTCATGCCATACAGCCTTGGACGTCACCTCGACATGCTTCTGTTTGTCGCACGCAAAGGAGGTGTCCAATGTCCCAAGCGCTATGGAGATCCAATCGGAGTATTCGCCCTGGCTGGTTGACCAGAATAGCGACGAGCCGCAGCGAGTGCAAAACTGGCGCTCGACAGATTCCGAGGACGGGTAAGACCGGATGTCATCGTTACCCTGTACAAGATCAAAGTCGCCACGCAAAACACTGCCATAGCTCGCAAATGCAGCTCCATGGCTTTTGCGGCATTGGCTGCAATGGCAGTGCGAAACGGCTTTTGGACGTGACCCGAGTTGGTATTTGACGGCGCCGCAAAGGCAACTGCCTTGTAAGGTCTCGGTCATTTTTGCTGGCGTTCCAATGATGAGGGGACGGCACTGTAAGCGGTGGGCAGATGCAGTGTCGAGCGAGTGCCTCAGGCTGTTTGTTCGCCGATGCGAGGGTCCACTTTTGGCCAAGAGCACATGCCTGGCTTTTCTCGATCTACGTCATCGGCAGTTCCTTTGCCAACTCCTTGCGTTCCGAGTAACGGTCAACGAGGTCCGGACGATCCCGCAGCAACAGGGTGAACTTCACAAGCTCCTCCATGACGTCCACCACCCGGTCATAAAGAGAGGACGGTTTCATGCGGTTGTCTTCGTCGAATTCCAGATAGGCCTTCGGTACGGAGGATTGATTGGGGATGGTGAACATCCGCATCCAGCGCCCCAACACGCGAAGTTGATTCACCACGTTGAACGACTGAGAGCCACCACTGACCTGCATCACTGCGAGGGTTTTTCCCTGGGTCGGGCGAATGGCGCCTATCGCGAGCGGTACCCAGTCTATCTGCGCCTTGAACACGGCAGACATCGAACCGTGGCGCTCGGGCGAACACCAGACCTGTCCTTCGGACCATTGCATCAGCTCGAGCAACTCCTGGACTTTCGGGTGATCGCTCGGTGCGTCATCCGGTAGAGGAAGGCCCGATGGATTGAAGATCCTCGTTTCTGCACCGAAGTGTTCGAGCAAGCGGGCGGCTTCCTCGACCAGCAGGCGACTAAATGAACGCGGTCGGGTCGATCCGTACAACAGCAGGATTCGCGGCTTGTGCCGGGGGTCGTCACCGGCAATGGACTGAGTCAGGGAGGCGTCGAGACAGGGTAGTTCGTGGGTCATGAGGGCTCCGGTCAGAGGGTGCTGATACGATCGAGTTCGCGCTTCAAGGCATCTCGGTCAAGTTCGCCGAAGGGCAGGGCGAGGAAGGCACGGCAGCGTGTTTCGATACGCGCCAGGGTCGAGTGGAAGGCTGCGGTGACGACCGTTTCGTTGCCCTGCACTTCAGAGGGGTCTTCCAATCCCCAGTGGGCCTTGAGCGCCGGCCCGAAGTAAACCGGGCACGCCTCGCCAGCGGCGTTGTCGCAGACGGTGATGACAATGTCCGGTGGATTGGCTTCGAACGCGTCGTTGCCTTTGCTGCTCAACCCGTCGATCGCGATGCCGGCCTCCTGCAACGTCACAAGACTGCACGGCAAAACCTGGCCCTTGGGGAAGCTGCCGGCACTGATCGCCTGAAAACCTTGCGGCGCAAGATGATTGAACATCGCCTCGGACAGGATGCTGCGGCAGCTATTGGCGGTGCACATAAACAGAACGCGCATGGTGATTCCTATTTGCACATATGGTTATTCGAATATACGGTTACCCATATGAGCTGGTCAAATGCTGTCTAACTGCTCATTCACGCCCCGCAACCGACGTGAAATGGTCGACGGCTTTCAGAACGCAAGCCTGAGGACGCTTAATCACGCGCCTTGCGTGGATGTTCAATGTGCGCGGGCGCAGACGACGGCACGCCTAATTTCTGCATTCGGCCAACACCACTTGGCAGGTATCCGGCGTGCCACCGGAGCGGCCGGCATAGCGAATGCAGTTACTCAAGGATTTCTGGCGGGCCATGTTCAAGGTGTCCCCCCAAGCGAGGCCGCCTTCGCCGGAAGTGGGCAGCGCTTTGGCATAGCAGCTTGAGCCTACGCTTGAGGCCGAATAGCGAGCCGTGGCCGCTTTGCCTGAACATCCCGCCATCATCGCCAGGTTGATGGCAAGCAGGGAGGGCAGGATCCATGACGAATATTGGCGTGCTGTTTTTCCGGTCATGGCGTTTTCCTGCAAGAGGCGGCTAGCAGCGTGTATGTAGTCGTGTACTTATCAGGTTAGACGGTTGGCTGAAGTTGAGAAGTGCAGATGAGGCAAGCTGCGCGACAAACTCTTACGCGCAGCCAGAAGGGTTAGCGAGCCTGCGGCCAGTGATCCTGAATGTCATGCCACACAGCCTTGGACGCCATCTCGACATGCTTTCCTTTGTCGAAAGCGGTGGGCGGATGCAGTGCCGAGCGAGTGCTTCAGGATTGTTGCCCGATGCAAGCGTCCACTTTCGAGCGAAATCACAGGCCTGGATTGTCTCGATCTACGTCATCGGCTCAATTGCTCGACCAATTCAGGCGTCACGTAATGCGGCCCGTCGAACAGGTACAACGGATAGCCGTCATACGCCGCCAACTGCGGTTTGAGTTCGGCGGCAGTGGCGGAGCGGAAGCCGCCACCAAAGTTGGGGCGGAAGGCTTCGACGATGATTCGCACACGGTCTTTGCCCAGGCGTTGGCGCAAGGCGTCGGCGTAGGTTCTGGCGACCGGTGCGGTGCGGGCGTAGACGCCGACGCCGTCCTGGAAAAACACGCCAATGTCATTCGGCAGCCACTGTTTGAGCCATTCGGCGGTGGCGGCAGGGCCGATATTGGCGCCGTCATACACGCTGATCCACAGCGGTCGCGGCAGCTTGGCGAGCAGGGCAGGCAAGTCTTTGGCGCGGGTCCAGCTCGGATCGACTTCCGCAGGGAAATACCAGCCGGTGACGTGTAGCGGCGTAGGCAGTTTGGCGATGCGTTCGGAGACTTCAGCCAATTGTTCGATGTTGTCCCGCGAGCGATTCTCGCTGAAGTAGCCGGCCAGCCCGAGGATCACATCCTGCGCCCAGGGCGCCTTGGCGATGCGCGCCCAATCGGGGAGTACCGGCACACTCGGTAGCCCGGTACCGGCAATGAAAGCCTGATCGTCGACCACGGTCCATTGCACCAGCAGTTCACGGGCGCCGAGTTTTTCCCAGTGGCCGGTGATGCCGACCGTCTTGTTGTCCGGCTGCCAGACGATGCCGACAATCCCCGGGCTCGGGGCCTTTTTGGTCATGTAGAGCATGCCGGTTCCTGCACTGAGGGTGACGGCAAACAATAGCGCGGTGACCGTCGCGCGACTCGCGGTGTAGCCAGGAATATTCACGGCAGTGCCTTGTTGATGCGTTGATGCCATTGGCTCAGCGAAGTGACGCCCTTGGCGTTCCAGTTGGCTGTCGCATCGGGGCCAAGGTGAAACTGGCCCTCGTTGAATTGCCAGACGATCACTTGCGGTTTGTGTTGAGCAAAATCCGCCGACTCCAGGTATTGCAGCAGCGTAGCCCATGGGCCGACATCGCCGGGGTTCCAGGTCAGCGCGACGGGGCGGTCGAGCGCATTGGAGAGCTTCTGTGTAAAGCCAAGATAAGGTTGGACAAAGCTGTTGCCGATGACTTGCACCGGTGCTGGCGCATCATCGATCAGCAAGTCGTTTTCCGCTTGATGGCGAACGGTATAGATGTCGCGACCAATCGCCTTGCGTTTGACCGCCGGCAAAAAATTGCTCGCCAGGTCGCCGAACGCGCGGCGGTCGAACCACTGGCCCAGCGCCGCGCCACCACCGGGTTCGCCTTGCAGCCGGTAGCGCTCGGTAATCAGTTGTGCGGTGGCGTCGGCGGTGTTTTCGGCGCTCCAGGCAGTCCAGTGATAGTCGGCGCGGTAAAAAGCCGTGTGTTGACCTTGCTCGGTGCTTTGCAGGATGGGCTTGATGTTCAGCGTGCTCAGCCCTGCGCGAATCAGGTCACTCTGCAAGTGTTCGTAACGCTGCATCACCGCCGTGCTCAGCGGCTGATCGGCCGGCAGGCGCTGTGCGTAGAACGGCGCTTTCATCGGCACCACCAGCACGACCAGCCCGATGTGCGCGCGTTCGAGTCGCTGCTGGAGTGCTTTGATCAGCTCAATGTTGCGGGTCGTGCCGGTGGTGTCGACCTTGTTCAGGCTTTCCCAGGCCGGAAACAACCATCCGCCATTGCCAGTGATCACAGCAGACGCCGCTTGCACGGCGGTGCCTGACAAGCTCGACAGGAGGCCGGCGAGCAGGGCGGGCATCGACCAGCGATGGATAAAACGCGAGGGTTTGCATTGAAGGGTCATGGCGCGGTCTGATCGACAAGGCCAATCAGCCGTGGCGCCTGGCGGGTGCCAACCAGAAACAGGCTGTAGCGATCGCCCGCCTTGAACGGTGCCAGTTTCATCGGGAGGCTGCGGTGCTGATCGCAGCTGGCAACCAGCGTCGCCTGCACCGGGTTGATGGCGCGCTGGGCTTGCCCATTGAACGGCACCTGACTGAATACCGGGGCGCCGTTGGCCAATTGGACATTGGCCCGATCGCAACCGTTGCCCAGGTTGTACACGTTAAGTTCGGCGCGCAGGTCTTTGCCGCGCAGTGGCGGGTCGATGACCAGGCGTGGTGCCAATGCCGGGTCGTTGTCGAGAATCAACGTTACCCACGCACCTTTTGGGGCGCTCAGGTCCTTTATCTCGCGACCATTGACGGTCAGCTGCAGCGGCTGCCGCGAGTCGACGACCTGGAAGGGACTGGCCAGCGTGTTCTGGGCGGAAAGGGCAACATTCGCGCCTTGGCCCACCCGGACCTGCATGGCGGTGTCGTGCGGGTTGACCACCCGCATCCAGGCCGAACCCTCGGGCAATGTTGGCGCGTACAGCTGTGCGATTTCGGGGGCAGCTTGCACCCACGTCGGGATCAGGCCAAGGCCCAGCCACAAACAGATTCGGGCGTTCATGCACGTCCTCAATAGGAATAAGTCAGGCGAGCGAACACGCCTTCAGCGCGGTCATCGCCCATGACTTTTACGCGGTACTGCAGGGAAAAATCCACGTAGGAGCGGGGCGCGTTGTACGCATCTTCGCGGAACCAGTAGCGCACGTTATTGCCGACACCCACGCCCCCGGCCTTGCCGGAGGATGACTCGGTGTTGCCATCGGCGCCGGTCCCGCTGTTCATTTTCGAGTCGTAGTCGAACGCGGCCACGACATGGGGGAAACTGACCCAGCGCGAACCTGCGCCGCCGATGGCGTAGCTGCGACCGACCTGCCATTCGCTGTTGAAATAATCCCGCGAGTCGTTGATGTAATGACCGGCTTCAGCGAACAACTGCGAGGTCCACCAACTCGAGGCGTCGACCCGCAAATCGGTGCCGATGCTTGAGCCATAACCCAGGCGCACCAGCCAGTCACCGTCGATGTCCGACGATCCCAAGGGGAACGTGCGCTCGACGGCGGCCATCACGTTCAGCGCGGTGAAGGGTTTGATGCGTACGCCCACGGCGCCTTGCAGCGCATCGAAACCGGTATCCGAATCACCGTTCTTGCTCCACAGCGTGTCGGTGACGCGTCCGTACAGTTCGACGAATCGTGCATTGCGATAACCCAATGGGCGCCAGGACAGTTCAGTGCTGTTTTGCAAGCTGTCGTTGCTGGTGCTGCCGCTGCTCGGCGCTGAACTCAAGCCACTGCTGGAGCTGTTGCCGCGATAACTGGTGGTGCTGGTCAACCCGATTCTGCGCGAGACATCGCCCACCGCACGGCGGGTGTCGAACAGCTGCTGCGCGGGCATGTCCATTTCACCGGCGTGCTGCGCGTCGATGACGCGCTCGAAGTACCCCACGGCTTGCTCGTCTTCATGGGCGCGCATCGCGGTGTAGGCCGCATCCTGAGTGGCCGTCGGCGTGAGCCGGGTGTCGGCATCGGCCTTGCGGAACGACGCGTTGGCCGCTTCATCATCGCCGGCCTGGACCGACAAATAAGCGATCTGCAAATCACTCATCGATTCCAGTTCGCCGCTGTCGCGAGCTTGTTGCAGCCGTTCGCGGGCGGTGCGGCGCTGGCCGATGGCGGCGTACAAACTGGCCTCTTCGTACGCGGGCAGGCTGCCCAGGGCCAACGCCTGGGTAAAGTCTTTGCGCGCTCCGGAGTCATCGCCGATTTGTTGACGCAGGCGCCCGCGTTGAGACAGCAATCGGGCGTCATCTCCCGTGAGCTTCAGACCTTCGCTGGCCGCCGCGATCGCTTCAGGCACCCGTTTTTGCTCGCTCAGGGCACTGACCAACAGGCGCCGGTAAGCCGGATTTTGCGGTGCACGGCGGACGGCCTCATTCGCCAGGGCAACCGCCGTCGCAGCCTCCTTGCGGGCCAGCGCTGCATAGGCCTGGGCGGCCATGTCGGTTCCGCCGTCGCGCTGATTGCCCGGCCAGATATCACAGACAAGGCCGAAGGCGGTTTCCTGACAGTTCAAGGCCGGTGCAGGAAAATGGGCCACAGTTTTCGCACCGTTGTCTTTCTGCCGCAGCGCCAGGCGGGCAGCGGTGCGTCGGCGGGCTACTTCGCCGCTTTCATCGTCGGCCAGTGGCTGCAGATGATCGAGCGCTTGTTGCGGCTCGCCATGGGCCAGTGCGGCGTCGGCGGCGAAGAAACGGATGTCGCGGGTTTCCGTTTCCAGCAGGCCGTCGATGGCCAGAGCGTGATTCAGATCAGCCTGGGCCGCTTGGGTTTTGCCCTGACGATCCAGGGCGTAGCTGCGCAGAATCCACGGTGCGATCTCCCCATCGTCCTGAGCCAATGCGCCTGACGCCGCCAGCTCGGCCCCTCGGTAGTCGTTGGCAGCGAGCAGGGCGCTGATCAGCAGTTGTTGATTGGCGGCAATTTCCGGTGCCCAGGCGACGGCCTTTCTGGCCTGATCCATGGCAAACGGCACACGGCCTTGCTCCAGGGCGCGATAACCCTCAACCGCCAGCGGCGCGGCCAGTTGTCGACGAATCGCTTCGCGGCGCATCAGTAACGTATCGTCGTCGGGAAACACAGCCAGCGCCTGGGTGGTGGCTTGATCCGCCTCTTGCAAATGCTGTTGGCGCTGCAAGGACTCGATCAGCAGCAGGCGATAGTCCATGCGTTTTGGCGCCTGCGCGATGGCTTTGCGTGCCGCCACGGCAGCGGCGTCGAAGTCATCCCGGTCATAGGCCTTGAATGCCTGGGCAGCGGCACCGAAACCTGGGGCCTGGCGCGACTGTGGATAGCGCTTGGGATGATCGCGCAACTCCTTGTCGCGCTGAGCCAGCGCAATCAGCGTGTGCAGACGGCTGATGTCGGCGCGCTGGCGCAAGGCTTCGCGGGCCTTGGCGATGGCCAGGTCATAGTCTTTGCGTTCGTAGGCGCTATACGCCTCGTTGGCGTTGACATAGGCCGGGCCGGTCAACGGCAGCGGCAGGGTTTCGCCATGCACCAATGCAGGCAGCAGGCTCAGCCCCGTGGCCATGAGGGTCAGCAAGGGACGGTTCATGCCGGTAGCTCCGCAGGGTAGTGACTGTGCTGACGGGCGACGGCCTTTTCGATGGTGGCGCGAGGCAACACGCCGCTGTCGACCAGATAGTCGCCGATGCGACCGTGACGCTGCGGGCGGTACTGCAACATGGCGCGGTTGAACTCGCCGCGATCCAGCAGGCCCATTTCGATCAACAGGTCACCCAGCAGTGGCGCGCGGGCATCTGGCACGGCTTGGCCATCGCGTACGTTCAGTTGACGCAACTGCGCAACGATTTCGCTTTCCCGGGCAATCAGCTGCACCGGTTCGCTACCCAATACCTCGCTGACCTGTTGCAGGCCTGCGGCCGGCAACGGGCTGGCCACGGCAACTTGTGCGCGGCCGTCGGCATTCAAGCCAAGCGGCACCACGCGCCAGCGCAGAGCGAATTCATCGTCCAGTGTCAGGGGCGACGACTGCGCCTTGGCGGCCACATCGAACACCCGCGGCAAGTCGTTCTGAAAGGCGATGGCTTCCGCCAGTGTCTCGTCATCCAGCCAGCCGTTGCTGAGCAAAATCCGCCCCAGTGGCATGTGCCGGGTTTTCTGTTCGGTGAGGGCACTTTGCAGATCGGTTTCGTTGATCGCCTGCCAGGACAACAGCACGCTGCCGAGCTTGCGCGGTGCGGCGGCCACCAGGTCGGTGGACGGGAAGTCGTGCATGGTCTTGTCCCACACCAGCTTGCGGTTGAGCACCTTGCCGACCAGGAACATGCGCCAGGCCCGTGACGCGGCCATGAAGTTGACGAAGTTGCCGACCACCATGCGCGGGATCGACAGCAAGCCATGCTGCCAGCCGTACAGCACGGTGGTGAAATAGCAGCGGTGAGCGATGCGCCAGGCCAGCGCGATACCGTTGGCCAACAGCAGGTATTGGATGACGCCGCTGGTTTCAAATGGCGTCGGGAAACTGACGTCCCACAGGCCGCTCTGGCGCAGGATGATCAGCGCCAGCAGTTGCACCAGAATGACGTAGGCGATGATGCTGACGAACGCCGTCACCACGCCTTTGCGATCGCGAAACAGCAGGTAGCGGTTGGCCAGCGAACCGTTCCAGCCCATTTGCTCCCAGCCTTGCAGGCCAATGCCCAGGGTCCAGCGGGCTTTCTGACGGAACGCGGTGCGGAAGGTATCGGGAAAGAACTCCCGCACGCACAACGGCATCTCCAGGGTCGATTCGTAAGGCTTGCGAAACCATGATTTACGCAACACCCGGAACTGCACCGGGAAGCGTACGAAGATTGCATTCATGCCGACCTTGGCCAGGCGTGCGCCGACGTCGTAGTCCTCGGTGAGGCTGTCGGTATTGAACGGCTGGTTCTGGGTCTCCCCGGCCAGCACGCGCAGGGCGCGATGGGAGAAACAGGTGCCGACCCCGGCGGAGGGCACGGTGTCGGTCATGCTTTCACGCACCACCAGATCTTTGCCATGCCACTCGGCGAATTCATCCATGTACGTGCCGGCCACCCACTCGTACCAGTTGCGCTCCAGCGACACCACGGGCAACTGGATCATGTCCTTGCGCGGCAGCAAGTAGTTGAAGAGGCGCAATTCCATCGGGTGCAGTACGTCTTCGCTGTCGTGCAACACCACGCCAGCGAAGGTCATGCCGTGGGTTTTTTCGTGCAGGAAAATGGCCTGGATCACCCAGTTCAGGCAGTCGGCCTTGCAGGTCGGCCCGGCATGCGGGACTTCCACGCGATGCAGCTGCTTGTAGCGCCGACGCATGCGCTCCACTTCATCGATGGTGCGCTGGTCGTTGATGTAGGTACCGACGAAGACCACATAGTTCTGATAATCCAGGGTCGACACCATGTTCTCGATCATCGGCGCGATAACGTCGTATTCCAGCCAGGCCGGGACCATGATCGCCAGCGGCTGTTCATCCCGAGCCATCAACTGGTCGGCGGTCAGCGGCCGGTATTTTCGGTCCACGGTGAACTTGCGAAACAGGCGGCGAGACCAGTACCACAGGTCAATGAACAGATCGTCCAGGCTGGAGATCAGGATCAGCACCGCGACCACGAGGGTCGAGATCTCCAGGAAGCTGTAGTAGTGGGCCAGCCAATAGGGCCAATAAAGCGACGTCATCTAAGGTTACCGTTACTGGCGATTGCGGCGGGCACTACGGCCAGCCAGCAACAGGATGAGGACCAGCAGGATGCCGCCCGGAATCAGCCACAACAGCGACGGCGTGCGCCAGGCGTCGAGGCCCTTGGGTGCTTCGTTGTCGATCAATTGGCTGCCGCTCGGATCCTGTGTATCGAAGGTGGTCAGTGCACCGTGGTCACCCAGAATGGCGACGTCGCCGCGGCTCAGCAGAATCTGTTTGGCGAAGCGCGGTGCGTCGGTGCCCAGGGCGCGATAGACCAGACCGTGTTGGCCGCCGGCATCCACCACTTGCAACGAGGCCAGATGGTTGAGCGGCTGCACGTCCAGCAACACTTGATCCTTGTGATTGATGCGCAGGCGACCCTGTTCATCGACTTGCACCGATTCCTTGCTGTCCTTGATCGGCAACTCGAAGGCCAGGAAGGTTTTGTCCGCTGTGACCGAAGCCTTTGCATCAGCACTGACCTTCAACTGCGCGCGCAACGGCGATACGCCCACGGCGTCAGCCACCGAAATCACCTGCGGCAGGCTGCTCGCCGGGTGTTCGAGGTAGGCCTGTGGCACAAGGATTTGCGCGTCCATGGCAAACCGCGCGGCCATACCGGCGAAGTCATCACCCAGAGCCGTTTTATCCAGCACGATGTGGCTGGTCGGCAGCACCGAGACCGGGAAGGCTTGCGGCGTTTCCAGGCAGCGATCACTCACTGGCTGACGCTGGAACGACACGCGCAAGACGTTCGTTGCCCCCACCGCATAACGCGGGATACGCGCTTCGATGCGCTGCATTTCACCGTTGGCCTCCAGCTGTTGCGCGCCAATCAGATAATCGTTGAGAAACAGCGAAGCCACTGGTGCGGTGTCCGATGCACCGGGTGCGGCGGACACGTCGATCACGGCCTTCACCGGCAGGCGACCGTCATAGGCCACGCTGCCCAACGGGAACGACGTGCTCCAGTCGGACTTGGCCAGCACGTCGATGGCGCCGGGGTTGCCACCCAATCGCGACAACGCCACGCGACCGTCGGCGCTCAATGGCAACTGCGCTTCGCTGACCGTTAATTGGCGGCTGCGTGCCAGGGTGTTCCAGGCTGAGCTGAACAACGCCAGCGCCTTGCCGGTGGCTTGCGGCGCGATCATCAGCACCGGACGTGTGCCGAGCAAGGCCAGGCGCACGTTGTCAGTACCGGTAGCGGCCAGACCTGCGTTGACATGGCGCTCACGCCACTGCGTGAAGGCGCTCGTTGCCGTGGCGTCGAGGCCTTGGATCTGGCTCTGCAGCGCGTCGAGTGATTCATTGACGGCCTTGAGCAGTTGCGGGTCGTTGATAGCCAGATCGGCCTGGACGTTTGGCGTCTGGCCCAGCATCAGCAATGCGCCGATTTGCGCCGCGTCCGCCAGAACGTGGGGGCTTTTGCCGTTGAGGCTGGCGAACGCGGGAATGGCCAGCAACTCGGCCGGGATGCGCAGGCCGCCAAGGTCAACGCTGTCTTGAATGGCCGGGAAGGGCAGGATGCGGCTGTGCTTGCCGATCCGCTCCAGCGCTACACCGAGGCGCCAGGCCGCATCGTAGCTTTCGGCAGACAAGGTGCCCGGCGCGACCATGATGCCCGGTTTGCCAGGCAATGCCGTCCAGGCAGCGCCGACGTCCTGCAACAGGTTGGCGTCGTAGCTGTAGGTGAGGCGGGTGTCGGGCTCGATCCGCAACACATTGCCGATGGCGCGTTCGTCTTCGCACAACACACGGGACACGATGGACGACCAGGCAACGCCCAGGCGTAGGGAGCCGCTGTCCCGTGCTTTCTTGTCCACGCCGAGCGTGGCGCTGGCGTCACCCTGGGCTTCGCTGAGCCCTTCGGCGCGCACCGGATAGCCGTCCAGCGACAGCAACAACGTGTTGCGGCCGCCTTCGCCATTGAGGTAACTGGCGTTGAAATTGAGGCTGGCCTCCGTCAACGGTACACCCGCCGGCAGCGGCAGATACAGTTCGCGGCGGGCATCGGTGGAGCCGAGGATGATTGGCGCGTCGATTCCCAGATCGCTCAAGCGCACCTCACGCTCCTGGCGAGTGTCGGCATTGAGTCGGTTGATCGCCTGGGTGAGCGGGCTGTCCGCGGCCAAGGCAAAGGTCGGCATGAGCGCGAGCAGGCTCACGCCACAGGCAAGGGCGCTGAGCGCACCCGTATGGATGGCAACGGAAGACTTCATTCAGGTCGATCTCGAGCAGATTGGGGGAGGAGCAGTTTTGGTTTATAGAGAGGTGGAGGCCGGGAGGTTTTCCCCGGGCTCCTCGCGCACGGCAGCCGCTGTCGGGTGTTGCAGGAACGTGGGCAGCGCGCGTGCCATGACGAAATCATCGACCGCGCGACCCAGCAAGGCGTCGACGATGCGCGCGCTGGCCTTTCCATCGCCATAAGGGTTGGCCGCCTGGGAGCAGCGACGCCACAGGAGGTCGTCGTCAAACAGCGCGTTGACCCCGGCGATAATCGAGTCCGGTGCAGTGCCAACCAGGCGCACAGTGCCCGCTGCGACCGCTTCCGGACGTTCGGTCACGTCACGCATGACCAGCACCGGTTTGCCCAGGGACGGCGCTTCTTCCTGCACGCCACCGGAGTCGGTGAGGATCACGTGAGCCCGTTGCATCAGGCGCACGAAGGCCAGATAGTCCAGCGGCTTGATCAGGTGCACGTTGGGCAGATCGCCCAGGTGCTCGGTGACCGGGCCCATGACATTGGGGTTCAAATGCACCGGATAGACGATCTGGATATCCGCGCGCCGGGCGAGATGACTCAGGGCCTTGCAGATATCCAGGAAGCCTTCACCGAAGTTTTCCCGCCGATGCCCGGTCACCAGCAGCACCTTGCGGCCGCTCTGCAGAAACGAGAACTGCTGGTCCAGGCTGGCCCGCAAGTCAGCGTCCAGCTCGATGCGCCGTGCGGTCATCTGCAACGCGTCGATCACCGTATTGCCGGTCACGAAGGTGCGGCCCTGCAAGCGTTCATCGAGCAGGTTCTGGCGCGACTCTTGGGTCGGCGCAAACAGCATGTCGGCTCCCAGGTCGATGCAGCGACGGTTCATTTCTTCCGGCCACGGGCTATAGATATCGCCGGTGCGCAGCCCGGCTTCCACATGGCCAACCGGGATGCGTCGATGAAACGCCGCCATCGCGGCGACCATGGCCGAGGTGGTGTCGCCATGCACCAGCACCCTGTCCGGGCGGGCTAATTCCAGCACCGGGTCAATCGCTGCGTATAACGCCGCAGTCAGCGAGTTGAGCGATTGGTGTTGCGTCATCACATCAAGGGTGTAATCAGCCTTGAGGTCGAACAGATCCAACACCTGTTTCAGCATGCTTTGATGCTGGCCGGTGACGCAGATCTGCGAATCAATGCTCGGTTCTGCGGCGAGAGCTTTGACCAACGGCGCCATCTTGATGGCTTCTGGACGGGTCCCGAAGATCGAAAGGATCTTAATCTTATGGCGAGCGATGATGCCTTCCTTGCGCAGTTTTAGTGCACAACACAACAGCGGCTCAGGTTTATTGAAACTTGAGCAAGCTAGCGGTTTGAGTTTAATTAAGGTCGGGTCATCGGCATATGAGGTTAGCTGATGTTCACTTCTGATGAGGAAGTGTCTTGCCGGGAACCCGGAATCGTCCGGATTATTAGCATCTAAGAACAGTATTTAAAAGTGTTATATGTATTTTTTTATTTAATTAAAAAGTTTGAAACTTTTATATTCGTGGTCGGGTCTTTTATGGTTTTTTGAAATTTCAGAAAGATAGTTGTAGGTCGTTGGTTCATGATTAACATGATGAATTATATAGGGTTTTATTTCTGCAGTCCGTTCGTCGGTGCGTTTGAATTATTCTCGCAGTGTAAGAGTCGGGGGGTGTTCTGTAAGGCGTCGGCTGGCTGGAGTATAGCGAGTAATAGTCACTTAAGTGGCGCCTGTATATTGTCGCGATGTCGTTATTTTTTATGTTCGCGTCACGCGTATTTTATAAAAGTCGTGCTGCGAATTGGCAGGGTAAGTGTTGTGGGCTGCCAAATAAAACCTGGCCAATCACTTCGCTTTCCAGTGTCCACCGCCTGACTCACAATCGATCTTCACCTGGCTCAAGTGTTCCGCCTCGTAGTAGTACGTTGTTACTTGGGCAGTGTCGGGAATGTTAAGCGACTTGGTGTTCTTGTCCTTACTGGTGGAGTGAGGATTGGCCAGCGACTCCTGAGTCAAGGTTGCGATGCAAGTGGCCTGATAATGATCGTCGCACTGTTCGACCTTTTTCTTGGTGCTGGTCGTCATTTCCTTGCTTTCATTGCTGCCTGACCAATCGATGGAGTTTGCGAGCAAGGTGCGGATCATGGCGCTGTCTGCAGAGGAACCGGATGGAGGAGCGTGGACCGTTTTGCGATATCCTCATTTACCAGACTCCCTGTCCGTTAACGCAACCGAGTGCCACACACATTGATCGAACGACGCCAATTTAGCGGGGGCATGAAGGGGAAGAATCTTCGCTATCTGAACGACAACCCCGATGAGCCTGTTCAACTGACACGGACCGGCTTTTTGCTGCTCGAACATTTTTCGCTGCCGGCGTTTACGCAGGCGCTGGATACGATCGTCACCGCGAATCTGCTACGGCCAAAACTGTTCTCGTCGCGCACGTTCGGCTTGCACGACGGGGAGGTCGTCAGCGATCTGGGACTGGTCATCCGGCCGGATGCGCGCATCGATTGTTCCGTCGTACACGACCTCGATCTGTTGGTCATTTGCGGTGGCTACAGGACAGAGCTGAAGGCGACAGATCAGCTGATCAGCTTGCTGAGAGCCGCGTCGGATCATGGCGTGAGTCTGGCCGGTTTGTGGAATGGCGCCTGGTTCCTCGGGAGTGCAGGCTTGCTCGATGGCTATCGTTGCGCGATTCACCCCGAACATCGCCCCGCGCTCGCGGAGGTGGCGAAAACGACGCATGTCACCAGTGAGCCTTTTGTCATTGACCGAGACCGGCTCACGGCATCCAGTCCTTCGGGTGCCTTCCACATGGCCCTGGACTGGATCAAAGGTCTGCACGACAAGGCCCTTGTCGAAGGGATCGAGGACATCCTGGCGTTCGAAGAGTCGCGTTACCGGCGGATCAAACCGACGGAAAACGTCTGTGTGAGCGCACCGTTGCGTGAAGTGGTGAAGCTGATGGATGCCAACCTCGAAGAGCCGCTGGAACTGGAGCAGTTGGCGGTTTACGCAGGCCGTTCTCGCCGCCAACTCGAGCGTCTGTTCAAGGAGCAGCTCGGCACCACGCCTCAACGCTATTACATGGAATTGCGGATTACCGAAGCGCGGCGCCTGCTCCAGCACACGGAACTGTCCCAGGTGGATGTGCTGGTGGCGTGTGGTTTTGTGTCACCGAGTCATTTCAGCAAGTGCTACAGCTCGTATTTCGGGTACAGACCGTCCAAGGAAAAGCGGCTGGTCAAATAGACCCCTCAATAACTGTAGGAGCAAGCTCGCTCCTACAGTTCAAATGTTCGTCTCGACATGCGTTGTCGTACGACTATCTGATTTTCAAATACCCACGGCCACACCCGGACGACTAACCTCTTCAAGGGCGGCACAGCCTTTGCTATTCGGCGTGTTGTCTGTCGAGACGAACGGCCGTTTTCAAGATTGACAGCCGGGTAGGGGAGTCGTTATAAAAGGCGCAGTTGTACGATGACATACGATGTTACACCCCTAAAAACAAAAACCGGGTCCCATCATGAACTCAATCCGCTTTCTCGCCTCACCGCTTGCCGCTTCTTGTGGTCCGGTCCTGACTGCCTGCCCTTGCGCTCAGTCATCTCCGTTGTTTGTGGCCGCCCCGCCAACTCCCCGATTGCAAGTGCTACTCGTCTGACGCGAGCCACAGAGCAGTGTGCTGTGCGTAAGAATTGATCTCGCTTGAAACCGAGAGATCATCACCACAATCCAATAATAAAGTGATGCCATGAATCTGAACGAGCCCATTAATGCGCAACGTGTCGGCCAGGCGGTCGGCAAATATCGCTGGACGATCTGTGCGCTGCTGTTCTTCGCCACGACCGTCAATTACCTCGACCGCCAGGTGCTCAGTCTGTTGGCACCGGATTTGTCGACGCAATTTGGCTGGAGTAACAGCGACTACGCCAACATCGCGTCCGTTTTCCAGTTTGTGTACGCGATATCCATGCTGTTTGCTGGCCGGTTCGTCGACAAGATCGGCACCAAAAAGGCCTACATCATCGCGATCAGCATTTGGTCGACCGGCGCCATGATGCATGCCTTTTCTGTGCCGATGGGCGAGGGCATCGCGGCGGTGAGCAGTGCGTTCGGACTTGCCGTCATCCCGGTCTCGATCGCGGGCTTCATGCTGTCTCGCGCCGTGCTGGCGATAGGCGAGGCGGGTAACTTCCCGATCGCGATCAAGGCCACGGCCGAATACTTCCCGAAGAAGGAACGCTCCTTTGCCACCGGTATCTTCAACTCCGGCGCCAACGTCGGCGCGATCCTGGCGCCGATCTGCGTACCGCTGATTGCCAGCCTGTGGGGCTGGGAAGCGGCGTTCATCGTAATCGGCATGTTGGGTTTCGTCTGGGTGACCGTGTGGATTGCGCTGTACGAAAAACCTGAAAATCAAAAACGCCTCTCGGCAGAGGAACTGGCCTTCATCCGCAGCGATGCGCAGGTGATTGCCACCCCGGCGCCGGGCGTTGCCGAGAAAAAAGTCTCGTGGTTCAAGTTGCTGACCTACCGTCAGACCTGGGCGTTCGCCTTCGGCAAATTCATGACCGACGGCGTGTGGTGGTTCTTCCTGTTCTGGCTGCCGACCTACCTGTCGGCGCAGTACGGCATGAAGGGCGCGGCCATCGTGTTGCCGTTGGCCGTGTTGTACAGCATGACCATGGTCGGCAGCATCGGCGGCGGCTGGTTCCCGAGCTATTTCATGGCACGTGGCGACGCACCGTATGACGGTCGGATGAAGGCCATGCTGGTCATCGCGTTCTTCCCGTTGCTGGTACTGCTGGCGCAGCCACTGGGTTACATCAGTTTTTGGGTGCCGGTGATATTGATCGGCATCGGGGCGTCGGCGCATCAAGCGTGGTCGTGCAACATCTTCACCACCGTGTCGGACATGTTCCCGCAAAAATCCATCGCTTCGGTGGTCGGCATTGGCGGTTTGGCCGGGGGCATGGGCGGGGTCGTGATGACGAAGATTGGCGGGTGGGTGTTCGACTACTACAAATCGATCAACGATATTCACACCGGCTACATGATCATGTTCGCCATCTGTGCGGTGGCCTACCTGGTGGCGTGGAGCGTGATGAAACTGCTGGTACCGCGCCACAAGGAAATCACCGATCTGTAATCGGCCGGCCTGAGAAGTTGAACCGGGGGGCGGCGCGCGCAGCCGCTACCGGTTCAGTTCGCTGGCCACTGCACTTCCGTTAGCGGGCTTATGCGGTTGAATGACGATCCGAGCCTCACCCCTTGGCTCGGTGTCGCAATCGTGAGTACGAAATCAGCATGCTGGTCAGTTCTTGGGTGACTGGAGTGAAGGGTGACACTCGGCGGCTGATCAAGCACACCTCGCGCGACTCCAGCGGCTCGCGAATCGAAATGCTGGTCAGCGACGACGAAAACAGCTTCATGCCGGGAAGCAGGCCGGGCTCAATAGTCAGGTAGTCTGTCTCGGAAATGATGTGCAGGATTTCCAGCGGCGATTCGGTCGTGATCGCGATCTTCGGAGGCGGCAAGCCCTCGGCTTTGAACAGCTCGACCAGATGGTTCTCCGCGCTCCCTGCAATTCCCTCCGGGCGGACGCTGATCCACTGGCAATCGGCAAGGTCGCGCACTGAGCCTGCATCCGCCAGCGGATGTCCCTTGCGTGCGATGACGCTGGCATTCGAGCGGTAGAGCTGCTCAATCTGCAAGTCGATATCGCAGACGTCGGCGCTCAGTGGACACATCACAAAGTCGAGCCGGCCCGCGCGAATCATTTCGATCAGCCTCTTCGTCTGACCACTGGCGACGTGTAACTGCACGTTTGGAAATCGACGGGTAAAACTGTTGAAGACGGGCATCAGGCACGCAGCCAATGGTTCCGCCGTCACCCCCAGGGCGATCAGACCTTCGGGCGCACCGTTGCACTCTCGGACGTCTTGTACTGCGCGATCACACTCCAGAATGATCGAGCGTGCCCGGCTCAGGAAAACCTTGCCGGCCAGGGTCAGGCTGATGCCTTGATTGGAGCGCACCAACAAGGTTGCTCCCAGTTCTCTTTCCAGACTTTGAATCGACTCGGTCAATGTGCTTTGAGCTGCGTCCAGTGCCCGTGCCGCCGAACGAAAGCTGCCCATATCGACCACCGAGCAAAACGCTCGGAGCTGGATCAGCTTCACGAAGCAGTGATCCAGTTGTTGCCGTTGTGGGCATGGGAAGCGAGTGGGGTAGAGATTTTGAGGCTGCTTGCGGTGTTCATGGCTGACTCTCCAAACGGCAAGGGTTATGGCTGCTGATTATCGGTATCGATTGAATCGTATGCGATGTAATAATATTCAAGCAAAGACCCATCGATGTCAAAGCTCGTGTTACGACTTGGCGACGAGCGGTGATGTGTTTCATCTCAACGGGCGAAGGGCCGCGGGGTGGTCGGAAAAGCCGAAGGTGATCGGTTTTTCCGTCATTCCCGGCACTTTGTGTGTGTCTATAAAATGAGCTGCGTCAAATAGTTACGTTTCTTTAGTGCTATTTGACTTTAATAAAAAAACTCAAGGAATTACTGATGAGCAAAATCGAAAAAGTCTTGGCTACCGGCAAAACGCACACCACCCTGAGCAGCTCTGGCAACACTTCGCGCGGGCACAACGGCAACCTCGACATCGAACTTTCAACGCCGGGAAACGCGAGGCCGGCCCACGTATTTGCCGCCATCCAGCCGCACCCCACGGCCGAGCAGTTGTTTGCCGGCGCATGGTCGGCCTGCTACATCGCAGCGCTTGGCCTCGCGGCCAAGGAGTTGAACGTAACTATTCCAGCTGAAGTGTCCGTCGATATCGAGATCAATCTGGGGCAAACCGGGAACGCTTACTTCCTGCAGGCAGGGTTCAACGTAAACCTGCCAGGCCTGCCTCATGAGGTCGCCTGCGCTGTCGCGCATGCTGCGGATCAGATTTGCCCTTACTCGAAGGCCACGCGCGGCAACATTGACGTTTATTTGAATGTTCAGACGTCGTGATTCAGATGATTTGCTGGGTTTCTCAATCAGGACTGATGCCATGACTACTGCTTCAACAAATACAGACCGTGCTTCTGCTGAAATACGCCCCTTTCATTTCAGCGCCCAAGAAACTGAACTTTCCGAGTTGCGCAGGCGTATAAATGCAACAAGATGGCCAGACAAGGAAACCGTCAATGACTCCTCTCAAGGGGTACAACTGGCGACCATCCAGAAGCTCGCCAAACATTGGGCGACGACGTATGACTGGCGAGTCATTGAATCGAAAATAAACGTCGTTCCAAACTTCATCACTCATATTGACGGCTTGGATATCCATTTCATTCATGTCCGCTCAAAACACGAGAACGCGTTGCCCCTGTTGATGGCGCATGGGTGGCCTGGGTCGGTGATCGAGTTGATGAAAGTCATCGGGCCGCTCACCGATCCCACGGCGCACGGTGGTAGTGCTTCCGATGCGTTCAGCCTGGTGATTCCATCGATGCCGGGTTACGGATTCTCGGAGAAACCGACTTCGGCCGGTTGGAATCCCGCTCGTATTGCCGATGCATACATCGAGCTGATGCAGCGTCTCGGCTACACCCGGTACGGAGCACAAGGGGGTGATTGGGGCGCTATCGTCGTTGATCTGATGGGTGTGATGGCTCCACCTGGCTTGATCGGTATTCATTCGAACATGCCTGGCGTCATTCCACCTGACATTGATGCCGCGTTGTTTCGCGGCGCCCCGTTGCCCAGTGGTCTTTCAAAGGAAGAGAAGCGAGCAACTGATCAACTCGCCAACACCTACAAGCACATCGGCTACGCAATCATGATGGGTGACCGGCCTCAGTCGCTGGCCGGCCTCACTGATTCGCCCGTTGGTTTGGCGGCCTTCATGCTTGATCACGACCCCAAAAGCTACGAGATGATTGCGCGTTCAATTGACGGGCAACTGGAAGGCCTTACGCCCGATGACGTCCTCGACAACATCACGCTGTTCTGGCTGACCAACACGGCCGTTTCCTCGGGGCGGCTCTATTACGAGAACAAGTCGACCTTCTTCGCCATCAAGGGTGTCAACATCCCGGTGGCGGTCAGCGTGTTCCCTGATGAACTGTACGAGGCGCCGAAAAGTTGGTCGGAGCAGGCCTATCCCAAGCTTGTGCATTACAACAAAGTTGCCAAAGGGGGGCACTTTGCTGCGTGGGAGCAGCCAGCGTTGTTCTCACAGGAAGTGCGGGCCGGGTTCAAGTCGCTGAGGTAAGTGACAAGCCACAGGCATGAAGAATCTGATTCTGGATGTGTAAGGATCAGACTCGCCGCTGCCGGCAGCAGTTTCCGTCGACGCACGGCTCGCCAGGGTCATCCCTGGTGAGTCGTTCGCCTGCCGCAGGAGGAGTAATAATGGAACGAGCACTTCCGATACCATCGCATGCGATGTATAGTTTGGCCTTGCGATCCATTTATCTCTGGCCCGGAGAATGCTCATGAAACCTGCTGAAAAGCCATCCGCCCTCGACCTGAAGCTTTCCGACTTCCTGTGTTTTGCGGTCTATTCCTCTAACCTCGCCTTCGGCAAGGCTTACAAGCCAATGCTTGAACGGCTCGGACTCACCTATACGCAATACATCACCCTCGTTGTGCTGTGGGAGGAAGACAACCAGACCGTTGGCAGCCTCGGCGAAAAACTATTCCTCGAATCCAACACCCTCACGCCGATCCTGAAAAAGTTGGAAGCCATGGGTTATGTGCTGCGCCAGCGCGACCCCGAAGACGAACGCCAAGTGCGGATCAGCCTCACAAAAGAGGGGCGAAAACTGCGTGAGGGTCTCTCGGAAGACGGTTTCCCGCAAACCGGTCTTGATGCTGACGAGTTCGTGCAACTGCAGCAGGCCATTGTGAAGTTGCGGGGCAATCTCATTCGTACGACGAAAGACAGGGAGTAAGGCGATTCAACCGTTCGAGCCTGTCTTCCCTATGGCACGACGACAGGCAAGCCAGTCATACAACCCGCGGCGGCCCTTTACCCTGCTTACCTCACCAAGCATCATGGCGGCCCGCACTCAAGCCAACCGGTGCCGGACATTCCTGGTGAAAAGGAGCTGCAGTTGAACGAACAGACATTGTCCAAGCGCCTGGAGCGCGTGGCGGCGCATATGCCTGCCGCTGCGCGCCTGGCCGATATCGGCTCGGACCACGCCTACCTGCCGGTGGCGTTGATGCGCCGTGGCGCCATCGCGGCGACGGTGGCGGGGGAGGTGGCACTGACGCCGTTCCGCTCGGCCGAACGCACCGTGCGCGAAAACGGCCTGGATCAGTGGATTACCGTGCGCCTGGCCGATGGCTTGGCGGCGATCGAGCCGGGAGACGGGATCACGGCGATCAGCATCTGCGGCATGGGCGGCGAGACGATCCGCGACATCCTCGACAACGGCAAGGTGCACCTGAGCGGCGGCGAGCGCTTGATCCTGCAGCCCAACGGCGGTGAGCAGCCACTGCGTCAATGGCTGATGGAAAATGGCTATCGCATCCTCTGCGAGGAAGTGCTTCGCGAAAACCGTTTCGACTACGAAATCATCGTCGCCGAGCGCGCCGGGCCGGTGACGTACACCGCCGAGGAACTGTACTTCGGCCCGCTGCAGATGCAGGTGCGTAGTCCGGCGTTCCTGGTCAAGTGGCAGCGCATCCTGCGCCATAAGCAGCAAACCCTGACCCAGTTAGCCCGCGCTCGGCAGGCTGTGCCTGAGGAGAAGGTGCAGGATGTCGCCCGGCAGGCGCGGTGGATCAGCGAGTTGTTGGCTTGAGTACGTTCCAGGGTTGGATGAAAGGTTAACCAAGCAGCGAGGCGCGCCCGACTCCTGCGTGGGTAGTGCCATAGACTTCGGCAACCTTCGCAAGCACTGACAGCACACTATAGTAGAAGGCGTCATTGGACATAAAGAAGGTGCCCG
>NZ_JBJGXN010000016.1:0-87696 GCF_045447035.1 Pseudomonas sp. O230 | reverse complement strand
CGGCGTGCTCATCGTTTGTCCTTGGGTTGCAGGTAAATGGCCCCAGGGTGGTCCTCGCCGAGCGGGTAATTCGGTACACGGTCCAGCTCAGGCGTCGGGCCCGCCCATAGCGCTATCACGCCGGTGTCGTGATTGAGGGTAAAGGCGAGCCCTCGTTCGCCGCCGATAAAGGTGCTAGCCCCGAGCATCGCGGTCAAAGGCGTGCGATAACGCAAACGAAGGGAAACAGTGCTGGGTGTGGTGCCCAATACGCTCTTTAGCGTGTTGAAGGGACCGCTAAGGCGTAGGCCTTGGCCTTCCTTGTACGGTATCCACTGACAGGCGCTGCTGGACAACCAATGAGGCGTCATGTCTCGCCACGGACGCGGTGCTTTGTAGTGGTTGAATGGGCGATTTTTGATCAGGTCGCGGGAGGCCTGGGTGTCCAACGGGTCACCGACCATGCTCAGTTCCAGATAAACGCTGCTCGGCTCCGCCCCTGGTAAGTCGATGGTCAGGGCATCGATTGAGCTGGCGAACGCGAGGCCGGACGCGCCAGCACCCATGGTCGATTGCGAGCTGCTTTGCATGCTGACCCGAGGTGCATAAAGGATGAAGTACAGCCGGTCGAGCTCGTCCGCTTGGGCTTTGGGCGCGATAGGCCGCAGATCGATCGCCCGCTCTTTTGACCAGCAGCAGAAGTTGAGGAAGTTTTGCAGCGGGGTTTGCTGCAAGAATGTGGTGATCAGGTGCAGAACACCCAGCACGAGAATGAGCCAGTTCTACGGCCCCATGTACAGCGTGTAACGCAAGATGGCGGCTTCGGTGGTTATTGAGCCTGCCAAGGCGCGGGCAGTGTAGCCAAACCCTAACAGCGCTTGGGTACCAAAGGCCGCTACTTGCCCACCGACTACGATCTGGCGCATTTGCAGCCACGGGTCGACTCGGTTCTGAGCTTTTTCAAGTTGCACTTGAAGGGACTTGAATTCTGCTCCTGCTGCAACAAATGACAACCCACCAATCACACCACCAAACAGAGTAAGTGCTGGTGCCGCAGATGAGCGAATAAAGAACCGATCCTTCCCAACCCCCTTCCGCACCTGATTATCAACCACCGCCACCAAAGCCGCCGCCGCATACAACGTCGCCGAAACCGTGTCATTCACCCGCCGGCTGTCCATCCCCTCCAGCACCCCGGCCTTGCTCAAGTAGTTATGCGCATTCAGCACGTTCAACATCAACGCGGCCAACGGCACCACCCCACCGCTGTTGGCCACAACAGGCGAATTAACAATCCGCGCCACACGCCCCGCACCAATGGCCTTCCCGGTCGCCTTCGTCCAGTCGCCCAGTGCTTCAGCCTGTTGCCCCAACAACGCCCACACCTGCCGACCGTTCTCGATGACAAGCCCTACAGGCGTATTACTGCCCAGCCGCACGGCGATGAAAACCCCCATCCATGAGCCGCTGAAGGCGCCGTTGCCCTTGAGCAACAACAACGAAGCCGCCAGACGGTTGACCAACATGCTCCATTGGCTGCCGACGTCCCGGGCCATGGCCGCGATGTCATCCAGTACCAACGTGCTCAATGGCGCCAAGGCCTGATGAGTGGCGTTGATGTTGTCGGAGGCCAGTGCGGCCATCAGCTCGCCCAGGCGAGAGGCGTTGTTGACCGCCGCATCGATTGACGGCGTCCAGGCGTTGAACAGTTGTTTAAGCGCGCCGCCATCCACTGCGCGCACGTAGTCGGCATATTGCTCGGCGCCTTGGGCGCGCAGGCATTGGGCGGTCAGGCAGCCGGTGGCCAGTTCGGTCAGCCAGTGGCGAGTGTCCAGGTCGGAGTAATCGACAAACCAGGTGCCGCTGACTGAACGCTTTAGGTACACGCCACGGTCGGCGAACAACGCGGTGTGACGCTCTTCGATCCCTTGGTAATGCGCCGCTGCGGTTTGCGAAAACCAGGTGTTCATTGCCTTAAGGTCGATGTATTCGCCGACCTTGGCGCTGAACGCGTGATTGTTGAGATTGGCGTGCTTTTCGGCGCGGTATTCGCGAACGACGAATTCCACTTCGTTGTACAAGTCTGCCGGAATAAAGGCCCGCACCGGTGCGACGATGGCTGCGATCCGTGCATCGCGGGCGGCGGCTTCGGCCTGAGTGGGCTGACCGCCGTATTGACGGGCCTTGGCTTCAGCCTTGAGCTCTTCATCCAGCCGACGCTGGGTGTCGAGCATGACCTGACCCTGCTCGGGCGTGAGGTTGATGTCGCGGTCCTTGTAGCGGTAGCTGATGGACCCGGCCAGTTCGGCGCCATCTTCAGAGATCAGGCTGCGCACAAACCCGCCGATGCTCAGGCGCAGGTTGTTATCACCTAGCCACTTTTCGTGACTCGCCTCGACCCATTCCTGCTCGTGGTTGATATCACGCAGCACGCCCAGATCGTCATCAAGGCAGGCAAAAACGGAAAACTGGCCCTTGGCGTTTGCCTTGACGCTGTCCAGCCAATCCTGAGTGCCCTGACCGTCCCAGGGTTCGGCGCTCCACTCGCCTGGCGGCTGATCGCGGGCGCCGGGATATTGGGCGATGGTTTTCTCGCGCTCACGCAAGCGGTGCATGGCGTCGCTGTAGGCCTTGATGTTGGCCGGCGTCGGGTCTTTCATCACCGCCTTACCCAGCGCAGCGGTATCCTCAGCGCCCGATTGCGAGTCAGCTTTCATGGACTGGGCGAAGATGCCGGGGATGAGTTCGGCCATGACCTCAACGGCTTTTTCCAGCGGCGGGCAATGCTCGGCTTGCAGTTCATTGGCCACCGTGCGCAGCGCCACATGACGCATGTGTGCACGACGCTTGGCGCTGCTGTCGCTCAGCGATTGGCAGTGCTCGGCGTTCAATGGGAACTCGCTGTAGAGCATCCAGGCGTCGTGGATTTTCTCAAGGGCCAGGCCCGTCAGGGAGGCATCGAGCAGCAAGGTCGAATCGGCGTCGAGCGCTTGCTCTTCGAACAGACCGTTCGGCGAGACGGCATAGCGTTTGAGAGGGCCTTTGTCCTGCCACAGATAAACAAATCCGGCCCGCAAGCGACGCGCCGCCATGGGACGACTTTGCGTGGTCACGCCGGGCATGCAGCAAGGGTTTTCGGCTTTTTCTTCAGCCAAGGCGTAACGCACGGGAACCACGAACAGCTCGGACTGGCTGGCTGGGCACACCACCATCGGGCTGTTGATATCGACATGAGGCTGAGCCTTGGCGGCACGTTCGGCCTGAGCGGCCCGGTCGATCATCGCCAGTTTTTCTGCGCTCATACCCAGGACTCCTTGTCGGTGAGCTGCTGACGCGTCAGTTCGGCATTCAGGTTCTCCAGCCGTTGCATGGGCGAGACACCGGGCTCGGCCAACAACTTCCGGTAAGCAGCGTGAGCTGGGGCATCGGGAAAGTCAGTGCCCAGCACCGCGTGAAAGCGAGCCCAGAGCAGGACTTCATCGATGGCGCTGTAACCGTGACGCCCGGCAGTCTGCTGGCAGTGCGATGCCCACTGTTGCAGTGCAGAGGCGTCTTGCCCTTGCAGGTATTCAGCAAAGTATTGCTGGCAGTGGTCGATCAACCGTTGGGTGAAACGCTGTCGTTGGGCGGTGCTCAAGTGATGCAGTTGTTCCGCAGACAGGAACAACCAAGGCTCATGCGCATACAGTGCCGCGGGTTGATCCGGGTGCTCTTGTTGGATATCCAGTTCTGGTAGCCGGATCAGTTGTATAGGCCCCATCAAGCGATCACGCTCGCCAGCGGCCAACGGCGCTAGCCACAAAGCGGCAATACGCGGGTCGTGGTAACGGAACAGGACCGTGACCTCCCCTTCGACACGAACGTGGATGAGGCTACGCAAATGCTCAAGCACGACCGCTTCTTGCGCCTCTGACTCCAGCCAGACACCACACGTTGCGCTCCACTCTTGAAAAAAGGTCTCGGCCAACGGGCAATTGGGGGTAACAGGCACCAAGACCGGCCCGACGTCTTCTAATGGGCTGTAAGCGGTGCGTTGGTAAAGCGATTGGAACATCGTGCTGCCCAGCTCGAACAGCCGCTCAGGCAGGCGTTCAATCTGGGCGCGATCCAGTAACAGGTAAGCCTGACTCATGCCGAAATCTCCGCCAGTTTTTGACACACCGCACAGATCGGTGCGGCTTGTTGTGCTGCCTGAGTCAATGCCAGTTTTTGCGCGGCCAGGGAGGGCGCAATCAGTGCCTGTGGCAGCGCGGGGGTCAATGAGCGAGCAGACTCCGGCGCAATTCCCGCGACCGGCGAACCACCCTCGACAATCGCCACGCTGCTGAAAATCCCACCCGCGTTGATCACGATGTGGTGACCGCCAGCCTTGAGCGTCAGGCTCATCCGCGCATCGATCACCACGTTGGCAGCGCTGACATGGGTCTGCGAACCGGCCTGAATCACCAACGTACCCTCTGCCGTGGTGCTGCTATTGCCGGCGATCGAGATCAGTTCATTGCCGCCAATCACCGTGTTGCGCACACCTTGGGTGGTGTGCAACTCGTCGCCCTTGATCAGGCTGGCGCTGTGGTTGTCCACCTGTTCGAAACGGTCGTTGCTGATCAGGCTGTGGCTGTCGCGGCTGATCTGTTCGCGGCGGTCGTTGCCGATTTTGCTGTCGCTGTCGTTGAGGATCAGTTGCTCGAGGTCGCGCTGGGCACGCAGGTAGATTTTTTCCTGCCCGGCGCGGTCTTCAATCGACAGCTCGTTGTAACCGCCGGTGTGCGGGGAGCTGTGGCTGCGCAAGACGGTTTTGGTTTTGTTCTCGGGCAACGAATACGGCACGGACATGACCTTGTTCGGTACGCAGCCGGTAATGAGCGGATTGTCGGGATTGCCGTCCAGATAAGTGACGACGACTTCCATGCCGATGCGCGGGACGGTCACCGCCCCAAAGCTCTCGCCCGCCCAGCTGGAGGAAACACGCAGCCAGCAACTGCTCTTTTCACTGTTGAGTTCGGCCCGGTCCCACGGCAGCTCGACCTTCACACGACCAAACTCGTCGCAATAAATCTCCTCGCCGGCCGGCCCGGTGACACGGGCGGTCTGGCTGACCAGCGCCGGTCTTGGTGCTGGTATCGGCGGCCGATAAAACACATCCCAGGGAATAGCAGTGAAGCTGTTGCGATAGCCTTGGGTAAAACCGTCTTCGGATTTGACGTCGCTGGTGATGGCCTCTTCAAGTGATTGAGGTTGTTTCCCAATGTGACGAAGGCTTACCAGCAGCCACAAATCGTTGCAGGTTTTGCGCGGGTGCTCGGTCAGGTCAAAAAAGTGGCCGCTGCGCAGGCACGGTTGATCGCTGTTGCCCTCGGCTAACTGGTAATCGGTGCGGTGGCGCTCCAGCGCCTGACGCGCGAGTTGTCCGCCGCGTTTTTCGTTTTCGATGAACACCGGGTAGCGATAGTCTTCGAGCGCAGGGCTGAACTCGGCGGTGAAGCGGCTTTCCAGCCGCAGATTCGGCCGTTTCAAGTCATAGTCCCGGCGCGTGACCGTGCTGGTGCGGGTGCGCAGACGCATGGAAAATTGGCTGACCACCGGGTGCTCCGCCACCATGCCGGAGTCTTGTTGATAAGGGGTTTTGCCCAGTTTGGGGAACCAGGTCTGGTCGTCGGTGAACACCAGCAGATGATGGTCTGGCGAATGCTGGTGATGCCAGGCGATGCCGTCCTCGGCGCACAGGCGCTGGACGAACTCGAAGTCATTTTCCCTGTACTGCGTGCAGTACTCGCGTTCGGGGCTGGTGCTGACATGGAAGGTAAACGCATCGGCCTGAATGCCGTGACCTTTGAGCACCTGCGCGATGATCTGCGGCACCGTCAGGTTCTGGAAAATCCGCTGATTGTGGCTGAACTGCAAGTAGTGCAGCGCCGGTACCAGGGTCAGGTGATAACGGGTCAGGCGCTTGCCGGACTCACCGACGAAGACCTCTTCGATACGGCCATGAAGGCCTTCACCGTTATGGCCGAACTGGAGAAAGGCGGGTTGGCTGAGCAGGCTCTCCAGATCGAAATCCGGGTTTTCGCTGACCAGTTCGACCTTGATCGCGTACAAGGCGTTGATGGCCTCGGCACCGTCAAAGGCAAGGACTTTGAAATCGTTACGAACAGCGGGGATGTGCAGCGCAAAGTGCGCCGTATTGGCCGATCTGAACATACGCTTATCCTTAAGCAGAGAGGAAATGAAGCGCGATGTGCAAACCGTCCGTGGTCTGTGCACGCGAAATTGGCGGGACGTTAACAACGGTGCAAAAAGATTTATGTAGGAAGGGTCTTCCGATGCCGTCAGACGGCTCCGCTTTGCAGGCGCTCAGGTCGATGACGCGCGACGAGTGCTGAACATGATCTGTTGTTGGCAGACTCGGAACAGATCCACAAACAAAGCAGCTGTTTCGGACTTTTCGCCGGTTGACTGCCTTGCCCTCACTCCCTATCCTCGCGGCTGTCACGACTCATTCGTGATCGGGTTTGACGGCTCGGCTCCATTCTCAAGACGTATGGTTTCCTTAACTTTGCACGCGGACTACTTCGCCCACTGCAAAGTCATATGGTGACTGTGCGTGGGGCACCTTCGGGTGCGCCGGGTACTTGAGACCGGTCCGTCAACCTGCGCACAGTTGCCACCCCTTCGTTTGACGGCGAGCAGGTGGTAACGCCCACCTTCTCAAGAGTTAAACCGATGACCAACGCAACCACTAAACACACCCCCTTCGCCCCGTGCGACCACGTCGACCTTCACCTCTTCGCCGTGCAACCCGACATCCCGCTGCTCGACGCCCTGGAACACGCCTCGGTTTACCTCAGCTGCGCTGAAGCCCTCGCCCATCAAGCTCCAAACGCAACGCTACCTGAGCACATCGCTACCCTGCGCTGGGCGAGCAAACACATGATCGACACCGCACGCTCACTGGTACAGGCCTCTATTGACGGCATGCACGCCGCTCAGGCGGAAGGTGGCGCATGAGCCCACACTTACCGATGACCAACAATGATTGCGATATTCCGGTGCTGCTGGTCGCCACTCAAGCGCCGCTGGATGTGTTGCATAGCAACGCCGCCACACGTTTTCTGGCGGTGACGCAGATGATGGAGAGCCTGGCCAGCCTCGACATCACTCAGGCCAAAGGCGCTGATGTGCAGCAACTGGCTCATGCGGCGGCGATATTGCTGCGCGATGGTTGTGATGTGATGGATGTGTTGGGGCGACAGATTCGGGCGCAGGTTTGACCAACGCACGCCGACTTTGCTCTTCGTGTCGAATATGAGGAACTCATCGCGATGATTGCTCGCCATGGCGGTGTGTCAGTCGAAAGATGGCGACTGGTACACCGTCATGTTTGAGCCGGCTCGCGTAGAGGCCAAACCGGTTGAACACAACTCTTTGAAACAATGTGAATCAGGCTTTTTCCGTCTACCTTGTAGGATTCTGCGACAGCTTGCCGTTTGGTGATCAGGGGACTGGCACGTATGATGCTTCACAAACTTCCGCAGATTAGAAGCCTATGTCCCTGATAGTTCTACTGCTTCTGCCCTTTGTCGGCAGCTGTCTGGCAGCTTTGCTGCCGCACAACGCGCGTAACACCGAATCTTTGTTGGCTGGCGTCGTTGCCCTTATCGGCACCGTCCAGGTCGCTCTCCTGTACCCGCAAATCGCCCATGGCGGGGTTATTCGCGAAGAATTTTTCTGGCTGCCCAGCCTCGGTCTGAACTTCGTTTTGCGCATGGACGGGTTTGCCTGGCTGTTCTCGATGCTGGTGCTGGGCATTGGCACGCTGGTGTCGTTGTATGCCCGCTATTACATGTCGCCGGACGATCCGGTGCCACGGTTCTTCGCGTTTTTCCTGGCGTTCATGGGCGCCATGCTCGGTTTGGTGATTTCCGGCAACCTGATCCAGATCGTGTTTTTCTGGGAGTTGACCAGCCTCTTTTCATTCCTGTTGATCGGCTATTGGCACCACCGCGCCGATGCACGACGCGGTGCCTACATGGCGTTGATGGTCACCGGCGCGGGCGGTTTGTGCTTGCTGGCGGGGGTCATGCTGCTTGGCCATGTGGTCGGCAGCTATGACCTGGACAAGGTCCTGGCCGCCGGCGATCTGATTCGCGCACATGCCCTCTACCCTATCCTGCTGCCCCTGATTCTGATCGGCGCCCTGAGCAAAAGCGCGCAATTCCCTTTCCACTTCTGGCTGCCCCACGCGATGGCGGCGCCGACACCGGTTTCGGCCTATCTGCACTCGGCGACCATGGTCAAGGCCGGGGTTTTTCTGCTGGCGCGGCTGTGGCCATCGCTGTCCGGCAGTGAAGAATGGTTCTACATTGTCAGCGGCGCTGGCGCCTGCACCCTGTTACTGGGTGCGTATTGCGCGATGTTTCAGAACGACCTCAAGGGCCTGCTCGCCTACTCGACCATCAGTCACCTCGGCCTGATCACCTTGCTGCTGGGATTGAACAGTCCGCTGGCCGCCGTGGCCGCGGTGTTCCACATCCTCAACCACGCCACCTTCAAGGCGTCGCTGTTCATGGCTGCCGGGATCATCGACCACGAAAGCGGCACTCGCGACATTCGCAAGCTCAGTGGCCTGATCAAACTCATTCCGTTCACCGCCACCCTGGCGATGGTCGCCAGCGCCTCGATGGCCGGTGTGCCGTTGCTCAACGGTTTCCTGTCGAAAGAGATGTTCTTCGCCGAAACCGTGTTCATCAACGCGACCGCCTGGGTCGAGATGACGCTGCCCATCGTCGCGACCATCGCCGGCACGTTCAGCGTCGCTTATTCGCTGCGTTTCACGGTTGACGTGTTCTTCGGCCCCACCGCCACCGACCTGCCGCACACCCCGCACGAACCGCCTCGCTGGATGCGTGCGCCGGTGGAACTGTTGGTGTTCACCTGCCTGATCGTGGGGATTTTCCCGGCGCAAGTGATCGGTCCGTTGCTCGCGGCGGCGGCGCTGCCCGTCGTCGGCGGCACCCTGCCTGAATACAGCCTGGCGATCTGGCACGGCTGGAACGCGCCGATGATCATGAGCCTGATCGCCATGTCCGGCGGCATCGTGCTCTACCTGCTGCTGCGCAATCAGCTCAAGCGCGGACGCTTCAAATACCCTCCGATCATTGGCTTGTTCAACGGCAAGCGCCTGTTCGAGCGCAGCCTGGTGATCATGATGCGCCTGGCGCGGCGCCTGGAGCGGCGGATCAGCACCAAACGCCTGCAAACCCAGTTGTTCCTGATGGTGCTTGCCGCCGTGCTGGCCGGGCTGATCCCGATGCTGCACAGCAGCCTGAGCTGGGGTGACCGACCGAAGATTGCGGGTTCGATCGTGTTCGTGACGTTGTGGCTGCTGGCGATTGCCTGTGCGTTGGGTGCGGCGTGGCAAGCCAAGTATCACCGGCTCGCGGCCCTGACCATGGTCAGCGTCTGTGGCTTGATGACGTGCATCACGTTTGTCTGGTTCTCGGCGCCGGACCTGGCGCTGACGCAACTGGTGGTCGAGGTGGTGACCACGGTGCTGATTCTGCTGGGCCTGCGCTGGTTGCCGCGTCGGATCGAAGAAGTCTCGCCACTGCCAAGCAGCCTGCGCAAGGCGCGCATCCGGCGTCTGCGCGACTTGCTGCTGTCGATTGCCGTCGGTGGCGGCATGGCGTTGCTGTCGTACGCGATGCTGACGCGCCAGACGCCCAACGATATTTCCTCGTTCTACCTAAGCCGCGCCTTGCCTGAGGGCGGCGGCAGCAACGTGGTCAACGTGATGCTGGTGGATTTCCGTGGCTTCGACACCCTTGGCGAAATCACCGTGCTGGTGGCGGTGGCGCTGACCGTGTTTGCGCTGTTGCGACGCTTCCGCCCACCGAAAGAATCCCTGCAACTGCCGGCCCAACAGCGTCTGCTCGCGCCGGACGTGGTCACCGATCTGGTCAACCCGCGTCAGGCCAGCGATACCGCGCTCGGTTTCATGATGGTGCCAGCCGTGCTGGTGCGCCTGTTGCTGCCGATTGCGTTCGTGGTCTCGATCTACCTGTTCATGCGCGGCCATAACCAGCCGGGCGGCGGTTTTGTCGCGGGGCTGGTGATGTCGGTGGCGTTCATCCTGCAATACATGGTCGCCGGCACGCAGTGGGTCGAGGCGCAAATGAGCCTGCGACCGTTGCGCTGGATGGGCACTGGCCTGCTGTTTGCCACCGTCACCGGGCTCGGGGCGATGGCGGTCGGTTATCCGTTCCTGACCACCCACACCTGGCATGTCGAACTGCCGGTGTTGGGCGACATCCACATCGCCAGCGCGCTGTTCTTCGACATTGGCGTGTACTCGGTGGTGGTCGGCTCGACGCTGTTGATCCTCACGGCCCTTGCCCACCAATCGGTACGCGGCCACAAAACCGCAGCCCTGCCCAGATCCGTCGCCACGAAAGGAGCCGTCTGATGGAAGAAGTCATCGCAATCGCCATCGGCGTCCTGGCCGCGTCCGGTGTCTGGCTGGTGCTGCGGCCACGGACATTCCAGGTGGTCATGGGCCTGTGTCTGCTGTCCTATGGCGTCAACCTGTTCATCTTCAGCATGGGCAGCCTGTTCATCGGCAAGGAGCCGATCATCAAGGATGGCGTGCCGCAGGACCTGTTGCATTACACCGACCCACTGCCGCAAGCGCTGGTACTGACCGCCATCGTGATCAGTTTCGCCATGACCGCGCTGTTCCTCGTCGTGCTGCTCGCTTCGCGCGGTTTGACCGGCACCGACCATGTGGATGGCCGGGAGCCTAAAGAATGAATGCGATGACGCACCTGATCGCCGCGCCGATTCTGCTGCCGCTGCTGACGGCCTCGATCATGCTGATGCTCGGCGAAAAACACCGACCGTTAAAAGCCCGGATCAACCTGCTTTCCAGCCTGTTAGGCCTGGGGATTGCCGTACTGTTGCTGCAATGGACGCAAACCACCGGCGTGCCCGGTTCCATCGGTGTCTACCTGCCGGGCAACTGGCAAGTGCCGTTCGGGATCGTGCTGGTGGTCGATCGCCTGTCGGCGCTGATGCTGGTGCTGACCGGGATCATCGGCGTCAGCGCGCTGCTGTTCGCGATGGCCCAATGGGACGGCGCCGGTTCGAGTTTCCACGCATTGTTCCAGATCCAGATGATGGGTTTGTACGGCGCGTTCCTGACGGCGGACCTGTTCAACCTGTTTGTGTTTTTCGAGGTGCTGCTGGCGGCGTCTTACGGCCTGATGCTGCATGGTTCGGGCCGGGCGCGGGTGTCGGCGGGGCTGCATTACATCTCGATCAACCTGCTGGCCTCGTCACTGTTCCTGATTGGCGCGGCGCTGATCTACGGCGTCACCGGCACCCTGAACATGGCCGACCTGGCGCTGAAAATCCCCTTGGTGCCGGAAGCCGATCGCGGTTTGTTGCATGCCGGTGCGGCAATTCTCGCCGTGGCGTTCCTCGCCAAGGCCGGGATGTGGCCGCTGAATTTCTGGCTGGTGCCGGCCTACTCTTCGGCCAGCGCGCCGGTGGCGGCGATGTTTGCGATCATGACCAAGGTCGGCATCTACACGTTGCTGCGCCTGTGGACCTTGCTGTTCTCCGGTCAGGCCGGCGCATCGGCGTACTTTGGCGGCGACTGGCTGATCTACGGCGGCATGGCAACCATCGTCTGCGCCGCCGTGGCGATCCTCTCCGCGCAACGTCTGGAGCGCATGGCCAGCCTGAGTATTCTGGTGTCGGCGGGGATTCTGCTGTCGGCCATCGGTTTCGCCCAGCCGAACCTGATTGGCGCGGCGCTGTTCTATCTGGTCAGCTCGACCCTGGCGTTGAGCGCATTGTTCCTGCTGGCCGAGTTGATCGAACGGTCGCGTTCGGCCAACGAAATGCCACTGTTCGATGACAGCGACCTGATTGCGCGGCCGCTGGAATCCCTGCAACCAACCAAAGGCATCAACCTCGACGACGAACAAAAAGCCGTGGTCGGCCAGGTGATCCCCTGGACCATGGCCTTTCTCGGCTTGAGCTTCATTGCTTGCGCGTTGCTGATTATCGGCATGCCGCCGCTGTCCGGTTTTATCGGCAAACTCGGTTTACTGCATGCCCTGCTCAACCCGATGGGCCTGGGCAATGGCGCGGATGAACCGGTGTCGAACGCCGCGTGGGGCTTGCTGGCGCTGCTGATTCTCTCCGGACTGGCATCGTTGATTGCTTTCTCGCGCCTGGGCATCCAGCGCTTCTGGACGCCTGAAGAACGACCGTCGCCGTTGTTGCGACGGCTCGAATGCGTGCCGATCTTCGCCCTGTTGGGCCTGAGCATTCTGCTGACCTTCAAGGCTGAACCGTTGCTGCGTTACACCCAGGCCGCCGCGCAGGCCCTGAACAATCCGCAGCAATACGTGATGGCAGTGCTCGGCACCCGCGCGGTTCCCAGTCCCGAAGCCAAGGCAGCGGTCGCGGAGGTGCAACCATGAAGCGGCTGTTTCCTGCACCGTGGCTGTCGCTGGCGCTGTGGTTGTTGTGGCTGGTGCTGAACCTGTCGATCAGCCCCGGCAATCTGCTGCTGGGCGCCGTACTGGGGTTTTGCGCACCGTTGATGATGCGCAAGTTGCGGCCTCTGCCGATCCGTATTCGCCGTCCCGGCGTGATCCTGCGGTTGTTTTTCATCGTCGGTCGCGATGTGCTGGTGTCCAATCTCGCCGTGGCCTGGAGCGTTTTGAACGCCGGCCGACGCCCGCCGTGCTCGCGGTTCATCAAGGTGCCGCTGGAGCTGCGTGATGCCAACGGCCTGGCGGCGCTGGCGATGATCTGCACGGTGGTGCCCGGTACGGTCTGGTCGGAACTGGCGCTGGACCGCAGCATTTTGTTGCTGCACGTCTTCAATCTGGATGACGAAGCGCTGTTCATCGAACATTTCAAGACGACCTACGAGCGCCCGTTGATGGAGATCTTCGAATGAGCCCGTTACTGTCGAACGCGATTTTGTTGAGCCTGTTCATTTTTTCGCTGGCGATGGTCCTGACCCTGATCCGCCTGTTCAAAGGGCCGTCGGCGCAGGACCGGGTTTTGGCACTGGATTACCTGTACATCGTCGCGATGCTGATGATGCTGACCCTGGGCATTCGTTACGCCAGTGACACGTACTTCGAAGCAGCGCTGCTGATCGCGCTGTTCGGTTTCGTCGGCTCGTTTGCCCTGGCGAAATTCCTGCTGCGTGGCGAGGTGATCGAATGAGCGCTGAACTGTCTTTGTGGGTGGAAATCCCGGTGGCGATTCTGCTGGTACTCAGCAGTGTTTTTGCGCTGATCGGCGCCATCGGACTGGTGCGGATGAAGGATTACTTTCAACGCATGCACCCACCGGCCCTGGCCTCGACATTGGGTGCGTGGTGCGTGGCGCTGGGCTCGATCATTTACTTTTCGGCGCTCAAGTCCGGGCCGGTGCTGCATGCCTGGCTGATCCCGATTCTGCTGGCGATTACGGTGCCGGTGACCACGTTGCTGCTGGCGCGGGCGGCGTTGTTCCGCAAGCGTATGGCGGGGGATGATGTGCCGGCGGAGGTGAGTAGTCGGCGCAACGAGAGCGGGCGTTAGCTTCAGAGATTTGTGTTGAATGGCAGGGCCTCATCGCGGGCAAGTCCGCTCCCACAGGATCTTCAGTGTTTACAAGATCCCTGTGGGAGCGGGCTTGCCCGCGATAGCGATAGATCAGTCGACACAGAAATCCCGGCGGAACTCAAAACCAGGCAACGGCCAACAATCCACCCCCCAACACCACACACAACGGCGAATAAACCCAAGTGTCGAGCCGGGCGAATTTTGATCCTTTGACCTGCTTGAAAAACCCGACCAGGTTCGAATCGCCAATCGCCCGGGCGAACATCAGCATCGCAATGGCGCTGATCACCCATTGCAGCGACTGATGGGGCACCGCCGGCACCCACCAGCCAACGCGCAAACACACCAACACAGCAATCAGCAGCAATCCGAAAGCCACCAGCAACGTCAACCACCCCGAGGGCTTGAACGCGGGCCGCGATCTTGCGCCGCCCTCCTCCGGCACCTGCGGCACGGCCGCGACGGCAGCCCACTGGCCACCCAGCGCCCAGTAGACATGTATCAGGCTGATCATCGCGAAGATCGTCACCAGCCATTGAGCCAACACAAATGTCATGGTCGGGAATCCTTGAAAGGGATTGGAACAGAATGATCCTAGTCGGCATTTTTAGAAGTGCGCGGATGATCAACGGTGATAAAGTGCCGCCCCATGAAGCTCGCCCGAACCGATCGCTCACTCATTGCATGGATGCTTTATTGCTGCGTCCTGTTCAATGTGTTCGCCTGCAGCATCGGTCACGGGCAAATGGTCGGGGCGCAACTCAATGGCCTCGGCGGCCAGTTCTGTACGGTTGACCCACGCACTCAGGCACCCGCTTCGTCAAACACCTCCGAGGAGCAACTGCCGACACTGTCGAAAGCCTTCGGCTGCCCGTTGTGCTCCACCGGCGGCATGGGCCCGGCGCTCAACTCCAGCCTGACCCTGGCGATCCTCCCGGAGCAGCACAGCCCGCCCTTGGCGGTCGTCACCAACGCTGACCTCCCTGCCCGCTTCACCTGGCCCTCGGCCAACCCCCGCGCCCCGCCGTTCGCCTGAATCCCTTCGCCATTCAATCAGCTCACTTCGCCAACGCGAGGCGTTTGCCTGTGCGCTGTTTCCTAGCAAGCATTCAGGATTCATCGATGAAAACCATTTCTTTGCTGGCCAGCCTGTTCGGCTGCCTGTCCGTTAACGGCTGGGCCCACGCCACCGTCGATCTCGCACCGATCACCATTGATGGCGACGCCACCGCCGAGCCGGGCCTGAGCCTGGATCAATCCAGCGGCATGGCCTCGCGCCTGGGGCTGAGCGTGCGTGAAACCCCGGCGTCGGTAGCGATTGCCAACCGCAACGACATCGAGCGTCACGGCGCGCAGAACTTTCAGGATGCCGCCAACACCTTGCCCGGCGTGAATGCCAGTGCGCCGCCAGGTTTCGGCGGGTTCGTCTCCTATCGCGGTTTCACCAGCAGCCAGATCACCCAGATGTTCAACGGCGTCAACGTCTCCGGTGGCCTCGCCCGGCCAGTGGATGCGTGGATCTATGATCGGGTGGAACTGGTGGGCGGCCCGTCATCGCTGATCAATGGCGCCGGCTCCGTGGGGGGGTCGCTGAACTACGTGAGCAAACTGGCGACCCGTGAGGAGCAAGCGGTCGAAGGCCGGGTCAGCTACGGCAGTTACGACACCACCGAAACCGCGTTCGGCCTCAACCACGCGCTTAGTGAAGCCGGCGCGGACGTGCAGCATTACGCGCGGCTCGACGTCAGCCACAACCAGGGCAACGGCTATATCGATCGCCAGGAACGCGATGCGTGGAGCGTGGCGTTTTCACTGCTTAGCGACCTGACGCCGAACCTGTCTCACACCCTGGCCCTGGAATATCAGGATGAGCACGAAGACAGCCCTTACTGGGGCACGCCGGTGCTGAATCCCAAGGCCGGTGAATTGAAGATCGACAAGCACAACCGCTTCAACAACTACAACGTCGAGGACGGCCGTTACGAGCAACGCACGATCTGGGTTCGCTCGATCATCGACTACCGGATCAACGACAGCACCACCCTGCGCAATACCCTCTATCACCTCGACAGTCAGCGCGATTACCGCAACCTGGAAACCTACCAGTACAGCGCCGACAACCGCGCTGTAAACCGCTCCACGGCGTATCAGGTGCGCCATCAGGGCGAGCAGAACGGTAACCAGTTCGAACTGCGTCACGACAACACGTTGTTTGGCCTCGACACCACCTGGTCGGGCGGTTTCGAGTACAAGGTCAACCAGACCACCAATTCGCCGCTTAACGTCAAAGGCGCAAGCAAGGTCGACCCGAACAACTATCGGCCGGGGCACTTCTACGACATCCCCGGAACCCGACCGGGGTTTGTCAGCGACAAGACCAACGAAGTCACCACCAAAGCGCTGTTCGCCGAGAATCGCCTGGCGCTGACCGACAAGCTGTCTTTGCTGACCGGCCTGCGTTACGACGACATCGATCTGGACGTGACCAACCACCGGGAAGTGACCGCCGGCAATCCACGTCATCTCAAACGCAGCTGGGAACCGCTGACCGGCCGCGTCGGCCTGACCTACCAGTTCATCCCTGACGCCAACGTCTACGTGCAATACAGTACCGCCGCCGAGCAACCCAACGGCACGCAGGACTTTGATGTCTCGACCGGCAAGCAATGGGAGGTCGGCAGCAAATTCGACTATCTGGACGGTCGCGGTTCGGCGACGCTGGCGGCGTACACGATCGAGCGCAAAGACTTCGCGGTGACTGACCCACTGGACCCGACGCTGAGCATTCCCGTGGGTCAGCAGACGTCCAACGGGATCGAACTGGCCAGCTCGTTGCGAATCACCGACAAGCTGCTGGCCGAAGGCAACTTCGCCTGGGTTGACGCTCAGTACGACGCGTTCACCGAGAAGAACGCCGCAGGTGTGGTGGTTTCACGCAAGGGCAATACACCGACCAACGTGCCGGACCGGGTCGGCAATCTGTGGCTGACCTATGACTTTGCGCCGCAATGGCAAGGGGGCGTCGATGCGCGGTACGTTGCCTCGGTGTTTGCCGACAGCGCCAACACGATGACCGTGCCGTCTTATACGCTCTACGGCACGTTTCTCAGCTACAAGGTCGATCGGCACACCACCGTCACTGGCCGGGTACGCAACCTGACCAACGCGGTGTATGCCGAGTTTGCGCATGTGTCGCCGGCGTATTACCTCGGTACGCCGCGGACCTTTGAGCTGGCGGTGCAAACCCGGTTTTAACGCTCGATCAACGTTCCCTGCAGGAGCCGGCTTGCCGGCGATGAGGCCCGAGAGTTCTGCATCGTTTTGGAGGCCGCCATCGCCAGCAAGCTGGCTCCTGCAGTCCGGCGATATCAGTTGCCCCCATCATTTCAAATCGGCGGAGACTTTATCCGCCACATCCTTCGGCACCCACGCCTGCCACACATCCGGGTGCGCCTTCATGAACGCCTCCGCTGCCTGACGCGGCGGGGTGTGTTTTTCGCTCATTTCAGCCAGCGTCTTGTTCAACGGGCCGATCGGAAAATCGACCTTGCTGAAAAATTCGGCGATCTGCGGGTACTGTTTCTGGAACGGTGTGGACACGCCAATTGACAGCTTCGAGGGCAACGAGCGCGTCGGTTTCGGATTGGGGTTGTCGGCGTCGGTCAGGGTTTTCCAGGCTTCGGCATCGAACGGCGGCTCTTCCAGCTGAACCAGTTTGAAACGCCCGAGCAACGGTGTCGGCGACCAGTAATAGAACAGGACCGGCTTGCCACGACGGATCGACGAACTGATTTCCGCATCCAGCGCCGCCCCGGAACCGCTGCGGAAATTCACATAGCTGTCATTCAGGCCATAGGCGGTGAGCTTCTGTTTATTGACCACCTCCGAGGTCCAGCCGATCGGGCTGTTGAGGAAGCGCCCCTTGCCCGGGCTTTCCGGGTCACTGAACACATCCTTGTATTTTGGCAGGTCGCTGACACTGCGCAAGTCGGGCGCCAACGGCTTGATACCCTTGGCCGGATCGCCCTTGATCACGTATTCGGGCACCCACCAGCCTTCGGTGGCACCCTTGACGGTATCGCCAAGGCTCGCGACTTTGCCTTCAGCTTCAGCCTTGACCCAGACCGGGCTGCGACCGGCCCATTCTTCGCCAATGACCTGAATGTCATTGTTGGCCAGTGCGGTTTCCAGGGTGATGGTCGTTCCCGGCAAGGTATCAGTCGGCAGCCCGTAGCCCTTCTCGACAATGATCCGCAGGATATCGGTGATCAGACTGCCGCTTTCCCAGTTCAGGTCAGCGAAGTGGATAGGTGCCTGGGCGGCGAATACCGGAATGGGCGAGCCCAGGCCGAAAGCGATCAAAACAGTGGCCAGCAACCGTCGAAATCCGTTCATGCTTTTTGCACCTCGTGCTGTTCACAGCAATAGCAGGATGGCCTGACTAAAAGACCGCAAGCCTCAAAATACTCAGTCAACTGACTGTAGTAGAGGTTCCTGCTTTCGAGGGGCGAGGATTATTTTTCGGAAGTTTCCTGCAAGCGCGCCAGCTCTCTTCTGACCATGCTGGCGTACTCCGCCGGGCGCAACGTGTAGATCTGCGACGCCACCCAACCCAGCCATGCCCCCTGCAAGATGGTCTTCTGCTGGAACAGCCGTTGGGCTTCCACTTGGGCGCTGGCCTGGTTCTGCAGGTGGAAATCGGCGCGGGTCAGGGGCATTACTCGCTGGCCTTGAAGGTCACCAGTTCACCCTTGCGCCACTTGGCGGCCTTGGCCGTCACGGCTTTCAGGGTTTTGGTCAGGCCTTCCTGCAACTGTTGGTGGGCGGCAAACACCATCACCACGCTATGACCTTCCTTGAACACGATCCCGTGACCGTCGGCGGTGGTCACGAACGCGTAATCGCCCAGGCCATATACCGTCAGTTTGATTTCGCGGAACTTGATGTCCAGCTTGCCGCCTTCGCGACTGGGCAATACCGAAGCGCTGAAATGATCACCGACTTTCAGTTTCAAGCCTGGCTTGTCGTCCACCACCAGTGCTGATTCGGTGTCGATCTCGGCAATGTAAATGCCTTCAGCGTTCTGTTCGGTGATGTAAACAAAACGTGACTGGAACTGCTTGACCAGCTTTGCGCGCAAATCACCCAGCACAAACAAAGCATGCATATCGAGATTACTTACTGCCAAGGAAACATCCCCACATCTGAAAATGACGCTGCACGCCTGCAAACAGCGCACAGCAGAAAAAAGCGGCAATGCCGAAGGTGTCGCCAAATGACCCGTGTTGAAATCCTGATGCGAGCAGAGGGCTCATTCATCGCGAGGCGTAAGAAGACTAATGGAAAGTCGCTCGCGTCGTCTTGCCTGGAGTTCGTCAGAGGTTGAAGGAAAAAGCCCTTCTGACAGCCAGAAAAAACGGATTACCAACCTTAGGGAAAAAACTCTTTAAAAAAAGCATTTTTCCGACATATCGCCGGCAAAAAATTGCTTTAGATGAACAGCAGTCGCCCACCAGTGACGGTGATTCTAGAGCAGCGATGCTCATCGAGACTACCCAAAACGACGTACACACGTCGGCAAAACAACGAAAAGGACTTCATATGTGCACCCTGACACACTTCGCTCACCCCTTGGCGCCTTGTTCAAACAACGCGTCGACGCTGTACGCGGCGGGGTTTCAACACCCTGGACTTCACCCCGAAACGCTTGCCACACCGCGTTTTCAGGTCGTTCTGGCCGGTAATGCGTTCTTTCACATCAAAGAAATTTCCACTGGTCATGTCAGAGGTTTCCGCAGAGACCACAACGAAGCGTGTGCGCTCGCCCGCAAGCTCGAATTACATCGTTGAACGCTTCGTTCAGTCCCTTCCGATAGACGTTTCGTCATGCCGACGACTTAACTCAGCCGTCGGCAGGCAACTACTGCCATACTGCCCGACCATTGAAACCCGCCCCCAGGCCGGACGGCTTTCAACACAACAGAATATTTCCAAGGGAAGGCTGCTACGTGACGGAATTTGATATCGGTGAATTTTTTATCCGGGGCGAAGCCAGAGAAGTCGAAGGCGAATTCCAGGCAGTCATTATCATGCGCGCCAAACCGCCGCTGACCACCGTGACCTATCACCAGGTCGAGAAAGATCGCTGGTTCAAGACCTCGGACGTCGCCGAAATCGCCGCCAAGGAAGCCGCCAAGGCCCTGAAGCTGGCGGTCGATGAGGGGGCATTGAAAGCCTGAAATGGGGGTGGACACGTCCGGAGCCGGACAGTGCGACTTCATGCCCCCAGCGCTCGGTATCAGGCCGGAGCGTGCCTCGCCGACAACGTCGGCACCTCGGCCCGAGAGGTGTCTGCAGCGTGCCAACCTTGCACAGGGTGCACGCTTTCAAATTGATAATTAATCAGATCAGCTTGCGCTTGACCGCTTCATCCAGCGTGCTTTGGGTCAGGTGCTTGAGCAACACGTCCCCTCGTTCATTGAACGGCAACCCGACAATCAGCAGAATCTGCAACCAGGTCCGAGTGCTCTCCTGTTTGACGATTTTGCCCAGCACGTTACCTTCCTGATCCTTGAACACCGTTTCCAGCGTGAAGGTATTGCTGAACGTAGTCGGGATCACGAACAACGTGAACCCCGTCAGCCAGGCACTGGCGATATTGCCCTGCTCGTTATTGGTCAAGGTACTGGTGACGTACACGTTCGAGTCAACTTTGTCCGTGGTCACGTTTTTGAACTGTCCGGATTCCTTAAAGGTTTCCAGCATATTCTTTTCCACCAGCGCCGCATTGCCCATCCCACCCGACAGTTCGCCATTGAACTGCTGCTGAGTGGTCACGTGTAGATAAGCACTGGGCTTGTCTTGCCTGGCCTGGGCTGGTGGCCACTGATCCACCGGTGGCAAGTCATGCTGGGAATAGGAAATACAGCCCGTCAGGGCGCTGCTGACCATCAACAGCAAAACCAAAAGATATTTATTCATGTGCAGCCAATTCCTTTGACAGTGGACGCAGTTGAGGTGTGGCACCGGCCAGCAATTGAGCGACCAGTTCGCGCAATTGAGTACCGCCCAGGCGGGGATTGAGATAATCGGCATTCCACAGGCCGACGTTCTTGTCGAGCTTCACTTGCTCGACCGACCTGGCCAGTTGCTTGCCCTGACGGTCTTCGATGATCAGTTCGCCCGCGAGGTCGTATTTGTCGACGTAAATCGGACCGTCGACCCAGATCCAGATAGTCAAGGTCACCAGCGCACCGGGAATGTAAGCCGGATGCATGGTGCGTTTGCCTGCCAGCGAGGTCAGGTTGAACTTGAGCACCACGTCGTCCTCACCAGCCTTGGCCGGGAACACCACGACTCGCTTGAAGTAATCGCTTTTGTCGACATAGGCGCTGATCTGCTCCGTCAACTGCCGGCTGCCGGCGACACGCACTTTATCGTCCAACTCAGGGGCGGAAATCACGACATCGCTGATCTCGGCACTACGATCGAGGGTAGATGGCGCAGGTTTCAAGGGTTCACCAATGGGGCCCAGCGGTGTGAACGACACACAACCAGTCAACGACAGGCCAAGCGCGATGGCCATCAGATAAACAAGACGCTTCACTGCTTACATCCTTTTCATGCGGGATCGGGGACGCGTCGACTCGAAAGAAAATCGAGCAAGGAATGGATAGTTCAGCACTGGAAGGCGGTAAACCTGGGAATCGAGTGTCGTCTACGTCCTTGTTCGAACTCTTCGTATGGCGGCTGATTGGCGCCAAAAACGCGACAGCATCGTAATCGTTGCAGTCTTGCCAGGCAATCGCATATTGCCACCATCATGGCGAATCTCGAGAAAGCTGCTAAACCCCTATCGAACTCTTGGTGCGTGGCTCCCTCTGATGCAATGACACCGCACTGCCGATTGCATACTCGATGCGACTGAATAACCTCAAGGAGACGAAGATGGATTCACCTATACACGACTTGAAAGGCTTGTTCGACCAACTCGGGCTGGAGTCCAGCGAGAAGGCCATCGACGATTTCATCGCCAGTCATTCCCCTCTTCCCGATGATAAAAAACTGATCGATGCCGAGTTCTGGACACCGCAACAAGCTGGCTTCCTGAAAGAGCAATTGCGTGAAGATGCCGATTGGGCGCGGGTGGTCGATGACCTGAACCTGCGCATGCACCAGGTTCACTAGTCAATGCAGGCTGTCGGGGGCTTCGGCACTTAATTGCGCCAACCAGGCAGCCCTGCACTCCTCCGCTTCATCGCGACGGGAGAACGCCGTTCCCCGGCGTTCGCCGTTCAGCAGTACGACCCAGCAGACGCTCTGCCCCTGTGCTCGCAAACTGGCGGGCACACCGCTGCCGATCATGACGGCGACATCGACTTTGCTTTGCATGCTGATCTCTCCAACTTCATTAGCAGCCTAACTATGTAGGCATGGTAATGAGTTCATCTACGAGAAAACAGCAACGGCGTTGCATAGATCAATTGCCGGAATCGCAACAATGCCAACCCTGTCAGCGAGGACTTTGCGGCTTATACCCCAACCGCAAACCACCCCAATGCCGGCCCTTGAGCATGATCGGCACCGAAAGATCGTGCATCAACTCCCCGGTATCGCGCGTATAGGTTTGCAACAGAACAGCCTGTTGATGACTGCCACAGCGAATCCCGGTGCGGTCGGCAAATTTGCGTTTGGTGCGGTTTTGCAGCGTATCGACCTGCGCATCACCCGTCAGTGGCTGGCTGAAAACCTTGTTGTGGGTCGGCACATAACCCTGCTGCGTACAGGCGATTGCGAACACCAGGCCTTCATGAAGCGGCAGCAGCGGCTCCTGAATCGCCGGCAAAACCTGATCGGTGTAACGGTCAAAACGCGTCTGAAACTTGGCCGGGCTGGTATTGGGGATGGCCTGGTAATTGCGATCGAACAAGTCATCAAGACTGACAAGGCCCTGGTCGATATCCGCTTCAAAGCGTGCCGCAATCTGACGCGCACCTTCGCGGGCCAGGTCATAAATCCGCTGGTGATAGTCATCCAGTCCGACCTCGGCGAGACGTTCGCTGATGGTTTCGGCCTGCCCTTCCATTTGCACCGCAGCGTGCGCCAGACGCTGGGTCTGTTGATCGCTGATCGCCAGATCGCTGCGCATCTGTTCAATGGCGTGAAACAAGCTGTCGAGTTGTTCGCGGTTGGTGTCGGCGCCCTTGGCGATTTCGCTGACCTGGCCTTCGACGCCGGCCGCCAGGCGGGCAATGTTTTCCAGGTGCTGGCCGGTGTGCTCGACCTGCTCGACACCGATGTCGAGGTCGCTGGACAACTGCCGAATCTGCTCCACCACTTGCGCGGTGCGTTGCTGGATGTCGGCGACCATCTCGCCGACTTCGCCGGTGGCCGTCGCCGTGCGCGCCGCCAGCCCGCGAACCTCGTCGGCAACCACCGCGAACCCGCGACCATGCTCCCCGGCACGCGCCGCTTCGATGGCCGCGTTCAATGCCAGCAGATTGGTCTGGCTGGCAATGGACTGGATCACCAGCGTGACCCGCTGGATATCGTCGCTACGCAGGCTCAGGGCTTCGATTAGCTCACGGCTGTTATTGGCGCGCTGACTGAGTTGATGCATGCGGCTGATCGATTCGACCAGCTCCGTGCGCCCTGCCGCGCTGCTCTGATGCGCTTCGCTGGCAGCACTGAGAGCTGCTCGACTGAGTGTGGAGGTGGCTTTTTCGGTGGCGATCATCACTTCGGCGTTACTGACAATCCGGGCCGCTGCACCGAGTTGCGATTGCAGTTTGTCGGCCAGTTGCTTGACCGAAAAGGCCACGCCCGCGGCTGACAAGGCGTTGTGACTGGTGGTGTAGGAAAGATCGCGAGTCAGTTCGGCGATGGCCCCGGAGCTGTCGACGGGTGCAGCTTCAGTAGTGCTGCGGGAACGCAGGCGAGGCAGCCAGACAACCAGCAAGGCCAACGGCAGGCCAACGTAAAGCGGCCAGCCAACCAGCGTCATGCCGCACAGCAAGAGCACCAGGGCGATGCTTTGCAGCGTCGGCGCCAGCCAGCGGGTCTTCGGTGCAATCACTGGTGCAGGCAATGCCCCAACCAGAGATCCGTCTCTCGTCATCTTCGTCACCCCATGCGTCTTCTAATTGTTGTGACTGCATTAAACGCCACTACAGGGCCATTATCCATGGTCCATTAGTAGTGGGCGTTGAAGCAGATCAATAGAAGTGCGCGAGGTTTTTTGCAGACGAAAAAAAGCATCGCGGGCAAGCCTTGCTCCTGAAGGAGTGAGGCTTGCCCGCGATGCGGGGCGCTACGAAATCAGGCCTGACGCTGGTGCTTGTCGATCTGTTCGTGACGCTCTTGCGCTTCGATGCAGTACTTGGTGGTCGGGCTGATCAGCAAACGCTTCAGGCCAATGGCCTCGCCGCTGTCGTCGCACCAGCCGAAGCTGTCTTCCTTGATGCGTTCCAGCGCCTGTTCCAACTGAGGCAGCATGCGCTGGTCGCGATCGATCGCGTTCACCAGCCAGGTGCGCTCTTCTTCGACAGACGCCGCGTCAGCCGGGTCAGCCGGGGTGTCCAGGCTTTCGATGGCGATGCGGTTCTGTTCGATGCGCTCATGGGTTTCGACTTTCATGTTCTGCAACAGCTCAGAGAAAAAAGCATGTTGCTCGGCATTCATGTAGTCATCCGCCGGCATGGCCAGCAACTTGTCCTTTGTCATTGATATCTCTATAAAAAAACGTGCATTAAGGCGAATTAGGGAGCGTTCCGGCGGACCTGGTCTGGCCATCGGAAAGGCGCCGTTTATTCCAAGCGCCACCCGGCACTCAATTTACGAGGGGCGGCAGTCTAAGGCCGACTTGAAGCCTCAGCAACTGAAAAGACAGCGAATTTGTCCGACAAAGCCCCGAAAGTGCTCTGTGGCAGTCTTTGTGGTGGTTATCGGAGTGCGTTTATAGCAAGAAATTCAACCGAGCGGCTGTATATAGAAGACAAACGGCTTCAACACCGAGTCTCTCGAGCGCATTTGCAGGGCAGCGAACCTCAGCTAAGGTTGTCCTCCCGAAATGGCAATCTTGAGGAGAGGTTCAATGAAGCTGATCGGCATGCCGGATTCGCCCTACGTGCGACGCGTTGCCATTTCTGCCAAACGCTTGGGCATCGACCTCGATCATCAATCGGTTTCGGTGTTTCGCCACTTCGAGCAGTTCCAACAGATCAACCCGGTGGTCAAGGCGCCGACGTTGGTGCTGGATGACGGCGAGGTGTTGATCGACTCGACGTTGATCATTGATTACCTGGAGGCGCTGGCCGGATCGAGCAAAAGCCTCATGCCCGCCGAGATCGGTCAACGCCTGCGCTCGTTGCGCTTGATTGGCCTGGCGCTGGCGGCGTGCGAGAAGTCCGTGCAGCTTTATTACGAACGCAACCTGCGACCTGCTGAAATTCAATTTGAGCCGTGGGTGGAACGGGTCGAAGGACAACTGGCGGCGGCGTATTCGGCGCTGGAGCGGGAGCTGGAATTGCAAGCGCTGAAGACTGACGGTTCGATTGATCAGGCCGGGATTACGCTGGCGGTGGCGTGGAGCTTCACTAATTTGGTGGTGCCGGATCAGGTGGATATCAAGCACTTTCCACAGATTGGTGCGTTTACAGCTTATGCAGAGGGGCTGGAGGTGTTTAAGAACACACCCATTGAATAGACGGAGGGTCAGGTGCCAAGCCTTCAAAACCATCCCGTAGCCATGAAAACGCCGCTTCTACCAGAGGCAGAAGCGGCAGAGGTATCAGTGCATGAACAGGGCGATCAGGATAATGATCGGGATAGGTACACCGAGAAAGAACAACAGTAATGAACGCATGAGGGTTCTCCAGGGTTAACGAACAGGCGCGGTCGTGACGTAGGCGTCGGTTTCCACATACACCACGGCATCCCGACGACGGCCGCCGAACGTAGCGGCGAGACTCGCGAAAAACGCACCGATCAACAGCGCGATAAACATCCACAGCGACGTCCACGCAGCGACTTTGGCGGCAGTGTCTGCCGCTTGTTGCGCGGCCAGTTTGGCGTCGGCGACGGCTTTTTGCGTGCGGGCATAGACTTCATCGACACGGCGCTCAGCGTCCGCTTGTGTCAGGTTGGTCCGTTGCGCCACCAGTTGCGCCAGATAAGTACGATCTTGCGCCGCCAATTGACCGTCGCGGCTCAGCGAGCGCACGAAGATGCGGGTCACGGTGCCGCGCGCCGCATCATCGCTGACGGCTGCGGGACGATCATCGCGGAACAGACTGTCGACGAAATAGCCGTATTGATCGCTGTCGGCATTCCCGGCAGCAGTGCCCACGGCTTGAGTGGCCACACTTGCAGCACCACCGACCGCACTCGCCCCGGCCTGCACCCCACCACTGACAATGCTGCTGACTGAGCCGACGACCAGCGTTGCCGTCACCAGCGTCGCCACGCACCAGGCGAGGAAGCCATGGGCGGTATCGCGAAAGTAGACTTCATCGCCATGCAGGTTCGCCCACTTCACCCGCAGGCGGCCGGCAATGTAACCACCGAGCCCCGACGCGAGGATCTGAGTGACGGCCAGCCAGACAATCGTTGAAATGCCCAAACCCTTGGCGCTGACGCCTTCATGGGCCCATGGGGAAACCGCCGAAAAGCCCAGCCCGAAACCGAGCAGCACCAGGATCAGCGACAACGCCGCCGCCGCAGCGGCCCCGGCGAAAATCGCCCCCCAGGAAACCCCCGACAGCGTGCTTGACTCTTCTGCGGCAGGATAGAAACCATCAGAGGATCTATTCATTGTTATATCGCTCCAGGCAGGAAAGATGTTGTTACAACTCGTCAGATGAGGAATTGCAGTCAACGTGCCAGTCGCCACTTTTCAATAAATAGATTTATTTCAATAACTTACAAAGTTTGAACTTCTGATTTCCATGCATTTTGCAAGGAGCGGCCGCATCGCAGCGGGTTTTATGCATTGCCCTAGACATTCCAGAGGAGGCCGTCCTGCGGCACTGTTGGGAGACGCTCGTGTAGGAGCCAGCTTGCTGGCGATAGTGTATCCGTCGACATCGATATGGCTGACACAGCATCGCTGGCAAGCCAGCTCCTACAGGGGATTTGCGGTGATCACCATCCTGTACGAGCCGGCTTGCTGGCGATGGGACCTTCAAACAATGCGGAGTTTTGGTGACTGTTTGCCGGCTGCGAGCTTTTGAAGGTATATGAAGTTTTATTTAGAAAGCCTGCGATCATTTCTTGGCAAAATGCCGCACACCGTTGTGAACTCTAATCAGGCCAGCCCTATGACCCGCATCTTGACCATCGAAGACGACGCCGTGACCGCCCGGGAAATCGTCGCCGAACTGAGTAGCCACGGCCTCAACGTGGATTGGGTCGATAACGGCCGCGAAGGTCTCGAACGTGCGGTCAGCGGCAATTACGATCTGATCACCCTCGACCGCATGTTGCCCGAGCTCGATGGTCTGGCGATTGTCACGACGCTGCGGACCATGGGGGTGGCCACACCGATCCTGATGATCAGCGCCCTCTCCGATGTCGATGAGCGCGTGCGCGGATTGCGCGCCGGCGGTGACGATTACCTGACCAAACCGTTTGCCACCGATGAAATGGCGGCCCGCGTCGAAGTGCTGCTGCGCCGGCAGAACACCGTGACCGCTCAGGCCACCACGTTGCGGGTCGCGGACCTGGAACTGAACCTGATCAGCCACGAGGCCAGCCGCGACGGTCAACTGCTGACGCTGTTGCCCACCGAGTACAAGTTGCTGGAATTCCTGATGCGCAACACCGGGCAGATTCTCTCGCGGATGATGATTTTCGAAGAAGTCTGGGGCTATCACTTCGACCCCGGCACCAACCTGATCGACGTGCACATCGGCCGCCTGCGCAAGAAGATCGACCCGCCCGGCAATGTCCCACTGATTCGGACCGTGCGAGGCTCGGGTTATGTCATTGCCGAACCCCTCTAAAGGCTGGCGCTCATCCAGCAGCCGGTTGCTGGCGCTCTACAGTTCGTTGTTCGTGCTCTGGAGCGGGATTCTCATGGGGGTCATGTATTACGAGGTGTCCACCTATCTGGACAACCTGGCCAAGCACTCGCTGATGCAACGTCAGCATTTGTTCTCACGTTTTTTCGGCGAACAACTGGTCGACGCCCTCGCCGTCAGCATGACCTTCGACATTCGCGGCATCGATGCCTATGGCCTGTTCGATACCCAGCATCGCTACCTCAGCGGCGCCTTGCGGCACATTCCCAAAGGTTTGCCGCTGGACGGCAAGATCCACATGCTCAGCGACTGCGCCGACTCCGACGACCCGACGTTGCCCGCCGACAGCTGCGATGCCGTGGCGACCCAGACGCGTGACGGTCGCTGGTTGATTCTGGTGCGCGACAACGGTTCGCTGTTCGCCGTGACCCGCATCATTCTCCACGCGTTGTTCTGGGGCGTGACCCTGACCATTTTGCCGGGCATCGTCGGATGGCACCTGTTGCGCCGTCGACCGTTGCGACGCATTCGCGGGATTCAGGCCAGCGCCGAGGCCATCGTCGCCGGCGACCTGACCCGTCGCTTGCCGCTGTCCAATCGCCGTGACGAGCTGGACATGCTCGCCGCCATCGTCAACGCCATGCTCGAACGCATCGAGCACTTGATGAACGAGGTCAAGGGCGTGTGCGACAACATCGCCCACGACTTGCGCACGCCGCTGACCCGCTTGCGGGCGCAGCTTTATCGCATGCAGCAACAGGCTGGCGAAGGGTCGGCAGAAGCGACGCAACTCGATTCGGTGCTCGCTGAAGCCGATACGCTGATGGCGCGTTTTCGCGGGTTGCTGCGGATTTCCGAGCTGGAGGATCGGCAGCGGCGTTCAGGGTTTGTGCAGCTGGATCCGCTGCCGTTGTTGCAGGAACTGCACGACTTTTATCTGCCGCTGGCGGAGGAAGATGAGCTGGTTTTCAAGCTGCAATTGCCCGAATCACTGCCGGCGCTGAATGGTGATCGAGCGCTGTTGTTCGAAGCCGTGGCGAACCTGTTGAGCAATTCCATCAAATTCACACCGCCGGGCGGCGAGGTGATTTTGCGCGGGGTCAATGAAAATGGGCATACGCGGATCGAAGTGCTCGACTCGGGACCGGGCATTCCTGCGACCGAACGGGACGCCGTATTCCAGCGTTTCTATCGCGCCGAAGGCGGCAATCAGCAAAGCGGGTTCGGCCTGGGCTTGTCGATCGTCGCGGCGATTGTCAGCCTGCATGGATTTACGCTTGAGGTGGGTGAAAGCGAATTGGGCGGCGCGCGGTTGGTGCTCGATTGCCGGCAGAACCTGATTACCCAGACCTGACCCGGATATCCTGAACTGATACAAAACCTGTGGGAGCGGGCTTGCCCGCGATAGCGACCGGACAGACAAAATTATACTGCCTGACACTCCGCCATCGCGGGCAAGCCCGCTCCCACAGGGATTGATGGTGAAATCAGGCGGGGTAGTTTGCCCGTAAAGCCTCAAGACCACCCTGGTAAATGCCGGCAAACAGCGCCGCCACTTCCTCCTCACTCACACCCACCGGCGCAAACCGACCCGACCACGTCACCCGGGCACCCTCGCCTCGTGCTTCGACGCGGATCGTCGCCAGATAATCCGTCGCCGGAAACGGTGCCTGCACAATCGAGTAGCTGTACGTCTTCCCGGCGTTATCAAACGACTCAAGCCGTTCTACCACCACCGCGCCATCGGCCGTTTGCAGACTGCGCACGCGCCCGCCTTCGCTCAGTTCGCTTTTGGGAATGAACGGCAGCCAGTCCGGCAGCGAATTGAAGCCGCCAATCAATTGCCAAACCTTGTCGGTCGAAACCGGGATATCGATAAATGCTGATGCAGTTGCCATGTAATTTTCTCTCTCAATCAAAAAACTTCAGATTGCCATGCTGTCGACGACGCCGCCGTCGACTCGAAGGGCTGCGCCAGTTGTTGCCGACGACAACGGCGAGGCAATGTAAGCCACCAGGTTCGCGACTTCCTCGACGTCCGCCACGCGCTGGATGATCGACGTCGGCCGGGCCTTGCGCACAAACGCATCGGCCTCTTCGCGCACACTGCGCCCCGATTCGGCCGTGGCGTCCTTGAGCATCTGCTCCAGGCCGTCGGTCAAGGTCGGGCCGGGCAAAATCGCATTCACCGTCACGCCAGTGCCCGCCAGCCGTTTGGCCAAACCATGAGACACCGCGAGGTTAGCGCTTTTGGTCACGCCATAGTTGAGCATGTCGGCCGGGATCGCGATCCCGGATTCCGAGGACAGGAAAATCACCCGGCCCCAGCCCTGCTTGACCATGTCCGGCACGTAATGCCGCGACAGGCGCACACCGGAGATCACGTTGACTTCATAAAACCGCGTCCATTCGCTGTCTGGCGTGTCGAAAAAATCCACCTCGTTAAAGATCCCGAGGTTGTTCACCAGAATGTCCGCTCGTGGCTCGGCGGCGAACAACTGCTCGGCCCCTTCGGCGGTGCCGAGGTCCGCGGTCAGGCCACGCAATTGCGCGCCCGGCACGCTCTGGCGGATGCTCGCCAGCGCTTGCTCGACCTTGGCCGTCTCGCGGCCGATCACCACCACCGTGGCACCAGACTCGGCCAGTGCCTTGCTGATGCCCAGGCCAATGCCCGCGGTGCTGCCGCTGACAATGGCGAGTTTCCCCGTCAGATCGATCTTCATGCTCAAACTCCTGCGATGGGTAATGGAGCGCGTTCAGACACCAGTTTCGCTTCGCGCATGGCTTGCCAGAACGCAGCGGGAATCACCGCCGACAACGCGGCCACGTCTTCAGCAATCCGCTGCGGACGGCTGGAACCTGGAATCACCGCGGCAACGGCCGGGTTAGCCAGGGAGAACTGCAACGCCGCGGCTTTGATATCGACACCGTGAGCCGCTGCGATACGTTTGATCTGCTCGACTTTGTTGATGATCGCCGGGCTGGCCTTCTGGTATTCGAAGTGCGCGCCGCCGGCCAGGATGCCCGAGCTGTAGGGTCCGCCGACGACGATCTCGACGTTCTGCGCCAGCGCGGCGTCCATCAGGCGTTGCAAGGCACGGTCGTGATCGAGCAGCGTGTAGCGCCCCGCCAGCAGAAAGCCGTCCGGCTGGGCTTCGGTCAGGTCGAGGGTCAGTTCACACGGCTCGACCTTGTTCACCCCCAGCCCCCAGCCCTTGATCACGCCTTCTTCACGCAGACGGGTCAGCACTTTGAAAGCGCCGGTGCGGGCCTGGTTGAAGTATTCCAGCCATTGATCGCCGTAGAAGTCCTGCGCGATGTCGTGCACCCAAACGATGTCCAGGCGATCGGTTTGCAGACGCTTGAGGCTGTCTTCAATCGAACGCATCGTCGCGTCGGCGCTGTAGTCGTTGACGATCTTGTTCGGGCGGCCATTTTCGAACACGCCGCTCTTCTCACCCAAATCGCGGGCGGCGGCGTCTTCGACTTCATCAAGAATTACCCGCCCGACTTTGCTGCTCAGCACATAGTCGTCACGGTTGTATTGGGCCAGCGCGGCACCGAGGCGCATTTCCGACAGGCCCGAACCGTAAAACGGTGCCGTGTCGAAGTAACGCACTCCGGCATCCCAGGCCGCGTGAACGGTGGCCAGCGCTTCTTCTTCAGGGATGGCGCGGAACATGTTGCCCAATGGCGCGGTACCGAAGCCCAGCGCGCCGGGCAGTTTGTCTTTCAAGCTCATGATTCAATCCTCGTCAGTTTCAGAGGTCAGTTGAGTGACCGTTGAGCAGATCGTAGATTGCGGCGTTCGGACCGTCCAAGACATAATACGCAGCACTTGAGTCCCTATAGGTCTTACATGATCGACCTCCGCCAATTGCGCTACTTCGTCGCCGTCGCCGAAGAAGAACACGTCGGTCGCGCCGCCGAACGCCTGCACATTTCCCAATCGCCCCTGAGCCGGCAGATCGCTCAGCTCGAAGAGCGCCTGGGCCTGACCTTGTTCGAGCGCAGCCAGCAACGCATCCGCCTGACCCGCGACGGCCAGACGTTCCTCGCCGAAACCCGCGCCCTGCTGACCCACGCCAATCGCCTGGAATCCCTCGGCAAACGCCTCGGTCGTGGCGAAGAAGGCGGGTTGTGCATCGGCTACATCGAGAACGCCATGCATGCCGGCGTCCTGCCAAATGCCTTGCGGGTGCTGCGGGTCGACCGGCCGAACGTGCATGTCGCGCTATACAACCTCAGCTCCGCCGAACAACTCGAAGGCCTGCGTCAGCGTAGTCTCGATATCGCACTGGTCAGCGAACCGCCCGTCGCCGACGATCCGGACCTGCTGGGTTTTCAGGTACTGGACGACCCGATGCTGCTGGCCTTGCCCGAGCATCATCCACTGGCGGTGCAAGCAGAACTGACGCCGGCAGATCTGGCCGATCAGGAGTGGATCGGCGTGCAACACCGCCAGAACTGTGCGAGCCGCGAAGACTTCGTCAGCGCTTGCATCCGCGCCGGTTTCACCCCGGACATCCGCATGGAAGCCACTGAGCCATTCACCGCGTTGGGGCTGGTGGCGTCGGGGCTGGGGATCGCGATGATCCAGAAAGGTTTGAGCCGCAATGCACCGCCGGGCGTGGTGCTGCGGGAGGTGCCGTGGATTTCCTTTACCACGCCGCTATGGGCGGCTTGGCACCGGGTTAATTTGCGGCCGTTGGTGGAGACGTTCCGCAAGGTGTTGACCGAGCAGGATTGATCCGAAGAATCGGCACAACACACATCCTGTAGGAGCCGGCTTGCCGGCGATGGCGATTTCACAGACGCCATCGCTGGCAAGCCAGCGCCTACAGGGGTCATCTCAAGGTTGGGGTTTGCTGCTTTACTGAACAAACCGCCAACGCCCTGCGAGTAGCCCCGCCATGAACCGCAACGACCTGCGCCGCGTGGACATGAACCTGCTGGTGATTTTCGAAACCCTGATGTTCGAAAAGAACCTGACCCGGGCCGGGGAAAAGCTGTTCCTCGGCCAGCCCGCCGTCAGCGCTTCACTGGCCAAGTTGCGCGACCTGTTCGACGACCCGCTGCTGGTGCGCAACGGTCGTGTGCTGGAGCCGACCCAGCGTGCCCTGGTGATTCTCAAGGAATTGCAGCCCGCGATGGACACCATTTCCGGCGCGGTCAGCCGGGCCAAGGATTTCGACCCGGCCACCAGTCGCGACGTGTTTCGCATCGGTCTTTCCGACGACGCCGAATTCGGCCTGTTTCCGCCGCTGCTCAAGCAGATCCGCGAAGAGGCGCAGAACGTCGTGGTGGTGGTGCGGCGGGTGAATTTCCTGCTGATGTCGTCGATGCTTGCCAGCGGTGAGATTTCCGTCGGGATCAGCTACACCACCGAATTGCCGGCCAACGCCAAGCGCAAAAAGCTGCGCGACCTCAGCGTGAAGATCCTGCGCGGCGACAATCGCCCCGGCGCCCTGACGCTGGATGATTACTGCGAGCGGCCGCACGCGCTGGTGTCGTTTTCCGGTGACCTGACCGGGGCCATCGACAATGACCTGGCGCGCATCGGCCGTTCCCGCCGCGTGGTGCTCGCGGTGCCGCAGTTCGCCGGGCTGCGGGTCTTGTTGGCCGGCACCGACATGCTCGCCACGGTGCCGGATTACGCCGCGTGCGCGCTGATCGAAGGCAGCAGCCAGTTGCGCGCCGACGACCCACCGTTTGACATCAACCTGTCCGAACTGTCGATGGTCTGGAACGGAGTCAACGATAACGATCCGGCAGAACGTTGGTTGCGCGCGCGAATTGCCCAACACATGTCGGCGCCACTTCCGGGGGGTTGAGCGCGTTGAAATTCGGATCGGTCTCGCGCAGGAAGATCGGCAGGTCCGTCATCGGCGGCATGGCCGGAATGTCGAAATACATCTGAATCACCCAGCCACGGTGATAACTGGCGTGGTTGACCACGTGCAGCAGCATCGCGCCGGCGCTCATGGTCCCGCTTTCGCCTGAGACAAACGTGAACTCGACGGGTTTATCCAGCGAGGCCTCGGTCTGCCGCTCACTCCAGTGGCAGTACCAGTGATCGATGTCTTTTTGCGCCAGGCGCAGATCGGCGAGGCCAGGATGCAGCAGATCGTGTGAAGTCTTGAAGCCGTGTCCCCGACCTTCGAGGTGGGCCTGCCAGATGCAGTCCACCACGTAGATGTGGTTCAGCGTGCCAATCATGTTCTTGAACACCGAGACCCGCTCTTTGTTGACCTCACCCGGCGGCAAATCAGCGAGGCTGTCGAAGAGGCGCTGATCGGCCCAGCGTTTGTAATCGGCGAGCAGGCGGGCAGTGCGTACGTTGATCATCAGAGGTCTCCCATTGCAATGGGCGCACTGCCAAGCATAGTCCTCATAACGCGAGGCAGCGCAAACGCTGATCATCGGTCGCTCAAAACGTACCGGTGCAACACCGCCATCCAGCAGCAGAGTTGGCCCTGTCAGGACACCCGATTATCACGCGTGCAAACGAGGCGCCGCGCAGACAAAAAATGAGCGATCAACACGAGCGCTTAGTTCTGCCCAACTGGAGGAGGAACCCTGCCGCTCTGTTTTCAGGCAGCAGGCCGGCCACGCACCGGCCCGTGCGTGCGTGCGGCGAGGCGAAACTGGCAGATCCAGGATTACTGGTTGAAGTGATTGTGTGTGCGGCAAGGAACTCCTGACGGTCACCGCGCATCCTAATTTATGTGGTACTTCCTTTACGCTTCACGCTTTCGGAGGACACCGTCATGCGCCGTCTGATCATCATCTCATCCCTTGTGTTGTGCTTACCCTTCGGCTCGGCTTTCGCGAAAGTGGATGCGGGCGATGTGGCCACCTCGGCCGGGGTTTCCGCTTCGCTGTACTCGACGTTCAAGGACCATAAACTCATGATCCCCGCCCGGGATGACGCCTCCAGCTTCGTGGCCAGTGGCGGTGCGATTCGTGGCGTGTATCTGGAATCGGTCATCAAGCAGATTCGTCAGGACAATCCCGGGCTAGATGCCAGCGATGAAGACCTGGCCAGAGCCATTCTGGTTCAGTCCGGGCAATAACGGCGGCCGATTGGCACCGGCAAGCGCAGCGGCTGGAAGATCAAAAATCGCCACCTCGCTACGCTCGACAGCTCCTACAAGGATTTACGTCCAACTGTAGGCACTGTCGAGCGCAGCGAGGTGGCGATCTTTTTTCGGCCTCAACGATAACGCGGCGCCGCCATGGAGTTGCCGAACAATCCAGAAAGGGTTTTGCGCTGAGCTTCGTAACGATCCCACTGCTCGCCATCGTGCAAACCCGGAATGGTCACCACTTCACCACTCGCAAGCCCCACCAGCGCGGCATCGACCATGTCTTCAGCGGACATCACGATTTCCTTTGGCAGGTTTTCCACCGGGTTGCCCGCCTCGCTCCAGAAGTCAGTCGCGGTGGCACCGGGCAGTACGGCCTGAATACGAATGCCTTTATCCGCCAATTCGTGGTGCAGCGATTGGCTCAGGCCCAACACAAATGCCTTGGTCCCACCGTACACGCCGTTAAGTATTTCCGGTGCAATCGCGACGATCGAGGAAATGTTGATCACGGTTCCGGTGCCACGGGCGACAAATCCGGGTGCCACCGCGTAGGCCAGGCGCATCAGCGCGGTGATGTTGAGGGTGATCATGTCTTCCATGTCATCCACCGGGCTGCCCAACAGCGGCATGACAGCGCCGACCCCGGCGTTGTTGACCAACAAGGTAATGCTGGCGTCAGTTCGCAGAATGCCTTCAACCCGGCGCAGATCGGCCTGGTCTTTAAGGTCGGCGGCGACCACTTCCACGGCGCGGCCGGTTTCGTTGCTCAGGTGATTGGCCAGCGCGTTCAGTTTGGCCTGGCTGCGGGCGACCAGAATCAAGTCATAGCCCTGACGGGCGAGACGGTCGGCGTAGACCGCGCCGATACCGGAAGAAGCGCCCGTGATCAGGGCGGTGCCTTTGGACGAGAGAGCCATGTTCAATTTCCTTCACAATGAGGCGAGGTGTTCGCCGGGTGTGAACAGTTATAAGTTGACTGACGCTTGTCTCAAATGACGTTTAAAGTACGTTTTCAGGACACGTTCTTTTGAGGGTCTGGCAATGACTTCCGTGGCGTTTGTGGTGTTTGAAGGCTTCCAGTCCATGGCGCTGGCGGCGATGCCGGTGTTCGAGTACGCCAACTTCAGCGCGGGCGAGACGCTGTACGAGGTAAGCGTGGTGTCCGAAGCCGGCCGTGCCTTGCGCGCCTCCGGTGGTTTGAGCGTGGGCACCGAGGCCTTCGATGAGCGGGTGTTCGACACGGTGATCGTGGTCGGCGGCGATGCCATTCTCGAGCAGGCGCCCGAAGGCGTGTTGAATTACCTGCGGGCCAGCATCAAGACCGCGCGACGTACGGCGTCGATCTGTTCCGGCGCCTTCGTGTTGGCTCAGGCAGGTTTGCTTGAAGGACGGCGGGCGACCACGCATTGGGCCTACGCACGGGAGCTGCAGGCGCGGTTTCCGTCGATCAAAGTGGAAGAGGATCGCATCTACGTGGTCGACGGTTCGATCTGGACGTCTGCCGGGATGACTGCCGGCATCGACCTCGCGCTGGCCATGGTCGAAAAGGATCACGGCGCCGAACTTGCCCGCGCCGTGGCGCAGAAACTGGTGATGTACCACCGGCGCGCGGGGGGCCAGTCCCAGCATTCGGCGCTGCTGGAACTGGAACCGAAATCCGACCGCATCCAGACCGTGCTCGGCTACGCCCGAGAACACCTTGCCGAAACGTTGTCGGTGGAACACCTGGCGAACGTGGCGAGCCTCAGCCCGCGCCAGTTCAGCCGCGCGTTTCGCGCCGAAACCGGGCAGTCTCCCGCCAAAGCCATCGAAAACCTGCGCCTGGAAGCGGCTCGGCAAATGCTCGAACGCGGGCGGTTGACCCTCGATCAGATCGCCACCGAGACCGGCTTCACTGATCGCCGGCGCATGCGTGAAGCCTTCCTCAGAGCCTTCGGCCAACCGCCACAAGTGATTCGCCGCAGTGCCCGAGCCGAGATCCTGTAGGAGTCAGCTTGCTGGCGATGGCGATCTCACCGACGCTATCGCCGGCAAGCCAGCTCCTACAAGGTCGCAGGCAACACCCGGCATTTGTAGGAGTCAGCTTGCTGGCGATCGCGATCTCACCGACGCTATCGCCGGCAAGCCAGCTCCTACAAGGTCGCAGGCAACACCCGGCATTTGTAGGAGTCAGCTTGCTGGCGATGGCGATTTTGCCGACGCCATCACTGGCAAATCGGAACGTCGCACCGCAGCGCCTACACTGATGTGTAGGTGCACTGAGTCGGTGGGGTGTTTATGAAAATCTCGGCCAAATTGGCGTTTTTCGCCATCGTCGGCACCCTCGCCTACCTCGGGCTCGCCGTGTGGGGGTTGGGCGGGTGGTCGGCGTTTTTCGCTCATGGGGCGCTGGTGGTCGTTGTGTTGGCGACGCTGCTGATGACGGTCGCTGCGCTGTTCACCGAGGTCAACCTCAGCTCCGGCGAACGTGAGGACCGGAACAATCGTTGGGTGCTGCCGGCCTTCGGGGTGATCGGAATAGTGAGCGGATTTCTACCGCCCTACACCGATCGGGTCGGCTTCTGGACCTTCGGCGGCGAAGGCGTGCGTTGGTTCGGGGCATGGGTGTTCGTCGTCGGCGGCGCGTTGCGCCTGTGGCCGGTGTTTGTGCTGGGCAAGCGCTTCAGCGGGCTGGTGGCGATTCAGCCGGGGCATCGCCTCGTGACGGAGGGGATTTACCGCCGTTTGCGCAACCCCAGCTATTTGGGGATGTTGGTCATTGCCGTGGGTTGGGCGCTGGCGTTCCGTTCCGGCGTTGGCCTGTTGCTGGCCGCGCTGACGGTGATCCCGTTGATCGCCCGCATCGACGCTGAAGAAGCGCTGTTGCGGGCGCAGTTCGGCAGTGAATATGAGGCGTATTGCAGCCGTAGCTGGCGGTTGATTCCCGGTGTTTATTAACGCCTCGGCCCGTGTAGGAGCTGCGGTGCGGCGTTCCGGCTTGCCAGCGATGGTGTATCAGTCGACATCGATATGGCTGACCCACCATCGCCGGCAAGCCGGCTCCTACAGGGGGATGTGTTGTTACGAAGCAAGCAGGCGAAGCTGGCCGTCGGGGTCGAGCTGGACGGTGACCGAGTCATAATCGGCCATCGTCGCATGCGGCGTCTCGATCGGATGATCGTGAGTCGAGGTAATGATCAAAAGGTCTGCCCCCGCCGCTTGCGCTGCGAGAATGCCGACGGTGGCGTCTTCGAAGATCAGGCAATCGGTCACCTCAACACCTAACCGTCGGGCCGCCAATCGATACCCCGCAGGATCGGGTTTGCCGGCGCTGACGTCTTCCGCCGTGACCATCACCGCAGGCTCGGGAATTCCCGCCGCTGCCATCCGGCGCAGCGCCAGCGCCTTGGGCGCAGAGGTCACGATCGCCCATTGGTTGGCCGGCAGCGACGTCAGGAAATCCGCCGCCCTGCCCACTTCGACAATCCCCTCGACATCATCGATTTCCGCTTGGGTAATCCACGCGGCTTCAGCCTCGGCATCGACACCCGGCAATGCCTGGCGGTTGACGGTGTCGATGGCTCGGGCGCCGTGAATGGTCGGCAGAAAAGACTCGACATCCACGCCGTGGCGCAAGGCCCAGGTAGTCCAGATGCGCTCGGCGGCGGCGATGGAATTGAGGACGGTACCGTCCATATCAAACAGAAAAGCGCGATAAGGCTTGTTGAAAACCGATGGTTGAGCTGACAAGGATGAGTGTCCTTTTGCAAGAGCCGGGCGGGTTTTGCCGAGCAATGTAGCACTTGCGAGTTGGCGAAGCTCAAGCACCGCGTAGTGTTTCAGCCAACTGACTTCGACTTCAACGCACCTTCCACGCAATCGAGCAACTGCCCCAGCGCCCACGGTTTCTTGATGAACGAAACCTCATGCCTCACCCCGGACGTTTCCGGCGTTTCGAAGCCGGACATGATCATGATCGGCTTGTCCGGCCAGCGGTCGCCGAACTGATTGGCCAAGTCGGCGCCATTGAGTTTGCCGGGCATGGTGATGTCCGTCAGCAGCAACGCGACTTTATCTGCGTGCTGCTCCAGGTAACCCGCGGCAGCATCCGCGCTGATCTGCGGTTCAACGACAAAACCCTCCTCCTGGAGGATCTCGCAAAGAAACTCCAGGATCAGCGGGTCGTCTTCAACCACAAGAATCAACCCGCCAGTAAGTTGCTCGCCCGCCGTCGATACTGGACACATGACTTCGCCACTCCCTGAATGCCTAATGATTTCGCGGGCTGAACTCCGCTGCTTACAGGTATGAGCAACGGACTCCGTGGAAATTCATTTTTGATACAGGCCAGTGAAAAGTCAGGCGTCCTGCAGAATCAGATCGGCGCCCTTCTCCGCCACCATCAACACCGCGGCGTGGGTATTGCCCGACGTCACGTTAGGGAAGATGGACGCATCGACAATGCGCAATCCCTCAAGACCATGCACCTTCAACCGCTTGTCCACCACCGTCTGCTGGTCGTCCGCGCCCATCGCGCAGGAACCGCACAGGTGATAAATCGAACCGCTGTTTTCGCGGAAATACTGCAGCATCTGTTCGTCGGTCTCGACGACCGGTCCCGGCAGCACTTCTTCCACGGTGATATTTTTCAGCGCGGGCGCCTGCATGATCTTGCGCATCAGGCGGCTGCCCTGAATGACCTCGTCGATGTCCTTTTGCGTGCTCAGGTAATTCGGATCGATCAATGCCGCGTCACGCGGATTTTTCGAAGCGATCTCAATGTGTCCGCGACTGGTCGGCCGGCACGGATTGAAGCACAGCAGGAAACCCGAATACGGCTCGGGCTTGAGGCTGGCCTTGTTGTTTTTCGGGATCTGGTACGACAGCGGATTGAAGTACAACTGCAGATTCGGGTTGGCCTGCTGCTCGTTGCCCCGGAAGAATCCGCCGGCCTGATTGACGCTCATGGCCAGTGCGCCCTTGCGGGTGAACAAGTATTTGAGGCCCAGCTTGAACTGACCGAACAGCGAGCTCAGTTGATCATTGAGCGTCTCGATGTTGGCCTTGTAGTAGTAACTGGCGCACAAGTGGTCTTGCAGGTTCTGCCCCACCGCCGGCAGGTGTTTGACCAACGGGATATTGTGCCTGGCCAACAGCGCCTGATCCGCGACACCGGACAGTTGCAGGATCTTCGGCGTGTCCACGGCACCGGCACACAGGATCACTTCCTTGTTGGCGATGAAGGTTCGCGCCACGCCGTGCTGGGTAATGGAAATGCCGGTCGCGCGGTCGTTATCGAACAGCACCCGATCCACCAGCGCGTAATGCTCGACCGTCAGGTTCGGCCGGCTCAATGCCGGGTGCAAATGCGCGAAGCTACTGGAACAACGCTGGCCGTTGCGCGTGTTGACGTCGTAGATTCCCGAGCCTTCGAATTTCGGCCCGTTGAAGTCGTCACTGTGCGGGTAGCCGAGCTCGTCGCAACCCTTGAGGAACACGTCGCAGATCGGATGGGTCTGGCCTTTCATCGGCGTGATGCTGATCGGGCCGCTGCCACCGTGGTATTCGCTGTCACCCAGCGGATGGTTTTCCAGTTTGCGGAAGTACGGCAGCACATCCTTGAAGCCCCACCCTTCGTTACCGTTGGCCGCCCAATCGTCAAAGTCATGGGCCTGGCCGCGTACGTAGATCATCGCGTTGATCGAACCCGAACCGCCCTGGACCTTGCCACGCGGGGCATAGATTTCGCGGTTGCCCAGCTGCTTCTGCGGCTGGCTGTAGTACATCCAGTTGAAAGTCGGGTTGTAATACATTTTGGCGAAGCCGACCGGGATCTTGAACCACAGGGAACTGTCCTTGCCGCCCGCTTCCAGCAGCAACACCGAGTATTTCCCCGAGGCCGAGAGCCGATTGGCAAGGATGCAGCCTGCGGCGCCAGCGCCAGCGATGATGTAGTCGTAAGTCATGCACGGATACCGCGTAAGTCGTTGTACAAAAAAACCGCCCGGCAGGTGTGGCGCAAAACCTGTGGGAGCGGGCTTGCTCGCGAAGGCGGCGGGTCAGGCAACATCAGTGTCGACTGACACTACGCCTTCGCGAGCAAGCCCGCTCCCACAGGGGATTTGCGCCATATCAGGCATCGGCGGTCAATCCTGTCAGCCTCGGGCTGGCGATGTGTCTTTGACATCTACCGGCGTCGGCGCCATTTGCAGGTGCAGCCGCTCGCCGGTGTACGGCGAATGCCGGCGCACCACGTCCATGTTCAGCTCCACGCCCAGACCCGGTTCGGTGGACGGAATGATGTAGCCGTCCTCCCATTGCAGCGGCTTGGTCAGGACTTCGGCATGGAAACCGCCCCAGGTCATGATGCTTTCCTGGATCAGGAAATTCGGCGTGCAGGTGGCCAATTGGAAACTCGCCGCCGCGCCAATCGGCCCGTTGTAGAGATGCGGCGCGATCTGCGCGTAATAAGCCTCGGCCATGCTGGCGATTTTTTTCGCCTCCAGCAGACCACCGCAACGGGCGACGTTCATTTGCAGAATCGACGCGCCGCCAGCCTGCAGTAATTTGAAAAATTCGTACTTGGTGGTCAGCCGTTCGCCGGTAGCAATCGGGATGCTGGTCTTGGCCGCGACTTGCGCCATGGCCTCTTCCTGACCCGGCGGCACTGGTTCTTCGAACCACAACGGATCGTATTTCTCCAGGCGTTTGGCCAGGCGAATCGCCGACGACGGCACCATCTGCCCGTGCGTGCCAAACAGCAAATCACACTTGTCGCCCACCGCTTCGCGGATCTTGCGGCAGAAGGTTTCGCAACGTTCCAGCACTTCCAGGGAAATCTGGTGCCCGGAATACGCTGTGTACGGTCCGGCCGGGTCGAACTTCACGGCGGTGAAGCCTTTGTTCATGTTCTCGATGGCGCACTCGGCCGCCAGGTCCGGGTCATCGTAGTCGTACTCGCCCTTGCTGTTGACCGGGTACAAATAGGTGTAGGAACGCAGGCGTTCGTTGACCTTGCCGCCGAGCAATTCGTAAACCGGCTTGTTCGCCGCTTTGCCGATGATGTCCCAGCAGGCCATCTCCAGGCCGCTGACCACGCCCATCATGGTCAGGTCCGGACGCTGGGTGAAACCACTCGAATAGGCCTGACGGAAGAAGCGTTCGATGTGGTGCGGGTCGTGGTTGAGCAGGTAGCGTTCGAACACGTCTTCGATGATCGGCAGCATGGCTTTCGGGCCGAAGGTCGCGGCGTAGATCTCGCCCACGCCTTCGATGCCGCAATCGGTCTTGAGCTTGACGAACAGCCAGTACATGCCGCCGATGTGCGGTGGCGGTACAGCAACGATGTGGGTTTCAAGGGCGACGATTTTCATCTCAGGCACCTGTCTTGTTCAAAGATTGACGATTGATACGCGCGCGCAGGGTCAGGGCCGCGAGGGTTCCAAGCAGGCCGACGAAGGCGATGTAGCCGAAATACAGCTTGTAACCAAAGGCACCGGGGAAATGCTCGGTGAGGTAGCCGTTGATCAAGGGAATAAAGGCATCGGGCAAGTAACCGACCACCGAGACAATCCCAATCGCCAGGCCGGTAATGCGCAGCGGAATGTTGCAGGTGTCGAGGATCGCCCAGTACAAACCGCGAATGGCGTAGGTCATCAGGCCGATAAAGATCACCGTGCCGATCAGCAGGCCCATGCTGTTGAGCGCCGGGAACACGATCAGGCCGACCATCGCCAACGTCGCGAGGAACAGCGCCACGATCAGCACCGAAATGTTCGAGAACTTGTCACCGAGCCAACCACCGCCAATCCCGCCAATCGGGCGCATCCACAATTTGATGGTGGTGATGGTGCCGGCCATGACCGCCGTCATGCCGCCGCCCTGCAGGTAATCGGAGAAGCTGTAGGTGGCCCAGAAGATGTGATAACCGCAGAACACGATGGCCGTCACCAGCCACAGCTCAGGGATTTTCACCAGCGTGGCCAGGTCGCTGAGCAGGTTGTACTTGCCCTTCTCCACCGACGCCGTGTCATCCATCGACTTCGGGTCCTTGATCAACACCAGCACACAACCGATGGCGATACAGGTGAAGGCATACAGGTAAACCACGTGCTTGAAACCTTGCGCCGCCGACTCGCCGTGGGTTTCGGTGGCGAAGGCAAACAGCCCCAGCGCCACGGTCGCCAGCAACGCTTCGACCAGTCCGCGTCCGCCATCGAGGACGCCGAAGAAGCGGCCTTGCTCAGTGTGATGGGCAATCATCTTCACGCGTTTGAGCACCGAGGCCCAGAACGTCAGGCCGGTGGTCAGGCCCCAGCAACCGAAGATGATCATCAGCCCGGTCATCGACGGCGCGGTGGAATACCACAGGCCCAACGCCCCGGTGGCGACCAGCGAGAAGAAAATCAGAAAACGCGGGGCGATACGGTCGGCCAGCCAGCCGCTCGGCAAATAACTCAGAAGGAAAATCGTACCGAGCATCGAGTACAGATAACCCAGCTCGCTGTGGTTGATCTGGAACACTTCGAGCATGGTGGTCTGGTAGACCTGACGCAGGTACAGGATGGGGTAGATCGCACCGGCGGCCAGCACCAGAAGCATCAGTTGGACGTAGCGACTTCCCTTGTCACTGTGGCTTTTTGAACCCGCGTTCGAACCCTGAACAGCGGCAGCAGTGGATGCATGCTTGGACATCTAAGAGACCTCGGGCAACCCGATGGTACGGGCACCCCTGATAATTGTTTTTATAGGTGGAGCATGAAGCGTGTTGCGGGTGGATCAATATTTCATGACCACCAGACGGGTCTGGGTGAATTCGAGCATGCCGTGCTTGCCGTCATCGCCGCCCAGGCCCGAGCGTTTCCAGCCGGCGTGGAAGCCCTGATACGGGTCCGCCGGGGTGCGATTGACGTACAACTCGCCGGCCTCGATGGCGTTGGCGACTTTCATCGTGGTGCGGTAATTCTCGGTGTACAGCACCGAGGACAGACCGAACTGATGGTCGTTGGCCATGGCCAGCGCTTCGTCGATGTCGCGGTATTTGAGCACCGGCAGCACCGGGCCAAAGATCTCTTCCTGGATGATTTCCATGTCCTGGCGGCAGCCACTGAGCAGGGTTGGCGGGTAGAAATGACCGCTGCCCTGCGGGATAAAACCGCCTGTTTCCAGTACAGCACCGTCGGCGACGGCGCGCTCGACCATGGCATGGATGTTCTGCTGCGAACTGGCGTTGACCAACGGCCCCATCAGGCCGCCATCGGTGGCCCGGTCGCCGAACTTCACAGCGCTGAGTTTGGCTTTGAGCAGGGCGAGGAATTTTTCGTAAACGCTTTCCTGAACATAGACCCGCTCCACCGCCGTGCACAACTGGCCGCAGTGCGTGGTCTTGGAGGCAACTATCGCGGTGGCGGCGGCTTCAAGATCGGCATCGGCCTCGATGATTGCCGGGGTCTTGCCACCCAGTTCCAGCGACGGCTTGGCGATGTTGCTCTTGCAGTAGTCGAGCACGATACGCCCGGCATTGACGCTGCCGGTCAGGGTGATCAAACCGACGGCCTTGTGCGTGCAAACAGCGGCAGCGGTGGCGTGATCCATGGTCAGGATGTTGACCACGCCGGCCGGCAAACCGGATTGCTGCACGGCTTTGGCGATTTCGAACGCCGAGGTCGGGGTGTTGTTGCTCGGACGCACCACCACGGTATTGCCGGCAATCAGCGCCGGGGCGATTTTGCGCAATAAGGTGTAGACGGGGTAGTTGAACGGAATCAGGCAGGCGACCACGCCGATTGGCTCACGGTGCAGAAAGAGGTTTTCGTTGGGGGAGTCGCTGGGGATGATCTCGCCTTCGATGCGGCGCGCCCATTCGGCGTGATAGCGGGTGATCTGCGCCGCGTAACGGGCTTCGTTACTGGCGTCGGCGACGCTCTTGCCGGATTCGGCGGCCAACGCTTTACCAATGTGCTCGGCACAGGCATCGAGCGCATCGGCAAACGAACGCAGGTGTTCAGCGCGTTCGATGCTGGTGAGTTTGCCCCAGACTTTCTGGGCGGCGGCGGCCGCTTCGACGGCGACCGTGGCCTCATCGGCAGTGGCCGCCGAGACATGGCCGAGCAGTGCCTCGGTCGCAGGGTTGTACACCGCGATCAGCGCTTCGCTGGCAGGTTCAATGAAGTGGCCGTTAACAAAATTTCGCTCGAGTCGCATGTGCATCGCCCATCGTTGTTTTTATCCAGTGCTTGCAGTCTTGGCATCTGAACCGCGTTGAACAAACGATTTATTGAGCGATGTAACATTCGAAAAATGCAGGTTAACCGTAAAATCACTGCCGCCCCTTGTAGGAGCTGGCTTGCCAGCGAAGGCGTAGTGTCTGACACACCGCACCGTCCGCATCGCCGGCAAGCCGGCTCCTAACGGGGCGCGGCGTTAATTAGATGGCGGCGGTTGAGGGCTCGAGCTGCCGTTGCGCCAACCAGATTTCTTCCTGCAACCACTGACTGAACACCTGCAACTGGGGCATCAGTGTCTGCTCCGGCCGGGTCACCAGCCAATAGGATTGATGCCCTTCGACATGCACGTTGAGCACCTGGGTCAACTGCCCGCTGGCCAGCTCCGGGGCGACCATGTGCCAATCGGCGATGGTGATGCCCAAGCCGTCGACGGCCGCGCGGATCGCCAGGTCCAGCAGGTCGAATTCGTAGCCGCCCTGGGTATCGACGCCGGTGATGCGCGCAGCGTCCAGCCAGTGTTTCCAGGTCAGGTAACGCTGGTCTTCCCGGGCCAGTACGTGCAGCAAGGTCAGGCGATTGAGGTCGATGCCCTGCTCGCTCCACTCCCGCGCATACAAGGTTGGCGCGCACACCGCGATGTGCCGTTCCTGGATCAACAGCGAACTGTCCAGCCCATCCCATTCACCGTCGCCAAAGCGGATCGCGCAATCCAGGGTGCTGGTTTCCGCGAGACTGTCCTGCAAGCGTGTGGTGATGCTCAATTCCAGTTCCGGATGCTTCTCGCGCAGCCGTCCCAGGCGCGGCATCAACCAGCGGTTGGTGAAGGTCGGCGGTGCGTTGATGTGCAGGCGATTGGAATGGGTTTTCTGCTGGATGCTGCGCACCGTCAACTCGATCTTGTCGAACGACTGGTGCAACGCCCGCAACAGCACCCGCCCGGCGCTGGTCAGGTCGAGGTGATGATGGCGCCGCTCCAGCAGATTTTCGCCCAACTGCTCTTCGAGTTGACGCACCTGCCGGCTCACGGCGCTCTGGGTGACATTGAGCAACTCGGCGGCCCGGGTGAAGCTGCCGGTGCTGCCGGCCACTTCGAAGGCTTTGAGGGCATTCAGACCAGGCATTTTGCGTTTCATGAAAGGCACTCGTGGAAGGCTGACGAGGCATTAAGCATCCCACGCCTTGTCGGAAATTTCCCGAGTAACATGCATTTTTGTGTTGTGTAGGACAATCCACGCCTATCCGCCGGAGCCTCGCTCTTTACCTTGTGCTGAAAAAACAAGGGCTCCATTCGGGAATTTTGTCGCTCGATTGTCACCCACGCCACGCAGGCCGAGCGGTCTATTTCAACGGCCCGCCGCGAGGGCCGTCAGTAACATGCGTTTATCGAACGTTTCGCCAGTGATTTTATCGTTTGTCGATCTTTGCCCGGATGACAAAACTGCAGCCATCTCTAATAAAAACAACATGAGAGCTGCCCCATGCCCTTCCCCACCTGCGCCCTCCCGAACACCTCCCAATCGCCTGTGCCGCCGGCTTCCCGGCCACCTCGCCTGCGCCTGCACGGTGCTTGCCGCTGAGCATTTCGCTGACTTGATCCGCTGAATTCCAGGCCGCCAGCCACGCCCGCGGCCAGTCGAAAAACGCACTTTGCTACGTATCGGAGAGGCTTTATGAACGAGCTGATGACACTGGACGGCACCGCGCCGCACCCTGCCGTCGACGACCTGTGCTCACAGGTCAAGAATGGTCAGATCAACCGTCGACAATTTCTGCGCACCGCCGCCCTGTTGGGCGTCACCGTGGCCAGCGCCAGCACCTTCATGGGCTCGGCGCTGCTCGGCGATTCGGCGTTCGCCGCCGAACAACAACCGCCGCGTCAGGGTGGCAGCCTGCGCTTTGCCTGCGCCATCCAGGAAATCCAGGACCCGATGCTGATCACCTGGATCGAAGCCTCGAACCTGCTGCGCAACTCCCTGGAATTTTTGACCTGGGTGGACGCCGACAACATCACCCACCCTTACCTGGCCGAGAGCTGGAGCCCGTCCGAAGACCTCAAGGTCTGGACCTTCAACCTGCGCCAGGGCGTCAAGTGGAGCAACGGCGACGAGTTCACCAGCGACGATGTCGAGCACAACATCCAGCGCTGGATCGCCGCCGATTCCAAGTCGGTCAATCGCACCGCGTTCCAGGACATCGCAGCTTTCGAAAAGGTCAGCCCGTACCAGTTCCGCCTGGTGCTCAAACGGCCGATTCTGGCCATCCCGGAAATGCTCAGCGCCTTCACCTGCACCCTGGTTCACCGCAGTTTCAAAAACGGTGACGACTGGGCGAAAAACCCGATTGGCACCGGGCCGTTCAAGCTGGTGTCGTTTGCCGTGAACAAGCAAGCAACCTTCGCCAAACGTGCTGATTACTGGCGCAAACCGGCCAACCTCGATGAACTGCGCTACGTTGACATGGGCACCGACATTTCCACCCATCTCGCGGCGTTGCAGGCCGGGCAAGTGGACGTGCTGTATCGCGTGACTGTGGCCGAACTGGACCTGGCCAAGCGCTTGCCGGGCGCGCAGTTGCTCAGTTGCAAGTCGGCGCAAACCGTGGTCATGCGCATGGCCAGCGACCAGAAACCGTTCGATGACGTGCGGATTCGCAAAGCCGTGGTGCTCTGCGCCGACAATGCGCAGATGCTGAAAATCGCCTATCGCGGCATGGGCACCCTGGGCGAAGACCACCACGTCGCGCCATCCCACCCGGAATACTCGCCGCTGCCCAAGCGCGAGCGAGATGTCGCCGGGGCGAAAAAACTGCTGGCCGACGCCGGTTATCCGAATGGCATCGACATCGACCTGATTGTCGGCAACACCCAGGGCCGCTACGAACAGGACTGCGCGCAAATCCTGCAACAGAACTGCCTGGAGGCGGGCATTCGCATCAACCTCAAAGTCATTCCAGCCACCCAATACTGGCCAATCTGGGACAAAGCGGCGTTCAGCCTGACCTATTGGGCGCACCGTCCGCTGGGGGTGATGTCCCTGGAACTGGCCTACCGCAGCGGCGCGGCCTGGAACGAAAGCCACTACAGCGACCCGGCCTTCGATGCCGCGCTGGACAAGGCTATGGGCATCATTGATCCGAAACAACGGGCCCTGGCGATGCAGGATGTCGAGCGCATTCTGCAGGACGCAGCAGTAATGGTGCAGCCGTTCTGGGGTGACAAATTCACCGCCACCAGCAAGAAGGTCCAAGGGTTCAAGGTGCACCCTTCGGACTTCTACCCAATGGATGAAGTCTGGTTGAGCGCCTGACGCGCAGCCCCAAACGTGCCCGCCCACCGACCGGTGCGGCGGGCCGGCATCCCTTGATTAGTCGGAGCCTGCAAGCATGGCTGAATTCCTGTTACGCAAATTACTGGCGCTGATCGCGACCCTGTTGTCGGTGTCGCTGATTGTGTTTGTCGCCCTTGAACTGAACATCGAAGACGTCGCCATCAACGTCCTCGGCCCCTACTCCGCCGCCGACCAGCGGGCCGCATGGCTGGTGGAACATGGCTACAACCAGCCGTTCCTGTGGCGTTACCTGGTGTGGTTGAAGGATTTTGTCAGTGGCGACTGGGGCACCTCGGTGCACTTTCGCGAACCGGTCATCAACTTGCTGCTGCCCAACCTTGGGCAAACCTTGATCCTCGCCGGGCTGGCCCTGTTGGTGATGGTGCCGGTGGCCCTGACCCTGGGCATTCTGGCCGGCATTCGCCAGGGTTCGATGGTGGATCGTCTGGTGTCGTTCCTGTCGATTGTCACCACCTCGATTCCGGACTTCGCCAGCGCGGTGTTCGTCTCGGCGATCTTCGTGTTCTGGCTCAACTGGCTGCCGGGCGTGAGCAGCATGAGCGATGGCTTCAACGCCGCCGAACTGGCGCTGCCACTGATGGTGCTGTGCCTGTTCGGCATCGGTTACCTGGCACGCATCACTCGCGCGTCGATGGTTGAAGTCATGCAGGCGCCGTACATCCGCACCGCTCGCCTCAAAGGTGCATCGACCTCGCGGATTGTCCTGCGCCATGCCTTGCGCAACGTACTCATCGCCCCGATCACGGTGATCATGCTGTACATCCCGTGGCTGCTGTCGAACGTGATCGTGGTCGAGGTGTTCTTCGCCTACAAAGGCTTCGGCTCGTTGCTGTACACCGCTTCGCTGAACCACGACGTTTACCTGATCGAAGCTTGCGCGATGATCAGCGGCGCAGTGGTCGGCGCGACGAAAATCTTTTCCGACCTGGCCTACACCTGGCTCAACCCGCGCATCACCCTGCGCAGTCTTGGCGGAGGTGGCCAATGAGCTTCCTGCAATCGTTAAAACATCCCCTGGCCCTGCTCGGTTTGCTGCTGGTAGGCGGCTGGGTGCTGATCGCCACGTTCGCGCCCTGGCTGGCCCCCCATGATCCGCTGGAAAGTTTCAGCCCGTTGTTGACGCCGATGAGCGCAGACGGCAACGGCCAAAGCTTTCTGCTGGGCACCGACATGATTGGCCGGGACATTCTTTCGCGGCTGATCTGGGGCACACGCACCGTGTTGTTCTGGTCGATCCTGGCGACGCTGACCGCGTTTGGTGTGGGCATTGCCATGGGCCTGTGCGCCGGTTACTTCAACGGCAAGGTCGATGCGTTTCTGTCGTACGTCGCCGACACCGTGCTGTCGTTCCCGGTGCTGGTGCTGTACATCGTGATCATCATCGCCCTCGGCGCTTCGGCGCTGAACATCCTGATCGCCGTGACCTTCACCAGCGCCCCGGCGATCTTCCGCATCATGCGTGCCCTGACCATCGACATCCGCTCCCGAGACTACGTGCTCAGCGCGATCACCCAGGGCGAAGGTTCGTTGCGCATCATGCTGGTTGAAATCCTGCCCAACTGCGGCGGGCCGCTGATTGTCGATTTCTGCCTGCGCATCGGCTACACCGCGATCATGATCGGCGCCCTCGGCTTCCTCGGCCTCGGCCTGCCACCCCCCACCCCGGACTGGGGCGGCATGATCAACGAAGGCCGCAGCATGGCCATCGCGTTCCCGCACCTGGTGATCTTCCCGTGCATTGCCATCTCCACCCTGATGCTGGGCCTGAGCCTGCTGGCGGACGGTCTGGACGAACACGCCCAGAAAGGCGCAAGGAGCTGAGCATGAATCAACAACAAGTATTGAAGGTGGAGAATCTCTCCATTGAATTGCCCGCCGGTGCCGATCGTAGCCACGCGGTCAAGGGCATCAACTTTGACGTGCGCAAGGGCGAAATCCTCTGCGTGATCGGCGAGTCCGGCTCCGGCAAATCAGTGCTTTCGGCGGCGATCATGGGCGACTACGCCAGAGGCCTGCGCCACAGCGAAGGCGTGATCGATTTTCTCGGTGAGGACATTTGCCGACTGCCGGAAAACGCCCTGCGCCAGTTGCGTGGCAATCGCATCGCGATGATTTTCCAGGAGCCCATGGCCGCGTTGAATCCGGCGATCCGTATCGGCCAGCAGGTCGAGGAAATCTTCGACATCCATGCCCCGCAGATGCCCGCCGCCGAGCGCCGTGAACGCATGCTCGCGCTGCTCGACTCAACCCATTTGCCGGACCCGCCACGGATCGCCAACAGTTTTCCCCATCAGCTGTCCGGCGGACAATGCCAACGGGTGGTGATTGCCATGGCCCTGGCGATGAACCCCGACCTGTTGATCGCCGACGAACCGACCACGGCCCTCGACGTCACCACCCAGGCGCAAGTCCTGAAACTGGTGCGTGAACTGCGCGGGCGCGGCCAGCACGGGATCTTGTTCATCACCCACGACTTTGGCGTCGTCGCGGAAATCGCCGACCGCATCGCGGTGATGGAAGGTGGGCGTCTGGTGGAAATTGGCGAGCGCGACCAAGTGCTCAACGCCCCTGCACATCCTTACACCCGCAAGCTGATCGCCGCCGTGCCGGCCCTTCATCCGGAACTGCATGTGCCCAGCGCCGACGGAGAACTGGCGTTGCGCATCGAACACCTGAACAAAACCTACAACGTTGGCGGCCGCTCGGTGGCGGCGCTCAGGGATGTCTCCCTGCAACTGCCACGGGGCAAGACCCTGGCCATCGTCGGCGAGTCCGGCTCGGGCAAAAGCACTCTGGTCAAAGCAGCGATTCGGCTGGTGGACAGCGACAGCGGCCACGTGTGGGTGGGTGACACGGATTTCCTCGCCTTGCGCGGCGCGGCACTGGCGGCCAATCGGCGGCGCATCCAGATGATTTTCCAGGACCCTTACGGCTCACTCAATCCGCGCCACCGGGTCGGTGACATCATCGCCCGCGCCGCGCAATTGCGCGGGCTGTCCGCCAAGGATGCCTGGACAGAGGCCGGCGACCTTCTGGAGCAGGTCGGGCTTAAACGCGACGCGCTCAAGCGCAGCCCTCGGCAGTTTTCCGGAGGTCAGCGCCAACGCATTGGCATTGCCAGGGCACTGGCGATGCGGCCTGAAGTGCTGATCGCCGACGAAAGCGTCTCGGCGCTCGATGTCTCGGTGCAGAAACAAGTGCTGGAGTTGCTCGCCGAGCTGCAAAAGCGACTGAACCTGAGCATTTTGTTCATCACCCACGACCTGCGGGTGGCGGCGCAGATCAGCGACTACATCGCGGTGATGCGCCAAGGCGAAGTGGTGGAATACGGCACGGCGGAACAGGTGTTGCTGCGTCCGCAAAACAGCTACACCCAGACCTTGCTGGCGGCGGCCCCCGGCGCTTCGGCAATACCGGTGGTGCCTGTCGCGGAGCCAGCGTTGAGGCTGATCCGCCCCCAAGCCAACTAAGCCAACTAAGCCAATAACCCTTTCCCCAAGCCGCAGCGTTCGCTGCGGTGTGGGTTGCTGTTGCCAACAATAATCAGAAAATCGGGAGTATCACAATGCGCGCAATCCCCCCTCGTGCTATCCATTCCATTGCCTTGATTCCGCTGCTCGGCGCCTTCGCCGCCCCGGCCATGGCGGTTCAGGTGACCGACAACCTCGACCTCGGCGGCGCCGTGCGTGCCCGTTGGGACTATGACCCGGACCGCGACATCCAGAAGTTCGGCCTGGACACAGTGTTCCTCAGCGCCAAGTACAACTCTGACACCTGGATCGGTGAGGCTCAGTACCGTTTCTACGGACGCTCCTACCCTTACCAGTACACCAAGAATTACGGCGATATCCAGTTCGCCAAGTACGCGTGGGCCGGCTACAAATTCAACCCCGACCAGCAGGTGCAGGTGGGTCTGAACACCGTGCCGTTCGGTTTGCAGCCGTACTTCGGCAGCACCTTCTACGAAACCCTGGGCAACGTCATCGGCCTGGAAGATGTGCAACAGGTCGGCGCCAAGTACATCCAGCAAAGCGGCGACTGGAACGTCCAGGCCGGCTACTACCTGCGCCCGGCGTGGCAAGGCAAAGGCACCAGCAAAGGCGTGACCTACTCCAGCGTGGTGTCCGGGGCGGACAGCTACGTGGGCGACGGCAGCGACAACCAGGAACGCAACACCGTGGTGCTGCGTGTGGCCAAGGCCCTGGACCTGGGGCCGTGGAAATCCGAAGTCGGGATCTCCGGCCTGACCTCGACCCTGGAGAACAAGGACACCGACAACGACGGTCGCCGCAACGCCGTGGCCGTGCACTACCTGGGCAAGAACGGTCCGTGGGGCGTGCAGCTGCAAGCGGCGCGGCAACAGATGTCGCCGCGCAACGCCGGCACCGATGAACTGGTGACGCTGGGCGGTTACGACGGCACCTACAACGTCGCCAGTCGCGGCAATTTGTACGTGGCCGACCTGAGCTACGACGTCAGCGGCAAATACTTGTTCGACCTGGTCAGCGGCGTGAAGCTATACGCCAACTACAGCGCCTTCGACAAATCCGCCGACGAGTTCAAGACCTCGCAGCGGATGATCCTCGGCACCTCGTTTTCCTTCAGCAAACTGTGGATCGCGACTGAGTGGCTGTACGGCAAGAATGACCCGTACATCGGCGGCAGCAGCTACACCCAGAGCCTGGGCGCTGGGGGGACGGATCATTGGGAAAATCAGCTGTACATGAACATCGGGTATTACTTCTGATTCGGGATTTTTGGTGTCCGTGAGGACGCCTTCGCGGGCAAGCCCGCTCCCACAGGGGATTGTAGGTATACACAGATTTGTGTTCACTGAAGATCAATTGTGGGAGCGGGCTTGCCCGCGAAGACGTCAGCCCAAGCACCACTTGCATCAACCCCTTGCTAATAGTCAGATAGGCACCACAAAACCATCCAGAAACAACAGGCCGGCCCGACGCAACATCCGAGGCCGGTGCGGAGCCCTCCTGTCATGCGTCAACTGCCCTCGCTCAACATGCTGCGTGTCTTCGAAGAGGTCGCGCGGCATCGCAGTTTCAGCCAGGCAGCCTTGGGATTGAACGTCACCCAGGGCGCGGTGAGTCGTCAGATCAAGCAGCTCGAAGACTACCTCGGCGTGGCGCTGTTCATCCGCACTCCACAAGGCCTGTCCCTGACCGAAACCGGTCTGGCCCTCTCCCCGCAACTGAGCGACGCCTTCGACCACGTCGAACGCGCCCTGCAAGCCGTGCGCGTGCCCAACCTGCGCCAACGCCTGCGCATCGTTGCACCGCCGACCTGGGCCACACGTTGGTTGTCGGCGCACCTGCGCACCTTTTGCCAACGCTACCCGGACATCAGCCTGAGCGTGACCCACCAAAGCGGCCACGACAGTCTCGCGGAAATCGACTGCCACATCCGCTTCGGCCTTGAAGCGGCCAGCCAATGCAGCAGCCAGTTACTGGTGATGGAGCGGCACATGGCGGTGGCCAGTCCGGAGTTGTTTGTCAACGGCCAACCGCCGGACTTGCGGCAGTTTCCGTTGCTGCACATCCTGCACGACGGTAAACGCTTGAAGGTCTGGGAGAACTGGTTGGCGGCAATGGGCCGGGACGATATCGATGCCGCGCAAGGGCTGGAATTCAGCACGCTGGATCAGGTGATTCACACCGCACTGGCAGGTGGAGGCCTGGCGGTGATTGACCGGCAGATGATCGAGAAGGAATTGGCCAATGGCAGTTTGTTGCCGATCACCCCGGTGGAAGTGATCGGGCCGTATGGCTATTGGCTGGATGTGGCGAATGACAAGCAAGGGTTGTCGAAAGTGCGGTTGTTTACGGACTGGTTGGGGCTGGTCAGCAATCCCTGAAACACCGATATCCAAATGTGGGAGCGGGCTTGCTCGCGAATGCGGTGCGTCAGACACATTAATGTCAACTGACACACCGTATTCGCGAGCAAGCCCGCTCCCACATGGAAGGTGGCGCCGTTTACAAGCCGCCCATCAACAGGTATTTGATTTCCAGGTAGTCCTCCAGACCGTACTTCGACCCCTCGCGACCGAGGCCCGATTCCTTGATGCCGCCGAACGGTGCGACTTCCGTGGAAATGATCCCTTCATTGATCCCGACCATGCCGGCTTCCAGGCCTTCGGCCATGCGCCACACGCGGCCAATGTCGCGACTGTAGAAATACGCCGACAAACCGTATGGCGTGTCGTTGGCCTTTTGCAGCACCTCGGCTTCATCCTTGAAGCGGAAGCAAGCGGCCACCGGGCCGAAGGTTTCGTCCTGGGCAATCAGCATCTCGCTGTTGGCTTCGGCGAGGATAGTCGGCTGGTAAAAAGTCCCGCCGAGTGCGTGGCGACGACCGCCGCACAACAGCTTGGCGCCCTTCTCCAGCGCATCGCCGACATGCAGTTCAACCTTGGCCAGCGCCGCCGCGTTGATCAGCGGACCTTGCTCGGTTTCTCCGTCCAGCGCACTGCCGACGCGCATCGCCGCCACGGCTTCAGCGAGCTTGCCGGTGAAGGCCTCGTAGACACCGTCCTGAATGAAGAAGCGGTTGACGCAGACGCAGGTTTGCCCGGTGTTGCGAAACTTCGAAGCCATCGCGCCTTTCACGGCGGCGTCCAGATCGGCATCGTCGAAAACAATGAACGGCGCGTTGCCACCCAGTTCCAGCGAGACTTTTTTCAGGGTGTCGGCGGCCTGACGCATCAGCAATTTGCCGGTGCGCGTGGAACCGGTGAACGACAGTTTGCGCACGATGCCCGAGGCTTGTAGCGCCCCGCCAATCGCCACGGCATCACCGGAAACGATGTTGAACACACCGGCCGGAATGCCCGCCTGCTCGGCCAGCACCGCCAGGGCGAACGCCGACAACGGCGTCTCTTCCGAAGGTTTGAGAATCATCGTGCAACCCGCCGCCAGCGCCGGGCCGACCTTGCGGGTGACCATCGCCAGCGGGAAGTTCCACGGCGTGATCGCGGCGACTACGCCAATGGCTTCCTTGACCACGATGATCCGCGCATCCGCCTTGTGGCTCGGAATCACGTCGCCGTAAGCGCGCTTGGCTTCTTCGGCGAACCATTCCAGAAAACTCGCGGCATAAACCACTTCGCCCATGGCTTCGGCCAGCGGCTTGCCCTGTTCACGGCTGAGCAACGTCGCCAGATCCTTCTGGTTGCTCAGCATCAGCTCGCTCCAGCGCTTGAGCTTCTGGCTGCGCTCCTTGGCGGTCAACTTGCGCCAGGTCGGCAAGGCACGGTTGGCGGCGTCGATGGCGCGGTTGGTTTCTTCGGCGCCAGCCTTTTGCACGTCGGTAATCAACTCACCGTTGGCTGGGTTGAACACCGGGTAGCTCGAGCCGCCGCTGGACCATTGGCCATCGATGAAATTGCCATTGCGGATCAGCGCGCTCATGCCACAGCCTCGGTCAGGTTGAAGCGCTCAAGACCCGGACGGGCCGAACGCAAGATACGTTTGCCGGCGGTGTAATCGTTGATCACGTCGCACGGGGTGTAATTGCGTTCCAGTTCATGCAACTCGTCGGCATCGAGTCGGGTTTCCAGCGCGGCCAGGGCGCTGTCGAACTGCTCGGTGGTGTCGGCGCCGACCAGCATGCAATCCACACCCGGATGGTTGGCGACCCAGGCCTGGGCGATCTGCGCGTTGGACACACCACGGGCACGGGCCACGCGCTGCACCGAATGCGCGATCTCGAACGAGGCTTCATCGCTGTACATCTGCTGGGTGAAGAAGTCGGTCTGGTTGCGGGTCGACTGCGCATCACCGGTCAGCAAGCCACGGGCCAACGGGCTGAATACGGAGACGCCCAAACCCTGGTCGCGGCAGAACGGAATCATCTCGCGCTCTTCTTCGCGGTAGGCGCAGTTCAGTTGCAGCTGCATGTTGATCGGCTTGACCCAACCGTTGCGCTCGCAGGCCATGAGGATTTTCGCCAGTTGCCCGGTGAGCATGGTCGACACGCCGATGTAACGTGCCTTGCCGGAACGCACGATGTCGTTCATGGCGCTCATGGTTTCTTCGACCGGGGTGTTCACGTCGAAGTAGTGCAGCATGAACACATCGACGTAATCCATGTTCAGTCGCTGCAGCGACGCATCGATGCTGTCCATGATGTGCTTGCGCGAATGTCCGCTGGCGTTGATCCCGGTGCGGGTGCCATAACCGACTTTGGTGGTAATCACCAGGTCTTCGCGGCGGGCCAGGCGCTTGACGATGCGCCCCACTACTTCCTCGCCGACACCGGCGGAATAGAAGTCCGCGAGGTCGATGAAGTTCACGCCGTTGTTCAGCGCGTGCGCGACGATCGGCTCGCTTTTCTTCTCATCGAAGATCCACGGCTTCCAATCCGGGGTGCCCATGTTCATGGTCCCCAGGCACAGGCGCGAGACTTCAAGGCCGGAGTTGCCCAAACGAATGTATTGCATGGCGCGGACCTCAGGCTTTTGGCGTGTAGAAAGGGTTGCTGATGTGATCGACCACATCCGCCAGTTGTGCGGTTTCCGGTTTGCCGGTCAGCGCAGCACGGATCGCCGTGCGGCAGGCGTTGTAGTTGTTCAGGTAGACCGCATCGAGGTCATCGCACGCCGGGTTGACCCAGTTGGCTGTGACGATGGCCCACTCGTCTTCGGCTTCCGGCGGCAAGGTGCCGTCGAGCAGCGCTTCAAGCACAGCTTTGGCGATCCCGGCCTGCGACGCGCCCCAGGTGGCGTTGCCGTGCAGGTCACTGCTGATCGCGGCCTTGTTCACATAAAGGGTCATCGGCTTGACCGGGATGTTCGGCTGAGCGATCACCATGAACGGGCAATGGCCCTGGCTTGGCGATGCCAGGCTGTTGGCAAACGCCTGCCCCGCCGGGCCATTGCGTGGGCCGATCAGAATGTTGATGTGTGCGGCGTTCACGCCCGGGCCTTCGAAGCCTTCACCGATGTACAGGTCGAGTTCTTTCATGGGTGGTTACTCTTCAGTGACTTTCTGGATGATCAGAAGTGCACGCAGACTGAGGAAGTCGCGTGGCAGTGATCGGGGGTTGAAGAGCGCAGGACGTGGCGGAGGGAATCAGTCATGGGTGCAAACGCTCTTTTTTGTTGTTGATGAGCTGTGTTTGCGATTTTTTAACACTGGGGGTTGTTGGGGCTGTAACCATTAAAAGTCATGAGGGCATGACTTGAAGTCATACCCTGAAATGCATTGACCTGTGGGAGCGAACCGGCTCGCTCCCACAGTGGCGCTGGTTGTTCGGGCTATTGCGACATTGCGTCTTTTTTCATTCCGTCCTTACTCATGGAATCCTTGGACATTGCGTCCTTTTTCATCGTGTCCTTGCTCATGGAGTCCTTGGACATAGCGTCTTTCTTCATCGCGTCCTTGCTCATGGCGTCTTTGGACATCGCATCCTTTTTCATCGTGTCTTTTTTCATGGCGTCTTTGGACATCGAGTCCTTGCTCATGCTGTCCTTGCTCATGCCATCACTGCTTGTCGTATCGGCGGCAAACACGCTGGCGGCGCCTACGGCGAGGCACATGGACAATACGACGGTGGTCAACTTTTTCATGATGAAACTCCTTGAAGCACAGGTGCGAATGAACGCAGCGTGAGCTGCGCGGTAAAGTTGCCGTCAACTGCCACCGAACCAGTTGTAGCCCTGGTCTTCCCAGTAGCCGCCGCTGTAGGTGTTGCTGACGAAAATAGCCTGAATGTGTTTGGGGTTCTTGTACCCGAGCTTGGTGGGCATGCGCAGCTTCATCGGGAAGCCGTATTCGCGCGGCAGCACCGCGCCGTCATAGGTCAGCGCCAGCAAGGTCTGCGAGTGCAGCGCAGTGGCCATGTCGATGCTGGTGTAGTAATCGTCGGCGCATTTGAAGCCGACATACTTGGCATCGGTGTCGGCCCCGACTCGTTTCAGGAAGTCGCTGAAGCGCACGCCGCCCCAACGCCCGATCGCGCTCCAGCCTTCGACGCAGATGTGCCGGGTGATCTGTTCGTTCTGCGCCATGGCGCGCAGCTCTTCGAGGCGCCAGCTGCGCTTGTCGGCGACCAGTCCGGTCACCTCCAGACGATAACTTTCTTCCTCAACGGTGGGTGCCTCGTCGATGCCGTAAAAGGCATTGAACGGAAACGGCCGGGTGATCATCGACGCCGGATAGGTCGGCGCCATGGCATTGGGATTGAACAGCCAGCCCTGTACCCGATCGTTGAACCGCGACATGGAGGACAACGCGGTTTCGACGCTGTCGTTGTCGGTGATATTGCAGCCCGACAACATGGCCACGCCACCAAGGGTCAGCCCACGCATCAGGAACGAGCGGCGCGAGCGGTCTTCGATCTGCGGCGCAATGATTTTCCGGGCGTCTTTCAGAATGGATGACTCATCCAGACCTTCCATGGGCTTTTTCATACGGACTCCTTGCGACCGATAATCATGGCCAGCAGCGTTTTGGGAACGAGCGCGACCATCACCAGATGCACCGCAACAAATGCCACCAACAGCGCCATCGCGATGAAATGCACATGCCGCGCCGCGTCGTAGCCACCCAGCAACTCGCGCAACAACGGAAACTGGACGGACTTCCACAACACCAGCCCGGAGACCACCAGCAGCGTGATATCGAGCATCACGAACAGGTATGCCAGCCGTTGCACCTGGTTGTAATGACTCAGATCGGCATGCCCCAACCGCCCGCGCAATGCGGCCCACAGGTCCTGCAGAACACCTTTGGGCGACAGCGGGAAAAAGCGGCGAGAGAGACGACCGCTGGCGAGGTTAATGATCAGGTAGACAAGGCCGTTGATGGCGAGGAACCACATCGCCGCGAAATGCCATTGCAACGCCCCGCCGAGCCAGCCACCCAGCGTGATGCCTTTGGGAAAACTGAAATCGTAAAGCGGCGATGCGTTGTAGATGCGCCAACCGCTGGTGACCATGACCAGCACCGCCAGGGCGTTCAGCCAATGGGTCAGGCGCAGCCAGCGCGGATGGGCTGAAGCAGGTATCGGCGACATGATCGGCTCCCGGCGGTTGTTGTTATTCGTTGGAGCCGAGTATGGGAGCCGACAGATCGCCAAATCCTCACGTAAAGTTAAATTAATTGTGATAACTCCCCCCAATAGCCTGTAGGAGCGAGACCGGCTTGCCGGCGATGAGGGCATCACATTCAACGCCCCCATCGCGAGCAGGCTTGCCCCCACAGGGCTGGCGTAATTGTGGTTAAAATGCCGCCCCCTCAAATGACCGACAGCACCCGATGAATTCAGAAGCGCTCACCACCCTCCACGACCATCTGCTGACCGCCCTGGCCGCGGCTCCCGCAGAAACCCGCCGACTGTTCCACGGTCGAGGTCGCTGCTGGCCGGGGCTCGAGCAATTGACGATCGACTGGCTGCAGGGCGTGGTGTTGGTGTCGCTGTTCAAGGAGCCCGAAGCGGCGCAGCTGGAAGATTTGAAACAGCGGCTGCTGCAGGTCTCCCAATCGCCAGCGTGGGCGACATCCGGCGCGCATACGTTGGCGTTGCAACATCGCTACCTGCTGCAAAGCACCACCGAATGGCTGGTCGGGGAAGTCATTGATGACATGACCATCACCGAGGGCGGCCTGCGTTATCGTGTGGACCTGGGCCGCAAGCAGAACACCGGGCTGTTCCTCGACATGCGCTACGGCCGCGACTGGGTGCGCGCCAATGCCGAGGGCAAGCGCGTGTTGAACCTGTTTGCCTATACCTGCGGTTTTTCCGTGGCGGCCATCGAGGGCGGCGCCGAGCATGTGGTCAACCTGGACATGTCCAGCCCGGCCCTGAACCGTGGCCGCGATAATCACCGTTTGAACGGCCACGACATGAGCAAGGTGAGTTTTCTCGGCCACGACCTGTTCAAGTCCTGGGGAAAAGTGATCGGTAAAGGCCCTTATGATCTGGTGATCATCGATCCACCGTCCTTCCAGAAAGGCAGTTTTCTGCTGACCAAGGATTACCAGCGCGTGCTGCGTCGGTTACCGGAATTACTCACGCCACAGGGCACGGTGCTGGCCTGCATGAACGACCCGGCGTTCGGTGCGGATTTCCTGATTGATGGCGTCATGCGCGAGGCGCCGAGCTTGCGGTTCGAGCAACGGCTGGAGAATCCGCCGGAGTTTCCGGATGCGGATGTCGAGTGCGGCTTGAAGGCGTTGGTGTTCCGGCAGTAACACTGAGGCTTGCTCGCGAAGGCGCTTCTACAGGATTGCGGTGTTCCCGAATTCATCGAACACCTCAAAACTGTTGAACCTCACCGAGCTCGCTCCGACAGTTGATTGAATGGTCGGGTGCGGCGCGGTCAGCGTGGGCCATCGCCCAACCGCTCGCGAACAAACTCACTGGCCTTGTACGTCAACTGATCCAGATGCCGGTCACGCTGCTTTTCCGCATCGAGCATCGCCCGCTTGCCGTGTTTTTGCAGCAGGTACGTATGAATCTGCCGCACCTCCAGCGAGCTGTAGATCGACGCCACGTCGAGCAGCCCCATCAAGCCGTCAGAGCGATGGTCGCGGGTGTTCATCAACACCTGCGTACCGCGCGCGCCCAGCACCTGAAAGCCCATCGATTCAAACCACGGCACCTTGGCCACCGCGCAGGTCAGCTCGGCATGCGGATAGCGGCCGACCATTTCCCGCAGCATCCGCCGTGCCACGCCCTGACGCCGATGACCGGCCTGCACCGCCATGTACGCGACGCCGCACGCCTCGGGATCGTCCTTGATCGGCAGGTACAGCAAGAAGCCGATGACCTGCTCCGGATCATCCACATCGGTCGCGACCAGCAACTCCACTGCCACCCCTTTCGCCCCGTTCAGCGCCTCCAGATAGAGGTGAACCTCATAGCCGATCGCGTACTGATACACGTTGTACAACAGGTTGCTCGGCGGGATGGCGACCATGCTGATGTCGGTCAGGTTGTCGACCACCATCTGCAGAATCTGGCTGGTGAGGTGCTCGGGGCACGGGGTTTTGAAGTGGGTGATCTGGGGCATTGTGGCTCTGCTCTGACTCTGGCGGCGGACGCGCCTATCATAACGCGCCGACGCGACCGGGGTGGCGTGTCAGTTTGCAGCCATGCCGGATGTTCCGGCCCTATCGCCAGCAAGCTGGCTCCTACAAGGGAGCTTTGCCGCATGGAGATTCTCTGTAAGAGCTGGCTTGCCAGCGATGGCGGCCGGGAGGCGGATGCAAAATTTGAGCGCGCCATCGCCGGCAAGCCGGCTCCTACAGAATGAGGGATTACCAGTCGTAAGACATTTCCACCGACGCAACGCGCTCCTGGCCGTAGTAGCAACCGAACGAGTAGTTGCAGTCCGAGACGTACTCACGGTCGAACACGTTTTGTACATTCAGGCGGGTCTGTAAACCGCGCAGGCTCGGGTCCAGTTTGCCCAGGTCGTAACGGATCGTGGTGTCGTAGACGACATACGACGGCACCTCGAACGAGTGGGACGAATCGCCCGATTTGCGCCCGGTGTACCGTGCACCCACACCAAAGGTCAGGCCGTTGAGTGCCGCTTGGGTGAAGTGATAATCCGCCCACAACGAGGCCGACACCGGTGACTGTGCTTCGTTGCGGTTGCCCTCATCGCCGTAGGTGCTCTTGGTGTAGAACGAGTCGATATAGGTCGCCGCGGCCAGCACGTCGATATTGTCGAGGCTGGATTTGACTTCCAGTTCGACGCCGCGTGAACGCACTTCGCCGTCCTGGGATTGATACTGTGGATAGTCGTCGTCGCCGGTCAGCACGTTTTTCTGTTTGACCTGGAAGACCGATGCGGTGATCAGCGTCTTGTCGAACGGCTGGTATTTCACACCCACTTCGTATTGCTCGCCCTCGGTCGGCGCGAAAGCCTTGCCGCCGCGTTCCGGGGCCTCGGTACCGATGGTCGGCAGGAACGATTCGGAGTAGCTGATGTACGGCGCCAGGCCGAACTCGGTGACGTAGGTCAGGCCTACGCGCCCGGTGAATTTATGGTCGCGCTGTGAAGCGACCGTGCGGGCGAGGATGTCCTTGTTATCGATTTCCGCCCAGTCTTCACGACCACCGATGGTCAGGATCCACTGATCCAGTTTGATCTGGTCCTGCACGTACACGCCCGTCTGGCGCAGGGTGTTGTCCCACTTCGTATCCAGCACCGGGACCGCGCTGCTGGTGTCGAAGTTGTTCTTGCCGTAGAGGTTGACCGGCGTCACGTTGTAAGCGTTGAGGCCGTCGTATTTGCGGTTGAAATGGCGGTAGTCCACACCCGCCAGCGTGGTGTGTTCGAGGGCGCCGGTGTTGAATTTATATTCCAGGTTGTTATCGAGGGTGTAGGCGATGTTGTGCTGGCGCCAGTCGACCTTGGTGCGACTGACGCGGGAGTAATCAGTGTCACCCGCAGCGTCGGTGGCGAAGGCGCGCAGGTAGAGGCCCTTGTAGCGGTCGCGCACGTCGGTGTAACGCGCGGTCGAGCGGTATTTCAGGTCATCGGTGAGGTTGTGGCTGAAGTCGTAGCCGAAGACGTACTGATCACGTTTGTAGTCGTTGAAACGCGTGTCGCCAGAGAAAAAATCCCGGTCGATTTTCTGCCCGGTGGGGCCGCGATCAAGCGAACCGATCCTTGGCAGCGACTGATAATCTTCGAGCCCGTCATCGCGCTGGATCTGCGCCAGCAAGGTCAGCGACGTGTCGTCATTCGGCGTCCAGGTCAGGCTCGGCGCCAGCAGCATGCGTTCGCTGTGAGTGTGCTCGACCTGTTCGTTGCCTTTGTTCGCGACACCGATGAGGCGATAGGTGAATGCCTTTTGATCGTCGATCGGGCCGCTGGTATCAAAGGCACCGTTGACCCGGTTATAGCTGCCCGCGCCGAGTTTGACCTGGCTGCGCTGTTCGCTGGTCGGGCGCTTGGAGACCAGGTTGATCAGGCCGCCCGGCTGGTTCTGCCCGTACAGAACCGAGGACGGGCCTTTGAGCACTTCGATGCGTTCCAGGGTATACGGGTCGATTTGCGGTGCACCGCCGAGGCTGCCGGCGTAAGGAATGTACGCACCGTCGAGGTACAACGGGGTCGGTGCGAAGCCACGGCTGGTGATCTCGTCGGCAATCGAGTTGCGGTCGGTGAAGCCTCCGGTGTTCAGGCCCGGCGTGTAGCGCAGCGCCTGGGTCAGGTTGCGCGCGCCCTGGGTTTCGACCTGAGCGGCGGTGACCACGTTGATCGCCTGGGGAATTTCCAGAATCGGCGTGTCGGTCTTGGTGCCGGTGGCGCTGCGGGTGGCAACGTAACCCTCTACCGGGCCATAGGCCGACTCGACAACCTGCGCGGAAATGCTCGTCGCACCCAGTTGCAACGCCGCGCCCTCCACCACCGGTAACAGCGAATAACTGCCATTGTCATGACGCACCGCCTGCAATTTGCTGCCGGCGAGCAGTTGGCGCAAACCGGCATCGACCGTGTATCGACCGCGCAGCCCTGCGGTTTTCTGACCACCGGCAGAGGCTGGCTCGAACGAAACCGTCACGCCTGCCGTGGAGGCGAATTGGGTCAATGCTGACGACAGCGAACCGGCCGGGATGTCAAATTGCGTTTCGACGTCGGCTTGTGCCCAAGCGGGTTGCGCCACCACCGCGAAACCGACAGGAACCGTCAGCGCCATGCCGAGCAATGCGGCATGTACGGCGCGGTTCAAGGGTTTGGCGGACAGTTTCAACGCAGAAAAACGGATAGAGGGATTGCGAGGGGTCATGCAGTTTCCTTTCGCCCGATGGCAGTGATTGGCGGCGACTGTTGCGCCTCTACCTACAAAGTCGAACGAGAATCAGAATCAACAACCCTTCGCTGAAAATTCTTTTCGGATACCTCATCCAATCGCTTCCACACTTGCCCAATACCGACTGAAACGACGGATGCGTACGGGCAATGTCGAGGTCAGGTTGTCCAGAATGGTGTCGGTGCTGCCGAGGTGAAAAGCACCGGAAATACGCAACGCCGCCACTGCGCGATCACACCCCAGATGGCCCGGACGGTAGCGCTGCAACTCAAGGATGAAATCGCCCAGGCGCCAGTCATTGACCACCAGCATGTCGCGGGTCCAGGCATCGGCCTGAGGATTAGCCTGATGCACGGAGCCGACGCTGTCGTGCGCAAAACTCAGTTGCTGACCTGAGTCCACCCGCACTGGCCGGCCAGTCAGGCGGGCCGTGCGCACCTCGACGGCATGCTCCTGCACACAGACCTGCGTGCGCCCCGCTTCGCAGCGCACGATAAACCGTGTGCCCAACGCGCGGATGCTGCCTTCGGCCGTGTGCACGATGAAGGGCCGTGCCAGATCGTCACGCGCCGTTTCAATCAGAATTTCCCCGCTGAGCAAACGCACTTCTCGCAAGGTGTCGCTGTAGCGGATGTCCACCGCGGTGGCGGTGTTGAGTTGCAGCTGACTGCCGTCATCCAGGCGCAGGCGGCGACGCTCGCCCGTGCCGGTGCGCTGGTCGGCCATCAACGTCGGCAGTGGCGTGGTGTTCCAGGCCAGCGTGCCCGCCCCGCCCGCCGCCAGCAGGATCGACAGGACCTTGAGCACGTCACGCCGTTTGGCACGGGCGCTGGTCAACGTCGGGCGGGCGATACCTGGGGCGACTTGCCCGAGTTTGTCCTGCAAGCGTGCGAGGCGTTCCCACGCCTGCGCATGGAGCGGATCACGCTCCAGCCACCGCCGATGGGCTTCACGGGTGGCGTCATCGGGCACCTCACTACGCAAGTCGACGTACCAGCGCGCGGCAGCTTCGAGGGTTGCATGATCCAGCGATTGGGCACGCATGGCGCTTCAGTCCTCGACCAGCAACAGGCAATGCGTCAGGGCTCGCACGGCATGCTTCTTCACCGTGGTCACCGAGACGCCCAGACGCCGGCCAATCTCCACGTAACTCAAACCATCGAGTTGCGCCATGAGGAAAATCTCGCGGGTCCGGCCGCCGAGGCCATCGAGCAAGCGGTCGATTTCCATCAGGGTTTCGATAATCAACGAGCGAGCTTCAGGGGAAAGGTCCACCGGTTCCGGGCTGAGCGCGAGGGTTTCCAGATAGGCCTGTTCCAGCGCCCGCCGCCGGAACATATCGATCATCAAGCTGCGCGCCACCGTACTCAGGTAGGCACGCGGCTCACGCAATTCCGGTGCCTTGCGCTGGGTCAGTACCCGAATGAAGGTGTCTTGCGCCAGGTCCGCCGCGTTGTCGATGCAGCCAAGCCGCTTGCGTAGCCAGCCGCAGAGCCATGAGTGATGGTCCTCGTAAAGCGTATGCACGGCGTGTTGCAGTGAGAGATCGGCGGAGGACATGGAGAAGGCCCGGCAAGAATTATTTGATAATGAATCTCATTTTCTTCCAAGGCACTGCATGTTTGCAAGACTGATCCTGCAACGCCTCTTGCGATGGCGTGGGCATGCCCCGAATCCATATGGATGACGGGGCATGGATCGGCGGGATCTGTCAGCGTTTCACCACTGGTACGTCGCGCTCGCCTGCACCGTGCGTTGTGCGCCATACCAGCACCACGAGTAGGAATAGCACGACGCGACGTACTCTTTGTTGGCCAGGTTGCTCGCGTTCACCGCCAGGCGCAGGTTGTCCTTGAGGCTGTTGATGTGCGGGATGTCGTAGTGCACCGCCGCATCCAGCAGCGTGTAGCCCGGGACTTTCAACGTATTGGCGGTGTCCCCCCAGGAAGAGCCGACGTAACGCGCCCCGCCGCCGACGCCGAAGCCTTTGGCGACGCCGTCGTGGAAGGTGTAATCCGCCCAGACCGACGCGGTGTGGCGCGGCACGCCATAGTTGGTGGTGCCTTTGGCGGACACGGCCGGGCCGACGGCGATATCGGTCAGCGGCGCGTAGTTGACGGTGCTGTTGGATTTAGTGATGCGGTTGTCCAGATAAGCGTACGCGGCGGTGATGTCCAGGTTGTCGTTGAGGCTGGCCTTGCCTTCGAGTTCGAAACCACGGGAGCGCACTTCACCGCTCTGTTCCTGGCAACGCCCGGTGCCGCACAGGTGCGTCGGGTCCGGATCAAGCGTCGGCACGTTGCTTTGGCGCAGGTCGAAGACCGACGCGGTGATAAAGCTGTTGCTGCCCGGTGGCTGGTACTTGATCCCCACCTCGTATTGCTGGCCCTCGGTCGGTTTGAACACCGAGCCGCCGTAGCCGCTGCCCGACTGCGGTTCGAAAGATTCGGCATAGCTGATATACGGCGACAGGCCGTTATCGAACAGATAGACCAGACCCACCCGGCCGGTGAACGCCTCGCTGTCCAGCGAGGTTTTGGTCTTGACGTTGTTGCGCAAATTCATCGAGCTGTTGTGGTTGGTCGCCCAGTCGTAGCGGCCGCCCATCAGCAACACCCACTTGTCCCATTTGATCTGGTCTTGCAGGTACAGGCCTTTCTGCTGGTTACGCTGCGTCGCGTTACTAGTGAACGCCGGCGTGACCACCGGAACACCGTAGACCGGGTCAAAGATATCCAGCGTCGGCCCCGTGCCGAAACCGGACTTGGTATCGGTGCTGGTGTTCTGATAATCGCCACCGAACAGCACGGTGTGCTGCACGGGGCCGGTGTCGAATTTGGCCTGCACCTGGTTATCGAGGGTGTAGGCATCCAGGTCGACGTCTGTAGCAATGGTCGACCGGTTGGAGGTGCGGTAATCGGCGCGCAGGTTGCTGTTGTAAAGGCTGCGATAAACACCTTCGCTGCGCAGATAACGCGCGTTCTGACGCACGGTCCAGATGTCGTTGAGGTGATGTTCGAACAAGTAGCCGAGGGAGAAATACTCGCGGTCACTCTTCTCGAAACTCTTGTCGCCGTCATAGTAATCGACGTCGATGTCACGCCCGGTCGGGCTGTGCAACACTGAGCCCCACGCCGGTGTCGAGCCGTACGAAGCGGCTTTCGGGTCTTTCTGCAAGTGCCCCAGCAACGTCAGCGACGTGTCATCGCTCGGACGCCAGGTGAACGCGGATGACATGGACTGACGCTGGGTTTCGGTGTGTTCGAGTTGACCATCGGCCTCGTCATACAGACCGGCCAGGCGATAGGAGTAAACGCCTTGATCGTCGAGCGGGCCGCTCAAATCGAAGGTCGTGCGTTTCTTGTCGAAGGTGCCGTACTCGACGCCGATTTCGTGGAACGGCGTATCCAGCGGCCGCTTGCTGACCATGTTCACCACACCGCTGGGGCTGGCCTGCCCGTACAGCACCGACGACGGCCCGCGCAAAACGTCCACGCGTTCCAGGTCAAACGAGTCTTTTTGCGGCGACGCATCGCGACTGCCGGGCATACGCAAACCGTCCAGATACACCGCCGGGGAAAATCCACGGATGGTCATCTGATCCAGTCGCGAGGCCGTGGAGCCACGGGTTTCGGGAATCACGCCGGCGGTGTAGCGCAAGATCTGGTTGAGATTATCCGCGCCTTGGGCACGCATCTGATCCTTGGTGACCACGGAAATCGACTGCGGCGTTTCGTTCAGCGCCGTATCGGTCTTGGTCGCCGACAACGCGCGCGTCGCGACGTAACCCGCCACCGGGCCGGTCGGACTTTCGCTCGCATAGGCACCGTTGACGTTGGTGGCCTGCAACTCCAGAGAACCTTCGACCGCCTCGGGCGCAGGCTCGATGCGATAGCGCGTGGCCGACAGCGCGATGGCGTTGAGGCCGCTGCTCTGGAGCAAATGCGTGATGGCGTCGTCAGTGCTGAAGGGGCCGTTCAGGCCGTTGCTGCGTTTACCGCGCGTCAACGCTGGATCGAAGGCCAACACCAGATCCGCCTGCTCGGCCAGGCTGTTCAGCGCCTGACTCAAATCCCCGGCGGGAATCGAAAAACTGCGCACAGCACTGGCGTGCGCACCAGCGACCGGCGATTCGGCAGCCAGCAGCGGCGCCGCGACAAAAGCCATCGCCACTGAAAGCGCCAGTGGGTGCAACGGACGAGCAAAGCGTGACATGGGAAATCCTGCGAAATGGAAGGCGTTACTAACCATGACGGCCATGTCGGAAAAACAGACAACGAATGCGATCGATTTGCATTAATATTTTTTGGAACTGGGGGTGAAACGATATTGATGCCTTCACGCACCACCTTGCAGGAGCAGGCTTGCCAGCGATGGCGGCGCGTCAGACACGCCGCGTCGCCTGGATCGCCGGCAAGCCGGCTCCTACAGGTTGGGGTTTCAGAGGGGTTTGATCACCACCAACAGATCAGTGAAGTGTTCGACCCGGATCGGCAGGTTGTCCGCCAATGTCGCCAATGCAGCATCGGTGTCGTCGAGGCGGAACACGCCGGAGACGCGCAATCCTTGCAGCGCCTGCTCGTCGTAGCGCACCAGGCCCCGTCGGTAACCGGCGAGGGCCTGAAGCACTTCGCTCAAGGGACGGTCATCGACTTTGAGCAGGCCCCGGGTCCAGGCATCCGGGTGGGCGTTGCCGATGGGTTGCGGTGCTTGCACCCGGCCCTCTCTGAGGGTGATTTGCTCGCCCGCCGCGACGTTCACCGCCTCGGCGCCCTTGGCTTTGGCGGCAACGACGGACTCCAGCACGCTGACCACGGTCGAACCATCGGCCGCGCGTTTCACCAGATAGCGCGTGCCGAGCGCCGTCGCCGTGCCTTGATCAGTGCGCACCACAAACGGACGCCGGGCGTCCTTGGCCACCTCGACCCACATCTCCCCTTCCAACAACTCGATGACGCGCTGCTGGCCGTCGAACTTCACGTCCAGCGCCGAATGACTGTTGAGCTGAATATGGCTGCCGTCCGACAGCGCCACCTCGCGCCGCTCGCCCACGCCGGTGCGCTGATCGGCGAGCCAGATTGGCATGTTGTCCAGGCCGATCCAGCCACAAACCAACACCCCCAGCAGCGCAATCGCCTGGGCGCCACGCCCCGACATTCTCGGGCCGGGCCGGGCAAAGGCCTGCTTGAGGGCAACGCGTGCGGGCGCGGCGGGCAGCTCATCGAAACCGCCCCACAAAGCCCGCATGCGCTCCAGCGCGAGAGCGTGTCGCGGATCGGCTTCACACCAGACATCGAAAGCCGCGCGGTCGGCTTCGGTAGCCAAATCGTCGTGCAACAACGTCAGCCAGTAAGCCGCCTCAAGGATCATCTGCTCGGAGGGTGGATGAATACTCGTCACGACGGTTGTTCCGCACCGTACAAGGTGTTGTAGCAATGGACGAGCGCACCGGCGACGTAGTTCTTGACTGTGCTGGCCGACACGTTCAGTTCAATCGCGATCTCGCTGTAGGTGAGGCCGTCGAGCCGGCTGAGCAGGAACGCCTCGCGGTTCTTTTCTGGCAACCCGGCGAGCATCACGGCAATTTTTTCCAGCGCTTCCAGCGCCACATGGATCGCTTCGGGGTCGGGCATGCCGGCGTCATGCGCCTGGATCGCCAGCGCCTCGAGGTACGCCTGCTCGATCCGCCGGCGTCGGGCACCATCGATCAACAAACGCCCGGCCATGGTCGCCAGAAACGCCCGCGGCTCTTTGATGGTGTGAGGCTCGGCGAGGGTGAGCACGCGAATGAACGCGTCATGGGCCAGATCGGCCGCACGGTGCGAGCAACCGAGTTTTTTCCGTAGCCAGCCATGCAACCAGGAATGGTGATCGCTATAGAGGTCGGTGAATGTCCGCTGACGACGGGAAAAGTCGTCATCAGCCACGGAAAAATCGCGCATACGCAAAAGTTTCTCAAATAGGAAAGATTACCAGTAGCGCAAACGATGACAGTAAATACATGGCAGAGCAAGCGAAGAGAAGCCGCGGTAAATCAGAAACCTGCGCAGGACGCTTAACGGCTACTGCTGCGGCGCAACCATCCGGAACCTGATGTTGATGTCGTCGGAAACCACCGTGTCCGCCCACTCGCCTGCGCCGATTTTGAAGTCGCTGCGCTTGAGCGTCAGCTGCCCATCGAAAATCCCGATGCCGCTCTCGGACTTCAACAGGACCGGCACTTCCACCGCGCGGGTGATGGTTTTGAGCGTGAGGTTGCCGGTGATCGAATACCGGTTGTTACCCAGGGCATTAACACGGGTCGATTCAAATGTCCCTTGCGGATAAGTGGCCGTGTCAAACCACGCGGGCTTTTTCAGTTCTTCGTTGGCGTCACTGTTTCCGGCATCGATGCTGTCGAGTTGAATGGTGAGCCCGGCGCGGGCCGCCGAGGGGTTCGCCGTGTCGAAATCCAGCGTGCCTTCGAACTTGCCGAATGTGCCGTAGACCTGTGAGCTGAACTGGTTGTACGTGAAAGAAAGCGTGCTGGCGCTCGCATTAACCTGCTTGTATTCAACGGCATCGGCGCACGACAACACGCCGAACGAGAGCGCGACAAACACGGCAGCAGAACGCGTAAAACGAAGGGTCATGGGATGCTCCGGCGGGACGCCCGATTGCAGTGGGGGTGCTGCACACGGAGGCCAGCCACAGGTGGACTAAAGCAAAAAATCGCCGTTTATGCCATGGACACGCTGACGGCCCGACCGCCAGTCGCGCAGCCTCGGACATTGCTTACACGATCCTGCGCGCCACGCAATGCTTCGAGTTCATCGGTGCCCCCATCAACGCTCAATCGCGGACGATGGGCGCGACACGTTTTGAGCCGTGGCTGAAGAGCACGTGGGCGCTGGCTTGACGCTCATCGATATCGTCCGGGACGGCGGCCGGTTCGACTCGCCTGGCGAAGTCGAACCGGTCGTGCGCGGCCTCACTCGGTGATGACGTTCAGCGTTACGTCGATGTTGCCGCGGGTGGCTTTGGAGTACGGGCAGATCTCATGGGCGCCATGCGCCAGTTTCGTCGCGATCTCGTTCGACAGGCCCGGTACGCACAGGGTCAATCGCCCCTGGATGAAGTAAGCCTGGCCGGTCTGGCCCAAATCAACTTCGATGTCCACCGCCGTGTCGGCCGGCAGGGTCACGTTCAGCTCCTTGGCCACCAGGCCGACGGCGGCGCTGTAGCAGGCCGACCAGGCACCGGCGAACAATTGCTCGGCGGTCGGGTGCGGCAGAATGTTCGAAAACTGGTGCGCCGGTTTTGCACTGCCTGGCGAGGACAGCACGATGTCGAGGTTGCCGTTATGGCCACGCGATGTGTTGCCGGCGGCGCTGGGGGTGGTGTGGGTTTTGCCGGTGGCCAGGACTTTTTCGATCTTGCTCATGATGAATGCTCTCGATGGCGGGATTTGTTTTCGCGTGCGCTTTTATCGCACGCGATGCTTATACAAAAATTAAACCGTGATGACGTTCAGTGCCACATCAATATTGCCGCGAGTTGCTTTCGAGTACGGGCAGATCTGATCAGCGGTGTGCGCCAGCGTAGTGGCGATGTCGTGTGGCAGGCCAGGTACTCGCAGGGTCAAACGCGCCTGAAGGAAGTAGGCCGGGCCGGTTTGCCCCAGATCGACTTCGATGTCGACGGAAAAATCCGCGGGCAGCACCACGTTCAGATCATTGGCTACCAGACCGACAGCAGCGGTGTAGCACGCCGACCATGCACCGGCGAACAGTTGCTCGGCAGCCGGGTGCGGCTGGGTGGCGGCGAACACATGAGCAGGCTTGGCACTGCCGGGTGTCGACAGGGTGATGTCGAGGTTGCCGTTGTGGCCGCCGGCAGCGCTGGCGGTGGTGTGGGTTTTGCCGGTGGCCAGGACTTTTTCGATCTTGCTCATGGGTGAATCCTCTACGGTGCAATGGGTTTGATTTCATATCGCGTTCGATTATGTCGTGTGCGATAGATCAATATTCACGCAGACACTCGTTGGTGTCAATAGGTGGTAACGCACCTCGTCGACGAACGGTATTTGCTGCATCGGCTTCCCCCCCGCCGACATCCACGTCACACTTGCACCCAGGCCACATACAATCTGCCTCGCTACGCTTCGTCTAACTTCACAAAACGCCTTGCCGTCACCTGCGTGTGCCCGGCGGCTCTATAGTGTCCCGTCAATGCACCGGAGAATTTCCATGCTCAAGCGTACCCTGGCATTGACTGCCAGCTTGGCCCTGTCTTTTTGCACCCTGTTGTCGCAAGCCGCCGACACCCTGAAGGTCAGCGCGATTCCCGATGAAGCCCCCACTGAACTGTTGCGCAAATTCAAGCCGCTGGGCGCCTATCTGGAACAGCAACTGGGCATGAAGGTCGAGTTCGTACCCGTCAGCGATTACCCGGCCGTGGTCGAGGCGCTGGCCACCGACCGGATCGACATGGCCTGGCTGGGCGGCTTCACGTTCGTGCAGGCGCGCCTGAAAACCGGCAACGCGATTCCGCTGGTACAGCGCGAACAGGATGCCCAGTTCACCAGCAAATTCATCACCGCCGACCCCGCCGTCAAATCCCTCGCCGACCTCAAGGGCAAGACCTTTGCCTTCGGCTCGGTCTCCTCGACATCGGGCAGTCTCATGCCGCGTTACTTCATGCTGAAGGATGGCATCAAGCCGGAAGCCTACTTCAGCCGCGTCGGCTACTCCGGCGCCCATGACGCCACGGTCGCCTGGGTCCAGGCCGGCAAGGTAGACGCCGGAGTGCTGAACGCCAGCGTGTGGGAAAAACTGGTCGCGGCCGGCAAGGTCGATACCAACAAGGTCAAAGTGTTTGCGACCACCCCGGCTTACTTCGACTACAACTGGACCGTGCGCGGGACCCTCGACCCGGCGCTGGCGGCCAAGATCAAAGCCGCGTTCCTCGCACTTGATCCGGCGAATCCCAAGGACAAAGAGATTCTGGATTTGCAGGCCGCCAGCCGATTCATCGAAACCAGCCCGGACAACTACAAGGGTATCGAGGAAGCCGCACGCGCTGCCGAACTGCTCAAATGACGTTGCATCTGACCCAGGTCAGCCTTACTCATGCCAACGGCGTTCAGGCGCTGCGTGGCGTAGACCTGCACATCCAGGCCTGCGAACAGGTCGCCATTATCGGCCCGTCCGGGGCGGGCAAGTCGAGTCTGCTCAACCTGCTCGCCACCGCCCTGCGACCGGGCGACGGCGAGCTGCAAGTGCTCGGCGAACGCGCCTGGCAGCTGTCGGCCGGTCAGCGTCAACGCCTGCGCGCACGCATCGGTTTGATCCATCAATCGCCGCCGTTGCCACCGCGCCAGCGTGTGGTCACGGCGGTTCTGGCCGGCAAACTGGGTCAATGGGGATTGGGCAAGAGCCTGCTGAATTTGCTGTATCCGCAGGATATTCCGGGGGCACGCGCGGCCCTGGCCAGGCTGGACCTGAGCGACAAGCTGTTTACGCAATGCCAGCAGTTGTCCGGGGGACAGTTGCAGCGCGTGGGCATTGCGCGGGTGTTGTACCAGGCGCCCGAGGTGTTGCTGGCCGATGAGCCGGTCTCGGCCATGGACCCGGTGCTGGCCGAGCACACCCTGTCGGTGCTGTGCAGCCATGCCCGAGAGCACAGCGTTACGCTGGTCGCCAGCTTGCACGCGGTGGAGCTGGCCCTGGCGCATTTTTCACGGATCATCGGCCTGCGTGACGGACAGATTATGTTCGACCTGCCGGCCAGCGCCGTCGACCGCGAGCGGCTCGATACGCTCTATGCCAACGAGCAGTTGGAACGCTCGCCGGTGCCTCCCGCTCACTTGAGTGTGCAGATTCCCCGATGCTGACGTCCGCCACCCGCGACCCGGCCGCCCTGCCGCGCCTGTTGCTCAGCCTGTTGGCCATCGCCCTGCTGTGGCCGGGCATCCACTACAGCGAGCTGGACCTCAGTGTGCTGATCGCGAGTGACAGCCAGAACGAAATGGGCCGGTTCGTGTCCGCCTTCTGGCCCCCGGCCCATGATGAGCCGTTCATCGAGCTGTTGCTGCAGGCCACCCTGCAAACCCTGGCCATCGCCACGGCGGGCATGGCCCTGGCGTTGCTGTTGGCGATTCCCGCCAGCCTGTTGGCCAGCCGAGCACTGTCGTTGTCGGCGGCGTCGCGTGCGGGTCGCCCGAGCTATTGGGGCCAACTGCTGCGCTGGCCGGTGCGCGGGCTGCTGATTTTCCTGCGCAGCGTGCCGGAAATCGTCTGGGCGTTGCTGTTCGTGCGGGCCGTCGGCCTTGGTCCGACCGCCGGGGTGCTGGCGATCGCGATTACCTACAGCGGCATGCTGGGCAAGGTCTACGCGGAGATTTTCGAATCGGTTGATCAACGCCCGGCCCATGCGCTGCTGCAATCCGGCGGTGGTCGACTGGCGGCCTTTTGCTACGGGATCCTGCCCAATGTCTCGGCGGAACTGCTGTCGTACACGGTGTATCGCTGGGAATGCGCGATCCGCGCCTCGGTGGTGATGGGTTTCGTCGGCGCTGGTGGCCTGGGTCAGCAGATGGACCTGTCGTTGCGCATGTTCGCTGGCGGTGAAGTGGCCAGTCTGCTGCTGACGTTCCTGGTTCTGGTGCTGCTCGCCGATCAACTCAGCCGCCTGCTGCGCTGGAGGCTGGCATGAATCGCCTGTTCAACCTGGCCCTGTTGCTCGGCATCGGCGGCGCGGTTATCGCCTCGTTCATTTACCTTGGCATCGATCTCGGCGAACTCGGCAGCACCGGCAACCTGAACCAGATGGGCGCTTATGCGCAGCGCTTTCTCAGCCCGGACCTGAGCCCCAATCATCTGCAAGCCATCGCCCATGGCGCCCTGGAAACCATCGGCATGTCCGCCCTTGGCACCCTGCTCGCGGCGGTGCTGGGTTTGCTCTTGGCATTGCCTGCGGCCGGGCGTTTCGGCTGGCCGTTGCAGAGTGCATCACGGCTGGCACTCAACGCTTTGCGCGCGGTGCCGGAACTGGTGTGGGCCGCGCTGATGGTGCTTGCCGCCGGTCTAGGTCCCAATGCCGGCACGCTGGCGCTGGCCCTGCATACCACCGGCGTGCTCGGCCGGCTGTTCGCCGAAGCGCTGGAAAACACCCCGTCCGAACCGGCCGACGCCATCCGTTTGCAGGGCGGCAACGCCGTGTGGGCATTCTGTTACGGCACCCTGCCCAACCTGTTCCCGCAGCTGCTGGCCTACATCCTGTACCGTTGGGAAAACAACATCCGCATGGCCAGTGTGCTCGGCTTTGTCGGCGCCGGTGGCCTGGGGCAAATGCTCTATGTCAGCCTCAGCCTGTTTCAGGAAGCGCAAGCCAGTACGGTGATTCTGGCGATGCTGATCCTGGTGTTCGCCGTCGATACCTTGAGCAGTTGGAGTCGGCAGCGTTGGGTCCAGGTGTGAGCGCCCAAAGTGAAGCGTGTTGAACGTTGTCACTCTTGACCGGAGCGCTGTCCGGCGACGTTCGCCTCTTTTTGCCAGGCCCGTTGCAAAAACCTGATGACCTCGGCATCTGACGTCTGGGAAAAATCCAAGTACCAATGCCCGATGGACATGAACCATTCGGCGGTAATCGGGCACACCAATTCATCCACCTCACTGCGCAGCGCCTCCGCCGTCTCGACCGGCGCCACCGGCACCGCAACGACAATCCGTGCCGGCGACTGCACCCGCACCGCATGAATCGCCGCCGTCATCGACGCGCCCGTCGCCACGCCATCGTCGATCAGAATCACCACCTGATCCTTGAGCGCTACCTGCGCGCGCGTCCCTCGGTAAGCCTGCTCGCGCCGTAACAACTCCCGGGTTTCCCGAGCGACCACCGCATCAAACGTCGCCTGATCAATCGGGTGCGCCCGCAGCGCGTGTTCGTTGAGAATCTGAATATCGCCGCTGGCAATCGCCCCCATCGCCAGCTCCTGATGGGTCGGAACACCCAGCTTGCGCACCAGCATCAGGTCGAGGCGTACGTCCAGCGCCGACGCCACTTCATAAGCCACCGGCACACCGCCACGGGGCAAGGCGAGAACAATGACATCGGGGCGATGCGCGTACTTGAGCAACGGCGCCACCAGCCGCCGACCGGCAGCGGCGCGGTCTTGAAGAATGGTGGACGATGAAGGATTCATGTTGAAAACCTCCCCAGGCGATCACGCCTGACGGTTTGCATCACTCTCGATTGTCAGTCCGAAGATGGGTGACAGCAAGTCCGCCCGATCGCGAAAGCAATCTGAAGACTGCCGCAACTTTTGACGCAAATAAAAAGAGCCACCCTATTACGGGTGGCCCTCTTTTTAAAACCGGCGATATCCGGGAAGTTCAGCCAAGGCTAACGCCTAGCAAGCACTCGCAACCGTCCGCTGCGGCACCACAGCGAGGTGCTGTTGTTTCACTCGTTGAGTCAATACCAGCATGGTCAGGAAACCCAGTGCAATCAACAGCGGATATGCCATCAACAGTTCAGAGAGTGAATACTTCCAGGCCAGCGGGCGTCCGCCCCCCAGCAGCGCGGCATACATCCAGGACACTGCCGACAGCGAACCGCAAAACAACGCCAGCAGCCGTGCGCTAAACCCGAGCTTGAGCAGCGAACCGGCCTTTTGCATGGCCGGCAACACCAGGCGATGCAACAAGATACCGTTGTACGTCAGCAACATGACAATGATCACTTTGGCTTGCAGCTTTGGATTCTTGAAGTACTCGATTCCCTTGTCCAGATAATCAATGCCAACAATGGCAATACCGGTGACCCACAACGCAATCAATGCAACAACTACAGATGTCTGAAGACTTTCCAAATGAGCATTATCGTGTTCCGAGAACACGTTGCCCTTCAATAAATTTTTAACCATGGCAATATCACTGGTCAACACCAAACCAATGGCAACACAACAAGCGACCAAGTGCGCGTAAACAACACCCAACCGCACAAACTCCATGCATTTTTTATTTTCGATCAGGCTCATAATTGTATTTATTGTCACGGTAAAATCTCCAACTGTTTCTACAGTCCAGACCATTAGTTTGACGGGGTATTAATCAAGTTAAAAACCCAGTGCGATCCGACTGAAACAAGACAAGCCAAATCATAGACCTGGCACGGCTGAACCGATTGATTTGCCTGGCAAATAAGCAACCGGCGAGGTGTTGGCTCCTGAATTTCAGGTAAAAAAATCCTCATTTGCAGTCAATGCATATGAGGTTCGGGTTCCACTTCTTTTTCTGCGGTTGCACGAGCAAGTCATGGTGACGTGCTGAAGTATCTGAGAGCATCGAAGCTCAAATGTTCATTTTTTAAGCAGACTACCGACAAACGGTTAGTTACGATGACGCCACTCGCCCCGATGAGGAATCTTCAACTTCCCTGAAAACCGCATAACAACTGGCCTGATAGATTACATGAGGCTTGAGAAGCTTTTATTGGATCCATTAGTTGTTATGTCACTAACAAAAAGTGCGATAGAGACCAACTCGCATTCAGCACCAATACAGTCATACTTATTATGTTTCATGGTTGAAACACAGGGATCCAATCTACACCAACCGCTCAATTTTCTGATGCTGCCACACCAATTTGTAATACAGCGTCTGCAACACCAGCATCCCCAGATACGCCACCGGAAACGCCATCCACACACCCTGCAACCCGAACTGCCCGTCCAGCACATACGCCACCGGCAGCTGCACCCCGAGCACGCACACAATCGAAATCGCCATCGGCACCAGCACCGTGCCGCTGGCGCGCATGATCCCGCCGATAATCGCCTGGAAGCCAAACACCAACAGACTCCAGAGCATGATGTGCAGCAAGTGCTCGGCCATCGCCTGCGTGGCATCCTCGGTGAGGAACAACCCCAGCAACCAGTGCGACAACAAGTAGCCCAACAGCACCAAGCCACCGGTCAGGCACACATTGATCAACAAGCCCGTGCGCAGAATCGGCCCGATGCGCTCGATGCGCCCTGCCCCGATCGCCTGAGCGCCAAGAATCGACGCCGTGATCGCAATCGACAACGCCGGAAACTGCACGTAATTGACGATCTGCGTCACCGCCCCATACGCCGCCGTCGCCTGCGAACCGTGTTGATTCACCAGCGCCAGAATCACCAACTCCGACACCGACAACACCACCATCTGCAACCCGGTCGGCAAGCCGATGCGCAACACCTTGCCGAGAATCACCCGATCCAGACGCATCGCCGCAAACATCTCCCGATCCGGCGCCAACGGATGCCCCTTACTGATCAACCGCCACGCCAGCCACGCCATCGCCGACAGGTTACCCACCAACCCCGCATACGCCGCACTCTGAATCCCCAACATCGGCAACCCGAACCAACCGCGAATCAACGCCGGCGTCAGCGCCAGGCCGATGCAAGTCGACACCACCAACGCAATCAGCGGCGACAGCGTATCGCTCACCCCGCGCAGCAACTGGGTGAAGAGCACATAGACCAGCAGCGACGGCATGATCCACATCATTACGTGGGCGTAGGACACGGCATCGTCGAGTACGTCGGCCGGGGTTCCCAAGCCTTGCAAGGCGGGTCGTGCGAACACGCTACCCAGCACCGCCGCCGTCAGGCCGATGATTGCGCCCAACAGCAACGTTGTGCCGGCGATGGTTTTCACCAGATGCGGTTCACGCGCGCCCCACGCTTGGCCAATGAGCACACCCGCCCCCGCGCCGAGGCCGATGACCAGGGCGATGAAGAAGAACACGATGGGGAACATACCGGAGACGGCGGCCAGGGCTTGGGTGCCGAGCATTTGGCCGATGTAGATGCTGTTGATGGTGCCCGACATGGATTGGAGGAAATTGGAGAGGACCATGGGGGCGAGGAAAAGGAGGTAGGTTTTCCAGAGGGGGTGTTGGGCGGTTGGGGTTTGCATTGGGTGGAGGTCCGTCTCGGGTGCGGAGTTGGGATTCTAGAGGATAGCGTTAGCTGGGATGTACGAAGTTGAATGAATGTTTTGGTGCTGATTTCGATCCACTGAGCAACGCTGGTTGTTGGTCCTAGGACGGCATAAAAATTCCTACACAAACCTCGGAATGCGTCACCTTCCCTGCTGATCCGACGAAGTCTAAAGTTGGTCCCGTCGCCCAATAGGGCGATTCGGGTTTGGCGACCTGATCGATCGAGATTCTAGAGCGCTTTTGCTTTGACTTTGCCTTGATCGGAGTTTTACCTATGGAAAGATACATGCCCCTCACCGGAATCGACCTGATCCCGGCCTCCCTGCTCATCGACACCCAAGCTCCACTCGACGTTCTGCAAGCCGCCGCTGACTACCCGAATTCGCGCAGTTACTCAGGTGCTGGAAAACATCGCCTTTCGCGCAGAGATTGGTTGCGACACGGTGGTGCTGTCGGACTTCTCCAAACTGCTGGCCATTCCGTTGCGCGATGGTTGTGACTTGATGGATGTGATTGGTCGGCGATTGCGGTCGCAGACGAAGGAGTGAATGAAAACGGGCGCTGAAGGCGCCCGTTTTTTGTTCGACCATAAAAAGATCGGACATCTTTTTTCTGCGGCATAACTATTGTCTGCTTTCGGCTGAACGATCACTGCTTGTCCCAACCAATACCGATAAGAAGCAATCCGCTAAACGCTCTTGTTAGTCCTGCACCACGCGTGCCGGTTCGTGTGTCTTTATTGCCGTGTTGACGGTTTACGGGACTGCATCAGGCGTTTGACGTGTGTCTGGGTCTATACTGGTTTCACCCTGTTAATCAGATCTCCCCCTTGATCACCTCACAGCCCACCAGGCAGAACACGTGAATTTTTCGACACTTACTGCCGCGCTGCTCTGTTTACTACTCGGCACTCCCGTCAGGGCCGAGCAGTATCAGGTCGTTACTGAAGAGTGGGCGCCGTACAACTATCAGGAGAACAATCAGCTCACCGGCATGGCCACGGAGATCGTTCGGGGCATCATGGCGCTGACCGGGGATGATTTTAAGGTAATGCTGCTGCCCAGTATGCGAAGCACCCACGCATTGAAGACCCGGCCCAAGACCATAATGTATTCCCTATTCCGCACCGCGGAGCGCGAATCGTTATACAAGTGGGTCGGACCGATCGTGGAAGAGTCCATTCACCCCTATCAGTTAGCCAATGCGCAGCCGCCGGTGAATTCATTAGAGCAGCTAATGCACACCCCACGGATCACCACGCGACATGCCGGCCTAATACCCGAGATGCTGCAGTCGCGGGGCTTCAACAACCTCGAAAAAAGTGCAACCGAGAGCCTGCAGCTCTATCGCATGCTGCTAGCCGGGCGCACCGACATCATCATAGGCGACACCGATGCGGGGGTGGCTTATTACAGCCGCCAATTGAACATTGCCCCCGGCACGCTGCGACAGATCCCCATCGAGCTCTATCGCTCATCGCTGTACATCGCCTTCAGCCGCGACTGTGACGACGAACTGGTAGACGCCTGGGCCAGAGCCCTGGAGCAGTTGCGCCACTCTGGCGAGCTGAAGCGCATCCAGGATCGGTACAATCAACCCATCGGACAATGAAAGCGAGGAGCCAACGCAAGCCCGCTTCGCTATCTGGCGCCGCCCACGAGGTAAACAGATCGCAATCCGCCGTCAGCATGCAGATGAAAAAACTGGAGGCCGCGCTTGGACGGAAGTTGTTGAGTCGTGGCCCGAGGCACCTTCAACTGACCGCTGACGGCCAGACACTGTTGAGCTACGCCCGTCGCATGCTCGCACTGCACGCTGAGACCCCAAGCGGCTTTTCACGGTGAAGAGTTAACCGGACGAATCCGCCTTGGCGTCGCGGAGGACTACGCGGCAAAGTATCTCATGCCGGTTCTGAAGCGGTTTTCGCCGCGCTACGCAGGCGTGGAAATAGAACTGACCTGTGAACAGTCGACCACGCTGATCCCGCGTGTGCGAAGCGGCGATCTTGATCTTGCGCTGGTGTCCAGGGACTCGCCTCAAAGCGGCACATTTCTCTTCAAAGAACCCATGGTTTGGGTTGGCTCACCCCAGTTCGAACTGTGGAGGCGAGACCCGGTGCCTATCGCGGTCTACGAAAGTGAAAGCCTGGCCCGGCGTTATGCAGTGAACTCACTGACCCAACAGGGACGCGAATTCAAGGTGGTATACAACAGCTCCAGCCTTGCTGGTCAGGTGGCCGCTGTTGAGGGTGGGCTCGCTATTGCCGCGATCACTCAGTGCAGCGTGCAGGCATCGCTTCACGTCTTAAGTAGCGAGCACAACTTAGGAAACATTGAACCTATGGAGGTTTCGATTTTACGTAGCGGAGCCTCTCGCGGGTCTAAAGCGGTCAATAGCCTTCATGCTTTCATCATCAGCGCGCTAAGATTTCAGGCGTAGTCATTCATCTGGTTTTGGGGCGGATGAGGTGGGGAACCGGACGGTGTTTGCCGAGGGCAAAGGTGTCGCCTGGGACAAAGCGCAGAGTTACAACGCCGAACGGCACATCAAAACCCGCTCGTTCCTACAGTGTGTTCACTTAACCGATGTGACCGCCAATGCGCCCCCGTTTTTCTGAAGTTGCATCTGCGCATAAGCGCGGAGGACGGGTCCTTTCGTGAACCATTGGCCGAATCCTCACATCCCGGTTGTCAGGGCTGCCCCCCATCATCACGCGCATCAGAGTTAGGCCACTCGCCCTATCAATGCCGTCGATGGTCACCATCACGCCAATGAAGTTCTCTTAAAAATTCTGCGGCGTAACATCTGCTCCATACCAACCAACAACACCCCGGAGCACACGATCATGAAACGCCAAACCATTCTCAGCATCGCTTTCTCGGTTTTTGCAGTTAACGCTTTCGCGGCTACCTCGACTCACCCGGTTGTCGCTGAAGGCGGCTCGGATCGTCTGATTGAAAGTCGTGTCGCTGAAGGTGGTTCGGATCGTTTGATCGAGAGTCGTGTGGCTGAAGGTGGTTCGGATCGCCTGATCGAAAACCGCGTTGCTGAAGGTGGTTCCGACCGCCTGATCGAAAACCGCGTCGCTGAAGGTGGTTCCGACCGCCTGATCGAAAACCGCGTCGCTGAAGGTGGCTCCGACCGCCTGATCGAAAACCGCGTCGCTGAAGGTGGTTCCGACCGTCTGATCGAAAACCGCGTCGCTGAAGGTGGCTCCGACCGTCTGATCGAAAACCGCGTCGCTGAAGGTGGTTCCGACCGCCTGATCGAAAACCGCGTTGCTGAAGGTGGTTCCGATCGCTTGATCGAAAGCCGCGCTGCATAAACAAATCGCGTCACCGCAATACCCAAAAAGCCCGGCCTGATCAGCCGGGCTTTTTCGTGTTCGCGTTTACAAACTGCCTTCTTTGTCGATAGGTGACTGAAGAAACTCTGCTATCAGCGATGTAATCTGCTGTTGAATCACCTCACGCGGACGCCCGTTGTCGCCATCCAGGCAAATGATGCCATCGCCTGGTACTTCTTCTTCGAGCATTTCCTGCGCACCCGGTTTGCACATCGACAAGAAGCTGAAATGGCTTGCGTCGCTGATTTCGACGTAACGGCTTGACGCCGCAGGCAGGCGTTTGGCCAGGTTGGCAGACTCCAACTCAGCGGGAAGATCGTGCGACGGTACGCCGGCAGCGATCACCAGCGTGGGTATCGGCAGCTTGGCCAGGCTTTCATCGGTCAGGCCCCGTGAAAGGCCCAGGTCCAATGTCACCACGGCAGTGACACGTTTATCGCGCAAATCGGCGCCCAGCGCGGACTTCGATTCTGCGGTGCTTGCGGGGTTTATCTTTTCATAGACGGAGCAACTGGCTAACTGCGGGTAGGCTTTGCAGTTTTGCGCGAAGCGGTCTGGATCGAAACGAGCTCCGGCGATCTCCAGCGCAGTCATGCCGCCGAGTGAATGGCCCGCTACTGCAATTCGCTCATTGGCGACCACGCCGAATTTTTCGGGTTGAGTCGTGACGCTATCAATGGCCCGGCGCACATCAACGGGCCGCTGCCACAACTGCGCTGCTGCTTGAGGGCTACGGTCATGAGTGGTGGTGCCAGGGTGATTGATTGCGGCGACGATGTAACCCCTATGGGCCAGAGCACTGGCAAGCCAGATCTGGTTGCTCCAGTTCCCCCTGTACCCATGGGAGAGCACCAACAAGGGATGCTTGCCAGCAGCGGGCGGCGCATCACGAACGGCAGAAGCCCCGACGAACACCACATCATCGCCGATCAATTGCGTGGCGGCGGTAGTTGCGCTGGGGTACCAGACGACCATCTCCAGTGCGCGGCCGTTGTGCGAGTCCGGCAGTGTGGAAGACTGGAAGCCGACAGGGTTCTCGTCAGCGAGTGCGAGAGTCGTCAGGCAGGTCAAAAACAGGGCGCAGAAAGCTATTTTCAATGTCGATTCTTCCTTGATTGGACAAGTGCATGGCCACCTGAACCCGCCGTCAGGCGCATCCATCTTCGGTCGGAGTCGAAGCTTATGTGGCTGCCTATGAGCACGGACATTAAAGCCCACATTCGCCGCCGCGCATAACTTTCATCGTTAACGCTGTTCGCGGTGTTTCGTGGGGAGGCGGAGCGTCTGTTGTTGGCCAAAATTTGCCGGTCATGAACACCTGTTTCCGACAACGGCTATTGGCTTTCAGGCCACAAGCCTCTTAGGGCGCTGGCAGCCCCCATGCCAACGATTTTACAAGCGGTGGTCGTTGACGGGTCTTGAACGTTTGAGGTTGATCGATTTTTCATGCAGAGGACGCAGGCATTCGAGCCTACTCGCAAACGCGCAGCCGCGATTACTCGACGTCTCCTTTTCTGCCGTCACTGCCGCACGCAATCGCTGATCTTTCGCAGGCCAGTCACAACTGGCAGAAACCGTCCCAAAGGTCACCCAGAGCAAGTGACTATCCAGATGCTTTCTTCAGCCCTTTCAAGCGCACATTCGCTCTTTGCACAGCGGCCATTTTTTCAGGCCGCTTCATGCGCTTCCACTTTCTGATGTCTTCCTTGCTTCGCCCGCAACTCACACACAGATCACCACTGAGCTGGCAAACCGAGATGCACGGATTTTCGATTTCTTTAGCCATTGTCAGTCACCTTTGGCCACACGTGATTGAGTCAGGCGTTTTTTCCAGTCGCCACCATGCGTGCGTTGGCACTCTTCCTCTGAGTCGAAGCGGACGCTGTGGTCTGAAGGTGTCAGGTCGATGTCGGCCTCATTCAATGCGATAGCCGTCAGCTCAAAGACACGCGCCTTCGCGTCAACCAGGGCGCGCTTTCTGTCCGCCAGGGTTTCGAATACCCAGATGACCTTCAGGGTTTCAGCCAGCGAGTTCAGGTCAGCGGTATGGGTCAGCCAGGTAAAGCCTTTGATCTCACCTTTTGCTGTTTCACACGCTTCGGTGAGCGTGCTAATCAACCGGCGTTCGATCCGCGCCAGTTCGCGTTTCCCTGGAGGCATTGCGGGTTCCTTTGGAGACAATTGAGGGGAGGCTCTGAATCAGGCCAGTCGAAATTCGACCGTCAGATGGCTGACTTCGTGAACCGGCTTGAGACGTTCACGAATGCTGTCGGCGTTCGCAGTGCCCTTACCAACGACGCTGACGATGGCCGCATGGGCTTGCGGACCAATCCGCCAGACGTGCAAGTCTGTGATGGTGGCATCCCCCGGCTTCTCAACCAGTTCGCGGATTTCCTCAGCAACGTGCGCATCGGTCTGATCCAGCAGCACACCTGCGGTGCCCCCCATCAAGGTCCAGGCCCAACGCGCGATAACGATGGCGCCGACGATGCCCATGACCGGGTCCAGCCACACCCAACCGAGATAACGCCCGGCGAGCAGTGCCGCAATGGCCAGAACTGAAGTGAGCGCGTCCGCGATGACGTGGGCGTAGGCGGATTTCAGGTTGTTGTCGCTCCCGTGATGGACATGGCCATGATCCTCATGATCGTGCTCATGACTGTGATCGTGGCCGTGGCCGTGGCCCAGCAGCAGCGCACTGACGATGTTGACGATCAAACCGGCAATCGCGATGAGCGTAGCGGTGCCGAACTGAACTTCCGTTGGTTGCAACAGGCGCATGACAGACTCAACGCCAATTCCCAGGGAGACCATACCGAGAATCAGCGCCGAGGCGAACCCGCCCAAGTCCCCTACTTTTCCGGTACCGAAACTGTAGCGCTGGCTGGTGGCGTGACGTTTTGCGTATCCGTAAGCGGCCGCCGCGATGCCCAACGCGCCGGCATGGGTTGCCATGTGAAAGCCATCGGCAAGTAACGCCATCGAACCAGTGATATAGCCGGCGGTGATCTCGCCAACCATCATCACAACGGTCAGTGCCACCACCCAAAGCGTGCGCTTGGCATTTTCGTCGTGCGCTGAGCCAAGGAACACGTGGTCATGTGTGTGGTTGATGTGGCTACTGCTCATCTGTGTGTACCCGGATGTGTTCACTTGGAGTAACGGCGAATGGCTTCAAGAAGCTCTTCGACACCTTTATTGCGCTCTTCATCGCTGAGAGCAGGGTTCGCAACATGCTCCCGTGCGTGGTCTTCGATGATTTCCTCCATCAAGCCGTTGATGGCTCCGCGAGTGGCCGCAACAAGGTGCAGTGTTTTGGCGCAATCGAGATCGGATTCCAATGCCCGCTCAACGGCTTGGATTTGTCCGGCGATTCGTTTTACGCGTTTGAGAAGATCGTCTTTGTTTGCTGCGATATGGCCCATGATATACCCCCCCTACCTATGCTGCACGCATGATAGGCATACCCCCTATACCTATGCAAGATTGGCGGACGAGTGATCATCTACAGCCCCTGGCGGTAAAGAATGACTTCAATGGCAGGCAAGCTGACGGCACGAATCAGGCATCCTCGAGGCTCGAACCGCAGATGGCGAGCAGGATAGTCCGCGGCGACCACTGAGCAGCCGCGGCGAGCCAATGGAATGGTGTGCATGCCGAAGCCCGCGCCGAGATCAATGGCGGTGGTTCCACTGGCTAGATTTGGGAGAACGGCTTCGATCTCGGCTTCGCCCCGAGATACGGCGGCATCAAAGCCGCCGGCCATCCACAGGTAGACAGGCGCGAGGTGGGTCTCGTAGTGATCAGCGACGGCGGCCATGAATGTGGGGGCCAAGCGTCTAACGTTCAGGTTATGGGCCGCGGTACGCGGTCCCAGTGAGCGGAGCGAGCGATTTGAACCGTTTGTTGGGCATTGATGCGCTTAAGGAAGCAAGCCATACCCCGCCGCGATGAGCAGCGGAGAGACCAGGAGCGTTGCCCAGAACCCTGATTTTGGAACGGCAATGACGCAAATGATTGAGGTGATGAGCACGTAGATGCCAACGATTTTGAGTAGTGCGAGGTCGCCAACTGCTACGGCATGAATGGCTGCGTGCCCGGCGAGCATCAAAAGCGGCCCCAAAATGGTAAACCACAGTGCAGTACGCCGAACTTCATGCGCTCTGAACTGGTCGACGAAGCCGGCGCTCACGGCTTCGGCAAATGCTGTTTTGAACTTGATAATACCGAATGGAATATGAAAGACGCCCAAGGCGAACAGGGTCCATGCGACGATGTTTGACATGTCTTATGCTCCGTAACGGTAAGGTGGAATGAGTGAGCCTAACGACCGAGTTGAGGGGCGCGCATGAAGCGGGCGAAGCCCGCAAAAGGCGCATCCCGCTCGAACGATTGGTTAGACCTCAGTGGGCTGCGCATGGCGACTGGGCGTTTTGCTCACGCCTCCGCGGCCATTGGCCAGCCGATTCGTGCGGCACGACGCAGATTGGATTGAACGACCAAGCGGTGGAACGGGGCGATGACAAGAATATAGAGACGACCCAGGCGGTTGTGGCAATGGACCACGGTTGACAGAGTCAGGTGACGTTTGCCTCCCGCCGACGGCTGATTGGAACAGAGGACGGAAAGCCTGAAGTCCAGGTGCTTGTCGTCTTCTCCAAGGATAACTTCGGTCGGACTTGTGCCGTAGATCCTGAAGATGCCGACGCGGCCTGTCTCGCTCTCCGCACCAAGTGACGCAAGTTGCCTGGCAGTTTTGAGGCCGAATCTGCCGACCACCGCATCTCGGACTACCATGAGGCTGCTGACCCACAGAGCTTGTTGGGAGAAGATGAACCTCGCCAACAGTTCGGGATTGGTCGACGCGCCGGGCGGAAGCTCGATTGAGTAAGCATCAGCAAGATTCGTAGATGCGTAGGCTCTGGCAATTGCCGACTCCGGAGGAAGCGATACCGGCGTTGCGCGATGCTGTTGTGTTGGCATGTGTGCGATCCAGTGGTTGGGTTCTGAGGTCTAACGCGCCGTTGAGCGGCGCAGCAGGCGTCCGCTCCAACGGCTGGTTAAGCGTCATTCACATTGTTTCCAACAGACGGAGATTCTTCTCTAAGTCCAATTCGTCCACCGTAACAGCAATTCCTTTTGAGTTGTCTGTGCGCAGATGAATGATCTTTTGGTACTCGGGTGAGTGGTACCAACTATTAAGCGCTTCCTTTGATTTGAATCGAATAACGACCGTCATCGAGCCTGGCTCACCCTCTAACGGTTGCGATTCATAATCGGCTACGTGAATCGCCCCTAATTTCGTAGTCATTCGATGA
>NZ_JBJGXN010000015.1:0-121228 GCF_045447035.1 Pseudomonas sp. O230 | reverse complement strand
AGAGCTAAAGAGCTAAAGAGCTAAAGAGCTAAAGAGCTAAAGAGCTAAAGAGCTAAAGCTTGCCGATATTAGGCCCATCAAAAGCCACGACATAATAAATAAACTACAAAACTTATCTAGAACCTCTGCAGGACTACCGCATGCAGGTGCCTTAAACACAAGGATCTCAGAGCTTACAAGTGCATTCAATAGCATTAATGTTGAATCCAAAAAAGGCACAGGCACGTTACCCCTTGCGTCTTACCCTACTATTAGATACACACGTTTTATTACTGACTGGCCATCGCAAAATACAGACCAGTCGAAGCTTGGCGAACTAAACAAAATCGCCAAAAGCACCATACTAACGCTTAAAGCGCTAGGAAGAAGCGTATGAAAACCCTATCTGAACTTCTGAAAAATATTCGCACACACTACCCTGCAGCTACAATTAATTTTAACTACCCAACCATATATATTATTGTTTCAGACTCCGAATTTGAAAGACTAGACGACAATCATCGCCTTAGACTATTTTTAGATAAATGCTCGATCAACGATATAGAACTGGCAAGAATAATAGATAGTAGCGCATCCCAAATACTACTATTAACAGCTAAGGAGCTAGAGCTCGACTACAGCTTTTTGCTAAGCAGCCAACAAAACAACCACTGGCTATCGCAGCATAACGCTTGCTTCAAAGAAAATATCAGATATGAAAATACAAAAGATATAAACACCATACATTTTTATGGCCAAAAAGGAGGACAAGCACGTTCTTCGGTAGTTGGGGCTTTGGCTCGAGATCTTGCTGATAGTGGACACAAAGTTTTAGTGATCGACGCCGATATTGAGGCACCTACACTTCATACTATATTTGGGATCGAAAAAATCCAAATCGAAAACTCATTAATGGGATATGCGGGATGGGCTGCTGAACCTAGCTATACCTCAAATCCAACAATTCCCGGCGTCTACTTCATCGGCTGTCGTCCGACCGAGGAAGAATGGGAAATGGATTATGAGGCTTTTTCATTACGCTGCACACTGGACCCAAAATCACTTTCTGACACTTTCACAAAAATCTTTAAAATTGACAATATTGTTAACGGTGAGTTCGATACGGTCCTAGTTGACCATAGAACAGGCGCTACTACTTCAGTTATACCAATCATCAGCACTATCCCAGGACCTTGCGTAATATTCAGCCGTCCAGACAATCAGACGACCTGGTTGCAAGGCATTAAGACTCTACTATCCTTCAACCCTGCAAACCCTGGCGCATATGTCTCATTCTCGCTCGACAATTTAAAAAAGAAAGGCAGCACCACTGAAGCAGAAGCAGAGTTCAAGGAAAAACTGCTTGAGGCTTTATCTGAGGCGTTAGCTATAGATGCGGAGGATCCAGAACCACTACCTACAGATGAGCTTGAACGTTTCTACATCCCTTGGATATATGATCGAGCTTTCTTTAATAGTTCACTACCTAAAATATCTCAACTTCAAACCGAAAACATTTACGCTATAAGCCAGCTAAAAGAAATACTGGGAATCAATAAACCTTCTATCAAAATCTTAGCTCCTGAGGCAATACAACTAAGTAAGACCTCCTCATCTGGAATAATAGATGAAACTTGGTTTGTAGAGTCAGATATGACAAGATCGATTTTGCAACAAGACTCTAATCTAAACTACATATTTGGTCGAAAAGGCACTGGGAAAAGCAGACTTTTCAAAGAATCGGTAGAGCGCGGAATTGGGCTCCCATTACTTTCACCTAGTGAATATGGAGAAATAGATGCCAGTATTCCGAACAGTTCCGATACTTATATAAAGGCAATACTAAACAATATCAATGAAAACTATGAAGTCTTTTGGTGGGCATTAATATCTGCGCGCCTAGAAGCAGAGCGATCTAACTCTCAATATAAGACCATCTTACAGGGATATGCTCGCCTTAGTTACGAGCAACTGTCCCAAACTGCTTCCCCTTTGCACGTTGTAGACAAGCTTAGAAATCGCAAGATAAACCTGCTTGTAGACGGACTTGAAACAGCAGTACCTTCAACGAAACTAAAGAGCTTTGTGGAAGGGATTCTGTTATGCATGAACACTGTGCAAAATAGTAGCGACTTCCGACAGAGATTGAGTATTCGGTTATTTATACGCGTAGACCTGGCAATTGGCAGCCAAAATATTGAACAGCAAACTTCCGGTAGAAAAATTGATCTATACTGGGACGAGCAAGCCCAAATGAATTATGCACTTGCATGCATTGCATCAAATTCTTGGGTACAGAAAAATTTTCCAGACACAATCAAAGAGATTGAGAAGCACAAACAAGACATTTGCTTAGGCAAACTTTTGACAGAAGATTGCGAAGCATTCTTATTGCAAATATTCCCTGACAACTTACGCCGCAGCAACATCAAAACAATTACTTTCATTAAAACGTATTTTCGCGATGCTTCATCACAGGACAATGAACATCTTGCGACCTTTTACCCTCGGTTATTTCTAAATTTCATAACTTCTTTATTCTCTCATTTGGAAAAACTGAAGAGCCCGTTTGACGAGAACGGAAAAATAGAACAATCCTCAATTTTTGAGTCATATGACACAGCAGCAACAAACTTCATAAACGACGCAAAACAAGAACTTGCGCATGCTATTACTTTAGATCCTGAACTATCCGAAAACCTTAGACAAGTAAATTTACTACTAGATGCGTTGAAGGGTAAAGCAACACCATTCACACTAGATTCACTTGCTCAAAAAATATGTAAAGACATCGGCTCTTCAATTACTGAAGAGTCTATTAAAGGTGCGTTACGCACTATGAAAGATATGGGCTTTTTCGAGCAGACCCCTAAGGATGTTTCAAAGTGGCGAGCAGGCCGAGTTTATAAGTCGGCATTGAAAATGAAATTTGTTAGAGGAATAAAGGCCAAGGAAAGCTGATGTCTATAATGAGGGCAGATTTAAACTGCCCTCAATCTAGAGTTTAGTGATGCTCACGCGTCGCACGGAATTTCACGTCCGGCCAGCGTTCTTCCATCAGTGCCAGGTTGACGCGGGTCGGGGCCAGGTAAGTCAGGTGACCACCGCCGTCCACCGCGAGGTTTTCCACGGCCTTGACGCTGAACTCTTCAAGCTTTTTCTTATCGCTGCAATCAATCCAGCGCGCGGAGTACACGGTGATCGGCTCGTAAGAGCATTCAACCTTGTATTCCTCTTTCAAGCGGCTGGCGACCACATCGAACTGCAGCACACCGACGGCGCCGAGGATGATGTCGTTGCTGCGCTCGGGGAAGAACACCTGGGTCGCGCCTTCTTCCGCCAACTGCTGCAAACCTTGACGCAGTTGCTTGGATTTCAGCGGATCGCGCAGACGCACACGGCGGAACAATTCCGGGGCGAAGTGCGGGATGCCGGTGAAACCCAGGACTTCGCCTTCGGTGAAGGTGTCGCCGATCTGGATGGTGCCGTGGTTGTGCAGGCCGATGATGTCGCCGGCAAACGCTTCTTCCAGTTGCTCACGCTCGGAGGAGAAGAACGTCAGGGCATCGCCGATCCGCACGTCCTTGCCGGTGCGCACGTGGCGCATCTTCATGCCTTTTTCGTATTTGCCGGAGCAGATACGCATGAAGGCGATGCGGTCGCGGTGTTTCGGGTCCATGTTCGCCTGGATCTTGAACACGAAGCCGGCGAATTTCTCTTCAACCGGTTCCACGGTGCGCTCGTTGGCAACACGGGCCAGCGGTTTCGGCGCCCAGTTGACCACGGCGTCGAGCACGTGATCGACACCGAAGTTGCCGAGCGCGGTACCGAAGAACACCGGTGTCAGTTGGCCGTCGAGGAATTCCTGCTGGTTGAATTCGTGGCAGGCGCCTTGCACCAGTTCCAGTTGATCAACGAAGCGATCGTACTCGTCGCCCAAGTGCGCGCGGGCTTCATCGGAGTCAAGCTTCTCGATGATTTTCACATCGGTACGCTCGTGGCCGTGACCGGCGGTGTACACGATGATGTAGTCGTCGGCGAGGTGATAAACACCCTTGAAGTCGCGGTAGCAACCGATCGGCCAGGTGATGGGTGCAGCCTTGATCTTCAGGACTGCTTCGATTTCGTCGAGCAGTTCGATCGGGTCGCGGATGTCACGGTCGAGTTTGTTGATGAAGCTGACGATCGGCGTGTCACGCAGACGGCAAACGTCCATCAGCGCGATAGTCCGTGGCTCTACACCCTTGCCGCCGTCGAGGACCATCAATGCCGAGTCCACTGCCGTCAGGGTGCGGTAAGTATCTTCGGAGAAGTCTTCGTGGCCCGGGGTGTCGAGCAGGTTGATCATGTGATCGCGATACGGGAACTGCATGACCGACGTGGTAATCGAGATACCCCGCTGCTTTTCCATTTCCATCCAGTCGGACGTCGCATGGCGGTCGGATTTACGAGACTTCACCGTGCCCGCAATCGCAATCGCCTTGCCCATCAGCAAGAGTTTCTCGGTGATGGTGGTTTTACCGGCATCGGGGTGGGAAATAATGGCGAAAGTGCGGCGTTTCGCGACTTCGGCGGCCTGTTTGGTCATGGGAAATCGCCTGGCGGTGATTCAAAAAAGGGCGGCGAGTATAGCGCAAACCAAGCGCTACGGACCACGCTCGCCCTGTCGCCCATGGCGATTAACGGGACCGTTGGAAGATCAACGGTGGCTAATTGCTGTTAATTATGGAACCTTTTAAAAGGTGCAGACGTCCACTCCCCTGTTACGGCACTCGTACCAGGGGCTGATAAATCAGCAAGTTAGCCTGACGAGGCTGCGCTTATGGCTCGATCTCATGCGGTTTTACCAGCGTGAAGAGCTGCTTCTCGCGAACGTCGATATCCCGGCAGCCAGTGATGGCATTGCCACAAAGGACTGCGTTCGCCGACAAAGAAAAAAGGAGTCCGCCTGTGGCTATTCGCTATGGCAAAGGGCTGATAGGAGGAGCGGTTGTCGTCGCCCTTCTGGCCCTGCTGGTCCACTGGATCGGCATCAACACGATCGAACATTACCGCGACGATTTGTTGTTTTACCTGCAAGCTCATCTGATTCTCGTCCTCGCTTCCATGCTGGCCGCCCTCGTTGTGGGCATACCCGCCGGCATCTTCCTCAGCCGCCCGACCATGGTTGGACGCGCCGAACGCTTCATGCAGATCTTCAACATCGGCAACACCGTGCCGCCACTCGCCGTACTGGCCATCGCTCTGGGGATTCTGGGCATTGGCAGCGGTCCCGCGATCTTTGCGCTGTTCCTCGCCTCGTTGTTGCCGATCGTGCGCAACACCTATGAAGGCTTGAAAAACGTTCAGGGTTCACTCAAGGAAGCGGCCGTCGGCATCGGCATGACGCCGACACAAGTGCTGTGGCGGGTCGAATTGCCGAACGCGGTACCGATCATCATCGGTGGCGTGCGCGTAGCACTGGCGATCAATGTCGGGACGGCTCCACTGGCGTTCCTGATCGGCGCCAACAGCCTGGGCAGCCTGATTTTCCCCGGCATCGCCCTGAACAATCAGCCGCAACTGATGCTCGGCGCGGCTTGCACCGCCCTGCTGGCCTTGCTGCTCGACGGCCTGGTGACACTCGCCAGTCGCCTCTGGCTCGAACGCGGCTTGCGCCCGTCTTAAGCCTCGGCAAAGGAAGACTCATGAAAAAAATATGCTTATTTTTAGGCTGCGCCCTGCTGTTTGCAGGATTTGCCCAAGCCGCTGAAAAACCCGTGATCCGCATCGGCGCCCGGGTGTTTACCGAGCAAACCCTGCTCGCGGAAATCACTTCACAGTACCTGCGCGCCAAGGGTTACGACGCCCAGGTCACGGGCGGTCTGGGCAGCAACCTCGCTCGCAGCGCTCAGGAAAGCGGCCAACTGGATCTGATTTGGGAATACACCGGCGTGTCGCTGGTGGCTTACAACCACATCACTGAAAAGCTCGACAGTGCCCAGTCCTACGCCAAGGTGAAAGAACTCGACGCGAAAAAAGGCCTGGTTTGGCTGACCCCGTCGAAATTCAGCAATACCTACGCCCTGGCGCTACCGGAAACCACCGCGAAGGCTTATCCGCAGATCAACACCATCAGCGAGCTGAACACGGTGATGCAAGCTGAGGCAAAGACCAACCACCTCGTCGCCCTGGACACCGAGTTTGCCAACCGTTCCGACGGCATGGCCGGCATGGTCGAGCTCTACGGTATGAACCTGACCCGCAAAAACACGCGCCAGATGGATGCCGGGCTGGTCTACACCGCCCTGCGCAATGGCCAGGTGTTCGCCGGTCTGGTCTACACCACCGACGGTCGCTTGAACGCCTTCAAGCTGAAGCTGTTGGAAGACGACAAGCACTACTTCCCTGACTACACCGCAGCGCCGGTGGTACGTCAGACTTACCTCGACGCTCATCCGAAACTGGCGGAAGAAATCAAACCGCTGGCCGAGCTGTTCGATGACGAAACCATGCGCGCGCTCAATGCGCGGGTTGACGTCGGTCACGAAAGCCCTTCATCCGTTGCCGCCGATTTCCTGCGCCAGCACCCACTCAACTAAGGAGGAAAAGCCATGGAATTTCTCAACGCCTTTTCCCATCTCGACTGGCCGCTGGTGCTGCACCTGACCTGGCAGCACATCACCCTGGTCGGCATCGCCGTGACCCTGGCGATTCTGGTCGGCGTGCCGCTGGGCATTCTGATGACGCGTTTCCCGACGCTCGCCGGTCCGTTGCAGGCCAGCGCCACGGTGCTGCTGACCGTGCCGTCGATTGCACTGTTCGGCCTGCTGCTGCCGTTCTACTCGAAATTCGGCCAGGGCCTCGGGCCGATGCCAGCGATCACCGCGGTGTTTCTGTACTCGCTGCTGCCGATCATGCGTAACACCTACCTCGCCCTGACCGGCGTTGAACCGGGCATTCGCGAAGCCGCGCGGGGCATCGGCATGACCTTCGGCCAGCGCCTGCGCATGGTCGAACTGCCGATTGCCGTGCCGGTCATTCTTGCCGGTGTGCGCACCGCCGTGGTCATGAACATCGGCGTCATGACCATCGCCGCGACCATCGGCGCCGGTGGCCTCGGTGTACTCATTCTCGCTTCCATCAGCCGCAGCGACATGTCGATGCTGATCGTCGGCGCCGTGCTGGTCAGTCTCCTGGCCATCTTCGCCGACCTGCTTTTGCAATGGCTGCAACGCACGCTGACTCCAAAAGGACTCCTGAAATGATCGAACTTCAAAACCTCAGCAAGACCTTCCAAAGCAACGGCAAAGACGTGAAAGCCGTGGACTCGGTCAGCCTGACCGTCAACGAAGGCGAAATCTGTGTGTTCCTCGGGCCATCGGGTTGCGGCAAAAGCACCACGCTGAAGATGATCAACCGCCTGATCAAACCCACCTCGGGCAAGATTCTGATCAACGGCGAAGACACCACCGACCTCGACGCCGTGACCCTGCGCCGCAACATCGGTTATGTGATCCAGCAGATTGGCCTGTTCCCGAACATGACCATCGAGGAAAACATCACCATCGTTCCGCGCCTGCTGGGCTGGGACAAACAGAAATGCCACGACCGCGCCCGCGAGTTGATGAGCATGATCAAGCTGGAGCCAAAGCAGTATCTGAATCGTTACCCGCGTGAATTGTCCGGTGGTCAGCAGCAGCGGATCGGGGTGATTCGCGCACTGGCGGCGGATGCACCGCTATTGCTGATGGATGAGCCGTTCGGTGCGGTCGACCCGATCAACCGCGAGATGATCCAGAACGAATTCTTCGAGATGCAACGGGCGCTGAACAAGACCGTGATCATGGTCAGCCACGACATCGACGAAGCGATCAAGCTGGGCGACAAGATTGCGATCTTCCGCGCCGGCAAATTGTTGCAGATCGATCACCCGGACACCCTGCTGGCGCACCCGGCGGACGACTTTGTCAGCAACTTCGTCGGCCAGGACAGCACCCTCAAGCGTCTGTTGTTGGTGAAAGCCGAAGACGCGGCGGACAACGCGCCGTCGGTGAGCCCGGAAACCCCGGTGGCCGAGGCCCTGGAGCTGATGGACGAACTGGATCGTCGTTATGTGGTGGTCACTGACAATGAGAACAAGGCGCTGGGTTATGTACGACGTCGCGACCTGCACCGTCAGACCGGTACTTGCGCGCAGTACCTGCGCGAGTTCAACGCCACGGCGGCGTATGACGAGCATTTGCGCATCCTGCTGTCGCGGATGTACGAGCTCAATCGCTCGTGGCTGCCGGTGATGGATGCCGAGCACGTGTTCCTCGGGGAAGTGACCCAGGAATCGATTGCCGAGTATCTGAGTTCCGGCAAGTCGCGTGGCGGCAAGACCAGCATTGTTTCGCCAGCCGAGACTGCCGTCGCCTGATCTGACGCCTTCGCGAGCAAGCCCGCTACCACATTGGATCTGTGCATCAACACAAATCCCCTGTGGGAGCGGGCTTGCTCGCGAATGGCGCACAACCATTCCCTCTGAAACCCCTCAAATCTCCCTTCTACGGGAACATCACACTGTCATGCAGGTCGGTTACATCAGTAACTGTCCGGGACCGCACGACGGAAGTGTGCAAAAACGCGACATTTTTTGTTGATCTCAAGCCCCTCACGCCCTAAAGTTCGCGCCGAACGTCCATGCTGGAAACGATCCATCCGGCTCAAGTACTGACGACGAGACAGCAAGGCCAAGGGAAGCACCGCCTCCCGTGGCCTTTTTGCTTTCGGCGACATGCCTTGGGAAGTAGGCGAACCAAAGTGGGGATACGGAGGACGTTCATTTGCACCCATTGATTAATTCAGTTTGCCAGTAGGAGTTCCCAGCATGTCGATCAACGTCGAAGACTATTTCGCGCGCGATACCTTCCAGAAAATGAAGGCGTTCGCCGACAAACAAGAAACCCCGTTCGTGGTGATCGACACCGCGATGATCAGCCAGGCCTATGACGACCTGCGCGCCGGTTTCGAATTCGCCAAGGTCTACTACGCGGTCAAGGCCAACCCGGCCGTCGAAATCATCGACCTGCTCAAAGAGAAAGGCTCGAGCTTCGACATCGCCTCGATCTACGAGCTCGACAAAGTGATGAATCAGGGTGTCGGCCCGGATCGCATCAGCTACGGCAACACCATCAAGAAATCCAAGGACATCCGCTACTTCTACGAGAAGGGCGTGCGTCTGTATGCCACCGACTCCGAAGCCGACCTGCGCAACATCGCCAAGGCGGCACCGGGTTCGAAAGTCTACGTGCGCATCCTCACCGAAGGCTCCACAACCGCTGACTGGCCTCTGTCGCGCAAATTCGGCTGCCAGACCGACATGGCCATGGACCTGCTGATCCTCGCTCGTGACCTGGGCCTGGTGCCTTACGGCATCTCGTTCCACGTCGGTTCGCAACAGCGCGACATCAGCGTTTGGGACGCCGCGATCGCCAAGGTCAAAGTGATCTTCGAGCGTCTGAAAGAAGAAGACGGCATCCACCTCAAGCTGATCAATATGGGTGGCGGCTTCCCGGCCAACTACATCACCCGCACCAACAGCCTGGAAACCTACGCTGAAGAAATCATCCGTTTCCTCAAGGAAGACTTCGGCGACGAGCTGCCGGAAATCATCCTGGAACCGGGCCGTTCGTTGATCGCCAACGCCGGCATCCTGGTCAGCGAAGTGGTGCTGGTCGCGCGTAAATCCCGTACCGCAGTAGAGCGCTGGGTGTACACGGATGTGGGCAAGTTCTCCGGCCTGATCGAAACCATGGACGAAGCCATCAAGTTCCCGATCTGGACCGAGAAGAAAGGCGAAATGGAAGAAGTGGTCATCGCCGGCCCGACCTGCGACAGCGCCGACATCATGTACGAGAACTACAAGTACGGTTTGCCGCTGAACCTGGCGATCGGCGATCGTTTGTACTGGTTGTCGACCGGTGCGTACACCACCAGTTACAGCGCGGTTGAATTCAACGGCTTTCCGCCGCTGAAGTCGTTCTACGTGTAAACGCTGCACGCAGACATCAAAAAGCCCATGACGTGTCATGGGCTTTTTTTTATCCGAAAAACGCCGTTCCCTGTAGGAGCTGGCTTGCCAGCGATGGACTAAAGAGCACCACGTTCTGCCAGCAAACACGCGTTATCGTTAACGACCATCGCTGGTAGCTCCTACAGGGGGGCTAGTGCCTGTTCGAGTTCGGCGTGGCGCTCGGCATAGTCGGTTGCCAGGGCACGAATCTGTGGATCGGTTGCGTTCAACAACGCTTTACTCGCCACCCGCAAGAAATTCAGATTGCCGCCGGCCAATGCCTTGCGCAACCAGCCCAGCGCTTCGTCGATGTGTTCTTCAGCCGCCAGCACCGCGGCATAACTGAACTGCCCACGAAAGTCTCCACCAACCGCCGAGCGTCGATACCAGTGACGCGCAGCTTGCGGATCTGCCGGGCAGGCCCGCCCGTCTTCCAGATAACGCCCGAGCAGGTTCATCGACTTCGCATGTCCCAGCTCCGCGGCGCGACGATAAAGACTCAGTGCTTGCAACTGATCCTCGACCACCCCGCGCCCGGTGGCCAGCAAATTGGCGTAGTTGTACATCGCCCAATCCAGCCCGGCCTCTGCTGCAACCCGGTAATGCCGCGCGGCGACCGAGGCATCTGCCGCACACCCCCAGCCATGTTCATGACAACGCCCCAGCATGTTGCGCGCCATCAGATGCCCGCCCTGGGCGGCGATTTCGAACCAGCGCACGGCCAGCGGCTGATCCTGTTCGATGCCTCGTCCGTCCAGCAGAATCTGCCCGAGCAAGGCCTGGGCGTCGAGCACGCCTTCACGGGCAGCGATCAGGACGGCCTGAGCGGCACGCGCGGGACTTTCGTCGAGCATGGCTTTGAGGCGGTCTCCGTCGAGTACTTCCTCGCGGCGCAATTGAAAACTCATACCTCGACCCAGCGACGCAGCAGGTTGTGATACGTGCCGGTCAGGCGGATCAGTGAGGGATGGTCGGGCATGTCCTGCGTCAATTGCTGGATCGCCCCGTCCATCTCGAACAGCAGCGCGCGCTGGCTGTCTTCACGGACCAGGCTTTGGGTCCAGAAGAATGAAGCGAACCGTGTGCCGCGCGTGACGGCATTGACCTTGTGCAGGCTGGTGCCGGGGTACAAGACCATGTCGCCGGCCGGTAATTTCACGCGCTGGGTGCCAAAAGTGTCCTGGATTTCCAGTTCGCCGCCGTCGTAGTCGTCCGGTTCGCTGAAGAACAGGGTCGCCGACAAGTCCGTGCGCACCCGCTCGATGCTGCCTTTGGGCTGACGCACGGCGTTGTCGATATGAAAGTCGAAACTGCCGCCCGCCGTGTAGCAGTTCAGCAACGGCGGGAAAACCTTGTGCGGCAACGCCGCCGACATGAACAGCGGATTTTTCCACAACCGTTCCAGCATCGCCGCGCCGACTTCCTTGGCCAGTGGATGACCCTCCGGCAGTTGCAGATTGTGTTTGGCCTTGGCCGACTGGTAGCCGGCGGTGATCTTGCCGTCGGCCCAATCCGCCTGTTCCAGAGCTTCGCGGATGCGCTGCACTTCTTCTTTAGCGAACACGCCGGGAATGTGCAGCAACATGAGAAACACCTGGAGGCAAAGGAACGTCAATGGTATTGATTCTTATTGACGCTGTAAAACCCCCGAGACGAATGAAACAGCAAAAACCGTAAGGGAAAATTGTAAAGAATGTAAATTCATTGCGAATAGCAATATTTCGCAATTGATAAGAATACTCGCTTAGCCTATATTCCGCGGCCTCAAATCCTTGGGGAGGGGAATTCACATGTCACGCCAACAACCACAATTACCTGTCAGTTCACCGCGTTTGCTCGCTTCTGCAATTGGCGTGGCAATCACTGCTGGCTCTGCGGGCCACATGGTTTTCGCCGCCGAAAAGACCGAAAAAGCGCCGAACAATGCGATTTCCCTGGACGCCACTGCCATCACCGGCGAAGCCCAGGATCAGACTTCCTACAACGTCGAAAAAGCCTCCTCGCCCAAGTACACCGCGCCGCTGGTCAACACGCCACGCTCGATCACCGTCATCCCGCAACAAGTCCTCAAGGACACTGGTGCCCTGAACATGCAGGACGCGCTGCGTACCGTTCCCGGCATCACCTTCGGTGCCGGCGAAGGCGGCAACCCGCAGGGTGACCGTCCGTTCATTCGCGGTTTCGATGCCCAGGGCGACACCTACCTCGATGGCGTACGCGACACTGGTTCGCAGAGCCGCGAGATCTTCGCCGTTGAATCGATCGAAGTAAGCAAGGGCCCGAACTCTGCGATCGGGGGCCGTGGTGCGGCTGGCGGCACGATCAACCTGGTCAGCAAAAAAGCTCATCTGGGCAATTCGTTCGACGGTGGCTTCACTTGGGGTTCTGACCAAACCCAGCGCTACACAATGGATGGTAACTATCAGTTCACCGACAGCGCCGCTGGCCGTCTCAACCTGATGAGCCACGAAAGCAACGTCGCCGGGCGTGACAGCGTTGATTACGACCGTTGGGGGATTGCACCCTCCCTCGTCTTCGGCCTCGGTACCGACACCCGCGTAAACCTCGATTACTACCATTTGGAAAGTAACGACACGCCGGATTCTGGCATCCCGTACAGCATCCCGGTCGCCGGTTCGGCTACGCGCACCAAGGCTAATCCGGACAAGCCAAACGATGGCGGCGACAGCAGCAACTTCTATGGCCTGGATCGCGATTTCCGCAAAGGTCGTACCGACACCGCAACCTTCGCCATCGAACACGACCTGAACGACGTGCTGACGATCAAGAACACCCTGCGTCATGGCTCCAGCATGCAGGATTACATCCTGACCCAGCCGGATGACAGTAAGGGCAACGTCAACAACGGCAGCGTCTGGCGCCGGGCCAACACCCGCGTGAGCAACACCGAGACGACGACCAACCAGACCGATCTGTTTGGTGATGTCTATATCGCCGGGTTCAAGAACAGCTTCTCCACCGGCATTGAGTTCAGCCGTGAAGAGAGCCAAAAATCTTCGTACGACGTCAACACCGACACCACACCGGCCACTGCCGCAGCGACGAACACCTGCCGCCCTGCGATCATCGGCGCGCCAAGTGGCTACAACTGCACGTCGCTGTCGAATCCAAACCCGAACGATCCATGGAACGGTGCGATCTCGCGCAACTACGCCGGCACTGACACCAAGGCCAACACCTACGCGCTGTATGTGTTCGACACCCTGGAATTGTCCGAGCAATGGCTGGTGAACATGGGCCTGCGCTACGATCACTTCGACACTAAATACAAGACTTACAACGCAGCCGGCACGACGACCTCCAAAGGTGACGACGTCAGTGAATTTGTCACCGGTCAGTTCGGCGTGGTGTACAAACCAGCCGAGAACGGCAGCATCTATGCGTCATACGCAACCTCCGCCACTCCGCCGGGCGCAACCCTTGGCGAAGGCCAGGACGGCAACCCATTGGGCGGCACACCGGATCGCAACGGCAACTTGCTGAGCAGCGACATGGAGCCGGAAACCACCAAGAACTATGAAATCGGCACCAAGTGGGACTTCCTCAATGATCGTCTGTCGCTGACCGCGGATATTTTCCGCACAGAGAAAGAAAACGCCCGGGTTCAAGTCAACACCACGTCCTATGAAAACGCCGGCAAAACCCGCGTTCAAGGTCTTGAATTGTCGGCCACCGGCAAGATCACCGAAAAATGGCAAGTCTTTGCCGGTTACGCCTACATGGACAGCGAGCAAGTCGACGGTGGTGACCTCCCGGCCAACAAAGCCAACAACGGCAACCAACTGCCAAACACGCCGAAAAACAGCGCCAGCCTGTGGACGACTTATCAAGTCACGCCGAAGCTGACCATCGGCGGCGGTGCGTTCTACGTTGACGATGTGTTCGGTAGCACGGCCAACACCACCATGGTTGATTCCTACGTTCGTTACGACGCGATGGCCGCTTACAAGCTGACCAAAAACATCGACCTGCAATTGAACGTGCAGAACCTGACCGACGAAACCTACTACGACAAAGCCTTTTCGACCCACTTCGCCAATCAAGCGGCGGGGCGTACTGCGCTGTTGAGCACCAACTTCCACTTCTAACCAACCCCCTGCAGGAGCGAGCTTGCTCGCGAAGAATTCGAAAACAGCGCGGGGTGTCAGGTTTGCCCCGTTATCGTTAACGATCATCGCGAGCAAGCTCGCTCCTACAGGGACGCGAGGCCCCGTTCATCCACATGAACGGGGCTTTTGTGCGTAAAAAGAATGCTTCTCGACAACCCACGGCATAATGCGCGCCGTGATGACAATTTTTACAACGAACAAGGCGAGTGACGTGTTGAAGAAAACCCTGTTCCAGTTGCACTGGTTTTTCGGTATCAGTGCCGGGCTGGTCCTGGCCCTGATGGGCATCACCGGGGCGACGGTGTCGTTTGAGGACGAAATCCTGCGCGCACTCAACCCGTCGGTGTTGCAGGTCGAGAAACAGGTCGCCGGCGTGCTGCCGCCCGCTGAGCTGGTGGAAAAAATCGAGGGTGCATCGGGCAAGAAAGTCGCGATGATCTGGGTCGACACCGACAGTGGCAACGCCGCGCGGGTGTCCTTTACCCCGCCACCGGGCGAGCGTCGCGGTGAGATGCGCTACTTCGATCCCTACACCGCCGAGTTCCTGGGTGAGGTCACCGGCCAGGACTTCTTCGGCCTGATGCTGCAACTGCACCGCTTCCTCGCCATGGGCGATACCGGTCGGCAAATCACCGGCGCCTGTACGCTGATCCTGGTGTTCTTCTGCCTGTCCGGCCTTTACCTGCGCTGGCCGCGCCAATGGAAAAGCTGGCGCGCCTGGCTGACCCTCGACTGGAAGAAAACGGGCCGCAGCTTCAACTGGGATTTGCACTCGGTGGCCGGCACCTGGTGCCTGGTGTTTTACCTGCTGGCGGCGCTGACCGGGTTGTCCTGGTCTTACGAGTGGTACAACAAGGGCCTGACCCGATTGCTGTCCGATGCGCCGCAGAATGAGCGGGTTCGCAATCGTGGCCCGGCACCAGAAGGCCCGGCGCCGACGGCCGATTACGCCGCGATGTGGAGCAGCATTTACAGCGCCGCCGGCCCGGCACTGAGTGCCTACAACATTCGTATGCCGCCCGTGGCCGGGCAACCCGCGACGGTGTTCTACCTGTTGAACTCCTCGCCCCACGACCGCGCGCTGAACCAGATCACCCTCGATCCGGCCACCGGCCTCGTCAAACGCCATGACCGCTACAGCGACAAAAGCTTCAAGGCGCAACTGCTGACGAGCATCTACGCGCTGCACGTCGGCAGTTACTTCGGGATTGTCGGACGAATCGTCCTGACGCTCAGCGCACTGACCATGCCGCTGTTTTTCATCACCGGCTGGTTGCTGTACCTGGATCGTCGACGCAAGAAAAAGCAGATCAAGGACGCCCGCAAAGGCCTCGAACAACCGGACAGCGATGCTCCGGCGTGGCTGATCGGCTTCGCCAGCCAAAGCGGGTTTGCCGAACAACTGGCGTGGCAGACCGCCGGTCAACTGCAAGCGGCAGGCCTGCCGGTGAAGGTTCAGCCGCTGGCCAATGTCAGCGAGCAAGACCTGCGCAACTCCAGCAATGCGCTGTTCGTGGTCAGCACCTTCGGCGACGGCGAAGCGCCGGACAGCGCCCGTGGTTTCGAACGCAAAGTGCTGGGCCGGGCATTGAGCCTGGAGAGCCTGAATTACGCCGTGCTCGGACTCGGTGACCGGCAGTATCAACACTTCTGCGGTTTCGCCCGACGCTTGCATGCCTGGCTCGGCGAACACGGCGGCAAGCACCTGTTCGCGCCGGTGGAAGTCGACTGCGGCGACCCTTACGCCTTGCGTCACTGGCAGCAGCAACTCGGTCTACTAACCGGACAGGCCCCCGTGGACACCTGGCAAGCGCCGAGCTACGACAACTGGACGCTGAGCCGTCGCGACTTGATGAACCCGGACAGCAGCGGCTCGCCGGTGTACCTGCTGGGCCTCAGCGCGCCGACCACCAGCAGTTGGCTGGCCGGTGATCTGGTGGAAGTGTTGCCGCGTAACTGCTCGTGGGCGATCGAGCATTTCCTCGATGGCCTGGGGATCGACGGTCGCGCCTCGGTGGTGCTCGATGGCTTGTCGCAAGCGCTGGAACAAGCACTCGCCACTCGACAATTGCCCGGAAACCGCACGCACCTTGTCGGTCTGCACGCCCAAGCGCTGGTGGACGCGCTGGTGCCGTTGGCCCTGCGCGAATACTCCATCGCCTCGATTGCCGCCGACGGCGTGCTGGAACTGATCGTGCGCCAGGAGCTGCATCCCGACGGCAGCCTGGGCGTCGGCTCCGGATGGCTGACCGAACACGCGCCGCTGGGCAGCACCATCAGCCTGCGGGTTCGCCGCAACAGCGGCTTCCATCTGCCCGTCGAACCGGCGCCGATGATCCTGCTGGGCAACGGCACCGGCCTTGCCGGGCTGCGCAGTTTGCTCAAGGCGCGGATTGCCGATGGGCAAACTCGCCATTGGCTGCTGTTTGGCGAGCGAAATCGCGAGCACGATTTCCTCTGTCGCGCGGAGCTTGAGGATTGGTTGATTTCAGGGGATCTGGAACGGTTGGACCTGGCGTTTTCGCGGGATCAGGCCGAGAAGATTTACGTGCAGGATCGCCTGCGCGAGTCGGCCGGTTTGCTCAAGCAATGGCTGGCCGACGGTGCCGTCATTTACATCTGCGGCAGCTTGCAGGGGATGGCCTCGGGGGTGGATCACGTGCTCAACGAAGTGCTGGGGATTGAAGAAGTTGATCGCCTGATTGAGCAGGGCCGCTACCGCCGCGACGTTTACTGAGGGGAAATGAAGCACCTGACGTCAAATTAATATTTGCCGTCAGGGCAGGTTCTCAAGCTGAAGGTGACGTCAATGGGTCGCTGCCTGTGGACCGCTTTTTGATATTGAGCCGCTTATCAAGACGCTCGATGTCCTGAGCCGCCGGGCATCGAACTTTAGAGCAGTCGTGATCCCGGCACATCTTGTCGCAGTCAATATTTTCTTGATCCATCTGGTAATCAAGAATGCAGACGTCGCTCGTATTGCTTCGGTAAGCACCGTTACGATCTACATCTTTTGCGAAAACAAAGCAGTTCTTTTCGTTTCCGGGAAAACCGATATCACAAACCCAACCTGCGACTAATCCCCAATCCCCATTACATATACCTGCATTAGTTTCATTGGTTTTTTGGCAAGCAGACAGCGCGAGCGTACAAAAGAGCAGAGATACAACGGTCTTCCACGCTGACCCTGGTTGTCCATTTATATATTTCATCAGCTATTACTCGGTTGGTTTTGATTCAGCCTAAATAAAACCCACCGAAAAACACCTGTAAGAAATGACAGACAACTATATTGATTGGCAATAAGCGAACAGCGTACTTAAGTCAGTAATTCCGATTCGTTCTTACAGCAGCTGCAATTTCTGTTCAAACACACTGACCCCATCCAGATCCCGCAACACCACACTCATCTCCCCCGTCGCCCCCTCAATGTTCACCTCGCCAAAAAACTGAAACCCGGCAAACGGTGAGGTGTTCTGCGCCGGGGGTGCCTTCTCGAAAACCACCTCGGGCCCGAAGGTTTTATCCAGCGGATTAGGTCCGAAACTCCCCGCATTCAACGGCCCGGCAACAAATTCCCAAAACGGTTCGAAGTCCTGAAACGCGGCACGATCCGGATGATAGTGATGCGCCGCGCAGTAATGCACATCGGCCGTCAGGAATACAAAATTACGCACCTGCTGTGCCCGTAGAAACCCGAGCAGTTCAGCGATTTCCAGTTCGCGCCCCTGAGCCGGTCCCGGTTCGCCATTGGCCACCGCCTCCCAGCGCGCCACTCCCGGCCTGACTTCTCCGTCGGGGACGCCGAGGCCGATCGGCATGTCGGCGGCGATGACCTTCCATTGGGCAGTGGAGGTTTTCAATTCACGCTTGAGCCAGTCCAGTTGCTCACGTCCGAGAAAGGGTTTGGCTGCACCGAGGTTGTCATCATTGGCCTCACGATAACTGCGCATGTCGAGCACAAACACATCCAGCATCGGCCCATAACCGAGCTTGCGATAAATCCGCCCGCCACCGTCGGCGCTCTGCAAACGCATCGGTGCATATTCCAGCCAGGCCTGACGCGCGCGCCCCACCAGGCTGTGGATATCCTTGCTCTTGTAGCGCTCGTCCAATTGCTTGCCCGGCGAACAGTTGTTCACCACTTCGTGGTCGTCCCACTGCCAGATCTGCGGCACTTCGGCGTTGAAACGACGGACGTTTTCGTCCATCAGGTTGTAGCGGTAATTGCCGCGATACTCGTCGAGGGTTTCGGCCACTTTGCTCTTGGCCTCGCTGGTGATGTTGCGCCACACGCGGCCACTTTCAGTAATAAGCTGCGCCGGCACCGGGCCGTCCGCGTAGATGGTGTCGCCGCTGTGGATAAAGAAGTCCGGCAGGCGCAGGCGCATGGCTTCGTAGATGCGCATGCCGCCGATATCCGGGTTGATGCCGAAACCCTGGCCGACGGTGTCGCCGCTCCAGACGAAACGAATGTCGCGCCGGGTCTGCGGCACGCTGCGCAAGTGGCCGAACCAGGGCTCGCTGGTGACGCCGCTCTGAGCGTCTTCGAAATGCACGCGATAGAAAATCGCCTGGCCGGCGGGCAGACCGCTGAGCTCGACCCGCGCGGTGAAATCACTGCGGGCATCCGCCAGTGGCGAGACAAAACGCCGAGGGTTGGTGAACAGGCTGCGGGTGTCCCACTCCACCACCATCCGCGCCGCACGATCGCTGCGGCTCCAGACCATCGCCCGGTCGCCCAGCACGTCGCCGGACTGCACGCCATCGGTGAGTTGCGGCCGATCCTTGACCGAAGCGATCACCGCCGGCGCGAGGCCGGGAAGCAGAATCCCGGCGCCGACCACTTGGATGACACGACGGCGACTGAGGTTGAATTCGCTCATGGTGTACTCCCTGAAAAAGGAAAACTAAAACATGACCGTGTGAACCGGGCGTGACACGCAAATCAGCCAACACCACAGAGCCCTATCGAAGACTCTATGTTGCAGGGCAACCCTGCAATTGCAGATCGGCAGGTATTCGCTCTGATTTTTCATCGTGCCTCCTGTTCCTACCAAGGAGTAGGAAATTTCAGCGCTGGATTTGGGAAATGTCCTCACGCCAGCGCCTGAACGATCCAAGTAGTTTGAGGCTCCCTCGGGTAATCACGGGGCGCAGACAAAGCCAGCAAACAGAACCGGGAAGGTTGAACCATGAAATATGATTTGAAGTTTCAGATTTACGGAAGAGAAGAAGCCAGCGACCTGGCTGTATTCGAAACCGATTTACCCCCGACCGTAACCACCGATGTCCTGATGCCGATAATGGCTTGGCATAAGGAAGAGGATGCCATGGCGAGCCATCTTCTGACCGCCAGGCAGATCAAGGCAATTGAACGTCTCGCAATGACTAAATTGCCCAGGAACCTAATGCTGTATATCAGCTGCTACCTGTGAGCCTTCGGTATCCCCCACTTGAATATTTTATGGCAGCTGTGCGTGGGACACCTTCGGGTGCGCCGGTTTCTGTACCCGGTCGGCCAACCCGCGTACGGCTGCCACCTTCTTTGTTTGGCGATGCGTGAGGGCTGTGCTGTGCCGGATGTGGTTCAGGCGCGGGCGTTGCAGCGGGAGGAGGCGCACCTCGGTTTGATGGTGTTGTCGCTGACGCCATCGCGGGCAAGCCCGCTCCCACAGTGATCTCTGTCGTACACAAGACGGGTGTTCAACGCCATAACCTGTGGGAGCGGGCTTGCCCGCGATGACGGACTGACATTCAACATTTATGTTGGCTGAAAGACCGCCATCGCCAGCAAGCCGGCTCCAGGGGCGGGTTATGCGCTGACGGGCTCTGCCGCCGGCTCAACAACTTCCGGTCGCTTGACCACCGCATACACCACCGCCGTCAGCAAACTCCCGGCGACAATCGCCAGCAAATAAAGCAGCGCATGGTTGATCGCATTCGGGATCGCCAACACAAACAACCCACCGTGCGGCGCCATCAGTTTGCAGCCGAAATACATCGACAACGCCCCCGTCAGCGCCCCCCCGGCGATGCTCGCCGGAAGCACCCGCAGCGGGTCCTTGGCGGCAAACGGAATCGCGCCTTCGGAGATGAAGCACAACCCCAGCACCAACGCCGCTTTACCTGCTTCGCGCTCAGCCTGGGCGAACTTGCGCCGGGCAATGAACGTGGCAATGCCCAGGCCAATCGGCGGTACCATGCCGGCCGCCATCGTCGCGGCCATTGGCGCATAACTCTGCGACGCCAGCAGCCCCACCGAGAAGGCATACGCGGCTTTGTTGATCGGGCCACCGAGGTCGACGCACATCATGCCGCCCAGCAATACGCCGAGCAGAATCGCGTTGGTGGTGCCCATGCTGTCGAGGAAATGCGTGAGCCCCGCGAGCATCCCGGCCACCGGCTTGCCGACCACATAGATCATCACCAGACCGGTGAACAGACTCGCCAGCAACGGGATGATCAGGATCGGTTTCAGCGCTTCGAGGCTTTGCGGCAAACGCGCATACCGATTGATCGCCTGCGCCGCGTAACCGGCGATGAACCCGGCAATGATCCCGCCGATGAAACCGGCACCCAGCGTGCTCGCCAGCAAGCCGCCAATCATCCCCGGCGCAAGGCCCGGACGGTCGGCAATCGAGTAGGCGATGTAGCCCGCCAGCAGCGGCACCATCAGCTTGAACGCGGTCTCGCCGCCGATCTGCATCAGGGCCGCGGCGAGGGTGCCTTCTTCCTTGAACGCGGTGATGCCGAAGACGAACGACAACGCGATCATCAGGCCGCCCGCCACCACCATCGGCAGCATGAACGACACACCGGTCAGCAGGTGTTTGTAGACGCCGGTCTTCTCCTGTTTGGCCGGACCTTTGGCGCCGGTCGCGGCGCTTTCCTGCTGGCCTTCGGCCAGCGCTTTGTTCAGCGTCGCTTCGGCTTGCTTCAAGGCGATACCCGTGCCGCAGCGATAGATTTTCTTGCCGGCAAAACGCTCGGTCGCGACTTCGATATCGCAGGCCAATAGCACCACGTCGGCGTCGGCAATCGCCGTCGCACTCAACGGATTGCGAGCACCGACCGAGCCCTGGGTTTCGACTTGCAGGTCGTAGCCCAAACGTTTCGCCGCTTGCTGCAAAGCCTCAGCGGCCATGAAGGTATGTGCAACGCCGGTCGGGCACGCGGTGATCGCGACCAGCCGGGGCGCGTTTTTCGTGACGGCCACCGGTTCGGCGACCGCTGCGGGGGCGAGGTAAACCTCAGCGTCTTCAGCACCGCGACGCAGCACGACTTCGACATCTTGCAGGGCATGCGCCGGGGTGCTTTGGAACACCCGCTTGCCAATGAATCGCGACATATCCACTGGCGCGCTGGTCACCAGCAACACCCATTCGGCCGCTTCAATTGTGGCCGCCGACAACTGGCGCTCCGGGTGCGCCGCATCCACCACTTCGACGCTGGTGCTCCAGCCCTGACGCTGCGCTGCGGCATCGAGCAAGCGGGCACAAAGCACGCTGGTGACCATGCCGTTGGGGCAAGCCGTAACAATGGCTAACTTCATGACAAACCCTCTTATTGTTCTGTCAGGGGACGCACGCGCACACCCTGTTCAAGCCGCGCCAATTGAGCCGCATCGCCGATTCCGAAACCGATCTGGGTCACCGCCATCGCGGCAATCGCCGTGGCAGTGCGCAGGGTCTGTTCCGGTGTGTCGGCGCTGAGCAGACCGTGGAGCATGCCGGCCAGTAACGAATCCCCTGCGCCCACCGTACTGGCGACGCTAACCTTGGGTGGCGTGGCATGCATCGCCGAGCCAACACTGAACCAGTTCACGCCGTCGGCGCCGTGGGAAATCACCACGTGCTCGATGCCTTGCGCATGCAAGCGGCTCGCAGCTTCGGCTTGAGCCGCGACCGAAACCACTTCACAGCCGAGCACTTCGGCCAGTTCTTCGGTGTTGGGTTTGATCAACCACGGACCGGCCTTGAGTGCTTCGCGCAATGCTTCACCACTAGTGTCCAGGGCGACGTTCAAGCCAAGATTTTTCAAGCGCAGAATCAGTGCCCGCAACCATTCAGGACTGACGCCTTGCGGCAGACTGCCGGCGACAACGACCACGTCATGCCCCGGCGCAATCTGATCCAGTCGATCGAGCAACGCCTGCTGCGCCGCTTCACTGACCTTCGGCCCGGGGCCGTTGATGTCGGTGATGCGCCCGGCGCTTTCCGCCAGTTTGAGGTTGCTGCGTGTCTCGCCGGGAACGCGGATAAACGCGTCGACAAAACCGCGTTTGACGAACAGGGCTTCGAACGCCTGAAGGTTGTCCTCGCCGAGGAAACCGCTGACGGTGAGCGAATGCCCAAGGTCCGCCAGCACCTGCGCCACGTTCACGCCTTTACCGGCAGCGTGGGTGTGCATCTCGTCACTGCGATTGACCTGGCCGGGCTCGAGGCGCGGCAACTGCACCGTCAGGTCCAGCGCCGGGTTGAGGGTCAGGGTCAGGATCTTGGCCATTACAGGGCCTCCACTAATGCGCGCACTTCATTTGCGCTGCCGACGGCCAGGGCCTGTCGGGCGAGGGTTTGAGTCTGGGTCAGGCTGAGTTCGCGAATGCGCGCCTTGACCTCGGCGATGCTGCGGCCCGATACGCTCAACTCATCCACACCGAGGCCGACCAGCACCGGCACCGCCAGCGGATCGGCCGCCAGCTCGCCGCACACGCCGACCCACTTGCCATGGGCATGGGCCGCACGCACGGTGATGTCGATCAGTTGCAGCACCGCCGGATGCAAGCCGTCCGCCTGGGCCGACAAAGTCGGATGACCACGGTCGATGGCCAGGGTGTATTGGGTGAGGTCGTTGGTGCCGACGCTGAAGAAGTCGACTTCCTTGGCCAGCACCGGCGCCAGCAATGCCGCCGAAGGTACTTCGATCATGATCCCCAGTTGCAGGTCCGCCACCGGGATTTCCAGACGCAGGCGCTCGGTCATGTCTCGGGCCTGACGCCACTCGTCAACGCTGCCAACCATCGGGAACATGATGCGCAGCGGGCGGTTGTCAGCGGCGCGCAGCAGGGCGCGCAATTGCGCTTCCATGATCTGCGGACGCTGCAAGGTCAGGCGAATGCCGCGCACGCCGAGGAACGGGTTTTCTTCTTTTGCGATCGGCCAATACGGCAGCGGTTTGTCGCCGCCGACGTCGAGGGTGCGTACCACCAGTGGCCGACCGGCGAGGCCATCGAGTACACGACGGTATTCGACTTCCTGAGTCGCTTCGTCCGGCGCCTGCGAGTGGGCCATGAAAATCAGTTCGGTGCGCAGCAAGCCGATGCCTTCGGCGCCCTGCTCCACGGCGCTGGTGACGCCTGCGCTTTCGCCGATGTTGGCGAACACTTCGACCGCGTAGCCGTCAGTGGTCAGCGCCGGTTGATGACGTTGTTCGGCGGCGGCTTTCAAGCGTTGCTCGCGGGTGTCGCGCTCTTCGGTGGCGCGCTGCAGGGTCGCCGCATCGGCGTCCACATGCAGGCGACCGCGCTGGCCGTCGAGCAGCAACGGCGTGCCCGGTGCCAGCAGCAACACCGCCGCACCGGCGCCGACCAATGCTGGAATACCCAGCGCTCGGGCGACGATGGCGCTGTGCGCGGTGGCGCCGCCACGGGCGGTGAGAATGCCGGCGACACGGGCAGGATCAAGACGCGCGACGTCGGAAGGACCGACTTCGTCCATGACCAGGATGTACGGCTGATCGGGTTCATTGGGCGTCTCGACGCCGCACAGTTGCGCCAACACGCGACGGCCGATATCGCGCAAATCTGCCGCACGCTCGGCGAGCAAGGCGTCCTGCAGCGATTCCTGTTGCTTCGCTGCGGCTTCAATCACCGCCATCCACGCCGCTTCGGCGCTTTCGCCCTGCTTGAGGCGAGTTTCGACTTCGTCGGTCAATTCCGGGTCGTCGAGCATTTCCTGGTGGGTGATGAAAATCTCGCGAATGGCTTTGGATTTGCTGCGCTCGATCAAGCCTTCGATGTCACGACGCACGTGCGCCAGCGCTTGCTGGAGACGCTCGCGTTCAATGGCGGCGGACTCACCGCGCAGCGGGTATTCGATGGTTTGCAGTACTTGAATGTGTGCCGGGCCGATGGCAATGCCCGGCGCGGCAGGGATGGCCTGAACCAGGCTGCCGGATGCCGGGGCGAGCAGCACTTCGGCCACCTCCGCGATCACTTCACGTTGTTGGCTAACCGCAGGCAATGGCTCGATTTCTTCACCGAGGCCTTCTTCGATCGCGGCCAGCAAGGCGGGCAAGGCATCGGCGGCGATGCTCGGCTCAGCGATGAATTCCAACACCTGACCGCGACGGGCGCCGAGGCTCAGCAGTTTGCTCAAGCTTTTCACCGACACCGCGCTGTCCTGGCCATCGACAATGAGCACGCGAATCTCACCGTCAAAACTCTTCGCCAGTTGCGCGAGGATTTTCGCCGGGCGCGCGTGCAAACCGTGGGCATTGGCCAGCGCAATGCGTGCGCTGGGCCAGTCCGCCGGCAGTTCACCGCCGAGCACTTCGAGGACTTTACGGCTGCTGGTGGCGCGCCCCAGTTCATGACCACGGCCTTCGATCAGCAACGCGCAAAGGCGTTCGAGCAAGGCCTGGTGCGCCTCGCCGAGGCTGGCCAGACAGAACAGGCCGCTGAGCGGCTGGCCGAGGTAGCGTATCGGTTTGTCCGGCGTGACAAACGCCAGGCCCGGACGCTTGACCGTTTGCTCACTGTGCAACCACCACAAGCCATCGCCCAGCGGCAACGCTTCGACTTGCTGCAACACCGCAGAAAAACCATTGCTCACGCAATCCGCCTGACGCAGCAAACGCGCACCGCGCCAGACCAGTTCTTCGAAGTCATCGGCCGATACGCCGAGGCCGATCATCTGTGCATCCAGTGCCAGTTCCTGCGGCGCGCCTTGCAGCAGCTTCAGCAACGCTTCGGCAGAACTGGCGCGACGCAGGGCCTGGCCCAGATCGGTTTCGCCGAGGGCGCGGGTCAGCAGTTGCAGCAGGCGCAAGTGCTCATCGGATTTGGCTGCAATGCCGATCGCCAAATAGACGATCTGGCCGTCGCCCCAATCCACGCCTTCAGGGAATTGCATCAGCCGCACGCCAGTGGAAAACACCTGGTCGCGGGTTTGCGGCGTACCGTGGGGGATGGCAATACCTTGACCGAGAAAGGTCGAGCCCTGGGCTTCGCGCGCCTGCAAACCGGCGAGATACCCCTCGGCCACCAGACCATCGGCGACCAGATGCCCTGCCAGTAAATGCAACGCTGCGGACTTGTCCACGGCCGACTGGCCCATGGAAATCTGCTCTAGGGTGAGCTCGAGCATGCTTTCTCCTTTTTGGCGCATTGAGGCACCAGGTATTGTTTTGAATGAATCAGCTTAGGCCCTTAATCATCACTTTTGGCGGTTTCGCGGCAGAACCGGCCAAATGAACCTATAACGTAGAAAATACGCCTGCTGAAACGTTTAATCTAGAATGATTGGCACGTTACTCGATTATGTCCCATCCTTGAAGCCCAACCTGTCGGATAGGTTGCGACAATAGTTGCCTGCCTGAATCGGGTAGGATTGGCGAAAATGTCGGCCGACAAACAAGGAAAACCCGAGTTGAAACTCAGTGATATCGCCCAACTGGCCGGTGTGTCCGTGACCACCGCCAGTTATGTCATCAATGGCAAGGCCGCACAGCAACGCATCAGCAGTGCCACCGTCGAGCGCGTGCGCGCGGTCGTCGAACAACATGGCTTCACGCCCAACCCGCAAGCGGCCGGGCTGCGCAGTCGGCACACCCGCACGCTGGGTTTCATTCTGCCGGACCTGGAAAACCCCAGTTACGCGCGAATCGCCAAGCTGCTGGAACAAGGTGCCCGGGCCCGTGGTTATCAGTTGCTGATCGCCAGTTCCGACGATGCGCCGGACAGCGAACGGCAACTGCTGCAACTGTTCCGCGCCCGACGTTGCGACGCCTTGATCGTCGCCAGTTGCCTGCCGGCCGGTGACGACAGTTACCGACAGCTACAAGCCAAAGGCATTCCGATCATCGCCATCGACCGGGTCATGGAGCCCGAGCATTTCTGCTCGGTGATCAGTGATGATCGCGAAGCCAGTCTGCAACTGACGCGCAGCTTGCTCGATCCGTTGCCCAAGCAGATCGCCCTGATCGGTGCACGTCCCGAACTGAGCATCAGCCAGGAGCGGGCGGCGGGATTCAAGGAAGCACTGAGCGGTTTCAAAGGCGAGATCCTGATCGAACACGGCGAATCGTTCAGCCGCGAGTGCGGCAAGCAGTTGATGGAAGAAATGCTTCAGCGCCTGGGGCATTTGCCGGATGCGCTGGTGACCACCTCCTACGTGCTGCTTCAAGGCGTATTCGACGCTTTGCACGACTTCCCGTTGAAAACCCGCCCGCTGCGCCTGGGCACATTCGGCGACACGCAGTTGCTGGACTTCCTGCCACTGCCGGTCAACGCCATGGCCCAGCAACACCAGTTGATCGCCGACAAAGCACTGCAACTGGCCCTGGCCGCCATTGAGCAGTCTGATTACCAGCCCGGCGTGCAAGCCATCGCGCGGACCTTCAAGCAGCGTATTCGCCAGGACTGAACCGTGGAGCTGATCGACAGCCACACTCATCTGGACTTTCCGGATTTCGACGAGGACCGCCCGGCGCTGCTCGCCGAGAGCCGCGCCCTTGGCGTGCGGCGGATGGTGGTGCTGGGGGTTTATCAGGCCAATTGGCAGCGAGTTTGGGATCTGGTGCAAAGCGATCCCGATCTGCATGCGGCGTTCGGTTTGCACCCGGTGTATCTGGAGCAGCATCGGCCTGAAGATTTACCCGAACTCGGCGATTGGCTCAGCCGTTTAACCGGCCATCGACAGCTGTGCGCGGTGGGTGAGATCGGCCTCGATTACTTCATCGAAACCCTCGACCGTGAGCGCCAGCAAGCGCTGTTTGAGGCACAACTGCAATTGGCGGCGGATTTCAATCTGCCGGCACTGATTCACGTGCGACGCAGCCATGCCGCGGTGATTGCCACGCTCAAGCGCTTCAAGTTGAAACGCACAGGCATCATTCACGCCTTCGCCGGCAGCAAGGAAGAGGCCCGCGAGTACATCAGGCTCGGTTTCAAACTGGGCCTTGGCGGCGCGGCGACCTGGCCGCAGGCCTTGCGCATGCACCGCGTGCTGGCCGAGCTGCCGTTGGAATCGGTGGTGCTGGAAACCGACTCACCGGACATGGCCCCCGCCATGTTTCCCGGTCAGCGCAACAGCCCGGCGCATTTGCCGGCGATCTGCGAGGCGCTGGCTGAAATCATGGCGATCAGTCCTGAACGGTTGGCGGCTGTCAGCACGGCCAATGTGTGCGAGCTGTTCAACTGGTAGTCAGTCGGCGTGAGCCTTGGCAGCTTCCAGAATCAGCGTCATATGGTGGCGGTGTCGGGCGAACCGGATGACCACGAAGTAGACCAGAATCGCGATCAGCGAAAAATTCAGCTGCTCGACCACGTTGAGTAGCCCGACCCACTCCATCACCAATAACACCAGCAACGCGGTGCATACCATCACCATCGTGCTTGCCCGCAGCATCGCGAGTGAGTCGAGGGACTTGATGCGCCTGATCTGCTTCGGATCGCTCAGTTGCAAGGCTTTGTGGCAGTGGGAACAAGAGAATGCTTCGTTGATTGCGATGGCGTTGAGTTGCCAGGGTTCGAGTCGCCGAGTGTTTCCGCAATGAGCACAGTGCCCTTGGATTCCAGTTGTAGCGAAGGACATAACCGAGCCTCCTCAAGGTAGGTCAGGGTTGTGGATAATCCTTCATTGAAGACCAAATGCCAGAGCCTGCAGGGAAATCGGATACTGCCTACACGTAACGGGAACAAGTACTACAGACGATGCACAAATCTGTAGGAGCAAGCTTGCTCCTACAGGGGTTACGCGGTTCTTCAGACCCGGAAGGCGCTGATCAGCTGTTTGAGCTCAACCACCTGAGCCGACAGCGCCCGGCTGGCATCTTCGGTCTTGTGTGCCCCTTCGGCGGTGCGTTCGCCAGCCCGGTTGATCTCGACGATGTTCTGGTCGATGTCGTGGGCGACGGCAGTCTGTTGTTCCACGGCGGCGGCGATCTGCTGGTTCTGATCGACGATCATGCCTACCGCCCCAAGAATATTTTCCAGCGCCTGCTGGACCTTTTCCGACTGCCCCACCGTGCCATTGGCCATTTGATGGCTGGTGCCCATGGCCTTCACTGCGGCGCCGACACCGCTGTGCAGTTTGGCGATCATCTGTTCGATTTCTTCGGTCGATTGCTGGGTGCGTTTGGCCAGGGTCCGGACCTCGTCCGCCACCACCGCGAAACCTCGGCCTTGCTCGCCGGCCCTGGCCGCCTCGATGGCTGCGTTGAGCGCCAGCAGGTTGGTCTGTTCGGCGATGCTTTTGATCACTTCCAGCACGCGACTGATGGACTGGCTGTCACTGGCCAGTTGATTGATCACCAGCACCGACTGATCGATTTCGCTCGCCAGCGCAGCAATGCTGCCCTGCTGAGACTCCACCAACCCGCGACCGCTGATGGTTTCGTCATTGACGCTGTGGGCGCTGCTGACCGCCGCGGCTGCGCTGCGGGCCACCTCCAGTGAGGTGGCCGACATTTGGTTCATCGCCGTGGCGACCTGTTCGATTTGCGAGCGTTGCCCCGCGACAGCCTGGTTGCTCTGGGCGGATACGTTCTCGACCTGACAGGCCTGACGCTCGACTTCCCCGACGGTATGGCCGACACGCTCGATCAAGTCATGGATTTTCTTCACCGTGCCGTTGAACACCTCGCCCAATTCGCCCAGCTCGTCACGGCTGTTGGCGTTGAAGGTCACGGTCATGTCGCCGGCCGCGACCTTGTCCATCATCGCGCCAAGGCGTTTGAGGGTGGTGCGGGTCGAGGCGTAGAAGCCGCCGTAGAGGTAAAAAATCAGCACAAACACCACCGTCAGCGCCACGGCCTGCAAGACCATGTGCGTGCGGTTCTGGGTCAGCCGTTGTTGCAACTGGGTATCGAGGAATTTCAGGGTGGCTTCGTTGAGTTGGTAAGTCTGGTCCATCAGGCCGGTGACCTGATCGTAAAAAGCCTGCCACGGCGCATCGAGGGTGTCTGCCATCACCACCTGTTCTTCGAACAGTTCACTGGCCTTTTTCAGCGACGCCTTGCTGCTCTCGGCCTGCGCCGCCAGGGTTTCACGTGCCGCCTTGCTTGAGCCCAGCGCATCCTGCAACTTCAGACCGTACTCGGCCTGCAGCTTTTCGATCTGCGCCAGCAACTCATCGAAACGGGTGCTCGACGACGAATTGAGAAACCCTTGCCCCAGCGAGTAAGAGCCCATGGCGCGGCCATCGCCCAAGGTCTGGGTGACGGGCGGCGTGACGTTGGTGATGAGTTCGGTGAGCTGACGCATGTCGCTCTGATTGTCACGGCTCAAACCGGCCTGACTGGCGATGATCTGGCTGAAAATTTGCGCGTTGCCGAGCAACTTGCCGATCAGCGCACTTTTGCTTTGCAACGAGTTTTCCGTTTGCTGGGCCTTGAACGCGGTGATCATCTCGTCGCGCTTGCCATCGAAAACCGTAATCTGTTCCGCATCGGTGGTCATCGCCGTCAGCCCTTGCAGGCGAGCCAGAACACTGTGTTCCAGGTCGGTGATCTGGGATTCGAGATTGCCGGCCTTGCCGGCCTGGCCCAGGTAGACGTTGATCTGTACCAGGTTGTTCAGAGTTTCCAGATCGCGTCGAAGCGTCAGGCTGCTGCCCAGCAGGTCGAGGCTCTGCAGTTCCACTCGGGTGCCCTGGAATTCGCGATAGGAATCACGCACCAGATAAAAGTTGGTCACCAGCATGGGCACCAGGAACAGAACGCTGATCAGGCTGAACTTCATGCCGAAGCTCAGGCGATTCATTAGTGCGACGGCGGGATAGAGCAAGCTCTTCACTGGAAGTCTCCCTTGGATTTCTTATTTTTATTGGCAGGCACAGACAAGCAGCAGATAGCCACTATTGAGTGCTGTCTCTGTATAGCTCAAATCGGCGGGGGGTTTTGTAACTTAAGGTTAACGCCAGCTTATCGAACGAGAGGGTCCTGCCGTTCAAAAGGCGCCATGCCAACCCTGTCCCTGTAGGAGCCGGCTTGCCGGCGATGGCCTCAATGCGGTGTTCCTGAAACACCGAGGCGCAGGCATCGCCAGCAAGCTGACTCCTACAGAAGGTGGTGTTTAGGCAAGGACTGTCCACAGCGCAAAACCGGCGTACCAGAGCACCGCGGCACGCAGCAGCAGCTCCCAGATCCGGTCGAGGCTGTTGATGCCATCGGGCCCGACCACCGGCGCAGGAATTTCACCGGCCACCAGCCCGACCTTCTCGATCAATTGCGCGGCGCTGATGTTCCAGTTCAGCAATTCGTGCAGCATCACCCGACTGACGGCGACAAAGTTGCCGACCAGCGCAAAACTCGCCGCCAGCAGACGCACCGGCATCCAATCGAACGCGTGACGCAGTTGAGCGGCGCGCTCGACGACGGCCGGGTTCTGGCCGTGTTCTTCAGCGAGTGCCAGTAGTCGATAGCTCAACGCCGCCACCGGCCCCAACAGGAAGTACCAGAAAATCACTGCAAAGAAGCTTTGGTAAGCCTCCCACAACAGTTGAGCCTGAACCCGCTCCAGCAACTGCTCGCCGTTGTCGGCACAAATATCCAGGTCACGTTTCGCCACATGCGCGGCAGCTTGCAGGTCTTCCCGGCGCCAAGCATCGCGAAACGGCCCCAGACCGGCCAGCAAATCACCACGCCCCAGGCTATAAATCACCACCAGCAAATGCACCGGCAACGCCAACAGACCGTAAGCAACCGGCTCCAGCACCACCAGCAGCAACCCCAGCAGCGCCACCGGCAGCAGCACCAGAATCAGCAGAATCAACCACGGACGATTGACCAGACGCGGGCTGGCTTCAAGCTTGTGCAACTCGCGCACCCAACCGCCATCACGCTGAACCCGATGGCGCAGGGCCGAGAACTTCTCGATCCAGACCGCCAACAGCAACACCAGAAAACTCATTGTGCTTCCTCTTTAGCCAGGGCCGCGCGATAACGCGCCCAGTCGAACGCCGGTCCCGGATCAGTCTTGCGCCCTGGTGCGATGTCGCTATGCCCGCAGATGCGCTGCGCGGTAATACCCGTAAAAGCGCTTTGCAGCTGCAAGGTCAGGGCCGTCAACGCGTCATATTGAGCATCGGTGAACGGCAGATCATCCGTGCCTTCAAGCTCAATACCCACGGAAAAATCGTTACAGGTTTCCCGGCCGTCGAAACACGACACACCGGCATGCCAGGCACGCTCAAGACAAGAGACAAACTGAGTGACGGTGCCGTCACGCTCAATCAGAAAATGCGCAGACACCCGTAGGTCAGCGATCCCTTCAAAGTAGGGATGCTCTGTGACATCCAGCCGGTTCTGGAAAAATTCCTGCACCTTGCCGGTGGCAAACTGCGCCGGCGGCAGACTGATGTTGTGGATCACCAGCAGGGAAATTTCGCCCGTGGGGCGCGCATTGAAGTTGGGTGAGGGGCATAAACGCACTCCCTGACACCAACCGCTCGCGGGGTCCAACTGCATACAGGTTCCTTCAACGACGACTGTGTTGGTGCCCAGTATGCCGCGATAGACCCTCGGCGCGCGATCACTTGCCGCGATTGAGTCGCCGCAGGTTGCCGACCACCGACTCCAGGGCCCGATCGAACAGCAAGGTGTCATCGAGGATGCGCACCGCGCCACGACGAAAATCCAGCGCCAACCCGGTACGGCTGCGCTCCAGCACTTTCATCCCGGTGCGGTTGACGAAAATATACTTGCCCGTGGCTTCGATGATCGCGGCGAGCTTGCAGCGCAAGGTGTTTTCCTCGTCTTCCTGAAATTCGACCCAGCAACCCGCGTGCAACTGATCGACCTGAAGCAGGCCCGGATCATCCGCCGGCAAGCGCACCGAGACCGTTTCGAGCGGCCCTTCGTCGGCGGTGAGCAGATCGATTTCTTCGAGCACTTCAACCATCAGCGGCGCATCGCCAGTATTGGTGGCGGCCGGTGCCTGGTCCGCACGCTCGAACAGTTGAACGTGCAAGCCTTCCAGATCGCTGAAAAACTCTCCGGTGGCGAACGGATCGAACGCCGAACGGCTCAACCCGTCGCGCAAGGCCTTGAGCAACCCTGGCACCAACGCCAACAGGCGCAGGCTTGCGTCAGTTTCGTCATGGCGCTGCACGCTCCAGATCAATTGCGCCATGGTTTGCACATCGGCATGCCACTCGGCGGACTGATCGCCGTGCTTGAGGCAGGTCAGCAGCAGCACCTGGCTCCAGGCGTCCTGAACAAACGCCACCACCCGTTGCGGCAGCACTTTGCCCAACAGCGCCTGATTCAACGCCAGCTCGACGCGTTGCCGGGCCAGTTCGGTTTTGGCGCGGCCTTCTTCGGCGTCGCGGGTACGCTGCTCCAACAACTCGCTGCGCCGGCGTTCGTCGTTGGTGAACGCGAGAAAATCCGCCAGTAATTCGGAGAAAATCGCCGGATCATCGACAAAGTCGTTCAACAAACGCTGCACCACTTGCTCGATGCGCAGGTACAAACTGTCGCGCTCATGGTCATCGCACTCGCCCCAGCCCAGGGCCGCGGCGGCAATTTCGTTGAGCAGACGGCGGGCCGGGTGACTGCTGCGACTGAAGAAACTCTTGTCGAGCACGGCCACTTTCAGCATCGGGATCTGTAAGCGTCCGATCAGCGCCTTGAGCGAGTCCGGCAGATTGCGATCATCAAGGATGCATTCGAAGAGCATGGCGATCAGGTTGATCACATCTTCGTCAGCGACACCGACCACGCGCGACTTGCCGCTTTTGACGCTGACTCGGGTCAGCAGTTGCTCAAGCTGGTTTCGCAGGTCGAAGTCGTCCTGGAGCGCAGGCGCCGGCACGTACTGCTGCAAGTGCGAGAGCAGCCGCAGCAGGTCGCGGGTGGATATCGGTTGTGCCTGAGCACTGGTCTCCAGCGTTGGCGCGACACTGCCACGCACGTGGAACAGCAACCCCTGCAACGCCGCGAACACTTCCAGCACGCTGTCGTCGATTGGCGTGCTGTCGGAACGATCGCCAGCCTCGACGGGTTCGGCACGGGCACTGGCCTGCGCACGATCAATGGCACGCCGATTCGGGGCAGGCTTCAGGTCGGGCAATATCCCGGTGGCGATCAATATCTGGTTGGCTTCGGTGTAGAGCTGGTCGGCATCACTGAGCACATAGCGTTCGAAAAGCTTCAGGATGATCAGCTTGACCTTGATCTCGACCCCCAGGTTGCGGCCAGCCTGCATGAAATACTCACAGAGCATCGCCGGGCCCAGCGGATTGTGCGCAGTCACAAGCTTCTTGGTCAGCAACGTGCTGAGTCGGGCGGTCAATTGATCAAGCGCAAAGCCGTCGTGGTTCAGCACTTTATTAACCATGGCCTCCACCGCTACGCGACGTTCCAGGTCATCGCCAGACTGTTGCGCCGGGCTATCGAATGCCTGAGGCAAAGCCATCTGAAGACTGCCTGCGAGACGGACAAACGCCTCGAAGAATTGTTCAAGAAACACCCGCTCGATATTTTTGCGCTTGAGGCGCAAGTCGCGCATGGCTTCAAAAAAGATGTTCTGCTCGACGTCATCACTGGCCCGGTCAGCCATTTCGAACAGCGTGTCGTCGGCGTTATCGAACAATTCCTGCAGCGCATGCCTGAGCTGTTGAGCGGCCTTGTCGCGAACCTGAAGCAGAATCACAGGCAGGCGGGCGAGCGGCGAGTGACTCGCCTGATCGGTAGCTGCCTTGCGCAAAGGCACTACATTCCCGTCGTTGTGCATCCTGGTCTCCTGCAACGGTAATTCTTCGGTTCGGTTAGAACAATCGGGTACGCCAGCCTCACAGCCCCGCGCAACAGAAGACAATGCCCGTGCGCAGTCATTCAATAATCGGCGAACCAAAGATGCGTCAAAGCCATGGCGTCAAATACAAGGCGAATTATCTTGCAAAAGATGTCCCGTGTGCCAGCAGACTCTTTGCTTCCCTTTGAAATAGACACATGTAGAGGAACGCCGCTTAACCTCGATGGCTCAAGGGAATCGACCAAATGCAGGTTTCAGAGCGCACGGAAGGTCTCGCGCGCCTTGGGTTGCCCCGCACCATGGCCCTATAATCGGGCCACTTTGTTTGTGGAGTCCGTTATGCCGAATCTACGTCTCGCCGATCTGACCGCCGAAATCGAAGCCAACGTGCGCCGTGCGTTGCTCGAAGACATCGGCAGCGGCGACATCACCGCGCAACTGATCCCGGCTGAACGCCTGGCCAAAGCCACCATCATCACCCGCGACGCCGCAGTCATCGCCGGCACAGCGTGGGTTGATGCGGTTTTCCGGCAACTGGACCCACGCGTTGCTGTGCATTGGCAGGTGCGCGATGGCGAACGGGTGAAGCCCAATCAAGCGCTGTTCCACCTCGAAGGCCCCGCTCGCTCGCTGCTGACAGGCGAACGCAGCGCCCTGAATTTCCTGCAGTTGCTCTCCGGCGTGGCCACTCGCGCGCAATACCTGGCGGATTTCGTCGCCCAGACGCAGGTGAAGCTGCTCGACACCCGTAAAACCCTGCCAGGTCTGCGTCTTGCGCAAAAGTACGCCGTGACCTGCGGCGGCTGCCATAACCACCGAATCGGCCTGTACGACGCCTTCCTGATCAAGGAAAACCACATCGCCGCCTGCGGTGGCATCCCTGAGGCAATCAGCGCCGCGCACAAGATTGCCCCGGGCAAACCGGTGGAGATCGAAGTGGAAAACCTGGCGGAGCTGAAAGAAGCACTGGCGGGCGGTGCCGACATCATCATGCTCGACGAATTGAGCCTGGATGACATGCGTGAAGCCGTGCGCCTGAATGGCGGCAAGGCAAAACTGGAAGCCAGCGGCGGCATCAACGAGAGCACGCTGTTGCCGATCGCAGAAACCGGGGTGGATTACATTTCGATTGGTGCGATGACCAAGGACGTAAAGGCTGTCGATCTGTCGATGCGTTTAAGCCTCTGATTACGCCTTGTTGAATGAAAAACGCCAGCCTCATTGAGGCTGGCGTTTTTGTCAGACCACCAGATTATTCATCTCGCAGTACTCTTCCCACTCGACACCCAACACCTCGGCCGCCTCTTTATGCAACACCAGGCGCGCGGTTTCAAACTCTTCCGGGCTAGAGGTGTACTTGAGCGTCAGCTCCCACGGCTGCAAGCCCTGGGCTTCTGCCTCATCCTCGAACGCCCATTGAATCTGGTCTTTCTGATCGTCGGCGGGCAAGTCCTTGATCTCTTCCAGCAGTTGGGGCGCGTCCAGCACGTACTTCTTCAGCGCTTCTTCGTGCCTGGCTTCCTGGGTCAATTCTTTAACGGTCATGTCGTTCTCGCTGATCGGGGGAATGGAAGATGGATCTGGATCATCAAGGATCTCTCTGACGCAAAAAACCGTGTGAAGCCCGGTTTGTCTGGCCTTCAGAACCATTCGTGGATCATTTGAAAACTGCAGGGTGATGCTCGTACAAGGTCCGAATATAGGACGTTTGGAAGACGATTTATATGGACTTTTACATCAAATCTACAAAAAAACCGCTGAGCGGTTTTTCTGAAAATATTCCCTCGCCACACCGGAACAAGCCTCAAAAAGCAAAGTCATAGCGATGTGCCATCTAGGCACTTCACAAGGAACTCAGGTGACGCGCAATTTTTCGAAGCTTCCGTCTACCCTGTTTGCAACCGGCATGGCCGCCCTTTTGCTCGGCAACCTGGCACTGACCAATACGGCCCAGGCCAGTTTGGAGTTCACCTCAGACAACCCTTCTTCCTCCGACAGATTCCTCGTCGTCAACAACCGGTACGGTAAAGACGTCATGGTCAGGAGCAATCTCAGTGTTGAGGGGGTGGAAGCACTACAGCGCACCGTTAAAACCAACACGGATGACATCAAGGAATTAAAAAAAGACCTCGAAGCGCAGGCGCGCCTCATTGAAGAACTCAAGCGCAACAGCGGAACGAGTTCCAGCTCGAGTACCAGTGAGATCACCAACCTCAAACGCTCTGCTACCGACCAGGACAAGGACCTGAAAGAACTCACCAAGCAATTGGAGGAGCTCAAACGCAACAGCGGTTCGAACTCCAGTTCAAACTCGAGCGAAGTGGCAAACCTCAAGCGCACAGTCAGTGAGCAAGAAACCGGCCTGAAGAACCTCGCCAAAGCGGTGGATGACCTCAAACGCAGCAGCGGCTCGAACTCCGGTTCAAGCGCCAGCTCCAGCGAAGTGAGCGATCTCAAGCGCAGCGTCGCCGAACAGGAAAACGGCCTGAAAAAACTCTCGAGTCAGATGGACGATCTCAAGCGCAGCAGTGGCTCGAGTTCCAGCTCAAGTTCCAGTTCCAGTGAAGTGAGCGACCTCAAGCGCACGGTCAGCGCACAGGACAGCGAATTGAAGAAACTCGCCAGTCAGGTGGAAGACGTTAAGCGCAGCGCCGGCTCGAACTCCAGCGCGAGTTCCAGCGACCTGTCCAGTCTGAAACGGGACGTCAGCAATCAGGACAGTCAACTGGATCAGCTCAAACGGACCGTTGATGATCTGAGGAGCAAGGTGAAATAACAGGGGATGGTGCCGAGACAGGAATCGAACCTGCGACCTTCGCGTTACGAGTGCGCTGCTCTACCGACTGAGCTACACGGGCAGTGCGCTAAACCTAGCATCGGGCTTGAGAGGCAGCAACTTCAAGCCCTGTTTTGCAGACAAAAAAATGCCCCGGAGTTTTCACTGCGGGGCATTTTTTACAACGTTGAAGCGGTCAGGCGGGGGGTCATTAAACGCCCGAAGCCTTGGCAGCTGCTACGTCTTTGATGGACAGCTTGATACGGCCGCGGTTGTCCACGTCCAGTACCAGCACTTCCACTTCCTGGCCTTCTTTCAGGATGTCGGTCACTTTCTCAACGCGAGCATCGCTCAGCATCGAGATGTGAACCAGACCGTCCTTGCCCGGCAGGATGTTGACGAATGCGCCGAAGTCGACGATGCGCTCAACCTTACCAACGTAGATCTTGCCGATTTCAGCTTCTGCGGTGATACCCAGAACGCGCTGACGTGCTGCTTCAGCCGCTTCCTTGGTTTCGCCGAAGATCTTGATCGAGCCGTCGTCTTCGATATCGATCGAAGCCTTGGTCTCTTCGCAGATCGCACGAATAGTCGCGCCGCCTTTACCGATGACATCACGGATTTTGTCGGTGTCGATTTTCATCGCGATCATGGTCGGAGCGTTTTCCGACAGTTCAGTGCGGGACTGACCAATGATCTGGTTCATCTGACCGAGGATGTTCAGGCGCGCTTCCAGGGCTTGGCCCAGAGCGATTTCCATGATTTCTTCGGTGATGCCTTTGATCTTGATGTCCATCTGCAGCGCGGTAACACCTTTGGCGGTACCGGCTACTTTGAAGTCCATGTCGCCGAGGTGATCTTCGTCGCCCAGGATGTCGGTCAGGATGGCGAACTTCTCGCCTTCTTTAACCAGGCCCATGGCGATACCAGCAACCGGCGCCTTCATCGGCACACCGGCGTCCATCAGTGCCAGGGAAGCACCGCAAACGGAAGCCATGGAGCTGGAACCGTTAGACTCGGTGATTTCCGACACAACACGGATGGTGTACGGGAACACGTCGGCAGCAGGCAGCATGGCTGCAATCGAACGACGGGCCAGACGGCCGTGACCGATTTCGCGACGACCAGCGCCACCCATGCGACCGCACTCACCGACCGAGAACGGAGGGAAGTTGTAGTGCAGCATGAACGGGTCTTTTTTCTCGCCTTCCAGGGTATCCAGCAGTTGTGCGTCACGGGCGGTGCCCAGTGTTGCAACTACCAGAGCCTGGGTTTCGCCACGGGTGAACAGCGCCGAACCGTGGGTCTTTGGCAGAACACCGACTTCGATGTTCAGAGGACGTACGGTCTTGGTGTCGCGGCCGTCGATACGTGGCTTGCCGTTTACGATGTTTTCGCGAACGGTGCGGTATTCGATTTCGCCAAACGCTGCTTTCACTTCGCTGGAAGAAGGCTGGCCTTCTTCACCGGACAGCTTGGCAACAACCTGGTCCTTCAGCTCGCCCAGGCGAGCGTAACGGTCGGCCTTGACGGTGATGGTATAGGCGTCGGAGATAGCAGCGCCGAACTCGGAGCGGATAGCGCCCAGCAGTTCGGTGGCTTCAGCTTGTGGAGCCCAAGCCCAAGTTGGCTTGGCAGCTTCAGCCGCCAGCTCTTTAACAGCGTTGATCACAACCTGGAACTCGTCGTGAGCAAACAGTACCGCGCCCAGCATCTGGTCTTCGGTCAGCTCTTTGGCTTCCGATTCAACCATCAGAACGGCTTCCGAAGTACCGGCAACGACCATGTCCAGGCTCGATGCTTTCTGTTGTTCGTAAGTCGGGTTCAGCAGGTAGCCGGTGCTTTCGTGGAACGCAACGCGTGCACAGCCGATCGGGCCATCGAAAGGAATGCCGGAGATGGCCAGGGCAGCCGAGGTACCGATCATCGCAGCGATGTCCGGATCGGTCTTCTTGCTGGTGGAAACGACAGTGCAGACAACCTGCACTTCGTTCATGAAGCCTTCTGGGAAAAGTGGACGGATCGGACGGTCGATCAGTCGGGAAGTCAGGGTTTCTTTCTCGGAAGGACGGCCTTCGCGCTTGAAGAAACCGCCAGGGATCTTACCGGCAGCGTAAGTCTTTTCCTGGTAGTGAACGGAAAGAGGGAAGAAGCCTTTGCTTGGGTCAGCGTGCTTGGCGCCAACAACGGTCACCAATACGGTGACGTCGTCGTCAACGGTAACCAGCACTGCGCCGGAGGCTTGACGGGCGATACGGCCTGTCTCGAGGGTAACGGTCGACTGACCGAACTGGAATTTTTTGATAACCGGGTTCACGGTGTCCTACCTTCTTTGTGGCTCTTGGGGAACTTGTCTTCTTGCGAAATTCTTGGGCAATGTCGGGAATCGGCCCAACGCCTGTCCAGGGTAAAACGTGTATCCAGATAAAACTTGAGGCTGGGAGCCTGCCATGCACCAGCGGAAACCCACTGATGCACGACAGACAACCAACCTCTAGCGCAATCGCTTATTAGCGACGCAGACCCAGGCGACCGATCAGAGCCTGGTAACGGCCCAGATCCTTGCCTTTCAGGTAGTCCAGCAGCTTACGGCGCTGGTTTACCATGCGGATCAGACCACGACGGGAGTGGTGATCTTTACCGTTGGCCTTGAAGTGACCTTGCAGTTTGTTGATGTTGTGGGTCAGCAGTGCAACTTGCACTTCTGGCGAACCAGTGTCACCAACAGCTTGCTGGTAGTCAGCTACGATTTGAGCTTTTTCTTGAACGTCGAGAGCCATGAGGCAATCCTTTTATCAGGAAACTGTTTCAGAAAAACAGCTTCAACAGGCCAGGGACAAATCCCTGTATCTAAAAATGAGTAGTGACCGTGCCTGTTAACAGCCACCCTCGTCCGGTCATTCTGACCGAATCAGTCGACGCGGCGCGATGCGCCCGTCTTCGCTCACTTCACCGATACCGATGAAGCGACCGTTGTGATCCTGTACCCGTACCATGCCGAACTTCGGTGCATCCGGGGCTCGTACCGGTTGGCCGTTGAGCCAGTAGAACGAGCTGTGCTCCGAGAACTGCAACAATGGCCAATCCAGCAGGCCACTGTCCGATGGCATCAGGAAGCGATCAACCGCTTCGTTGCCACCTTCGGCATGTACCGCTTCCAGCTCTTCGAGCGTGACAGTCTGCGCCAGCGTGAAAGGCCCGGCCTGGGTACGTCGCAATTGCGCAACGTAAGCGCCACAGCCGAGTGCTTCGCCAATATCCTCCACCAGGGTGCGGATATAGGTGCCTTTGGTGCAATCCACCGCAAGCCGCGCAGTATCGCCTTCGAAGGCCAGCAATTCCAAGCGCGCAATAGTAACAGAACGCGGTTCGCGCTCCACTACTTCGCCTGCACGCGCCAGCTTGTACAGCGGCTGGCCATCACGCTTGAGCGCCGAGTACATCGGTGGTATCTGACTGATTTGCCCACGAAATTTCGGCAATACCGCTTCGACATCGGAGCGACCAACGGTCACCGGACGCTCCTGCAAAACTTCACCTTCGGCATCCGCCGTGGTGGTGGTTTTGCCCAGTTGCGCCAGGGTTTCGTAACCCTTGTCGGAATCGAGCAGGTATTGCGAAAACTTGGTGGCCTCACCGAAGCACAACGGCAGCACGCCGGTGGCCAGCGGGTCGAGGCTGCCGGTGTGACCGGCCTTCTCGGCGTTCAGCAACCAGCGAACCTTCTGCAACGCCGCGTTGGAGGTAAACCCCAGCGGCTTGTCGAGCAGGATGATGCCGCTGACGTTACGACGGATACGTTTGACCTGAGCCACCGATTACTCCTTGGTGTCTTCGGCTTCTGCCGCAACCGGGTGCTGATTGTCTTCAGCCACCGCACGTTCGATCAGGGCCGACAGGTGCGCGCCACGCACGACGCTTTCGTCGTAGTGGAAATGCAACTGCGGAACGCTGCGCAACTTCATTTCACGAGCCAACTGCATGCGCAGGAAACCGGCGGCGGAGTTGAGCACCTTGATGCTTTGCGCGATGTCCTCGGCGTTGTCCTGGCCCATGACGGTGATGAAAATCTTGGCGTGACCGACGTCACGGCTGACTTCAACAGCGGTAATGGTGACCAGGCCGACGCGCGGGTCTTTGACTTCACGACGGATCAGCTGTGCCAGCTCACGCTGCATCTGATCGCCGATACGTTGGGTACGGCTGTATTCTTTTGCCATGTCTTGTTACCTGTTACTGCCTCACGGTGAAACCCGTGGGGTCTGAAAGCGGCAAACGCCCGGCCTGACAAAAGCCAGACCGGGCGTTGCGTTTAGAGTCCTGACGCGTTGCCGCGCATCTGCATGCGGCGGCTTGGCGTGGCCCTTGAAGTGCGCGAGTTAGAGGCTGCGAGCAACCTGAACCTTCTCGTAGACTTCGATCTTGTCGCCAGCTTTGACGTCGTTGTAGCTCTTGACGCCAATACCGCATTCCATGCCGGCACGTACTTCAGAAGCGTCATCCTTGAAGCGGCGCAGGGATTCCAGCTCGCCTTCGAAGATAACGATGTCTTCACGCAGTACACGGATTGGACGGTTACGGTGAACAACACCTTCGAGCACCATGCAACCGGCGATCGCGCCAAACTTCGGCGAGCGGAACACGTCACGCACTTCAGCGATACCCAGGATGTTCTCGCGAACATCGCTGCCCAGCATACCGGTGAGGGCTTTCTTGACGTCTTCGATGATGTCGTAGATCACGTTGTAGTAACGCATATCCAGACCTTCCTGCTCGACGATCTTGCGAGCGCCGGCATCGGCACGCACGTTGAAACCGAACAGTACAGCGTTGGAGGCCAGCGCCAGGTTAGCGTCGGACTCGGTGATACCACCGACACCGCCACCGACAACACGCACTTGCACTTCGTCGTTACCCAGGCCGTTAAGGGCACCGTTCAACGCTTCCAGCGAACCACGGACGTCAGATTTGAGGACGATGTTAAGCGTCTTCTTCTCTGCCTGGCCCATGTTTTCAAAGATGTTTTCCAGCTTGCCGGCGTGAGCGCGAGCCAGTTTGACTTCGCGGAACTTGCCTTGACGGAACAGAGCCACTTCACGGGCTTTCTTCTCGTCCGACAACACGCTCATCTCGTCGCCAGCGTCCGGGGTACCGTCCAGGCCGAGGATCTCGACAGGGATGGAAGGACCGGCTTCCTTGATTGGCTTGCCGTTCTCGTCGAGCATGGCACGTACACGGCCATAGTTCGAACCGACCAGGACCATGTCGCCTTGGCGCAGGGTACCGTCTTGAACCAGAACGGTTGCAACCGGGCCACGACCTTTGTCGAGACGCGATTCAACCACGACGCCACGGCCAGGAGCCGAAGGAGTCGCTTTCAATTCAAGAACTTCAGCTTGCAGCAGGACAGCTTCGAGCAACTCGTCCACACCTGTACCGACTTTCGCCGAAACCGATACGAACGGGGTGTCGCCGCCCCACTCTTCCGAGGTCACGCCGTGAACCGACAGTTCGCTACGGATGCGATCGAGATCAGCGCCCGGCTTGTCGATCTTGTTCACTGCAACCACCAGTGGAACACCGGCAGCCTTGGCGTGCTGGACAGCTTCAATGGTCTGCGGCATTACGCCGTCGTCCGCTGCAACTACCAGGATCACGATGTCAGTCGCCTTGGCACCACGAGCACGCATGGCGGTAAACGCAGCGTGACCCGGGGTGTCGAGGAACGTGACCATGCCGCGATCAGTTTCAACGTGGTACGCACCGATGTGCTGGGTGATACCGCCGGCTTCGCCAGCAGCTACCTTGGCACGACGGATGTAGTCGAGCAGCGAGGTTTTACCGTGGTCAACGTGGCCCATTACGGTCACAACCGGCGCACGGGAGAACGTCTCACCTTCAAACTTCAGGGACTCGGCCAGGGAGTCTTCCAGGGCGGTGTCGCTGACCAGGGTCACTTTGTGGCCCAGTTCTTCGGCTACCAGTTGAGCAGTTTCCTGATCAAGCACCTGGTTGATGGTCGCTGGAGTACCCAGTTTGAACATGAACTTGATGATTTCAGCAGCCTTGACCGACATCTGATTGGCGAGATCGCCAACAGTGATGGTCTCGCCAATCTGCACATCACGCACGACAGGGCCGGTTGGGCTCTGGAAACCGTGAGCGTTGCGTTTCTTCAGCTTGGCCTTGCCGCGACCACCACGACGGAAGCCATCGCTTTCTTCGTCGGTAGTACGTGGAGCAACGCGTGGAGCAGGCGCTTTCTCTTTAACCGAGGCACGATGCGGAGCGTTTTTACGCTCGCCGTCGCCACCACCGCTGCGACGATTGTTATCGTCTGCACGTGGTTTGTCCGGACGGCGCTGTTCGTTCTGCTTGTTACGAACGTCTGCAGACGGTGCTGGAGCAGCAGCCACAACCGGAGCGCTTGCACGCACAGGTTCGGCGGACGCAGCAGGAGCCGCGACTGCGTCGTTGGTAGCGGTTTGCGCAGCAGCAGGCTGGCGACGCGCTTCTTCTTCGGCGCGACGCTTGGCTTCTTCTTCAGCCTTCTGACGTGCAGCATTATCTACTGCGCGACGTTCATCCAGTTCGCGTTTGCGCTCGGCTTCGATTTCTTCCGGGCTGCGCTGTACGAAGACTTTCTTCTTGCGTACTTCAACGCTGATGCTTTTGCTGCCAGCAACACGCAGGGTGCTGGTGGTTTTACGCTGCAGCGTGATCTTGCGTGGTTCTTCCACTTTCGCCTTGTGGCTGCTTTTCAAGTGAGTCAGCAAAGATTGCTTCTCACTGTCAGTCACATGTTCTTCGGCGGCGGTGTGCGGCAGACCTGCCTCACGCATCTGCTGCAACAGGCGCTCTACCGGTGTTTTGACCTCATCGGCCAGTTGTTTCACCGTGACTTGCGTCATGCACTTCTCTCCTCAGGCCGCGCCTAATTACTCGAACCAATGGGCTCGGGCGGCCATGATCAACTTGCCGGCACGATCATCGTCAATGCCGTCGATGTCGAGCAGATCGTCAATAGACTGCTCGGCCAGGTCTTCGCGGGTAATTACGCCGCGCACCGCCAGTTCCATCGCCAAATCCTTGTCCATACCCTCAAGCGAGAGCAGGTCTTCGGCCGGATGGGCGTCTGCCAGCTTTTCCTCAGTAGCGATGGCTTTGGTCAACAAACGATCCTTGGCACGAGCGCGAAGCTCGTTGACGGTTTCTTCGTCAAAGCCATCGATGTTGAGCATTTCCTCCACCGGTACGTAGGCAATCTCTTCCAGGCTGGTGAAGCCTTCATCTACCAGCACCTGTGCCAGGTCTTCGTCGACTTCCAGCTCGTCGATGAAGTTGCGCAGGATGTCGCCGGTTTCTGCTTGCTGCTTAGCCTGGATGTCCGATTCGGTCATCACGTTCAGGGTCCAGCCAGTCAATTGGCTAGCCAGACGCACGTTCTGACCACCGCGACCGATGGCCTGAGCCAGATTGTCTGCGCCAACGGCGATATCCATTGCATGGGCATCTTCGTCAACGATAATTGCCGCAACCTCAGCCGGGGACATGGCGTTGATTACGAACTGTGCCGGATTGTCGTCCCACAGGACGATATCAACACGCTCACCGCCCAACTCACCCGACACTGCCTGGACGCGCGAACCGCGCATACCGATGCAAGCGCCCTGTGGGTCGATGCGTTTGTCCTTGGAGCGGACCGCGATCTTGGCGCGCGAACCCGGGTCACGGGAGGCAGCCATTACTTCGATCAGGCCTTCAGCGATTTCCGGCACTTCGATGCGGAACAACTCGATCAGCATTTCCGGCGCGGTACGCGACAGGATCAGCTGCGGGCCGCGGTTCTCGGTGCGGATTTCCTTGAGCAGCGCACGCAGACGCACGCCAACCCGGAAGGTTTCGCGAGAAATGATGTCTTCACGAGCCAGCAACGCTTCAGCGTTGTTGCCCAGGTCGACGATCACGTTGTCGCGGGTCACTTTCTTCACGGTGCCGGAGATGATTTCTCCCAAGCGCTCGCGATAAGCGTCAACGACTTGAGCGCGCTCGGCTTCGCGAACTTTCTGCACAATGACTTGCTTGGCAGTCTGCGCAGCAATGCGGCCGAACTCGATGGATTCGATTTTTTCTTCGACTACATCACCAACCTGGGCTCCAGGGTGCGTTTCGGCAACCTTGCTCGGCCAGGTCTCGATGGCCGGATCGTCCAGGTCTGCTTCTTCGACAACCGTCCAGCGACGGAATGTCTCGTAAGCACCGGTGTGGCGATTGATTTCCACACGCAGATCGACTTCGTCCTCGAAACGCTTTTTGGTAGCAGTGGCCAAAGCCAGCTCCAGCGCTTCAAAAATTACGTTTGCCGGTACGCCCTTTTCATTGGATACCGACTCAACAACCAGCAGTACTTCTTTGCTCATCGTACGCCTCGCCTTTCGCAAGCCATTGGATCCGCGGGATCCGCGTCTCAGTCAAAACTGGGAATAATGTTGGCCTTGTCGATCATATCGATCGGCAACAGGAACTCATGGTCTTCAACCTGCACCACGACGTCCTGCTCTTCTACACCGCGCAGAAGGCCCTGAAAGTTGCGTCGTCCTTCAAAAGGCGAGCGCAGCTTGATCTTCACTTGTTCACCGGCAAATTTTGCAAACTGCTCAATAGTGAACAGTGGGCGTTCCATGCCAGGCGAGGAAACTTCAAGGGTGTACTCAACGGCGATTGGATCTTCAACGTCCAGGACACCGCTGATCTGACGACTGACGATGGCGCAATCGTCCACCAGCACGCCACCTTCTTTATCAATATAAACGCGCAACATTGAGTGGCGACCTTGAGCCGAAAACTCAATACCCCAGCATTCATAGCCTAGGGCCACGACCACCGGGGCCAACAAGGCCTGCAACTCTTCTAGCTTGCTCGACACCTGAACCCCCTCGTGCATGTATGTGCATGCTATGCAAAATAAAAAAATGGGCGAAACGCCCATCCTTGAAACGCCGTCGAACAGCGGCGTAGAAAGTGTCCAGCTAACAAAAAGCCCCTTAAAAGGGGCTCCTTAAACTGGTTGCGGGGGCCGGATTTGAACCGACGACCTTCGGGTTATGAGCCCGACGAGCTACCAGACTGCTCCACCCCGCGACAAAGCTGGGGCGGAAGTATACGACCGATCCCTTACAGGGTCAATGTAACCTTCCACCTACAAGAAAGCCCGCAACAGCGGGCTCTCCTGATAATTGGTACCGAGAAGGGGACTCGAACCCCTACACCCTATGGGCACAACCACCTCAAGGTTGCGTGTCTACCAATTCCACCACCTCGGCAATACTACGTTTGAAACCCTTCTTACTTTTGCTCTTGAGCTGGAGGCACGTCAGTCGCTGGAGTAGCCGACTTTTGCTCTTGAAGCACCGGTACATCATCAGAAGCCGGTTGTTGCTTTGGAACTTCCAACACTGCCGGGTTTGGCAAACCTACTTGAGTCAGCTGGTGAGCTTTCTCTTTAGCAAAGTAACCTAACCCTAAGCTGGTTATGAAGAAACCGGCGGCAAGTATAGCAGTAAACTTACTAAGAAAGGTAGAGGAACCTTGGCTTCCGAACACAGTATTTGAAGCACCTGCTCCGAAAGACGCACCAGCATCCGCACCTTTACCCTGCTGCAGCAAAACCAGAGCAACTACGCCCAATGCACCCAGCAGATGAAAAACGACTACGACTGTTTCCAGCATTTTTTCAGTTTCCCGCGGCGCGAATAATCGCACCGAACTCATCTGCATTCAGGGAAGCTCCACCAATGAGCCCCCCATCGATATCCGGCATGCCGAACAGTTCGACCGCATTGGCCGCCTTCACGCTGCCGCCGTATAGAAGCCGCACACCTTGTGCGACTTCAGAATTCTCTGCCGCCAACTGAGCGCGAATGGCTGAATGCACATCCTGCGCCTGTTGCGGCGAAGCAGTCAGCCCAGTGCCAATGGCCCAGACCGGCTCGTAAGCGATTACTGCCTTTGCAAAAACACCGACACCCAGCTTCTCGATGACGCTGCCGAGCTGATGACCGACAACCTCAAGCGTTTTACCGGCTTCGCGCTGCTCAAGGGTTTCCCCAATGCACAACACTGGAATCAAACCGCATTCCTGTGCCGCTGCGAACTTGCGAATCAGCGTTTCATCACTCTCGCCGATGATCTGGCGGCGTTCGGAATGCCCGACAAGCACCAGGGAACAACCCTCATCAGCCAACTGACTCGGCGCAACCTCACCAGTCAATGCACCTTGTTTGGATTCCACCGCAGCGTTCTGCGCGCCGACCTTGATCGACTTGCCTTCCAGCCCATCAATCACTTGGTTGACGTGCAAGAAAGACGGGAATACCGCTACATCAACACCGCTCGGCAAGGCCAAATTACGCAAGCCTTCGATCAGCTCAGCGACGCTGGCGCGGGTACCGTGCATCTTCCAGTTACCAGCTACCATAGGGCGACGCATGCTGTACCTCGTCGGTCAAAGTGGGCGCAGATGTTACCCAACACAATCATGGCTGGCAAGCCGAATTCAGGCAGAAACTTCAGCAACCAGTTTTGCCAGCTCTTCGGCGTAGCCGCGAACCTGTGTTTCGTCCTCACCTTCGACCATGACCCGCACCAACGGCTCGGTACCGGACTTGCGCAATAGCACGCGCCCTCGCCCGGCCATCGCCTTGGTAACGCGCTCGCTCGCCTCCTTGACCGACGGATGTTCCAGCGGGCTCGCACCACCACCGAAACGCACGTTGATCAACACCTGAGGACACTTGCGCAGCGACTGACGGGCCTGGGCCAGCCCTTCGGAGCGAGTCTTCAAGGCCATCAGTACCTGCAACGCAGCAATGATCGCATCACCGGTGGTGGTGTGATTGAAACAGACGATATGGCCCGAGTTCTCACCACCTACCAGCCAATTGCGCTCCAGCAGATCCGCGATCACATAACGGTCACCGACGTTGGCACGCACAAAAGGAATCGACAGATCCGCGAGGGCCAGTTCCAGCCCCAGATTGCTCATCAATGTCCCGACTACACCGCCTTTCAACAAGTCTCGCTCATGCAAGTCGCGAGCGATGATGAACAGTAGTTCGTCACCATCGACAACGGCGCCGGTGTGATCGACCATCAGGACCCGGTCACCATCACCATCGAAGGCAATACCCAGATCGGCATGCTCGGCCAGAACAGCAGCCTGCAACTGACCCATATGGGTCGAACCGCAGTTGTCATTGATGTTCAGGCCGTTTGGCTGCGCGGAAAGCACAACGACGTCAGCACCCAACTCGCGGAATACGCTAGGCGCCACCTTGTAGGTCGCACCGTGAGCGCAATCGATCACGATCTTCAGACCCGAAAAGCTGGTGCCGGTCGGTACGCTGCTCTTGCAGAATTCAATGTAACGGCCCGAAGCATCGTTGATTCGCGACACTTTGCCGATCTTGCTCGACTCAACCACGGTCATCGGGGTATCGAGCAACTCCTCGATCATATGCTCGACTTCATCCGGCAGCTTGGTGCCCTTGCCTGAGAAAAACTTGATGCCGTTGTCATCATGAGGATTGTGCGAGGCACTGATCACAATCCCGGCTTCGGCATGGAACGTACGCGTCAGGTAGGCAATGGCCGGCGTCGGCATCGGGCCCAGGAGCATCACGTCGGCGCCCGCCGAAGTCAGCCCGGCCTCGAGCGCCGATTCGAACATGTACCCGGAGATCCGGGTGTCTTTGCCTACCAGTACCTTGCAGGCGCCCATTTTGCGGAACGCCATGCCCGCAGCCCAACCGAGCTTGAGCATGAATTCAGGAGTAATCGGGTACACGCCGACCCGACCACGAATGCCGTCGGTGCCAAAGTATTTCTTAGTCATAAGTGCTCCATCATTCTTATTCGGCTGATTCCACCGCGGCGATCATCCGCACCACATCGACGGTTTCGGCCACATCATGGACGCGCAATATACGCGCCCCCTTGAATGAAGCCAGCGCCGCGAGTGCCAAACCGCCATGCAGTCGCTCTCCGACCGGGCGATTCAAGGCCTGACCTATCATGCTCTTTCGCGAAACCCCGACCAAAAGGGGCCGCCCCAAGGCATGCAGGGCTTCCATATGTTTGAACAAGCTCAGGTTGTGCTGCAAGGTTTTCGCGAAGCCGAAACCCGGATCAAGGATGATCCGCTCAGCCGGAATTCCGACTGATGCACACTGCGCCATGCGCTCGACAAGAAACTCTCCGACCTCTTGGGTGACGTCCCGATAATGCGGATTGTCCTGCATGTCGCCCGGCTCACCGAGCATATGCATCAGACAAACCGGCAGGCCCGTGGCGGCCGCCGCATCCAGAGCCCCCTCTCGACGTAGCGAACGGACGTCATTGATCAAACCGGCCCCCAGCCGCGCCGCTTCGCGCATGACAGCTGGTGTGGAGGTATCAACCGAAATAATTACATCCAGCTCACGGTTGATGCGCTCGACGATCGGCGCTACACGCTCCAGTTCTTCGAGCGGCGAAACCGCCCTGGCACCGGGCCGGGTCGACTCGCCACCGACATCAATCAGCGTGGCGCCCGCCAGCACCATGGCTTCGGCGTGGCGCAGCGCCGCATCGAGCTGGCTGTATTGGCCGCCATCGGAAAAGGAATCGGGGGTGACATTGAGAATGCCCATGACATGCGTCTGGGCTAAATCAAGAACCCGGTTGCCGCAAGGCAACCGGGTCGAGGACTGAACAGAAGTCATTTCAAACCTTAAACGTCAGCAGCCGGACCGCCGATCGGTGTTTCCGGACGCTCGTCCTGTACCACCGGAGGCGTTCCGGAGGTACCGGTGCCGCCCGACCAGTCGCGAGGCTCGCGAGGCGTACGACCCGCCATGATGTCGTCGATCTGATCGGCGTCGATCGTTTCGTACTTCATCAAGGCATCAGCCATGGCATCGAGCTTGTCACGGTTATCCGTCAGGATCTGCTTGGCCGTGCCGTAGCACTGGTCAATGATGCTGCGTACTTCGGAGTCGATCAGCTTGGCTGTCTCACCGGAGAAGCTTGCACTCTGACCACCGCCGCCGCGACCGAGGAACACTTCGCCCTCTTCTTCGGCGTACATCAATGGGCCGAGTTTCTCCGACAGCCCCCACTTGGTCACCATGTTCCGTGCAATCTGACTGGCACGCATGATGTCGTTGGATGCGCCGGTAGTGACACCGTCAAAGCCCAAAGTCATCTCTTCAGCGATACGACCGCCGTACAGCGAGCAGATCTGGCTGATCAACGCACGCTTGGACAGGCTATAGCGATCTTCTTCCGGCAGGAACATGGTCACACCCAGCGCACGACCGCGCGGGATGATTGACACTTTGTAGACCGGATCATGCTCAGGCACGACGCGACCCACAATGGCGTGGCCTGCTTCGTGATAAGCGGTGTTCTGCTTCTCTTTCTCGGACATGACCATGGATTTGCGCTCGGCGCCCATCATGATCTTGTCTTTCGCGAGCTCGAACTCTTTCATCTCGACGATGCGCTTGCCGGTGCGGGCGGCGAACAGCGACGCCTCGTTCACAAGGTTGGCGAGGTCAGCACCCGAGAAGCCAGGCGTGCCACGAGCGATCACGGCCGGAGCAACGTCGTCACCCATTGGCACTTTGCGCATGTGGACCTTGAGAATCTGCTCGCGACCGCGGATGTCCGGCAGACCGACCACAACCTGACGGTCGAAACGGCCTGGACGCAGCAACGCCGGGTCCAATACGTCCGGGCGGTTGGTGGCGGCGATGACGATGATGCCGTCATTCATTTCGAAGCCGTCCATCTCTACCAGCAACTGGTTGAGCGTCTGCTCGCGCTCATCGTGACCACCGCCCATGCCGGCGCCACGGTGGCGACCAACAGCGTCGATTTCATCGATGAAGATGATGCATGGCGCATGTTTCTTGGCCTGCTCGAACATGTCGCGAACACGACTGGCACCGACACCGACAAACATTTCGACAAAGTCGGAACCGGAAATGGTAAAGAACGGCACTTTGGCTTCGCCGGCAATCGCCTTGGCCAGCAAGGTTTTACCGGTACCCGGAGGACCGACCATCAGCACGCCGCGAGGAATGCGGCCACCCAGACGCTGGAACTTGCCCGGATCGCGAAGGAACTCGACCAGTTCGCCGACTTCTTCCTTGGCCTCGTCGCAACCGGCAACGTCAGCCAGGGTGGTTTTCACCTGGTCTTCGGAGAGCAGGCGCGCCTTGCTCTTGCCGAAGCTCATCGGCCCGCCCTTGCCTCCGGCACCGCCCTGCATCTGCCGCATGAAGAACATGAAGACAGCGATGATCACCAGGATCGGGAAGCTCGCGACCAGGAGCTGAGTCCAGATGCTTTGCTGTTCAGGCTGCTTGCCTTCGACTACCACGTGGTTGTCCACGAGATCGCCGATCAGACCGTTGTCCTGGATCGCAGGACGAATGGTCTTGAAGCTGTCGCCATCGTTGCGCTTACCGGTAATCACATAGCCATCAACGGCTACGCGCTCGACCTTGCCATCCTTGACCTGCTGGATGAAGTCGGAATAGTTGAGGGTCTGCGGCTCGTTAGGGCTGGAGAAGTTGTTCATCACCGTCACGAGGACAGCCGCGATGATCAACCACAGGATCAGATTCTTTGCCATATCGTTCAATTAACTACCCTCTGAAGCAAGCGCCGCTAATGGCGCGCGCTTCGCATGATATTCACCGGCCTAACTTACTACATTACCTACAACACTGGCAGGCGCCGTCTGTAACCCTTTGTGAAACACTTCCTACACAATATTCGCTATTTCCCACAGGACGAAATACGAAAATCCTATCGACCCGCAAAAAAACCTCGATTTACTCGCTACGGCCGCGGTAGCCCCAAGCCAGCATGTATTGCTCGCGGGAACTGCCACGGGAAGAGTCCGGCTTGATCATCTGGACCTTGTCGAATTTCTGACGAGCGTCCTTCACGTAAGCATCAAACCCTTCGCCCTGAAACACCTTGATCACGAAATTGCCACCCGGCTTGAGTATCCGAGCCGCCAGATCAAGCGCCAGCTCACATAGAAACATGGCTTTTGGCATGTCCACCTCAGGCGTACCACTCATATTGGGGGCCATATCGGAAATCACAAGGTCCACCTGCGAATTACCCACGGCTTCAAGGATCTGAGCGAGCACTTCGTCCTGGGTGAAGTCACCCTGGATGAAAGTCACGTCCGGAATGCTGTCCATTTCCAGGATGTCCGAGGCGATCAGACGCCCCTGACCACCGATCAGCCGACTAGTGACCTGCGACCAGCCGCCGGGCGCCGCTCCCAAGTCGACAACGCTCATACCCGGACGGATCAGCTTGTATTTCTCCTGGACCTCCAGAAGCTTGTAACTCGCGCGCGAGCGGTAACCATCCTTCTGCGCCTGCTTCACATAGGGATCATTGACATGTCTTTTCAGCCAACCAAGGCTTGTCTTGGAACGCGCCATTGGGCACCTCGATGATAAGGGTCGTGATTAATTGGGCGGATCCACGAACCCTCGGGTAAAATGGCCGCCATTTTACAGAATCCAGACGAAAGGGTCAGATTATGCCGCTCACTCAAGAGCAGAAGAAACAGTACAAATCCATTGGCCACCATCTGAAACCAGTTTTGATCGTGGCTGACAACGGTTTGACTGAAGGTGTGTTAGCCGAACTTGAACGCGCTTTGGCGGATCACGAGCTGATCAAAATCAAGCTCAACATTCTCGATCGCGAATCGCGCCTGGCGTCCATTGCAGAACTCTGCAAGGTGGGCAAAGCGGATCTGGTTCAAGTCATCGGCAAGATGGCACTGATTTACCGCAAGAACTTCAGCGTCAACAAGCAGCTGTCGAACGTCCATCGCTTCAAGTGATGACAAGGGTCAAGGGTGTGCTTCGCGCACCCTGCCGCTCCATCCTGGCACTGCCTGCAAGACCAGCACCAGCCCGGAAAAGCCCAGAACAAGATAGCTGAACACCTGCCAACGCACTGCATCCGGCCAGCCGATACGCACCGCGAAAAACATCGCGCACGCACACAGCGCCATCAGCAGCAATTGCCCACGAATATCGCGCAATAGACTGGCAAGGCCCTCGGCCTGGACCAGCACCAAAGCCTGAAAAATGACACACGCCGAGGCGAAAGCCACCATCAGCGCATTCAGCATGCCTGCAATTTCGTCGATCAACAGCGGCGCCAAGCCAATTTGGCCCAGCACCGGCAGCAGACCGATGTGTAACAGCCACAGGCCACCAACCCACAACATCTGAGTTAGCTGCCAAAGCATGGCGCCCGCACGCAGCGGGCGCCTTCTTTCAGATGTGGCGGACTTCGACAATCTCGTACTCGATAACGCCACCCGGCGTTTTCACAGCAACCACATCACCCTCTTCCTTGGCAATCAAGGCGCGGGCCAATGGCGAACCTACCGAAATTTTGCCGAGTTTGAAGTCAGCTTCATCCTCACCCACGATGTGGTAAGTGACGCGCTCATCCGTCTCGACGTTGGCGATTTCAACGGTGGTGCCGAAAATCACTTTGCCGGTGTGAGGAATGGTCGTGACATCGATGATGACCTGATTCTGGATCCGACCTTCGATGTCACGAATCCGCGCCTCGACCATACCTTGCTGCTCGCGAGCAGCGTGGTATTCGGCGTTTTCCTTCAAGTCACCCAACTCGCGGGCCGTGCCGATGTCCTGGCTGAGCTTCGGACGGACAACCTTGGTCAGGTGAGCGTGTTCTTCTTCCAGGGCTTTCGCGCCCTGGACGGTCATTGGGTACTTGATCATGCCTTCAATCCTGCGTGTAGATCCTGCAAGCGGCGCACGGTCTTCTCGGGACCGAACTTCAGCGCTTCGCAGATGGCTTCGCCAGCAGCAATGGTGGTGGTGCAGTAGATCTTGTGCTGCAAGGCATTACGACGAATGGAGTACGAGTCAGCGATCGACTGACGACCTTCTGTGGTGTTGATGATCAAGGTAACTTCGTCGTTCTTGATCATGTCGACCACGTGCGGGCGACCCTCAGTCACTTTGTTCACACGACGCACTTTCAGGCCTGCGGCTTCGATCAGCTTGGCAGTACCGGCAGTGGCAACCACTTCGAAGCCCAAGTTGATCAGATCACGGGCTACGCCTGCAACCAGTGGCTTGTCATCGTCACGCACGCTGATGAACGCGGTACCGCCGGTCGGCAGCACTTCGCTGGCGCCCATTTGGGCCTTGGCGAACGCTTCGCCGAAGGTGTCGCCCACGCCCATCACTTCACCGGTGGACTTCATCTCTGGGCCGAGGATCGGGTCCACACCAGGGAATTTGGCGAATGGGAACACCGCCTCTTTCACGCTGTAGAAGTTCGGAATGATTTCTTTGGTGAAGCCAATTTCCTTCAGGGTCTTACCGGCCATCACGCGTGCAGCGATCATTGCCAGGGAAACACCGATGCACTTGGACACAAACGGTACGGTACGGGAAGCACGCGGGTTGACTTCGATGACGTAGATGTCTTCGCCTTGCAGCGCCAACTGCACGTTCATCAGCCCGACAACGCCCAGTTCCAGGGCCATTTTCTTGACCTGTTCGCGCATCTCGTCCTGGATATGCGCAGGCAGCGAGTACGGCGGCAGGGAGCATGCGGAGTCACCGGAGTGAACACCGGCCTGCTCGATGTGCTGCATGATCGCGCCGATCACCACGTCGGTGCCGTCGCAGACCGCATCCACGTCCATTTCGATGGCGCAGTTGAGGAAGTGGTCGAGCAGCACCGGGCTGTCGTTGGACACTTTCACCGCGTCACGCAGGTAGCGCTTGAGCTCTTCTTCTTCGTAGACGATTTCCATCGCACGACCGCCCAACACGTAGGACGGACGCACCACCAGCGGGTAACCGATCTTGCTGGCAGCACGAATCGCTTCGTCTTCGCTGCGCACAGTCGCGTTTGGCGGCTGACGCAGGTTCAGGCGCTCGACCATCTGCTGGAAGCGCTCGCGGTCTTCGGCGCGGTCGATGGCGTCAGGGCTGGTGCCAATGATCGGCACGCCGGCTTCTTCCAGGGCACGCGCCAGTTTCAGCGGGGTCTGGCCGCCGTACTGGACGATCACGCCTTTAGGCTTCTCGACGCGGCAGATTTCCAGCACGTCTTCCAGGGTCACTGGTTCGAAGTACAGGCGATCGGAGGTGTCGTAGTCGGTGGAAACGGTTTCCGGGTTGCAGTTGACCATGATGGTCTCGTAACCGTCTTCGCGCAGGGCCAATGCCGCGTGCACGCAGCAGTAGTCGAACTCGATGCCTTGGCCGATACGGTTAGGACCGCCGCCGAGGATCATGATCTTGTCGCGGCCCGACGGCGCGGCTTCGCACTCTTCCTCGTAAGTCGAGTACATGTAGGCGGTGTCGGTGGCGAACTCGGCCGCGCAGGTGTCAACGCGCTTGTAGACCGGGAAGATCTCCAGCTTGTGACGGTGGCGACGCAGGTTCTTCTCGGTCACGCCCAGCAGCTTGGCCAGACGCATGTCGGAGAAACCTTTGCGCTTGAGGCGGAACATCATGTCTTTGTCGATGCTGGCCAGACCCAGGGTCTTGACCTTCTCTTCTTCCTTGATCAGATCTTCGATCTGTACCAGGAACCACGGGTCGATCATGTTCATGCCGAAGATGTCTTCGACCGACAGGCCGGCGCGGAACGCGTCAGCCACGTACCAGATACGCTCGGCACCCGGCACGGTCAGTTCGCGCTTGAGCACGCTCATGCTTTCCGGGTTGCTCAGGTCGAGCTTCTCGTCCAGGCCGCAAACGCCCACTTCCAGGCCGCGAAGGGCTTTCTGCAGGGATTCCTGGAAAGTCCGGCCGATGGCCATGACTTCACCCACCGACTTCATCTGGGTGGTCAGGCGCGCGTCGGCTTTCGGGAATTTCTCGAAGGCGAAGCGTGGCAGCTTGGTCACGACGTAGTCGATGGACGGCTCGAAGGACGCAGGAGTCGCGCCGCCGGTGATTTCGTTCTGCAGTTCGTCCAGGGTGTAGCCGATCGCCAGCTTGGCAGCGATACGCGCAATCGGGAAACCCGTAGCTTTCGAAGCCAGTGCCGAAGAGCGGGATACCCGCGGATTCATCTCGATGACCACCATGCGGCCAGTGTCCGGGCAGATGCCGAACTGGACGTTGGAGCCACCGGTTTCCACGCCGATCTCGCGCAGTACCGCCAGGGAGGCGTTACGCATGATCTGGTATTCCTTGTCCGTCAGGGTCTGTGCCGGAGCAACGGTGATCGAGTCACCGGTGTGCACACCCATCGGGTCAAAGTTCTCGATGGAGCAGACGATGATGCAGTTGTCCTTCTTATCGCGGACAACCTCCATCTCGTACTCTTTCCAGCCAATCAGGGATTCGTCGATCAACAGCTCTTTGGTCGGAGACAGGTCGAGGCCGCGAGCGCAGATTTCTTCGAACTCTTCACGGTTGTAAGCGATACCGCCACCGGTGCCGCCCATGGTGAAGGACGGACGGATGATGCACGGGAAGCCGAGCTTCTCGAGCACTGCGTTGGCTTCTTCCATGCTGTGGGCGATACCCGAGCGCGGGCAGTCCAGGCCGATGGATTTCATCGCCTTGTCGAAACGCGAACGGTCTTCAGCCTTGTCGATGGTGTCAGCATTGGCGCCGATCATCTCTACGCCGAACTTCTCCAGAACGCCTTCGCGCTCCAGGTCCAGGGCGCAGTTCAGGGCGGTCTGGCCACCCATGGTCGGCAGCAGCGCGTCCGGACGCTCTTTCTCGATGATCTTGGCAACGGTCTGCCACTTGATCGGCTCGATGTACGTGGCGTCAGCCATGTCCGGGTCGGTCATGATGGTCGCTGGGTTGGAGTTCACCAGGATGACGCGGTAACCCTCCTCGCGCAGGGCTTTGCAGGCCTGGGCGCCGGAGTAGTCGAATTCGCAAGCCTGGCCGATAACGATCGGGCCAGCGCCGAGAATCAGGATGCTTTTAATGTCTGTACGTTTTGGCATGGGTTTGTCACTCAAATCCGCAGGTCAGTCGGCAAGCCGTCTTGTTCAATCTTTGAAGCCTTGAGGGGGCCGCCGTTATCGGGACCGCCCTCAAGCTTTGCTGCATCAAGGCTAGCGATCAGCGTCGCTTGGCCATTTCGTTGATGAAGCGATCGAACAGAGGCGCTACGTCGTTCGGGCCAGGGCTGGCTTCCGGGTGACCCTGGAAGCTGAAGGCGCTCTTGTCGGTACGCTCGATGCCTTGCAGGGTGCCGTCGAACAGCGATTTGTGAATCGCGCGAACGTTGGCTGGCAGGGTCGCTTCGTCTACCGCAAAACCGTGGTTCTGGCTGGTGATCATCACCACGCCGCTGTCCAGGTCTTGCACCGGGTGGTTGGCACCGTGGTGGCCGTGACCCATTTTCAGGGTTTTGGCGCCAGAGGCCAGGGCCAACAGTTGGTGACCGAGGCAGATGCCGAATACCGGAATCTCGGTCTCCAGCACGTCCTTGATCGCCTGGATCGCGTAGTCGCAAGGCTCCGGATCACCCGGGCCGTTGGACAGGAACACACCGTCCGGCTTCATCGCCAGCACGTCAGCGGCAGGCGTTTGCGCCGGCACCACGGTCACGCGGCAACCGCGCTCGACCAGCATGCGCAGGATGTTCAGCTTGACGCCGTAGTCGTAGGCAACCACGTGGTACGGCAGCTCGGACGCGTCGATGGTTGCGTGGCTGTCGGTTTTCAAATCCCAGACAGTCGAGCGCCACTCGTAGGTTTCCTTGGTGCTGACGACTTTCGCCAGGTCCATGCCTTTTAGGCCAGGGAAGCCTTGAGCTGCGGCGATGGCCGCTTCTTCGGAAATGTTGTCACCGGCCATGATGCAGCCGTTCTGCGCGCCTTTTTCACGCAGGATGCGCGTCAGGCGGCGGGTGTCGATACCGGCGATGGCCACAACGTTGTTGGCTTTCAGGTAGTCGGACAGGGACATCGTGTTACGCCAGTTGCTCGCAACCAGTGGCAGGTCACGGATGACCAAGCCAGCGGACCAGACGCGGTCGGACTCGGCGTCTTCCGGCGTGGTGCCGGTGTTGCCGATGTGCGGGTAAGTCAGGGTAACGATCTGTTGGGCGTAGGAAGGATCGGTAAGGATTTCCTGATAGCCGGTCATTGCGGTGTTAAACACCACCTCACCAACGGTTTGACCGTCGGCTCCAATGGCTTCGCCGCGAAAAATGCTGCCATCAGCAAGGGCGAGTATGGCTGGCTTAGTCAAGAAGACCTCCCGTAAATAAAGCCTGAAAGGGCGATCGCAGGTGTAAAAAAGCGGAGTGACGTATGGACACGTCACCCCGCTCATTCACTGAATTATTCTGCGCGCTTTTAGTGAACACACTAAAGCTGTAGCTTACAGAAAAAGGCATTTTTGGTCTACCGCCAATGAGCCTTAAAGGCCGGGGAATGCGACAGGACGTCGCTTGGCGTAATAAAACCGGGCCCAAACGCAATGCTGGAACCCGGTTTCAGCTGCATCTTAACGCAGGTCGAGCACGTCTTGCATGTCGTAGAGACCCGGCTCGCGACCCTCCAGCCACAACGCCGCACGCACAGCACCCTTGGCGAAAGTCATACGACTCGACGCCTTGTGCGTGATTTCCAGGCGCTCACCCTCACATGCAAACAACACCGTGTGATCGCCGACCACATCACCGCCGCGAACAGTAGCAAAACCGATCGTTTCACGCTCACGTGCACCGGTGTGCCCTTCACGCCCGTAGACCGCGACCTTCTGCAGGTCACGATCCAGCGCACTGGCAATCACCTCACCCATGCGCAGGGCCGTGCCCGAAGGCGCATCGATCTTGTGCCGATGATGAGCTTCGATGATTTCGATGTCTGCATCATCACCCAACACGCGCGCGGCCATGTCGAGCAGCTTCAGCGACAGGTTCACGCCGACACTGAAATTGGCCGCGAACACGACAGGAATGTCCTTGCCCGCCTCGGCCAGCAGCTGCTTCTGCGCAGCGTCCAACCCTGTCGTACCGATGACCATGGCCTTGCCCGCCTTGCGGCAGAACGCCAGGTTCTTCAGCATGACTTCCGGCAGCGTGAAATCGATCAACACATCGAATTCTTCTGCCACCGCCTCTACGTGACCGGACAGCGGCACGCCGATACGCCCCAGCGAAGCCAGCTCACCAGCATCCACACCAATCAGCGTACTGCCGGGGCGCACGATAGCGGCGGTCAGGCCGGTCAGCGGCGCGCGTTGCTGCACCGCTTCAACCAGGATTTTGCCCATGCGGCCAGCGGCACCCATCACAGCGATACGTCGCATGCTCACTCCTACAGATCGCCGAAGAAGCGCTTCACGCCTTCGAACCAACCGGTGGTTTTCGGCGAATGGCTGTTGTCGTCCGCCAGGGAGCTGCGGAACTCTTCCAGCAATTCGCGCTGACGACGACCCAGATTGACCGGGGTTTCCACCGCCACACGGCACATCAAGTCACCGGCACCGCCGCCACGCACAGGCGCAACGCCCTTGCCGCGAACGCGGAACTGCTTGCCGGTCTGAGTCCCCTCGGGGATTTTCAGTTTGACTCGACCATCAAGGGTCGGAATCTCCAGCTCGCCGCCCAGCGCCGCATCGACGAAACTGATCGGCACTTCGCAGAACAGGTGCTTGCCGTCGCGCTGGAAAATCGCGTGCTCGCGCACATTGATCACCACGTACAGGTCGCCCGTTGGCCCACCCTGAGCGCCCGCCTCGCCTTCGCCGGACAGGCGAATGCGATCACCGGTATCAACACCGGCCGGCACTTTCACGGAAAGGGTTTTGTACTCTTCGACGCGGCCGTCACCGTTGCAGGAGTTGCACGGATCGGAAATGATCTTGCCCTGGCCATGGCAGCGCGGGCAGGTCTGCTGCACCGAGAAGAAACCTTGCTGCATGCGGACCTGACCGATACCGCCACACGTCGGGCAGGTGACCGGCGAAGAGCCTTTCTTGGCACCCGAGCCCTCGCACGGCTTGCAGTTGACCAGTGTCGGAACGCGAATATTCACGGTGGTGCCGCGTACCGCTTCTTCCAGATTCAGTTCCAAGGTGTAGCGCAGGTCGCTGCCGCGCTGAGCACCGCCGCGAGCACCGCCGCGACCGCCGCCGAAGAAGTCACTGAAAACATCGCCAAAGATGTCGGAGAAGTTCTGTCCGCCAAACCCGGCACCGCCGCCACCCATGCTCGGGTCGACACCGGCATGACCGTATTGGTCGTACGCCGCGCGCTTGCTGGAATCGGACAGCACTTCATAGGCCTCATTGGCCTCTTTGAACATCTCTTCCGACGCTTTGTCATCGGGATTACGGTCCGGATGGTGCTTCATCGCCAGGCGACGGTAGGCCTTTTTCAGGTCTGCTTCGCTTGAGCCACGCTCAACACCCAATACTTCGTAATAGTCACGCTTTGCCATAAGTCTTTGCACTCTTGAGGACGTTCGGCAAACCTCTCCTGAGCCCTGCCGAACTCGTTGAGCCCCAATACAGGCCCGGACCCAACTCACGTCAATTCAACGATCCTGGTCTTTGATTCGATGCGGTACTTTCGGCTCGAAAAGCAGGAGCATTCCCGGCCATACCATCAGCACCCGAGCGTTGTCGCATGCTGCAAAAATTCGCGTACTCCAGACACGCCAACGCGGGAGCAGGCTCCCGCGCGGCGACATCCTACCAGTCACCGCCTAAAGGCAGTCAACCGGGCGACCAACAACTTACTTGTGGTCTTTAACTTCTTCGAACTCGGCATCGACAACGTCGTCAGCCTTTTCAGCTTTTTCGTCGTGCGGTGCCGCGCCTTCAGCAGGCTGAGCCTGTTCGGCGTACATTTTCTGCGCCACTGGAGCGGAGACTTTCGACAGCTCTTCAACCTTGGCTTCGATGGCAGCCTTGTCGTCGCCTTTGACGGCGGCTTCGAGGGCAACCACTGCGGCTTCGATTGCAGTCTTCTCTTCAGCAGTCACTTTATCGCCAGCGTCTGCGACCATTTTGCGAGTCGAGTGAACCAGTGCATCGCCCTGGTTGCGGGCAGCGGCCAGTTCTTCGAACTTGCGATCTTCGTCGGCATTGGTTTCAGCATCACGAATCATCTGCTGAATCTCTTCCTCGGACAGACCGGAGTTGGCCTTGATCACGATCGACTGCGTCTTGCCGGTGGCCTTGTCTTTGGCGCCTACGTGCAGGATGCCGTTGGCGTCGATGTCGAAGGTCACTTCGATTTGTGGCACGCCACGTGGTGCTGGTGGAATCTCGGCCAGGTCGAACTTGCCCAAAGACTTGTTCTGAGCGGCTTGCTTACGCTCGCCTTGCAGCACGTGAATGGTCACGGCGCCCTGGTTGTCGTCGGCAGTCGAGAATACTTGCGATTTCTTGGTAGGAATCGTGGTGTTTTTCTCGATCAGCGCAGTCATCACACCACCCATGGTTTCGATACCCAGGGTCAGCGGGCTGACGTCGAGCAGCAGAACGTCTTTCACGTCACCGGCCAATACGGCGCCCTGGATAGCAGCACCCATGGCAACGGCTTCGTCCGGGTTCACGTCTTTACGAGCTTCTTTGCCGAAGAACTCGGTTACCAGCTTCTGAACCAGTGGCATACGGGTCTGACCGCCGACCAGGATCACGTCGTTGATCGCGCCAACGTCGATACCGGAGTCTTTCAGAGCGATGCGGCAAGGTTCGATGGTGCGCTGAACCAGGTCTTCAACCAGTGCTTCCAACTTGGCGCGAGAAATCTTCACGTTCAAGTGCTTTGGACCGGTGGCGTCTGCAGTGATGTACGGCAGGTTCACGTCGGTCGACAGCGCCGAGGACAGCTCGATCTTGGCTTTTTCAGCGGCTTCTTTCAGGCGCTGCATCGCCAGCGGGTCACCTTTGAGGTTCATGCCGCTTTCTTTCTTGAATTCGTCGACGAGGTAGTCGATCAGACGAATGTCAAAGTCTTCACCGCCCAGGAACGTGTCACCGTTGGTGGCCAGTACTTCGAACTGGTGCTCGCCATCGACTTCAGCGATTTCGATCACGGAAACGTCGAAAGTACCGCCGCCCAAGTCGTAAACAATCACGGTGTGATCGCCTTTCGCCTTGTCCATACCGTAAGCCAGAGCGGCTGCGGTTGGTTCGTTGATGATGCGCTTAACGTCCAGGCCCGCGATGCGGCCGGCGTCTTTGGTCGCCTGGCGCTGGCTGTCGTTGAAGTAGGCCGGAACGGTGATCACCGCTTCGGTCACTGGCTCGCCGAGGTAGTCTTCGGCGGTCTTCTTCATTTTCTTCAGAATTTCAGCCGAGATCTGTGGCGGCGACATTTTCTGGCCGTTCACTTCAACCCATGCGTCGCCGTTGTCAGCCTTGGCGATTTTGTACGGGACCATCTTGATGTCTTTCTGTACGACTTCTTCGTCGAACTTACGACCGATCAGACGCTTCACCGCATAGAGGGTGTTGTGCGGATTGGTCACAGCCTGACGCTTGGCCGACTGGCCAACGAGGATTTCGCCATCGTTGGCGTACGCGATGATCGACGGCGTGGTGCGCGCGCCTTCAGCGTTTTCGATTACTTTGGATTTGCCGTTTTCCATCACGGAGACGCAGGAGTTGGTTGTCCCCAGGTCGATACCGATAATTTTGCCCATGTTAACTCTCCCGAAACTTTGGATTTGGTTGCCGCAGCAGTGGTGGCTAACTGCGGTAGCACTTAAACGCTTGACTTATAAATGGGGGCCTTGCGGCCAATTTCAAGCCTGCTCGTCAATCGAAGGCGAAACTGGCGCTGGAGCCTTGCTGACCACGACCATGGCCGGGCGCAGCAGGCGTCCATTGAGCTGATAGCCCTTCTGGAACACCTTGAGCACGCTGTTAGGCTCGACGTCGGCGTTTTCCTGCATGGCCATTGCCTGATGAAGAACGGCGTTGAACGGTTCGCCATGCGGATCGATCGCTTCCAGCTGATAACGCTTCAGGGTGTCCTGGAACATTTTCAGCGTCAGCTCGATGCCTTCACGCATTGGGCGGATGCTTTCGTCGTCCGGGTTGGACAACTCCAGACCACGCTCAAGACTGTCGATGATCGGCAGCAGATCACCGGCAAATTTTTCCAGAGCAAATTTGTGGGCCTTTTCGACATCCTGCTCGGCCCGACGGCGGACGTTCTGCAGATCGGCGGCAACACGCAAAGCCTGATCCTGCGCGCCTGCCAGTTGCTCTTCGAGCACTTGTACACGAGCCGCGAGGTCTTCACCCGAAGCCGCGGAGCCCTGGTTGGCATCTTGATTTTGCGTATCCACTGTCTGTTCGTCAGCCATAGATTTCTCCTTTCAATATCGTCCGCGAGCTCAACTCGCGCTTCTGTCCAGCTATATGGGGCCGCAAAAATCAGCTTCAAGGGGTTTGTTGTGATTAACCCTACAAAAAACAGCTGCATTGTCATTCCTCGATGCGCTAGCGATTTCGTCGGATCAAGCCAATCGAGCTAAGCGAGGCCATTGTCAGCCGCAAATAAAACACTGTATAAATAACCAGACCTAAAGCCTGGGAGCGGCCTTTATGCTGGTGCACCTGTCCGTACACAATTACGCCATCGTTGAACATCTCGATCTCGAACTCGATCGCGGGATGAGTGTGATCACAGGGGAAACCGGCGCCGGCAAGTCGATCATGCTCGACGCCCTCGGCCTGACCCTGGGCGATCGCGCCGACAGTGGAGTGGTCCGCCCCGGTGCCGACAAGGCTGACATCCTGGCCACCTTCGACCTGATCGACATTCCCGAGGCCAGTAACTGGCTGGCCGAGCGCGACCTCGAAAGCGACGGCCCGTGCATCCTGCGTCGGGTGATCACCGCTGAAGGGCGCTCGCGTGGCTATATCAATGGCACCCCCTGCCCACTCGGCGATCTCAAGGCCTTGGGTGAATTGCTGATTGATATCCACAGCCAGCACGAGCACCAATCCCTGCTCAAGACCGACACCCACCGCCGCCTGCTTGACGAATACGCGGGCGCCACCGACCTTGCCCGCCAGGTGCAATTGGCCGCCCAACGCTGGCGCCAGACCCGCCAGGAGCTGGAACGCCTGTCCAACTCCGGCGATGAGCAGCGCGCCCGCCACCAATTGCTCAGCTATCAACTCGAAGAGCTGGAAAACCTCGGCCTCGGCGAAAACGAACTGGAGCAGCTGGAACAGGAACACAAAAACCTGACCAACGCTGAAACCTTGCTGGGCATCTGCCGACAAGTGGTCGAACAGTGCAGCGAAAGTGATTCCGGCAATGTCCTGAATGCCCTGACCGCCAGCCTCAATCGCTTGTCGAGTGTGAACAACTCAATTGGCGCGCTGGGAGAGGCCAGCAGCTTGCTGACCAGTGCGCAGATTCAGGTTGAAGAGGCCGTGGGCGAGTTGAATCGCTTCCTCGACAACTTCGATGCCGACCCCGCGCGTCTGCAATACCTGGAAGAACGCCTCGATGCGATCTACACCATGGCGCGTAAACACCGCATCCAGCCGACCGCGGTCGCGGAGATGCAGCAGCGCTTGCTGGATGAAATCGAAACCTTGAATGCCAACGATGAATCCATCGAGCGCCTGAGCGATGAACTGGCCTCTTATGCCCGCCACTATCAGGAGAAGGCGCGGGAGTTGAGCGACCTGCGACATCAAGCTTCCAGCAGCCTGGCCAGTGCCGTGGAGCAGGAAATCCAGCGACTGGGCATGCCCGGCGGTCGCTTCACCATCGAACTACGCCCCAACAGCAGCGATGAGCTGCTGCCAAACGGACTCGAACAGGTAGAACTGCTGGTCAGCGCCAACCCCGGTCAGCCGTTGAAAGCTTTGGCCAAAGTAGCCTCGGGTGGTGAACTCTCGCGGATCAGCCTTGCGATTCAGGTGATCACGGCACAGACCTCGCGCGTCCCCACCCTGGTGTTCGACGAAGTGGACGTCGGCATCGGCGGTCCGACCGCAGAAATTGTCGGCCAATTGCTGCGTCGCCTCGGGGAGCGTGGACAGGTGCTGACGGTGACTCACCTGCCGCAAGTGGCAGCGCAAGGACATCAGCATCTATTTGTGCATAAGGTGCGAGGCGAAGAGGCGACCCGCACGGCTGTCTCCAAGTTGAGCAAAAATGATCGCATTGAAGAGGTCGCGCGGATGCTGGGCGGTATCGACCTCACCAAGGAATCCCTGGCTCACGCGAAAAAAATGGTCGTTACCGCAAAAATTTAAGTACGGCAGACAGCACGAAGGCGACCCTGGGGTCGCCTTCGCTCGTTTCGCGAACCAGAAGTTCGCGCGACATGCTTACTTTTTCTTGCGTACGTACAGCACAAGATTGTGATCAACCATCTCGAAACCATACTTGTCGACGATGGCTTTCTGCAGACGCTCGATTTCTTCGTCGAAGAATTCGATCACTTCACTGGTCTCGACGTTGACCATATGGTCGTGATGCTTCCCGTCGTCCAACTCGAAGACCGCATGGCCTCCGTCGAAGTTGTGCCGCACCACAAGGCCAGCTGCCTCGAACTGAGTCAGTACACGGTAAACCGTGGCCAGACCGACGTCCTCACCAGCCTCCATCAGCGCCTTGTAAACATCCTCGGCACTCATGTGGCGTTGCTCGGCGGAATCGAGCATTTGCAGAATCTTGACCCGTGGAAGGGTCACTTTGAGGCCGGCTTTGCGTAGTTCGCTATTTTCAACCATGGTCAGCTTTCTCGCGATGCTGCTTCGCAGCTTCTCTTAATGCGGGTATGATCGGCGTTTACGTTGTCCCAGCCAAGATAGTGGAAGTCGCCCACCGATGCAAAACACCAAGCTCTTGCTAACCAGTTTCACCTTTGTGGGACTGCTCGCACTCGCCGGTTGTTCATTCCCCGGGGTTTACAAAATCGACATCCAGCAGGGCAATGTCGTCACGCAGGACATGATAGACCAGTTACGCCCGGGAATGACCCGCCGGCAAGTACGGTTTATCATGGGCAACCCTCTGCTGACCGACACGTTCCATGCCGATCGCTGGGATTACCTGTACAGCCTGCAACCGGGTGGCGGTGAACGCCAACAGGAACGCATTAGCGTTATCTTCAATCCAAATGACCAGCTTGTCAGCCTCTCTGGTGATTTCATGCCAGGCGTGAGCCGGGACGAAGCCATTCTCGGCAAGGACAGTGGCACTAACGTGACCGCACCTGCTGAAAACGCCGAGAAGCCGAAACCGGAAAAACCGGTCAAGCCAGGTTCGTTGCTGGATCAGATCCAGAAAGACGTGGACGGCGTAGAAACTGTTCCAGTCCCGACACCAGAACCGCTGGAAACTTCGCCGCAATAATTTGCGACGCAATAAAAAACCCGGAATATCCGGGTTTTTTATTGTCTGGCATTTAATCAGGTCACTGATTTCGGGCTTTAGCCTCGGCAGCTTTGGCCGCGCGTAACCGGCGAACCTCTTTCGGATCAGCCAGCAGAGGTCGATAAATTTCAATACGGTCCCCTGCCCGAACCTGGTGCGTGTCCGGATCGGCAATCACCTTGCCGAATATCCCAACGGGGCACTCGCCCAGATCCAGCTCTGGAAACGCTTCGCCTATTCCCGAATCAAGCAGGGCTGCGCGCACTGTTGTGCCTGCGGGCACTGTCGCACAGCGAAGCACCTGACGATCAACGGCGGCATACACCACCTCGACTTCGATCACAGCCTTAACCATGCATTTGCTTGGCGCGCTGGCAGAACGCATCCACCAGCGTATTGGCCGCCTGATTGAAGAGCGGCCCGAGGGTCGCGCGAACGATCGGCCCGGCATAGTCGAACGACAGGTCGAGGCTGATTTTGCAGGCCTTGTCGGTCAACGCCTTGAACACCCAAATACCATGCAACTGCGTGAATGGCCCCTCCTCGAGGTTCATCTCGATCGATTGCCCTGGGACCAAGGAGTTACGCGTCACGAAATGCTGACTGAGCCCTCCCTTGGCCACGCCGACGCTCGCGCGCATGTGCTCGGGAGAGCTTTCCAGGACTTCGGCCGACGAGCACCACGGCAAAAACTCCGGGTAGCGCGCCACGTCATTGACCAGGTCATACAGCGCTTGCGCCGGATACGGCAGCAGAGCCGAACGTTGAATGTGTGTCGTCATGTCAGCGTCACTTCCACAGCTGGGCGGCAAACACTACAAGAATGCCGATGGGCGCCACATAGCGCATCAAAAACAGGGACAGATTGAACAGCATGGGGCTGCGGATCGACAATTCGTCGCGCACCGCTTCACGCCCCATCACCCAGCCTGCAAACACCACGAAACACAAACCACCAACTGGCAACATGATCCGTGAAGTAAAGAAATCGATCACGCCAAAGAAATCCAGACCGCCGGCCGCGCCCCATTGATAGAGATGGAACATCCCGCCTTCGTTCACGAAAAATTTGGCTTCCTTCCAGATATTGAAGGAAAACACCGTGCCCAGACCGACGAACCAGCAGGTGAACGCCAGCCAGAAAGTCACCCACGCACGGCTGACTTTAGTGCGTTCAACCAGGTAAGCCACCATTGGTTCGAGCAGTGAAATCGCCGAACTCCAGGCGGCAATCGCGACCAGGACGAAGAACACTACCCCCATCAACTGGCCGAACGCTACGTTACCAAAGGCAAATGGCAGGCTGACGAACATCAGGCCCGGGCCTTCACTTGGGTTCAGGCCGGCGGCGAACACAATCGGAAACAATGCCAGACCCGCTACCAGTGAAACGAAGGTATCGAGCAGCGCGACACCGACGACGGTGCCGGAGATCGACGAGTGTTTCGGCATGTAGGCACCGTAAATCATGATCGAACCGACGCCAACGCTCAGGGAAAAGAACGCGTGCCCCATGGCCGGCAGCAAGCCGTCGAGGACCTTTTCCGGATGGAAGTCGAACATGAAATGCACGCCCGCCATGAAATACCCGGTGGTCATGCTGTAGCCCAACAGCACCAGAATCATCACAAACAGCAGCGGCATCATGATGCGCAGGCTGCGTTCAAGGCCGGCGACCACGCCCCTGGCGATGACGACGGCAGACAGCAGCATAAAAATCGTATGCCAAAGTGTCAGGCGCCATGGATCGGTAATCACCTTGCCAAAGTACGCACCGACCTGATCAGGCGTTACCCCCTGAAAGTCGCCGCGACCCATGTCGATGATGTAATCCAGCGACCAACCACCGACAACACTATAGAAAGACAAGATCAGCAACGCCGTGATCATCCCGGCGAATGCGCCCCAGGACCACTTGCCCGAATGCCCGGCCTCCAGCGCCAGCACCTTCAAGGCGTTGGCCGGGCTTTGCCGGGCGCGACGACCGATCAGGGTTTCCGCCAGCATGACCGGCACACCAATCAGTGCGATACAGGCCAGGAACATCAACACAAACGCACCGCCGCCATAGACGCCGACCATGTACGGGAACTTCCAGATGCTACCCAGGCCCACGGCCGAGCCGGTCGCGGCGAGTATGAAGACCCAGCGGCTAGCCCAACTGCCGTGGACAGAAACCTTGTCTGTCGACATCGTTACCACGTCCAAGCATTGCAAAAAGAGCGCGCATTGTCCGGGATTCAATCAACCTGCTCAAGCACGCAGCATCACCGTAGCCGACTCGCGTGCAACTCCCTATAATGCCGCCCCTATGGCTAAACAGAAGAAACACCCAACAGGGACCATCGCGCAGAATAAAAAGGCGCGACACGATTACTTCATCGAACATCGGTTCGAGGCTGGTCTGGTCCTGGCCGGCTGGGAAGTAAAAAGTCTGCGGGCAAGCAAGCTGCAACTGGTTGACAGTTACGTGCTGCTCAAGGATGGCGAAGCCTGGCTGCTCGGCAGCCACATTACGCCGCTGATGACCGCGAGCACGCACGTCATCGCAGATCCGACCCGCACCCGAAAATTGCTGCTCAACCGCCGCGAGCTGGAAAAGCTCGCCGCCGCCGTGCAGCAAAAGGGCTATGCCTGCGTGTGCCTGTCCTGGTACTGGAGCAAGCACATGGTCAAGTGCGAGATCGCTCTGGGCAAGGGCAAGAAGGAATACGACAAGCGTGATACCGAACGCGAACGCGATGCCGGTCGCGAGCTGCAGCGAGCGGTGCGCAACAAGGGCAAGGAAGAGTAATTCCTTTCTTTGAGCGCGCAATCGCCGAAAAGCCGGCTCCTACAGGGTCTGTGCCCCACCACTGAATCTGTAGGAGCCAGCTTGCTGGCGATTGCGATCAAACAAACACCAAAAAACCTCACTGACTACATCCCTTTGCGCCGCTCTGCCCGAGCCATGCGCTGCACTTCCTGACGCACCTCTTCCAGCACTTCCTGCACATACAGAATGTGTCGACTGGAAACCTCCCGCGCCTGTTCCGCCCTCCCCTCAATAATCGCCATGTACAACTCCCGGTGCTGTGTAATCAGCATGTCGCGGGTTTCCGTGCGCTGTTTGTACATCCCGCCGATGTTGGTCACCACGTTGCGTTTGAGCAGATCGAACAACCCGCGAATGGTGTGCAGCAACACCGCGTTGTGACTGGCTTCGGCGATTGCCAGGTGAAACTTCGCATCCGCCGCACCCTCTTCCGCCCGACCCACTTCATCGTGACGGGTGTAGCAGTCCTGCAATTCATTGAAGGCCGCGGTCAGCCGCTCGCGATCGACATCTGTCGCCCGCAATGCCGCGTAATAGGCGCAGGAGGCCTCCAGGGTATGGCGAAATTCCAGAAGATCGCGCTGAGCCTCGGGGTTGCTTTCAAGCAGATGAAGCAGCGGATCACTGAAGGTCGTGCCCAGCGACTCCACCACATAGTTGCCGCCTCCCTGGCGACTGACCAGCAAGCCCTTGGCCGCCAGTTTTTGAATCGCTTCGCGCAACGAAGGGCGTGACACGCCGAACTGCTCAGCCAACGCACGCTCGGCCGGCAAGCGCTCGCCCGCCTTCAGCGTGCCTTCGAGGATCATCCCCTCGAGCTGCTCGACAATATCGTCAGACAAACGGCGCTGACGAATTTGATCAAACCCCATAACTCAATTCTCCACGATCCCGACGGCTCGCCGGGCTCTCTATTCTGGCCTATCAGCGCTGTGCCAGCACCTACCAGACGGCATTTGTTCGAGCGGATCAAGCAAGCGCCACGGCGCATGTTCGACAAAAGTTTTAGGGCGGCAAATTGACACGCCGCCTACAAGGCTTTTACCCTAGCGAACAGCGATTGTAAATTGGTATTACCAATTATCCAAGAACGCTGACCAGTGCCTGACCAACAACAATTAGGGGCCACCCCATATGCAAACCTGGCAACAGCTCTATACCCCGCTCGGCAGCCTCGGCCTTTCCGCGCTCGCAGCCGTTATTCCCATCGTGTTTTTCTTCCTGGCGTTGGCCGTGTTCCGGCTCAAAGGGCACGTGGCCGGCAGCATTACGCTGGTGCTGTCCATCGCCGTGGCCATCTTCGCCTTCCAGATGCCGGTCGACATGGCATTTGCCGCCGCCGGGTATGGCTTCGCTTACGGCTTGTGGCCGATCGCATGGATCATCGTCGCCGCCGTGTTCCTGTACAAACTGACGGTCAAGAGCGGTCAGTTCGAAGTGATTCGCAGCTCCGTCCTGTCGATCACCGACGACCAGCGTTTGCAGGTGCTGCTGATCGGCTTCTGCTTCGGTGCGTTCCTTGAAGGCGCAGCCGGTTTCGGTGCGCCGGTAGCGATTACCGCCGCTCTCCTCGTAGGGCTTGGCTTCAACCCGCTTTACGCCGCAGGCCTGTGCCTGATCGCCAACACCGCGCCAGTGGCATTCGGTGCACTGGGGATCCCGATCATCGTGGCCGGGCAAGTAACCGGTATCGACGCGTTTAAGATCGGCGCCATGACCGGTCGCCAATTGCCACTGCTGTCGCTATTCGTGCCGTTCTGGCTAGTGTTCATGATGGACGGCCTGCGCGGCGTGCGGGAAACCTGGCCGGCTGCGCTGGTCGCAGGATTGAGCTTCGCCGTCACCCAATACTTCACCTCGAACTTCATTGGCCCGGAACTGCCAGACATCACCTCGGCCCTGGCCAGCCTGATTTCTCTGACACTGTTCCTGAAAGTCTGGCAGCCGAAACGCGCTGCCGGCCAACACATCGCTGGCGCGGTCTCGGCTTCCGTTGTGACTGCCAGCGCCGGTGGTTTCGGCCAGCCGCGCACAACCGTGGCTTCGCCTTACAGCCTCGGTGAAATATTCAAAGCCTGGTCGCCGTTCCTGGTCCTCACTGTATTGGTCACCATTTGGACCCTGAAACCGTTCAAGGCGATGTTTGCCGCCGGCGGTTCGATGTACAGCTGGGTGTTCAACTTCGCCATTCCGCACCTGGACCAGATGGTGATCAAAGTCGCACCGATCGTGACCGCCCCGACCGCCATCCCGGCGGTGTTCAAACTCGATCCGATTTCCGCGACCGGCACGGCGATTTTCTTCTCCGCACTGATCTCGATGCTGGTGCTGAAGATCAATATAAAAACTGGTCTGACCACTTTGAGAGAGACGTTCTACGAGCTGCGCTGGCCGATTCTTTCCATCGGTATGGTGTTGGCGTTTGCCTTCGTCACCAACTACTCGGGCATGTCGTCGACCATGGCTCTGGTATTGGCAGGCACCGGCGCGGCGTTCCCGTTCTTCTCGCCGTTCCTCGGCTGGCTGGGTGTATTCCTGACCGGTTCCGATACCTCGTCCAACGCACTGTTCAGCTCGTTGCAAGCGACCACCGCGCACCAGATTGGTGTGAACGATGTGTTGCTGGTGGCGGCGAACACCAGCGGTGGCGTGACCGGCAAGATGATCTCGCCACAATCGATCGCCGTGGCCTGCGCCGCGACCGGTCTGGTCGGCAAGGAATCGGACTTGTTCCGCTTCACCCTCAAGCACAGCCTGTTCTTCGCAACCATCGTCGGCCTGATCACGTTGGCTCAGGCCTACTGGTTCACCGGCATGCTGGTGCACTAAGTACTACAAGAAAAAACGCAAAAACCGACGCCGGACCACGATTCCGGCGTCAGTTATTCACAACCCGGTCTGTAAGGCTGCTGAAAGCATCACTCTCTATATTCAGCAGCCTCAGCGGACGGATAACCGGGCCCACCCGGAGACACGCCTGATGAGCGAGCTTTTTTACAACGCCGTGCCGAACGCGACCCGCGTCGCCCCGCCACTGCCTGAGCCTCGGCAATATCCCAGCGAAAAACCGAAACGGGTCTACCTGTTCGGCACCTGCGTGGTTGATCTGTTCTACCCGGAAGCCGGGATGGATGCGATTCACCTGCTGGAACGCGAAGGCATTCGTGTCGAGTACCCGCAAGGGCAAAGCTGCTGCGGGCAACCGGCCTACACCTCCGGTTACACCGAACAGGCCCGGACCGTGGCGCGGGCGCAACTGGCGCTGTTCGCCGGAGACTATCCGGTGGTGGTGCCATCGGGATCGTGTGCCGGCATGCTGCGCGAGCACTACGCCGACTTGTTCAAGGACGAGCCGCAAACACTGAAACAGGTTCAGGCGCTGGCAGCCCGGACTTATGAGTTGGCCGAATTCCTGTTGTTCGTCTGCAAAGTGCAGCTCAAGGACAGCGGCGAACCGGTCAAAGTGGCGTTGCACACTTCGTGCTCGGCACGTCGTGAAATGAACACCCACTTGCACGGCCGCGAGTTGTTGGCGCAGCTGGGGAATGTGGAGCGAGTCGACCACAGCCATGAAAGTGAATGCTGTGGCTTCGGTGGGACTTTCAGCGTCCGTATGCCAGACATTTCTGGCGCGATGGTGGCTGACAAGACCCGGGCGTTGAAGGAATCCGGTGCGCACAAGGTACTCAGTGCCGACTGCGGTTGCCTGATGAACATCAACGGCTCGCTGGAAAAACAGAAGGAAGCGTTGCGCGGCCAGCACCTGGCCAGTTTCCTTTGGCAGCGAACCGGAGGTGTTCAATGAACGCTTCCGCGATTATTCCTACGGTTGCCGTAGAAGAAGATTTCCGCACCCGTGCGCACAACGCGTTGGGTGACAAGCAACTGCGAAACAACTTTCGCACTGCGATGGACTCACTGATGACAAAACGGGCAGCGTCCTTCAGCGATGCCCACGAAAGAGAACATTTGCGAGTGCTGGGCAATGCCGTCCGCGCCCGTGCGTTATCGAAGTTGCCCGACCTGCTCGAGCAACTTGAACAGAACCTGACCCGCAACGGTGTGACAGTGCACTGGGCGGAAACGGTGGACGAAGCCAATGGCATCGTCCTCTCGATCATCCGCGCTCACGAGGGGCGGCAAGTGATCAAGGGCAAATCGATGGTCAGTGAAGAAATGGAGATGAACCATTTCCTCGCTGATCGGGGCATTGAATGCCTGGAATCGGACATGGGCGAGTACATCGTCCAGCTCGACCACGAGAAGCCTTCACACATTATTATGCCGGCGATCCACAAGAATGCCGGTCAGGTCGCGTCCTTGTTCCACGACAAACTTGGCGTGGAGTACACCAAGGACGTTGACCAACTCATTCAGATCGGTCGCAAAGTCTTGCGGCAGAAATTCTTCGAAGCGGACATCGGCGTTTCCGGCGTCAACTTCGCCGTGGCCGAAACCGGCACCCTGCTGCTGGTGGAAAACGAAGGCAACGGGCGCATGACCACCACGGTGCCGCCCGTGCACATCGCCGTCACCGGCATCGAAAAAGTCGTGGAAAACCTGCGTGACGTAGTACCGCTGTTGTCGCTGCTGACCCGCTCAGCCCTCGGCCAGCCGATCACCACCTACGTCAACATGATCTCCGGCCCGCGTCAGGCCCATGAACTCGACGGTCCGCAGGAAGTGCATCTGGTGCTGCTGGACAACGGTCGCAGCCAGGCCTTCGCCGACAGTGAATTGCGCCAGACCCTGAACTGCATCCGCTGCGGCGCCTGTATGAATCATTGCCCGGTCTACACTCGAATTGGCGGTCACGCCTATGGGGAGGTTTACCCTGGGCCTATCGGAAAAATCATCACCCCGCACATGGTCGGCCTGGCGAATGTCCCGGACCACCCGAGTGCGTCATCGCTGTGTGGGGCTTGCGGCGAAGTCTGCCCGGTAAAAATTCCTATCCCCGCATTGCTGCGTCGCCTGCGGGAAGAGAACGTCAAAGCCCCGGACAGTCCGCATCAAGTGATGCGCGGCCAGGGCAGCAAGTATTCGCGCAAGGAGCGTTTTATCTGGAATGCCTGGGCGAAACTCCACAGCTCGCCAACGCTGTATCGGCTGTTCGGCTTTGTCGCCACGCGTTTGCGCGCCCTCGCGCCGAGCAACGTCGGCCCCTGGACACAAAACCACAGCGCGCCGAAACCCGCCGCTCGCTCACTGCACGACATGGCCCGCGAGCATCTGGCCAAACAGGAAGACCGCTGATGAGCGCCAAGCAAAATATTCTCGCCAAACTACGGAAAAGTCTGACCGGCACCACGCCCGTGCCTGACGAGTTCAACGTCGAATTGGTGACCGCGCCCTACACCTACGCGCCCGAGCAACGCATTCCGCAGCTGCGCAAACTGATGGAAGCGGTGCACACGGAAATCCACCTGACGTCCGCCGAAGCCTGGCCTTCGTTGTTAGCGCAGTTGCTGCGGGATCGTCAGTTGCCGAGCCTGTTGATCGCGCCGACGACGCCGCACGGTCAACGAGTCTCTCAGCACTGGGCGAAAAATCCTGGTTTGCCGACGCTTAAGTCCTACGACCGTCCGGTGGAAGAGTGGAAAGCCGAGCTGTTCAACGACACCCCGGCCAGCCTCACCACCACCCTCGGCGCAATCGCCGCCACAGGTAGTTTGATTCTCTGGCCGACGCGGGAAGAACCCCGCCTGATGAGCCTTGTGCCGCCAGTGCATTTCGCCCTGCTCAAGGCCAGTGAAATCCGCGACAACTTCTATCAGGTGCAGCAGGAGTTCGAGTGGGCGCAAGGCATGCCGACCAACGCGCTGTTGGTGTCCGGCCCATCGAAAACGGCCGACATCGAGCAAGTCCTGGCTTACGGTGCCCATGGCCCGAAAGACCTGGTGGTTTTGATTCTGGAGGACCAATGACTCTACCGGCGGCTTTCCTGCGAGATGCACAGCAACTGATCCCCCAAGAACGACGCTTCGACGACCCGCTGTCGACATTGGCGTTCGGCACCGATGCCAGTTTCTATCGATTGATTCCGCAGCTGGTCATTCGTGTCGAGTCTGAAGATGAAGTGGCGGCGCTGCTGAAACTGGCACAACGGGATCAGGTTCCGGTGACCTTCCGTGCCGCCGGCACCAGCCTGTCCGGCCAGGCCATCAGCGATTCGGTGCTGATCGTACTTGGGGATAACTGGAACGGGCGCGAGATCCGCGGGCAAGGCACGCAAATCCGTCTGCAACCGGGCGTCATCGGCGCACAGGCCAACGCATGGCTGGCGCCATTCGGACGCAAGATCGGTCCTGACCCAGCCTCGATCAACGCCTGTAAAATCGGCGGTATCGTCGCCAACAACGCCAGCGGCATGTGCTGCGGCACGGCGCAAAACACTTATCACACGCTGGCTGGTATTCGCCTGGTGCTCGCCGACGGCAGCCGTCTCGACACCGAGGATGCGGCGAGTGTCGCGGCGTTTCGTGAGAGCCACGCCGCATTGCTTGAGCGCTTAGCGACACTGGGCCGCGAGACCCGCGCCAATTCCGAATTGGCCGCAAAAATCCGCCACAAATACCGTCTGAAAAATACCACCGGCCTGTCACTCAACGCCTTGGTGGATTACGACGAGCCTGTGGATATCTTGAGCCACTTGCTCGTAGGTTCGGAAGGCACGCTCGGATTCATCAGCGCGGTGACCTACGACACGGTGATCGACCACCCGAACAAGGCCTCGGCGCTAATCGTGTTCCCGGATGTGGAAACCTGCTGCAACGCCGTCACCGTGCTGAAAAGCCAACCGGTGTCCGCCGTGGAACTGCTCGACCGCCGCAGTCTGCGTTCAGTGCAGAACAAACCCGGCATGCCAGATTTCGTGCAGCATCTGTCGAACAATGCCTGCGCCCTGCTGATCGAATCCCGCGCCGCGTCCTCGACTTTGTTGCACGAGCAACTGGCGCGCATCATGGCGTCGCTGACGTCGTTCCCAGTGGAAAAACAGGTCGACTTCACCGAAGACCCCATCGAAAACGCCCGCCTCTGGGCCATTCGCAAGGACACCTTCCCTGCGGTCGGCGCGGTGCGTAAAACCGGCACTACGGTGATCATCGAAGACGTGACCTTCCCGGTGGAACAACTGGCCATCGGTGTGAATCGTCTGATCGAGTTGTTCGACAGGCATCACTACGACGAAGCGATCCTTTTCGGACACGCGCTGGAAGGTAATCTGCACTTCGTCTTCACCCAAGGCTTCAACAACCCGGAAGAAGTCGCACGCTATCAGGCGTTCATGGACGACGTGGCGCAGTTGGTCGCGGTGGAGTTCGGCGGTTCGCTGAAAGCCGAGCACGGCACCGGCCGCAACATGGCGCCGTTCGTTGAGCTCGAATGGGGCAGCGATGCCTACCAGTTGATGTGGCAGCTCAAACGCCTGCTCGACCCCAACGGCATTCTCAATCCGGACGTGGTGCTCAGCGACGATCCGCAGATTCACCTCAAACACCTGAAGCCGTTGCCGGCCGCCGACGAGATTGTGGATAAGTGCATCGAGTGCGGTTTTTGTGAGCCGGTCTGCCCGTCGAAAGGCCTGACCCTGAGCCCGCGCCAGCGCATCGTGATCTGGCGAGATATTCAGGCAAAAAAACGCGCCGGCGTGGACACCACTGAACTCGAAGCCGCTTACGAATACCAAGGCATCGACACCTGCGCCGCGACCGGGTTATGCGCACAACGTTGCCCTGTAGGAATCAACACTGGCGAGCTGGTGAAAAAGCTTCGCAGCCGTAACGCGACGCATACGAAAACCGCCAACTGGCTGGAAGGCAACTTCGCCACCGCGCTGCAAGGCGCCCGTTTCACCCTGCACGTGGCCAACGGCGCGCGGATGCTGCTGGGGGCGCCACGTCTGGCGAAGCTTTCGGCAACGCTGACGAAGTTGTCCAAGGGCCAGGTCCCACAATGGACCAACGCCATGCCGCAGCCGGAAAAAGCCATTCGCTTCAGCCCGAGCGTGTCGGATGAGCGCCCTCGCGTGGTGTATCTGGCGGCGTGCGTCTCGCGGGTCATGGGGCCGGCGGCCGGTGATAACGAGCAAATGTCGCTGTACGACAAAACCCGTGGGCTGCTGGAAAAAGCCGGCTACCAGGTCGTCTGTCCAGACAATCAGGACAGCCTCTGCTGCGGCCAGCCGTTCGCCTCCAAGGGCTACGCCGAACAAGCCGAACACAAACGCCAGGAACTGATTGGCGCATTGCTGCACGCCAGCCGTGGCGGGCTCGATCCGATTTACTGCGACACCAGCCCCTGCACCTTGCGCCTGGTTCAGGACCTGGGAGATGTTCGACTGGACCTGTACGACCCGGTGCGTTTCATCCGTACGCATTTGATGGATCGTCTCGATTTCACGCCGCAGGAAGCGCCCATCGCGGTGCACGTCACGTGCAGCACTCAGCACCTTGGGGAAAGCCAGGCGCTGATCGATCTGGCGCGCAAGTGCAGCAAAAACGTGGTGATTCCCGAAGGCATTCACTGTTGCGGATTTGCCGGGGACAAGGGATTCACTACGCCGGAATTGAACGCTCATTCGTTAAGAACGCTCAAGGACGCGGTTCGGCAATGCAGCGAGGGGATTTCTACCAGCCGCACGTGTGAGATAGGTCTGACGCAACACGGCGGAATTGACTACCACGGGCTAGTCTATCTGGTGGACCGCGTTACCAAGGCCAGGGTGACCTGAAAGCAAGACCTCAAAGAAGGCAAATTTGTGCGCCTTTTTAATGCTTCTTGCCGGAATCGACAGCGCTATCGTAGAAAAATAGAACCCTGCCATGTTGCCGCAGTCCACTGATCAAGTCCCGCAAGCGTGGGACTTTCCCCATACTCGGCAGCCCGTCCTGATGGTCAGCGATACCTGGACCTTCAGTTCAAGGAGATACACATGAAACGTTCTGTACTGTTTGGTTTGTTCGTTACTGCCTCACTGATGGCATCCACCTCGTTTGCCGCCGAAGACCTCTGTGCGCTCAACTTGAAAACCATCGAAAATGCCAAAGCACAAATCCCTTCGGAGATGACTGACCAGGTAATGGACAGCGTCAAGCAAGCCAAAGCCGATCAGGCAAAAGGCACCAAGGAAGGGACTGATGATTGCATATCCGAGACCACCCGAACGATCCAAGACATCAAGAACGCGAACAAAGGCGGGAAGTAACTCAGTTCAGGGCCAACCTTCGGGTTGGCCTTCCGCCCCCCGGCGCCACCCAATATGAAGCAAACCAAAACCCGCCAGGTGCGGGTTTTGGTGCATCTGCAGTTTGGTCATGTGTGAGCCGCCTGCGTCACTGAGTAATAAGCTCGACACCATGCCCAAAACCGCGGAAGGCGCGAGCGCTACGGCGATCAGCCTTGCCCTTGAAAAGGCCGTCCGCGAAAAGGGGCAATCTCGTCCGCTTTTAATGCCATCGTTTCTGTTAAAAAATTTTTCCACCGCCTTTTTTGCAGAAACCGAATTCCTGCGCAGCGTCGTAGTCTTTTAAGTAGGCCTCATCAATCGCGGCTTAATTTCCGACCTCGGCCGAGCCACACGCTCATACGGCAGCACCGAGACCATCAGTTCAAGGAGATATCCATGAAACGTACCGCACTCGCCGGTCTGTTCATTTCTGCTGCAATGTTGGCCGCCCCCGTATTTGCTGCGGATAACAACCTCTGTACGAGCAAGCTGCAAGAGCTCAAAAGCAAAGTGAATTCACTGCCGGCGAGCTCCAGCAACACCGCAATGGAGATCAAAAGACTGATGTCCAGCGCCGAAGCGTCCCAAGCGTCCGGGGATGACAAAAAATGCGTCACCGAGGCCACCCAGGCATCGGCACTCGCTGACAAACAGCGCAACGAACCCAACCCATAATCTGTGGTGGGCAACCTTCGGGTTGGCCTTCTGAGCTGCGTTGGCGTACACTGCGCAGGCTTGTTGCTCACTTGGATTCACAGAGCAACAGGCTCGGGGCCGTTTAGGATTCGACGCCGGTTGCGAAACTTTAGGTGCATGCCGAGTTGGTAACAGAACTCGTAAATCCACTGTTGCAACTTCTTATAGTTGCCAATGACGAAACCTACGGGGAATACGCTCTCGCTGCGTAAGCAGCCTTAGCCCTTCCCTCCTGGTACCTTCGGGTCCAGCAATCATCAGGGGATGTCTGTAAACCCAAAGTGATTGTCATATAGAACAGAATCGCCGTGCAGTACGTTGTGGACGAAGCGGCTAAAACTTACACAACTCGCCCAAAGCACCCTGCCCGTCGGGTCGCTGAGGGTTAACTTAATAGACACGGCTACGCATGTAGTACCGACAGCGGAGTACTGGCGGACGGGGGTTCAAATCCCCCCGGCTCCACCAAATACGAAGCAAGACAAAACCCGCCAAAAGCGGGTTTTGTTGCATCTGGAGGTTGGTATTGAGAGGGCCCCCGGCACTCGATAAAACGAGTCGACAGAAACACCGCTCGTTCCTACAGATGCCCGGTCAAACGACTTTCAACTCCACCGCCACATGCCCCCGCGTCATGCGCGAATATGGGCAGATCTGATGCGCCGCCTCCGCCAGTTCTCTTTTAACGCCCTCCTCCAGGCCAGGAATATTGACGTGCAATCTGACCGCCAACTGAAAATCCCCGCCATTGGTTTTGCCCAGATCAACCTCGGCATCCACCGACGTATCCTCCGGTAATTTGACGTTCAATTTACCGGCCGCCACCTGGATCGCGCCGATAAAGCAGGCTGAATAACCGAGTGCAAACAGTTGCTCCGGGTTAGTCCCCGGTTTGCCCGAGCCGGGGGAGCTGAATTTCACGTCGAGCTCGCCATCGCTTGATTTGCCGGTGCCGGTTCGGCCGCCGACGGTGTGGGTTTTTGCGGTGTACAGAACGGTTTCCAATGCAGTGCTCATGACAGTAACTCCTGATAGGTGGGGGTTGTTGATCAGTCGCCGAGGGTGCCGGTGTGATGCGCCAGGCGTTTTTCAATATCCGCATTATTCTGCAAGCCAAGCTCCATCAATTGTTTGATCCGTCGCTGCGCCGCCGGGCGTTTCACCGAGCCGATGAACCCGTCCCATTCCGCTGCGATGGCCTCGTTGGGTGGCAAACTCGAGGCATCGACCAGACGTTTGATCTCGGTGATCGACTGTTTGTCGAACCGGGCAATACGGCGGGCCATGGTGTCGACGAACGCGTCGAGTTCGGCATCGGGTAGCGCACGATTGACGTAGCCATAGCGTTCAGCCAGGCCGCCATCGATATCGTTACCGGTGAGCAACACTTCCAATGCTCGCCCACGCCCCATCAACCGCGGCAATCGAGCCATGGGGCCACCACCTGGCACCAGCGCGGCGCCGATCTCCCATTGCGAGAGAATGGCCTTTTCGCGACTGGCAAAGCGCATGTCGCTGGCCAGCGACAACTCACTGCCAACGCCGGTGGCGCGACCGCGAATAGATACGATCGAGACAACGGGTGCCTTGCTCAATCGCACCAGCATGTCGGGCAGCGGCGGAAGCCCGGTAGGGCCGTTGGGCAGACTCGTCGTGTCCGTCAGTGGCGGCACGAAGTCATAGTGGGTGAGGAAAAAATCCGGAACATCGCTGTCGAACACCACCACTTTGACCTTCGGGTCGGTCTCGAGCGCGGTAATGACCTCGTCCAATTGCGGCATGGTTTCCGGGCCATAGATGTTGTACGGCGGATTATGGAACGTAACGCGCCAGTACTCGGGCGTGACGCGCGTGAGTTTGATCTCCTGTTTGACGGCGGGCGTGGCTGATTTCGAGGGGGTGGCTGGGGCCGTCTCGCTGGCGAAGGTCATGCTGGCCGTCGCCATACCAGCGAACATGAGCGCAACACTGAGCAACTGAAGTTTCATGGGGTATCTCCAGAGCGCTATCGAAAGACAGGTGTCGGAGATATCGCCAGGAGTCGATGGGAGGTAGGGGCGGGGGACGGCTTGATCGATCGAGTGACACTCGCATCAAGAGGTGGCCCGGAACAGATCGTCTGTCGTCGGCAGCTCCGAATGAACAAGGTTAGCAGCGCACCTTGACCTTTCAAGTGACGTCAGTCGGAAGCCATCAGGGCGAAAAAAAGGCACTTGGCGATGATCGCCAGTGCCTTTTTTTGCCTGAATGATTGATATCGGTTCACTTGATTGCTCCCGCGCCGCTTGACGAAATCACTCGCTTCGCCTCAGGATCGCGCCGCTAAATATCAAATCGCCACCACTCACCTTTAACGCCCACCCAATCGTTCTGGATATGGAAATTCAATGAAAAATCCAAAGTTCTTGCTCTCCCTTTCATGCCTCCTGGCCGCGTCTCTTCTGAGCGGTTGCGCAGCATCGGTAAAGAGTGGCGGCACTGGAGCACTGGCGATCCAGGAGTCTGCGAAACAAAACCTGGTGGTCAATTTCAAAGGGAACAGCAAGGTCCAGCAAAATGAAGACTGGCCCCTTTTGCAGCGTGACTGGAATGAGGCTCTGCAAACAGAAGCCACTCGTGCCGGCTACGGCCTCACAGAGGCTCAGACTTCGAGTTCAAACACCAAGGATGGCGTCGGCATCACCATCAACGTGAGCAACTTCCGCTACCTGACGACCGGGTCACGTGTTGCCGCTGGCATTATGGTGGGTAACGCCTGGGTCAATTCCAGTGCCGATTTTTCTGACTTGAAATCGGGGAGCCTGATTGGCACTCGAACCTATGACACGTCATCGACAGCATGGGAAGGTGTGATGTCGGCCATGACCAAAAAGCAGGTTCAGGCGATTGCGCAGCAAATCATCAGCGACATCAAGAGTGCGAAAGCCAAGTAATCTGGCTCGTAAAGGTTCTTGCTGCGCAGACTGAACAAAGCCGTAAAGCGTCGAGAAATCGAAGCTTCACGGCTTTTTTGATTGCCCGCTGAAAATCCCCACCAGCGGTTTTGCTTAAACCCACTTCGGCGTCCACCGACGTGTCTAGCGGTAATTGACGTTTTACCGAGTCGCCGCGCCGCCACCGAGGTCGCGGCGCGTGTCGAACAGATCGATTTCAAGAACGACTCTAATACCGTCAAGCGCTCCGACTCGATCAAAGGCCAGCTCACCACGCAATACCGTCTGAGCGCAAAAGCGGGCCAGATCCTGACCGTCGACCTCGAACCGTCCAACACTTGCGCTGACTTCAACATCACCGCCAAAGGTGCCGACTTTGCGCTGTTCAACAGCTCGGTCATGGGCATTCACTTTGAGGTAAAAAGCGAGCTGGTGGGCGGCAATCAACAAGAGCCTGTTTCTAAGAGATGTTTGTTCAACGAACGATCAAGGTTGAACATCTTTTATTGTTTCCCGCCGCAGTGGGCAACCCGAGGCTGGCTGCACCACAGTTTCGCTTTCAACGGTTTGAATCACACGTCCTTCAGCGTCCTTGATAACGGCGACCGTCTTGCTACAGGTGCCTTTGCACCGCACAGCCGCTCAACACGAACACCGCCACCAAGATAGAGCCGCACTGGATAATTTTCAGCGCGCACCGGGAGGACGACGCGCGGCACAGATGAATTTTTCTTCACCCCCTCGCGCCCCGGCAACCGGTACATTGCGCTCGCTCATTCAAGAAACTACGGTTTGCCCGCCCTCCCGCGGGCTTTTTTTTGCCCGTTTTCCGGCAAATCCGTCCATCTGACACAAATCACTCCCCCGACTCCCATAGGGTGTACCATCAAAGCCAGTCCTTCGGATATCAGTTAGCCATGTCCACGCTTAGCGAAGAGAGCCGTCAGATCGTAGCTTCTCTGACGCACCGCGTTGGCCCCAACGCTGACGTTGCAACCGTCGCAGAAGCGATCGCTACAATATTGCAGGCCATGGATGCGGCTCTCTAGCCCATCATCGGCCAGCATGGGGTTATTGCGCTTTATCGCCGCAGCCTTCATCTGTGCGTTGCCAACCATCCCCATCTGGCCGGCACTTATGACAGTGTGCAGGCCTTCCCGGACCTGTCCGCCCTCAAGTCTGTACTCATTGAGCAAAGCGAAGCCGATGCGTTGTTTTTCGGTGAAGTGTTGCTGACAACCTTTTACGAGTTACTGACCACGCTGATCGGGCCCTCGCTCACCGCGCGTTTGCTTCGTGGCGTGTGGGAACCTTCTTTGAGCGACACCCCTTCGCAGGAAAATTCGCCATGAGCACCAAAGTGACTATCAACCGCCTGGCCACCGGTGTGCCAGGACTGGACGAGGTGCTGGGCGGAGGTTTGCCGGAGTTTTCGTTCAACCTGATCGCCGGCCCCCCAGGCTGCGGCAAAACCACCCTCGCGCATCAGATGATGTTTGCCCTGGCGACGCCCGAGCGTCCGGCGCTGTTCTTTACAGTGCTTGGCGAGCCGCCGCTGAAGATGCTGCGTTATCAGCAGCAATTCGACTTTTTCGACAGCGAAGCGATCAATCAGTCGATCCGCTACATCAACCTGGCCGACGACACCCTCGCCGGGAATCTGGATGAAGTGCTGCGGCGCATTGTCAGCGCGGTGGAGGCGCACGCCCCGGCGCTGGTGTTCGTCGACTCCTTCCGCTCCGTAGTGCTGGCGAGCCAGACTCAGGACAACCCGAACAACAACCTGCCGCAGTTCGTTCAACAACTGGGCATGTTGATGACCACTTGGCAGGCGACCACCTTCCTGATTGGCGAATATTTCACCGAAACCGACACCAACCCGATTTTCACCGTGGCCGACGGCCTGATCTGGCTGCGCCAGAGCGTTCAGCGCAACTCCATGGTGCGCAAGATGGAAATCATGAAGATGCGCGGCCAGCCGACGCTGCCGGGGCTGCACACGTTCCGCATCGCCACGTCGGGGATCAAAGTCTTCGCGCCAGCGGCACTCAACCAGGTTGAAGCGCCGCTGGCGTTCCCGATCAAGCGCCTGAAAATGGGTGTGCCCCAGCTCGACGAGATGCTCGGCGGTGGCCTGCCGCGTGGGTATTCGCTGCTGGTGGCCGGTCCCTCGGGCTCGGGCAAAAGCATACTCGCCGCGACCTTCCTCGCTGAAGGCGCGCGCAATGGCGAAACCGGCGTGATTGCGGTGTTCGAGCAACGGCCCAATCACTCGCAGAACGCCACGCTCTCAGATCTGATTCAAAAGGGACAGATCGGCCTGGTGGACAGCCGCGCACCGGACTTGTCCATCGACGAGATCGTGCAGTTGCTGTTGAGTGAAATCGCCCGACTGAAGGCTACCCGCTTGGTGATCGACTCTTTATCGGGTTTCGAACTGGCGCTGGCCCCGACCTTCCGCGAAGACTTTCGCGAGTCGCTGTCGCGCATGGTCACCGCCCTCACCAGCGCCGGGGTCAGCGTGTTGATGACCTCGGAGCTGGAAGACCGCTACACCGATTTGCGCTTCAGCCCCTATGGCACTGCGTTTCTCACCGACGCGATCATCGTTCAGCGCTACATTGAAGTGCAGAGTCGCCTGTTGCGCATCATGGCCGTGGTCAAAGTGCGGGCCAGCGCCCACTCCGATGAACTGCGCGTGTACCGCATCGATGATAAAGGCTTGCAGATCGGCGAAATGCTGCCGGATCAGGAAGGCCTGCTGGGCGGCCGGCCTACCCGACACCGACTGGGCAACGACCAAGGATGAGTCAAACATCATGAACGAGGCCAAAGGTGGGAACGAGCAAGCGCTGGCGACGGCCGCTCGCGAACTGTTGCTGCTCGGCCAGAAAACCGTCGAAGCGCGCGCGGTGCTGGCGGCGTTGAACAAAGAACTGAGCGACGCCAACACCCAGCTCGTCGATAGCCAACAGGTCGAGCAACTGATCGAGGCCAATCAGCAATTGGTGCTGGCGATTTTGTCGGCGCAATCGGAGGCTGACAGGCCGAAACTCGCGCAGGCAGAACAGCGACTGTACCTGGAGATACGCGAAGCCAACGAGCAATTGGTGATTGCCGCACTGAGCGCAAAACACCTGCAGGTCGCGGCTGAACGCGCGCTGGAACAGCAACGCAAGGTGCTCACGCTGGTGGCCCACGAATTGCGAAATCCGCTGACGCCCATCAGCATGATTGCCGGTCGACTGGTACGAGTGCCCAGTGAGGAATTGCCACGCATGCAGCAGCTGATCGAAGGTCAGGTGCAGCACATGTCTCGGTTGGTGGAAGACTTGCTTGATGTCGCCCGCGCCGACACTGGCAAGTTTCGCCTCGATTGCCGCCTGGTCGATATGGTGCAGATCATCCATGAGGCGATAGACATCTGTGATCCGGTCATGACCGCTCACCATTTGCAATTCAGTGCAGAACTGCCCGAGTGCGCGTTGGCGGTGAACGGCGACCCTTCGCGGCTCACGCAGATTCTCGGCAATCTGCTGGGCAATGCCGCCAAATACACGCCGGCGGGTGGCACGGTCACGCTGTCGGTCACCACCGAAGCCGATCGGCTGAAAATAAGCATTGGCGATAACGGCATCGGTATTTCCCCTGAGACATTGCCGTTTATCTTCGAGCCCTTTGTGCAGGATGTTCATGCGGTGGGCTTCTATGGCGCAGGTCTGGGCATTGGCCTGACGGTGGTTCGTGAGCTGGTCGAAGCGCATGGCGGCAAAGTGATCGGCATGAGCGACGGCACCGGCCAGGGCAGTACCTTCATCGTGACCTTACCGCTGGTGATTTGAATTTTTCGCAAGGCATTCACAATTCGTTAAGCATTCGCGCCGTATGCTCGCCGGATCCCTTCTCGGCAGTCAGACACCATGTCGCGTCCCACCCTTTCATTGTTTCTGCTGGCGGCCCTGCTGTTTTTCTTTGCCTTGGGTAATCACCAACTGCAAGGTTCCACCGAGGCGCGGGTCGCCGGGATTGCCATGCAAATGCACCTGGATAACGACTGGGTGACGCCACGGTTGTTCGGCGAGCCGTTTCTGGAGAAGCCGCCCCTGAGCCTGTGGCTCGACGCCGGGGCCATCCGCGCATTCGGCAGTACACCGTGGGCCGTGCGGCTGGCGTCAGCGGTGGCCGGATTGTTCAGTGTCATGCTGCTGTTCGCGATGCTGCGCCGGTTCGGGCGGCCCAACGCGATTGCCTGGACGGCAGGCATCCTGCTGGCAACCATGGCCAGTTACTGGAGCAACGTGCGCGGCGTTGGCGAAGACGCGTTGCTCGCCCTCGGCGTGAGCATGGCACTGCTCGCATTTTTTCAGGGCCATCGCCAGGCAAACATCGGCAACGCCTTGCTGTTTGCTGCGGGGATTGCCATTGCTACGTTGAGCAAAGGCGTGTTGGGCCTGGCGATGCCGGGCGTGGTGATCTTCGCGTACTTGTTGGCCGAGAGCGTGCTCGACCGGCAGCTGAAAGTTTCGGCCTGGCTACGCCCCGGGCTGCTGACGCTGCTGGGGCTGGTGCCATTGATGATCTGGCTGGCGGTGCTGTATCAGCGCGGCGGCGCACCGGCACTGGCGGAAGTGCTGCTGACCAACAGTGTCGGGCGGTTCAGCGGTTCGTTTGTCGAAGCGGGGCATTACGAACCGTTCTACTACTACCTCGCCAAACTGCCGCAAGCCTTTTTGCCGTGGAACATTCTGGTGTATCTGGGGCTGTGGCATTTCCGCAAAAGCCTGATGGCCAATCGTTACTTGTTGTTCTTCAGCCTGTGGGTGCTGGCGCAATTCGTCATGCTGACGTTGGCGTCGAGCAAGCGCACGGTTTACCTGATGTCCATGACGCCAGCGGCGGCGGTGATTGCGGCGGAGTATGCGAGTGTTCTGTTCGAACGCGCCAAGGCTTACGAAGGCGCCTCTAATCTGTTGGGTCGCCTGGCTCGCCATCGTCAGGGGCTGGCCATGAGCGTATTGGCCGTGGTGATCGGCAGCTACCTCGCGGCCGCGCAATGGGCGCTGCCCCATGCGGATCGCAAACTGTCCTTCCTGCCGCTGACCGAGCAGATTCAGACGATGCAGGCCAACGGGCAGCACGTTGCGTTGTTCCAGGCCAATGAACGCGTGGGCGGTGCGAGCGTGTTCTATACGCAAAGCGTGCTCAAGGGACTGGATACCGAAGCGCAGTTGCATGAGTTTCTGAGCACTTCTGCGTCCAACGTGGCGATCATGGCGGGCGAAACTGAACCGGTGGCGCCCTTGAAAGTGCTGAAAGTGATGCGGGTGGGTCGTCAGGATTACTACTTTGTCGGGCAGTGATACCTGCTCGCGATGGCGGCTTCACTGTCGACAACGATGTCGTCTTCATTTCAGGACATGTCCTACCAAAAACGAAGAAAACGCCCACAGATTTTTAGGGTTGTTGCTCGGAAGCGCGCTCTTTAGTCTTTGCTTGTCACTGAAAACTCAGTGATCGGGTGTGAGATCCCCGGCTCAGCAATTGGAAACGAGCGCCAGTCCCCCCATAATTGCCGCCAGCTATTCGCTGTCCGCAATACTTTATGGCGGCTGTGTGCGGGCAGACCTTGGTCTGGCCGGGTTCCTTTTGCCGGTGATCTCACTCCGCACATAGCTGCCACCTCTTCGCCGAGTGAGATCGGGAATTGATGGCTCCGAATACGAAAGGAACCTTCAGATGGATAAGCTAATCCCTGATCCCCCCACCAACAAACCCTACCGCCCCAGCCCCTTTTTCACGATCCTCCCCGACATCGGCACTGAAAACCTCCTCGCCCATGCCTGCGAGTCACTGGCATCCGCCAGCGTCATGACCAGCGATTTAGCCACCTACCTCAACGGTTCGCAGCGCAACACCGCGCTGGCCATTGCGCAGATCATCATGCTCGCGGAGCTGGCGGTGAACCAGGCACTGGATAACGTTGATCCGCAGGAGTAGGCAGGCATACCGCGTTATCGTTCATCGCTAGCAAGCTTGCTCCTGCATAGCTTCATTGTTGCTCACGGATTGCGCTTACGACCGCAGTCTCCTGTAGGAGCGAGCCTGCTCTTGATGACGGCAGGTCAGTCGATAGCGGTTTTTCAAGCCGCGCTCGCCCATAAAACGCCAACGCTGTCAGCAAACACGCCAGCCACACGAAGATCCCGGCCCAGAACGTGTGGGACATGTAGTGCCAGCCTTGCAAAACCCGCGTCGTGCCGTAGACAAAACCGAGCAGCAGCGAGCCGTACATCAGCGCTTTCGAATAGCGCCAGCGGTAACGGCGCGCGACGAAGTACAGCGCGAGCATGGTGAACCCGCCCGATGCATGCCCGCCCGGCCAGCAGCGGCCATCGCCGGCTTCCCTGAACAACTGGAAATTGTTGTACCACTCCATGTGGGCAATTTTCCCACCGTACAGGGTCGTTTCAATCGGGCAATACACGCTGGTGTGCGCCTTGAGGAAATGGATCACGCCCGTGGAAATGGCAAACGCAACCACCACAAACAGAAAATCCCGCCGATGGTTATTGGCAAACCGCAGCACAGGTGCAGCTTTGCTGCGCTCAAGGAAGCGCCCGAGACGCGGATGCTTTGACGTGTTGATCAGCGGCCAGACAAACGACAATATCGCGCCGATCAAGGCGACTTCACCGGTCCAGTTCGGAATGATCCGCGCCCATTTGTGCGTGAGCTTTTCAAAGAAGTGCACCTGGTCGAGCGGAAAGCTCTGCGTGACCGGATCGAAAAAAAGATTGCTGAACGCAATATCGATGGTGGTCATGTCGAACAGCAGGAACACCAACGCCGCGCAAACCAGCGGGATACCAAAATTAAAGCCGTAAAAGCGCATAGCGTTACTCATCGGGTGGTCACCGTGTGCCAGTCGGAAGCTTCAATGAAACCGAGCATTTTCGGTGTTTGTGGTGTGGCGGCGGAGATAAACAAAGAGGCACCGTAACCGAGGGCGGCCGTCGGTAGCTTGAGGTCTTTCTCCATCTGCGCCATGCATTCGCTGTGAGTTACCAGAATCAGATTGCGCCCCGCTACTTTGTGCGCCAAGGCATCACGCAGCATCGTACCCCGGCATTCGATCAACCAGTCCTGATCGAAGCCCACTTTGTTGAACATAAAACTGGCAGTCTGTGCGGTTCGTATCATCGGGCTGTTGTAGATGTCCGCCCGCTCCAGCCCGAGTTGTTCAAACTGCGCGCCGACACTCACCGCGACGCTGCGCGAACGATCCGTGATGCCGTCATTGCCGGTCAGGCACGCGGAGCTGGAATGATCGCAGCGCTCGACATGACGCACCAAAACAATCATCTCGCCCTTCGCCCAGCCGGATAGCAACGCCTGCGCACCGGCCACATTGCCATGGGCCAGGTCCGGCACGGCAGCCGGCCGCAACAGCCAGACGGTCAGCGGAATCACCAGCAGTACCGAGGCCAGCACCACTGCGGTATTTCGATAATGGGACCAGCGGCTCAGATCAATCGAGCGTTTGAACCCGAACAGACTCAGTCTCAATTCCACATCAAGCCGCCTCACCGGCATGCATCACTGACATTCGATGCGGCGAGGGTAGAGAGCCTCGCGTCGGCGGTCGGTGAAACCCATGTGAAAAAAAGCTTAAACCCCGCAAAAATCTTGTTACAGAACGGCCTGACAAAATCCTTTCAGCTCTCGCAATTGCTGCCGATACAGACCTGCTACACACCCTTGGCTACCAAAAACAACAATCTTCCAGCCAACCGACGACCAAAAGCGCAACGTTCCTGGAGGAATTTGATGAATAGCTGGTTCGGCAACATCAGCGTGAACATGAAACTGGGCCTCGGGTTTGGCCTGGTCCTGGCTCTGACCTGTGTCCTCGCCCTGACCGGCTGGACCAGCCTGGGCAGCCTGATTGACCGCAGCAACTGGATGAGCGACATCACCCAGCTCAATGCCGGCCTGACCAAGCTGCGTGTGGTTCGCCTGCAATACATGCTGACCAACGGCGATGAAACCGCCGCGCAGAACGTCCAGACCACCCTGGATGCGTTTGCCGCTCAGCAACAAGCGTTGCTGGTGAAATTCAAGAGCCCGGAAAACCTCAAGCTGCTCCAGGAGCAAGGCACGCAGATCGAGGCGTACAAAGCATCCCTGAACAAAATGCGCAGCGCCTACCGCGCCGGCAACAGCGCGCGCGACGCCATGGGCGCCAATGCGGAAAACGCGTACTCGCTGATCAACGCCATCAGCACCCGCGTACAGCAAATGCCGTTGAGCGATCAGCGCTTCGAACAATTCCAGGCCATCACCACCGCCAAGGAAGCGTTCATGCTGGCCCGCTACGAAGTGCGCGGCTACACCGCGACCACCAACGCCGATACCGAGCAGAAAGCCATCGGCCAACTCGATGCCGCCATCGCCAGCCTGAAACAACTCAATGCGCAATTCGCCGACACTCAGCTAGACGAGTTGCGCCAGTTGGAAACCGCTTTGGGCAACTACCGCAGCGCCTTGCAGGCCTATAAAGTCGCGAGCAACGATGCCGTGCAGGCACGCAAGGAAATGACCGATCAGGGCGCCGCCATCGTGACCCTGAGTGATCAGCTGTATCAGATCCAGCTCGACCGCCGCGACGCCGAAAGCGACCAGGCGCGCACCCTGCAACTGATCAGCACCTTGCTGGCGTTGTTGGTCGGGATCATTGCCGCCGTCATCATCACCCGTCAGATCACCGGCCCGCTGCGCGACACGCTGGCCGTGGTCGAACGCATCGCCAGCGGCGACCTGTCCCAGGACGTCAAAGTCACTCGCCGCGATGAACTCGGTGTGTTGCAGCAAGGCATCGCACGCATGGGCTTGACCCTGCGTGACTTGATCAGCGGTATCCGCGACGGCGTCACTCAGATCGCCAGCGCCGCCGAAGAATTGTCCGCCGTGACCGGGCAGACCAGCGCCGGCGTTAACAGCCAGAAGATCGAGACCGATCAAGTCGCCACCGCCATGCACGAAATGACCGCCACGGTGCAGGAAGTCGCGCGCAACGCCGAAGAAGCCTCGCAAGCCGCAGCCGCCGCCGACGGCGAAGCCCGCGAAGGCGACAAAGTGGTCACCGAAGCCATCGCCCAGATCGAACGTCTGGCCAGCGAAGTGGTGCGCTCCACCGAAGCCATGAGCGTACTGCAACAGGAAAGCGACAAGATCGGCAGCGTCATGGACGTGATCAAAGCCGTGGCCGAACAGACCAACCTGCTGGCGCTCAACGCCGCGATCGAAGCAGCGCGTGCCGGTGAAGCCGGTCGTGGTTTTGCCGTGGTCGCCGACGAAGTCCGCGGCCTGGCCCAGCGCACACAAAAATCCACCGAGGAAATCGAAGGCCTGGTGGCCGGTTTGCAGAACGGCACGCAACAAGTGTCCGCCGTGATGAACAACAGCCGCGTCCTCACCGACAGCAGCGTCGCCCTGACCCGCAAGGCTGGCGTGTCGCTGGAAAACATCACCCGCACGGTGTCCAACATCCAGTCGATGAACCAGCAGATCGCTGCCGCCGCCGAACAGCAAAGCGCCGTGGCCGAAGAGATCAGCCGCAGCATCATCAACGTGCGCGACGTGTCCGAACAGACCGCCGCCGCCAGCGACGAAACCGCTAAATCCAGTGTTGAACTGGCGCGGTTGGGCAATCAGTTGCAGATGATGGTGAGCCATTTCCGGGTTTGACGTTCGGTCAGCGTTGAATCTCTGACCCCATCGCGGGCAAGCCCGCTCCCACAGGTTTTGTGTCGATGCCACATTCTGCGGCACACATGAAACTCTGTGGGAGCGGGCTTGCCCGCGATGGCTTTCGAACAAGCAACAGATAATTCGGATCCGCCTGTCCTGGTATTCACCGCTCTACGTGGCGCCAAGGCAGATCTAACTCGACCCCGCCGCCTTACACACTGATCGCATTGGTATACACCAACCGATTGCCGAACGGGTCGGCAATGGTCATGTCCTGGCTGCCCCACGGCATGGCCTGAATCTGCGGGTGCGAGAATTTGTATTCCTTGGCCAGCAATTGCTGCTGAAACGCCTCCAGCTCATCCGTCTCGATGCGCAATGCCGAGCCCGGCGTGCTGTCGCCGTGATGCTCTGACAAATGCAGCACGCATTCGCCACGGGAGACTTGCAGGTACAGCGGAAAATTCGGCTCGAAACGGTGCTGCCAGTCGATCTTGAAACCGAGGAAGTCAACGTAGAACTCCACGGCCTTCTGTTCGTCGAAAATCCGCAGTATCGGGGTGGTTTTGCCGAAGCTCATGAAGTTGCTCCCAGACTGGAAAGGCCCAGAGTGTAGCCGGGCTAGTGTCAGCGCTTCGGCTTGGCGATGGCTTTCTTTAGTTGCGATGTGCTATCACTGTGACGCAGCACTCGGAATCGTTACTGAAACCCGCCACGCAAATCCCCTTCCCGCGCCAGAAACCGCCCTTCCCTTCTGCCGTTCGCCTGCCCTTCGCTGTAACTCAACACACCGTTGACCCACACCCCGTCGATGCCTTCCGCCGCGCGTTGCGGGTCATTGAAATCGGCGACATCGCGAATGGTCGCAGGATCGAACAACACCAGGTCCGCCCAGTGCCCTTCACGGATTTCGCCGCGCTGCTTCAAGCCGAATCGCGCCGCGGACAACCCGGTCATTTTGTGTACCGCGGTGTGCAGCGGAAACAGCCCGACATCACGACTGAAATGGCCGAGCACGCGTGGGAAAGCGCCCCACAAGCGTGGGTGTGGAAACGGGTCTTCCGGCAAGCCGTCGGAGCCGACCATCGACAACGGATGCGCGAGGATTCTTCTTACGTCCGCCTCGTCCATTCCGTAGTACACCGCGCCCGCCGGTTGCAGGCGGCGAGCGGCTTCGAGTAACGGCACGCCCCATTCAGCGGCGATGTCCATCAGGTCGCGGCCACCGAGTTCCGGGTGTGGCGTGGACCAAGTGATGGTGATGCGATGGGCGTCGGTGACTTGCTTGAGGTCCAAGGTCGAAGAGCTCGCCGCGTAGGGATAGCAATCGCAGCCCACCGGATGGGTTTTCGCGGCCTCTTCAAGCGACGCCAGCAGTTGCGGACTACGGCCCCAGTTACCGGCGCCGGCACATTTGAGGTGGGAAATGATCACCGGGGAGTTCGCGTGGCGGCCGATCAGGAACGCCTCGTCCATGGCCTCCAGCACAGGCTCGAATTCGCTGCGCAAATGGGTGGTGTACACCGCACCGAACGCGGTCAGTTCTTCGGTCAGTTGCATCACTTCATCGGTGGACGCCGAGTAAGCGCTGGCGTATGCCAGGCCGGTGGACAAACCCAACGCGCCGGCCTCAAGGCTTTCGCGCAGTTGCTCACGCATCGCGCTGATTTCATAGGCGGTGGCGGTGCGGAACAGGTCGTCGAGGTGGTTGCTGCGCAACGCGGTGTGGCCGACCAGAGCGGCGACGTTCAGCGTGGTGTTCGCCGCTTCGACCGCCGCACGGTAATCGCGGAAGGTCGGATAAACGAAGGCCGCCGAGGTGCCGAGCAGGTTCATCGGGTCTGGCGGATCGCCCTTCAAACTCACCGGCGAAGCGCTGATCCCGCAATTGCCGACAATCACCGTGGTCACGCCCTGGCTGAGCTTGGGCAGCATCTGCGGCTGGCGGATCACCACCGTGTCGTCGTGGGTGTGCACGTCGATGAAACCCGGTGCCAGCACTCGGCCCGCGGCGTCGATTTCTTCGTTGGCGGTGGCGTCGTGCAGGTCGCCGATGCGCTCGATGCGGCCGTGCAGAATCGCCACGTCAGCGGGGTAACCGGGGGCGTTGCTGCCGTCGATGATCAGGGCGTTGCGAATCAGCGTGTCGTACAGCATGTCAGTCTCCCAGCGGCAAGTGATCGTCGCCGCCGCGGTAATCGTCGAGGGCGAGTTTGATCCGCCGCAAACGTTCTTGATTGTCTTCAGGATTGGCCAGCGCCAGCTCGGTAGCGAGCACGTCGATGGCCAGCAACATGCCGTAGCGCGCCGCTGTAGGTTTGTAGATGAACGAGGTTTCGACGCCTTGCAGCGGCAGCAGCACGTCAGCCAATTGCGCCAACGGCGAGTCGGCCCGGGTGATGGCGACAATCCGTGCGCCGTAGTTGCGCGCCAGTTCGACGGCTTCGAGCAATTCGGGAGTGATGCCGGTCAACGAACACACGATAACTGCGTTTTCGGCGCCGAGACTGGCCGCGGTGACCCGCATCATCACCGGGTCATGACACACCGAAATCGGGTAGCCGAAGCGCACCAGGCGCACTTGCAGTTCATCGCTGCACAAGGTCGAGCAACCGCCCATGCCGAAGGCGTGAATCATCCGCGCCTTGCCCAACAGTTTCACCGCGTCGGCGAAGCGCGACTCGTCGAACGCCGACAGGTGCTGACGCAACGTCGACTCGATATCACCGACAATCTGCCCGTAGAACGCCGACTGATCGGGCGTGCCCGCCGGGTCGAGAAAACGACTGCCGACGCCGCTGGCCTGGGCCAGTTGCAGACGCAAATCGCGCAAGTCGCGGCAACCCACCGTGCGGGCGAAACGCGACAGCGTGGCGGTACTGACTTCCGCTCTCAGCGCCAGCTCATCGAGGCTGGCGGCAGAGGCAAATCCTACGTCGTCGAGCATCAGCCGTGCGATGCGTCCTTCGCCGGCGCTGAAGGAATCCTGACGGGCGCGGATCTGGTAGAGGATGTCCATGGCAGGCGGCTCCGGTTAAATCAGGTAAGAAAGACCCACGGTCAACGCGAAGGCGACCAGCGAAATAATGGTCTCCAGCACGGTCCAGGTCTTGAACGTCTGGGCGACGGTCATGTTGAAGTATTCCTTGATCAACCAGAAGCCGCCGTCGTTGACGTGGGAAAAGATAACCGACCCCGCGCCGGTCGCCAGCACCAGCAACTCCGGATGCGGATACCCCAGACCAATGGCCACCGGCGCGACGATGCCGGAGGCGGTGGTCATGGCCACGGTGGCCGACCCGGTGGCGATGCGCATCAACGCGGCGAACAGCCAGCCCATGATCAGCGGCGACAAGTGAAATTCATGGGCCAGGCTGACGATCTGGTCGGTGACCCCGGCGTCCACCAGAATCCGGTTCAAGCCGCCGCCGGCGCCCACCAGCAAGGTGATGCTGGCGGTCGGCGCCAGGCATTCGTTGGTGAATTTGAGGATCGATTCGCGGTTGAAGCCCTGGGCGATGCCGAGGGTCCAGAAGCTCAGCAAGGTCGCCAGCAACAGCGCGATCACCGAGTTGCCGATGAACAGCAAAAACTGGTTGAAACCGCTGCCCGGCGTGGCAATCAGGTTGGCCCAGCCGCCGATCAGCATCAACACCACCGGCAACAGAATGGTCGCCATGGTGATGCCGAAACCCGGCAGGCTGTCGCGCGGTTCGCGGTCGAGGAACTGCCGTTCCAGCGGATTTTCCGCCGGCAGTTGAATGCGCGGCACGATGAATTTGGCGTACAGCGGGCCGGCGATGATCGCGGTCGGAATGCCGATCAGAATCGCGTACATCAACGTCTGCCCGACCGACGCCCCATACACCTGCACCGCCAGCATCGCCGCCGGGTGCGGCGGCACCAGGGCGTGCACCACCGAGAGCCCGGCGACCATCGGCAAACCGACCATCAGGATCGACACGCCGACCCGGCGCGCCACGGTAAACGCGATCGGCACCAGCAACACGAAACCGACTTCGAAGAACAGCGGCAGCCCGACCAGAAAGGCAATGCAGACCATCGCCCAGTGCGCGTTCTTCTCGCCGAACCGGTCGATCAAGGTCCGCGCCACCTGCTCGGCGCCGCCGGACTCGGCCATCATCTTGCCGAGCATCGTCCCCAGCGCCACCACCAGCGCGATATGCCCCAGGGTCTTGCCGACGCCAGCCTCGTAGGCGCCGACCACCCCGGACGGCGGCATGCCGGCCAGCAGCGCCAGGCCGATGGACACCAACGTGATGACGATGAAGGGATTGAGTCGGTAACGGGCGATCAGAACGATCAGCGCAATGATGGCGATGGCGGCATACACCAGCAGCCAATAGCCGAAGGACAGGGTCATGCGGTACTCCTCGAAAGGGTCACGTCGAAAGTTTTGTGAAACTCTTAAAACATTTCGAAGCGTGAAACTCAAACGAGGTGAAAGTAATTTTCGTACAGGGGTAAGGGTTGTCGCGCAGAGGTATGCGAGGTCGGTGAATATGAAAATCGGGCAAGCGGATTTTCATCGCGCCTGCCCGGTGTCACTCAGTCGTGACTCACCCGCGCACGCTTGAGCAACTTCTTGCAACGCTCGGACAAATGCAACACACGCAGGTGCTTGCCTGACTTGGCGTAGCGTTCGCGCAGGGTCTTGAGCGCGGCGATGGCCGAGTAGTCGACGAAGCTCAGGTGACGGCAATCAATCGTCACCACGGACGGGTCATTGGCCGGGTCGAACTGGTTGAGAAACGGTGTCGTCGAGGCAAAGAACAACGTGCCATGCAGCAGGTAAAGCTTGCTGCCGTCGGCTTCGAGGTGACTGTCGGCATACAACTCGCGGGCCTGCTGCCAGGCGAAGTTCAGCGCGGCAATGATGATCCCGCAGAGCACCGCAGTGGCCAGATCGGTGAACACCGTGATGACCGTTACGGCGACGATCACCAACACGTCGTTCAGCGGCACCTTGTTAACCACCCGCAACGAAGCCCAGGCAAACGTCTGTTGCGACACCACAAACATCACGCCAACCAATGCGGCCAGCGGAATGCGCTCGATCAGCGGCGACAAAAACAAAATGAACAGCAGAATCAGCACGCCGGCCACCACGCCCGACAGCCGACCACGACCACCGGAGCTGAGGTTGATCACGGTCTGGCCGATCATCGCGCAACCGCCCATGCCGCCAAATACACCGGAGACCATGTTGGCCGCGCCCAGCGCCACGCATTCGCGATCCGGGAAGCCACGGCTCTCGGTGATTTCGTCGGTGAGGTTCAGGGTCAGCAGGGTTTCCAGCAAGCCGACCAGCGCCATCAATATCGCGTAGGGAGCGATGATCCGCAGGGTGTCCAGCGTCCAGGGAAGGTTCGGCAAGGCAAACGTCGGCAAGCCACCGGCGATGTGCGCCATGTCACCCAGCGTGCGAGTCGGCAAGCCGAGCAGATACACCGCCAGCCCGACGCCCAGAATCGCCACCAGCGCGGGCGGCACGGTGCGGGTCAGGCGCGGCAGCAGATAGACAATCGCCATCGTCAGCGCCACCAACCCGCTCATCACATACAACGGCGTGCCGCTGAGCCAGTTGTCACCGCTCTTGAAGTGTTCCAGTTGCGCCAGCGCGATGATGATTGCCAAACCGTTGACGAAGCCAAGCATCACCGGATGCGGCACCATCCGCACCAGTTTGCCGAGCTTCAGCAACCCGAACGCCAGCATGATCAACCCACCCAGCAACACCGTCGCGAGCAAGTACTGCACACCGTGCTGCACCACCAGCGCGACGATCACCACGGCCATTGAGCCGGCCGCGCCCGAGACCATGCCCGGCCGCCCGCCGAACAGCGCGGTCAGGGTGCAAATGATGAACGCGCCGTACAGGCCCATCAACGGGTTGAGGTGGGCGACCAGCGCGAAGGCGATGCATTCGGGAAGCAGGGCGAAGGAAGTGGTGAGTCCGGCCAGGATATCGGCGCGCAGACGTTTGGCTTTCATGGGGAGGACTGGACACAACTGGGAAAGAGGGGGCAGATGGTACGGAATTGAGGGCGGCCCGGCCAGTTGTCGAGACTCCAGAAACGCCTTCGCGGGCAAGCCCGCTCCCACAGGGATTGTGTCGTCCGCCAATTATTTGAACGACATAAAACCTGTGGGAGCGGGCTTGGTCTGGGCGGCATTCCGACGATGAACGATGACCCGGTCTAAAGCGAACTCAAACCATCTCGTCCCGAATCCACTCAACCACCGACGTCCGCTTCGGCGCCCAGCCCAGCAATTCCCGCGCATGCTTGCCGCGCACCCGGCTGTTGGAACCCAAACCATAGTTGGCCATTTCATAGCCCCACTCGGCTTCGGCCTCTTTCAGCGGCCAGTCTTGCGGCTCACCGAGATTCAACGCCTGGGCAATCGCCGTGGTCATGTCGATGAACGACGCTTCCCCGCTTTCAACGAAGTAGAACGTACCCGGTGCGTTTTTGCTCAGCGCCAGCAGGTACAAAGACACCACGTCTTCGATGTGCACGTTGGACCAGATGTTCTGGCCGGTGCCGACATGGCGCACCACGCCACTTTTGCGTGCCTGTTTCAGCAGGCGCGGCAACTGCACGCTGTCGCGCTTGACGCCCAGGCTGTGGCCGTAGATCAGCGTGTTGCAGATGACCGCCGAGTTCACCCCGTCGTTCGCCGCCGCGAGGATCAGGTTGTCAATGGCCACGCGGGCCGCTTTGTCGACAGTAGGTTCCGGCAGCGTGTCTTCGTGATAGATGACATCGCTGAACTTGCCGCCCGACGCATCGCCGACGATGCTCGAACCGCTGGTGTGCAGGAATACTTTGTTGGAGCCGCGCAAGGCATTGAGCAAGGCTTCCACCGCGCCGCGATGGTCGCTGCTGGCGGCGTTGATCACGGCGTCGGCAGCGCGGGCCTGTTCGGCCAGTAGTGCGCTGTCGTCAAGAGTGCCGATCACCGCAGTGGTGCCCAACGCGTTCAGTTCATTGGCTTGTTCACTGCTGCGCACCAGGCCGGTGACCTTGTGGCCTGCGCGAATCAGGCCGGTGGCGATGGAGCCGCCGATGAAACCAGCAGCGCCGGTAACGAATACGTTCATGGAGAAACTCCCTGCGTGAATAAGTGATGCAACGAGTATCAAGCAGTCATCAGCGCTGAAAAATCCCCGTTGACCCAATTCACTCTTGCGCACGAGTCACGAATCAACCCTCGAAATCCGCATTCGCGTACGCCGCCAATTTGCCCTGGATAAAGTCCAGGAAGCACTGAATCCGCAGGGCCAGTTGCGAGTTGCGGTAATAGACCGCGTTGATCGGCTGGCGATAACCGCTGTTGAAATCCGCCAGCAGCACCTTCAGGCGCCCGGCGCGGATGTCTTCGATGGTCATGAAATGCGACAGACTGGCAATGCCCTGCCCTTCCAGCGCCAGCTGCCTGACCGTCTCGCCGCTGGATGCGCTGATCGACGCCTGAATCGGCCAACGGTCGCCATGCACATAACGCAGCGGCCATTGGTTGAGGCCTTCGTTATTCGTGAAGCCCAGCAGCGCGTGCCCGGTCAGTTCCTCGACCACCCGCGGTGTGCCGTGTTGCTCGAGGTAAGCCGGGCTGGCGACGATGTGCAGCGGGCTGCAACCCAGTGAACGGGCGTGCAGGGTCGAGTCGGCCAGGGCGCCGATGCGAATGGCGATGTCGGTGCTTTGTTCGAGCAGGTCGATGATCAGGTCGTTGCTGTTGAGTTCGAGCTGGATGTCCGGGTAGAGCCGGCGGAATTCGTCGATGTACGGCACGATGGCGTGCAGCATGAACGGTGACGCGGCGTTGATCCGCAGACGCCCGGACGGGGTTTGCTGACGTGAACTGAGACGCTCTTCAAGCTCCGCCATTTGATCGAGAATCAGTTTGGCGTGCTCGAAGAAATACTTGCCCTCCTCGGTCAGGTCCATGCGCCGCGTGGTGCGGTTGATCAGTGTGGTGTCGAGCTTGGCCTCCAGCCGCGACAGTGTGCGGCTGACTGCCGAAGGCGTCTGCCCGACCTGCTCGGCCGCAGCGGAAATCGACCCGCACTCAATCACGCAGACGAAAATCTGCAACTCATCGGATCTGGCTTTCACGAATGCCCCTTCTCGATAATTCATTGCCGCGCTTAAATCGCTTGTCGCAGGAGCCCGGCTTGCCGGCGATGGCGTACTCAAGATCGCCATCGCCGGCAAGCCGGGCTCCTACAGGTTCTTGCGGGAAGTATCGATAGTAGCCGAGCCTCAAGCCTTGAGGCCAAACACCTCGGTCAAATGCTGCTCATAACGCGCCACGTCGACTTCGATGTTCGGGCGCTTCATCACGTCAACGGCCAGGAACGTCGGCAACCCGGTCATGCCGAGGAACTCGTTGGCCTTGTGGAACGGGAAGTACACCGCGTCCACGCCCTTGCCTTCGAAGAAATCGGTCGGGTCGTCGAAGGCTTGTTGCGGCGCGTTCCAGGTCAGCGACAACAGGTATTGCTTGCCCTGGACCAGACCACCGCTGCCGTACTTTTGCGAGGCATCGGAACGGGTGCGGCCGTCACTGGCGTAGAGGCTGCCGTGGCCTTCGGTGAAGACTTCGTCGATGTACTTCTTCACGGTCCACGGCGCGCCCATCCACCAGCCCGGCATCTGGTAAATGATCACGTCGGCCCAAAGGAATTTGGCGACCTCTTCAGCAACGTCGTACCCCTCGTCGATGAAGGTGGTTTTCACGTCAACGCCGCCACGGTCCAGCACGCTCAACGCGGCTTCGTGCAGGGTGGTGTTGTAGCGGCCATCGGAGTGCGCAAACTTTTTGCCGCCATTGAGCAACAGGACTTTTTTCATGAGAAATCTCGGAAAGGTCAGAAAATTGATGGCGGCAGGTTAGCGACCGACCTCGCGTGGAATAAGCCCTGAATTCGCAAAATTCATTTGACTCATACGCACGAATCAACAGGCGATTGTTGCCATAAACTTGCGCCGATTCTGAACTTGAGGAGACTTCTGATGAGTGAAATACAAGGCTTCATCCTGCACGCCAAGACCCGCCCGGAAAAATCCGACGCCTTCGAAGCGTTTTTCCGTGGCTATGTGGAAGCGAGCCGCGCCGAACCCGGCTGCATCGAGTACCACATGCTCCGCGACAAACAGGACCCGACGCTGTTTATCTTCTTCGAGATCTGGCAATCCCAGGCGCACCTCGACGTGCACTCGAACCTGCCGCACATGCAGCAGTTCCTCAAACAACGCGAGGAATACCTGGAAGGTGATTTCGATATCCGCGCCGTCGAGATGCTCAGCCCGTCGTCCGCTACCCGCTGATCAGCAGGTGGCCGCCGAGCACACCGAGGCCGATGAAGAACACGCGTTTGAACAGCACGGCGCTGATCCGCTGACGCAGCCATTGCCCGAGCAACATGCCGAGCACTGCCGGGATCAGCGCCAGCAATGACGCGCTCAACTCGCCACCGCCCAGCGCCCCGCGCCACAACAGGCCGGCGGCGAGGGCGAGGGTCGACACGGTGAACGATAGGCCCAGCGCCTGCACCAGTTCATCCTTGTTCAAACCCAGTGCTTGCAGGTACGGCACCGCCGGAATCACAAAGACGCCGGTGGCCGAGGTGATGACGCCGGTCAGCACGCCGCACAGCGGCCCGAGCCAGCGCTCAGTCTGAGCGCCGACACGCAAGGTCGGCAGGAACAACCCGCTCAGCGCGTAGAGCAGCAACGCCGCGCCCAACCCTCGCACCACCCAATGACCACCGGCCATGCCGATCCACACCGTACCGGCACCGGTGCCGATGAAGATCGCCAGCAGCATCGGCCACAGGCGTTTGACCAGCCCGCGCAAATGCCCGCCGAAGGCCAATTGCCAGACGTTGGTCAGGGTCGCTGGAATGATCAGCAGCGCCGCAGCCTGCGACGGCGCCATAGCCAGACCGAGCAGGCCCATGGCGATGGTTGGCAGGCCGAGGCCGATGACGCCTTTGATCATGCCGGCCAGGAGGAAGGTGGCGATGACCATGAGGGAAAGGGCCAGGCCAAGGTTTTGGTAGAACGCGGCGAGTGTATTCATGGGGCTATGGTGAGCCCGGACGGGTCGATTGGAAATCTGCCATATACTGAGGGTGCCTCTTGTTTTTATAGAGGCTAAAAAATCTGTTGCGCCGCCTGACGCCATCGCTGGCAAGCCAGCTCCTACAGGTTTTGAGTCGTTCGCCCATTTTGTGGCCAGCACGATAACTGTGGGAGCGGGCTTGCCCGCGATGGCGTCCGCCCCGACAACACACCTGCCGAGGCTGTACCGATGCACTTCGACCTGACCGACCTGCGCCTCTACCTGAACATCCTCGACACCGGCAACATCACCGCCGGTGCCGTGCGCAGTCATTTATCCCTGGCGGCGGCAAGCGCACGAATCCGTGCGATGGAGGCTTCGCTCGGCATCGACTTTCTGGAGCGCGGTCGTCGCGGCGTCACCCCAACCCCTGCCGGAAATGCCCTGGCGCAACACGCCCGACTGCTGCTGCAACACGCCGACCGCCTGCAACAGGACCTGGCTGAATACGCCAAGGGCGTCAAAGGTCAAGTGCGTTTACTGTGCAACACCACGGCAATCACCGAGTACCTGCCGGAAGTGCTGGCGGACTTCCTCTGCCGTTATCCCAACCTCGACATTGACCTGCAGGAATTGCCCAGCGCCCGTATCACTCACGCCCTGCGCCAGGGCGCGGCCGACCTTGGCATCGTCTCCGACGCCGTGGACACCCACGCCCTCGAAACCCTGCCCTTTCGCGATGATCCGCTTGTGCTGATCATGCCGCCCGACCATCCCCTGGCGAACGGCGCGACACCCAACTTCAGCGACACCCTGCATCACGATTACGTGGGCCTGAACGCCAATAGCGCGCTGGCGGTGTACCTCGAAGAACAGGCGCTGCACGCGGGGATGCGCTTGCAAATCCGCATCCGTGCAGAAGGCTTCGACGGCGTGATGCGCATGGTCGCTCGCGGCGCCGGGCTGGCGATTGTGCCGCTGGCGGCGATCCAGCGCCGGGCTGTCGATCAATCGTTCAAGCGCTTCGCCCTGAAGGAAGACTGGGCACAGCGCAAACTGTTGTTGTGCGCCTGCTCATTCACTGGCCTGCCCGGTTATGCCAGAGCCTTGCTCGACGCGTTGCGCGCGCCTTGAAAACCAGTGTTTGGCCCAACTGGCACCTGTATGACGAGGACCGTGCAGAGTAATATCTGCCCTTTCCAATCAGGCCTGACCACAACAACCAAAAGGGAACCAGATGGCGGATGAAATCTTGCAACAGGCAACGCTCAAGCGGGGGTTGAAAAATCGGCACATTCAACTGATCGCGTTGGGTGGAGCCATTGGTACGGGGCTGTTCCTGGGCTCTGCCGGAGTGCTCAAATCCGCCGGACCGTCGATGATCCTCGGCTATGCGATTGCCGGTTTCATCGCATTCCTGATCATGCGCCAACTGGGCGAGATGATTGTCGAGGAACCCGTGGCCGGCTCTTTCAGCCACTTCGCTCACAACTATTGGGGCGGTTTTGCCGGTTTCTTGTCCGGCTGGAACTACTGGGTCCTGTATGTGCTGGTGGGCATGGCCGAGCTGACCGCCGTAGGCAAGTACGTGCAGTTCTGGTGGCCGGAGGTGCCGACCTGGGTCAGCGCGGCGGTGTTCTTTGTGCTGGTCAACTTGATCAACACGCTGAACGTCAAAGTCTTCGGCGAGATGGAGTTCTGGTTCGCGATCATCAAGGTCGTGGCCATCATCGGCATGATCCTCCTCGGCTGCTACATGCTGTTCAGTGGCACTGGCGGCCCGCAAGCATCGGTGAGCAACCTGTGGAGCCACGGCGGATTCTTTCCCAATGGTTACAGCGGTCTGCTGATGGCGATGGCGTTCATCATGTTCTCCTTTGGCGGCCTGGAACTGGTCGGCATCACCGCCGCAGAAGCCAGCGAGCCGCGCAAGGTCATTCCCAAAGCCATCAACCAAGTGGTTTATCGGGTGCTGATCTTCTACGTCGGCGCACTCACCGTGTTGCTGTCGCTGTACCCGTGGGACCAACTGCTGCAAACACTGGGCGCTTCGGGCGATGCCTACAGCGGCAGCCCGTTCGTGCAGATTTTCGCCCTGATCGGCAGCGACACCGCCGCGCAGATCCTCAACTTCGTGGTACTCACCGCCGCGCTCTCGGTCTACAACAGCGGCGTCTACTGCAACAGCCGCATGCTCTACGGCCTGGCGGAACAAGGCGACGCCCCAAAAGTGCTGATGAAATTGAACAAGCAAGGCGTTCCGTTGCTGGCACTGGGCGTGTCGGCGCTGATCACCATGCTGGCGGTGCTGGTCAACTACGTCGCGCCGCACGAAGCGCTTGAGCTGTTGTTTGCGCTGGTGGTTGCCTCGCTGATGATCAACTGGGCGCTGATCAGCCTGACGCACCTGAAGTTTCGCAAGGCCATGGTTCAGCGCGGCGTCGTGCCTGGCTTCAAGGCGTTCTGGTCGCCGTACACCAATTATCTGTGCCTGGCGTTCATGGCCGTGATCATCTGCGTCATCTGGATGATTCCACCCGTGCGCGCCTCGGTGTACGCCATGCCGGTGTGGGTATTGGTCATCTACGGGTGCTACCGGTTGCGCATGGCCAGGCATCGAAAGCTGTCAGTGACTCAGTAACCGCGTAAAAAAACGCCCCGGCATTCGATGAATACCGGGGCGTTTTATTGAGCGCGCAGTGGAACCAGCGTTTCTGGATACCTCGATGTCGAGCACAGACAACTGATGCCCCACCAAGCCCTATACGGTGCGACTTCAGTTATCCCTCACGCTCGGAGTCATCATGTCCGCACCGATTACCGTTCTTCGCGACACTCACCCCCTGCCGGTCCTTGATGCCTGCAAATGGGAAAAACTCGAAGGCGACCCGCACACCGTCAACCTCAACGCCTACACCAGCGAAGACGGCAGCAAGATCATGGGCACCTGGATCTGCACGCCGGGCAAGTGGTATGTGGAATACGTGAAGTGGGAATACTGCGATTTCCGCGAGGGCTACTGCATCATCACCCCGGAAGGCAAAGAGCCGATCCATCTGCGCGCGGGCGATATTTTCGTCATCGAACCGGGGATGAAAGGCACATGGGAAGTGGTTGAAACCGTGCGCAAGTATTTCGTGTTTGCCTGATGCAAAAAAACCGGGAGATCACCCGACGTGATGTCCCGGTCAATGTCGATGCCTACATGCAGTGTCTGTGGGAGCCGGCTCGCTCCCACAGGTTTTATTGCGGTTTGCGATAGCTGTTGATGATCGCCGAGAAGTCCTTGCCTCCTTCCCCGCGCTGGCTCATCGCCTGATACAACTGCTGGGCCACCGCACCAAGCACCACCGGTTGGTGCGCCTGACGTGCCGCTTCCGTGGCAAGTCCCAGATCCTTGAGCATCAGCTCGGCACCAAACCCACCGGTGTATCCGCGTGATGCCGGCGCCGTTTCGACGATGCCCGGCCACGGGTTGTACATCTCCGAACTCCAGCAACGCCCGGTGGAACTGTTGATGATCCCGGCCAGCACACCAGTGTCGATCCCCAGCGCATCACCCAGCGCCATGGCTTCGCTGACGCCGACCATGGAAATCGCCAGCAGCAGGTTGTTGCAGATCTTGGCGATTTGTCCGGTGCCGACTTCGCCGCAATGGACGATGTTGCGCCCCATCTGCGCGAGCACCGGTTGCAGGGTGGCAAACAGTTCGGGGGTGGCGCCGACCATGAAGGTCAGCGTCCCGGCCGCTGCGCCGCCTGTCCCGCCAGACACCGGCGCATCGGCCATGGCCACGCCTTGTTTGGCTGCCGCAGCCGCCACATCACGCGCCGTTTGCGGATCGATGGTGCTGCAATCCACGGCCGGCACGCCTTTGGCGATCCCCGCCAGTACGCCGTCTTCACCCAGCCACACACTGCGCACGTGCACAGCGGCGGGCAGCATGGTGATCACCAGTTCTGCGCCTTGAGCGGCTTCACGGGCCGTGGCGCTGATGCTGCCGCCCAATTGCTCCAGCTCGGCCAGAACGGTTTTGTTCAAATCAACCAGTCGCAGCGCGTGACCCGCCTTGATCAGGTTGCGCGCCATCGGCGCGCCCATGTTGCCGAGACCGATAAAAGCGATTTTCATGTCCGGCTCCTTAACGCAAGTTGATGGTGGTGTTCACACCGTCGTTGACGCTGTCGTCATCGAACCAGCGACTGGTGACGGTCTTGGTCTGAGTGTAGAACTGCACCACTTGCTTGCCATACGGGCCGAGGTCGCCGAGTTTGGAACCGCGCGAACCGGTGAAGCTGAAGAACGGGACCGGCACTGGAATCGGAATGTTGATGCCGACCTGGCCGACATCGATTTCGCTCTGGAATTTGCGTGCCGCCGCACCGCTCTGGGTGAACAGGCCGGTGCCGTTACCGAACGGGTTGGCGTTGACCAGGGCAATCGCCTCGTCGAGCGTATTCACTTCCAGCACCACCAGCACCGGGCCGAAGATTTCCTGGGTGTAGATCTGCATCTCGGTGGTCACGCCGGAGAACAGGGTCGGGCCGACAAAGTTGCCCTGCTCGTAGCCAGGAACCGTGATCTCGCGACCATCCAGTTCAAGCTTGGCGCCTTCCTTGATGCCGCTTTCGATCAGATCGAGAATCCGCGCCTTGGCCTTTTTCGAAATCACTGGGCCAACATCGGTGCCCGCCTCACTGCCCGCGTTCACTTTGAGTTTCTGCGCCAGCGCCTTGAGGTCCGGCAGCCATTGCTTGGCCGCGCCCACCAACACCACCACCGAGGTGGCCATGCAACGCTGACCGGCCGCACCGAAACCGGCACCGACCAAAGCATTCAGGGTTTGCTCGCGGTTGGCATCCGGCAGCACCACGGCGTGGTTCTTGGCGCCCATCATCGATTGCACGCGCTTGCCGTGTTTGCCGGCCAGGTCGTAGACGTGGGTGCCGACGGCGGTCGAACCGACGAAGGACACAGCCTTGATGTCTTTATGAGTGCAGAGGGCGTCCACCACGTCCTTGCCGCCGTGAACCACGTTGAGCACGCCCGCCGGAACACCGGCTTCAATCGCCAGCTCCACCAGCAGCAGCGTCGACAGCGGGTCCTGTTCAGACGGCTTGAGCACGAAGGTGTTGCCGCAAGCGATGGCCATCGGGAACATCCACAGCGGAATCATCGCCGGGAAGTTGAACGGGGTGATGCCGGCGCACACGCCGATTGGCTGGCGCAGGGTGTAGGTATCGACGCCGCCCGCGACGTTCTCGGCGAACTCGCCCATTTGCAGCGTGCCGATGGAGCACGCGTGCTCGACGACTTCCAGGCCTCGGAAAATATCGCCTTCAGCGTCGGCGATGGTTTTGCCTTGCTCGGCACTCAGGACCACGGCGATGCGCTTGGAGTGTTCGCGAATCAACGCCTGGAGCTTGAGCATGATGCGCATCCGCGCGCCGATCGGCGTCAGCTTCCAGGTCTGGAAGGCGCGGTGGGCGGCGCTGATCGCGGCGTCGACTTCTTGTGCGGTGGCAAACGGGACCCTGGCCAACACCTGTTGGGTCGCCGGGTTGACGATGTCGTGCCATTCGGTGGTCTGGGACTCGACCCACTCGCCGTTGATCAGCAGCTTGGCCGTCTGGACGGTGGTTTTGTCAGGCGTGAGCGATACGTTCATGTGGGTCTCCGAATACTTATTTTTATGCAGGGAGCCAAGGCGCAAGAATCGCCTTGAGATGAGGCGTGTGTCGCGAATTGGTGATCGGACTGTTTTTCGAGTATAGATGTGCAAACTTCTAATAAGAACGCACATAAAAGCCGGTCCATTATGCAAAAAAACATCACGTCTTTAGGTTCGCTGAACTGGGATGACCTCAAGTTTTTCCTCGAGGTCGCCCGCACCCGCAAGGCCAGCACCGCGGCCAAGCGCCTGGCGGTGGACTACACCACCGTGTCGCGGCGCATCAGTTCGCTGGAAGCGGCATTGGGCACGTTGCTGTTCGAGAAGTCCCGGACCAGCGGTTTTGTCCTGACGGCGGAAGGTCAGCGTTTACTGGGTTACGCCGAGTCGATCGAAAGCACGCTGCACATGGCGTGCGAACAGGTTTCCGGCTCCGGCGTGGCGTTGTCCGGTCATGTGCGAATGGGTTGCACGGAAGGGTTCGGCAGCTTTTTCATTACCCCGCAGCTGAGCCATTTCGTCGACGCCTACCCGGCAATCTCGGTGGACATCCTGCCCCTGCCGCACTTCATCAGCTTGTCCAAACGCGAGGCGGACATCGTCATCGCCCTAGAGCGCCCGGAGCATGGCCCGTACGTCTGCTGCAAACTCTGCGACTACAAATTGCAGCTATACGCGACCCAGGACTATCTGGACAAACACCCACCGATCCGCCGCTCGGCAGACTTGGGCAAGCATTCATTTATCAGTTATGTCGACGACCTGGCCTTCAGCTCGGAGCTGTTGTACCTGGCAAACGTGCTGCCTGGCGCCAGCGCCAATTTGCGCAGCACCAGCGTGATTGCGCAGTTCGTGGCGGCGCAGCAAGGACGCTCGCTGGCGATACTGCCGTGCTTCCTCGCGGCTCAGGACCCACGGTTACTGCCGGTGCTGCCGGAGGAAGTCAATATCACCCGACAGTTCTGGATGTACTGCCGCGAAGACCTGAGGAAGCTCAAGCGGATTACCCTGTTGTGGGATTACATCCGCGAGGTGACGGAGCTGAATCGCCCGTTGTTGCTGGGCGAGACGCGGGAGCTACGGTTTACGGACTGAGCGCTGAGCAGAAGGTCAAAGTGGGCTAGCCAATTGGCAGCCCTTGCGAGTGACTTCCAGCCGCTTGTAAACAACCTGGTTGGCCTTGTGTGACTCGATAATCATCGGCACGGAAGTACGGGGATCGTCCAGGCGCAAGCTCAGAAGAAAATCGACATTACATTCCCACCATTTGCTCTCCAGTAACTGCGCCACAACCTCTGGCGGGTGCCGATACTTGATGACTTTGGCCGGAATCCCGGCGACTACCGCATAGGGCGGCACATCGTGAGCAACCAGTGCGCGGGTGGCGATAATGGCACCCGTGCCCACGGTGACACCCTCCATGATCATGGCGCCATGCCCGATCCAGACATCGTCGCCGATGGTTACATCAACGATCTCCGGTTCGAAGGACAGTTTTGTATGGGTAAATTGGAAGGGATGCGAACTGACCCAGTCGGAGGGGTGGGTATTTTTGTCTTGTCCGATGTAGCAGTCGTTGCCAATCGAACAAAACCGTCCGATTGAGGAAACCGCGGACAGCACGCAACCACTGCGAATATAAGTGTGAGCACCAATGCTCAATCGTTTGGCTCCAATCACCACATTACCGAGCGAAACATTTTCTTCGACCAGCAACGTGGTTTTGGCGTTAAGCGATGACACCCCGCCAGCAACCTTGCATTTATGTCTGCGAAGCCATTTTTTCCAGAAGTGGTTGCGGCAGTAATTTATTATTTTTTCCATGTGGCAGTCGTCGCGTTCCGTTCATCTACGGGGGTATGAAGCCCCCCAAAAAGAATAATTAAAAAGGTCATGCCGCCGATCAATCGGCGCTCACCACGATCGACACCCGACGGTTCTCGGTTCGGCCGGTCGCGTTGTCGTTGGAGGCAACGGGCTCACTGCTGCCAAGGCCCCGTAGCTGAATATTCTGCTCTTTCATGCCGACCGAGGTCAGGACTTTGCCGACGCTGTTCGCGCGGCGCAGGGACAGCTGTTCGTTGTAGGTCTCTTTGCCCGACGCGTCGGTGTGACCATCGACCCGTACCCGATCAATGCCAACCCCCTGCAACGCCTTGCCAATGCGCTCGACGATCTCGGTGCTCTGCGGGTTCAGGCTTTCGACATCACTGCCAAACAACACTTTGCCGGACAAGCCAAACGCCCACCCTTCGTCGGTCAACTCGAAACCCTGCTGTTTAAGCATTGCGACCTGTGCCGGATTCAAACCTTTTTGTGGCGCCGTCTGGCAACCGCTCAGTGCCAGCAAGGCGATGAACAAGGGGATCGTGAGAAATCGCAGATTGAATGAGAACACGAACATCAGCTCCTGGTTTGAACATCGGCGACAGGGTGCTCCGACCCTGACGTGTGCTGTGCGCCTCTGGAAAAACGTTTGGCCTGGTACATGGCCGCGTCGGCGGCATTGAGCAGAGCCCCCGGTGTAGCACCATGATCCGGGTACACGGCAATGCCGATACTCAGGGAAGTCAAAACCTGAGTATGGCCCGGCAACGGAATCGGCACTTTCATGCTCGCGATGATTTTATCGGCGATCCGCTCGGCGTCTTCGGTCTTGTGCAACGGTGTCAGCAGGACAGCAAACTCGTCCCCGCCCAGACGCGCCACCAGATCCTCATCGCGCAGTTGCGCACGAACCCGATTGGCGACGGCGACCAACACTGCGTCGCCGGCAGCGTGACCGAAGGTGTCGTTGATTTGCTTGAACCGGTCACTGTCGAGAAACAGCACCGCTACTCGCTCGTTGAGCTTGTTGGCGTTGCGCAGTGCACGAATCAATCGACCTTCGAAAAACGCCCGGTTCGGCAACCCGGTGAGGCTGTCATGACTGGCCTGGTGGGCGAGGGTTTCATTCTCGCTTTGCAGGTGAGTCTGCCAGGATTCGAGTTCATCGAGCAGGGCATTGAAGTCATTGCCCAGGTTATCGAGTTCGGCGATGTCGGCGGGTGGCACTCGCCGGTCGAAGGCTCGTTCGCTGCGCGCGGCATGCGCCACGGAAGCCAGACTGCGCAGCGGGCCGGTGATCCCGCGCAATTGTCGGCGAGCCAGATAAAGCGCCACCCAGGCACTGACCGCGGTGCACAGAACGATGCCCACCAGACCGCTGAGCAAGAAGCGCATCAGGCTGCCACCGTGACCGATCAACAGGATGCTACCGATGTCCTGACCTTGGTGGATGATCGGCATGCTGATGGGCTTTTCCAGAAAGGCTTTGGCCATCTGCATTTCGAGATCGGAGAACAATCCGGTTTCGGGCCGCTGCCAGCGTGCCAACAACTTGCCTTGTCCGTCCAGCACTTGGGCATCCGCCACTTCTTCGGTGGAAGCGATCCACGCCAGCGCTTCGGTGGCGGCGGCTTTATCGTTGAACACCACGGCCGCTTCCACGGTGTAGTTGATGGAGCGCGCGATCAGGTGCAGGTTGTGGTCGGCATAGACCCGCAACGCCAGGACGCCGAGCAATGTCAGCGAGATGCTGGCCATGGCCACGCCGACCAGCGCGACGATCAAATGACCGCGACCGATGACCGAACGCAGGGTCGGGCGACTGCCGGGTTTGAATAGCTTCATGGCGCCGCCGGCTTGCGGCGGGACAGTTGCAGCACATTTGGGTGAATTCGCACGCCGCTGCGGGCGACGGAATCGAGGTTGACCTCGAAGGACACTTGTTCATCGCCGACACGCAAACAGAACAGACTGCCGACGGTGCATTGATCGTCGCTTTCGCTGATGCTCAACACCGGATGCCCGGTCAGCGAAGTGAACAGTCGGCTGCGTTCTTCGCCGGTCAATTTGCCGAGATAAACCGCGTCGCACTCTCCGACAATGGATGGATTGTCGGCCAGCAGGCGGCGCACGGTAACAGGTCGGCCAGTGGCCTGGGTGGTGCCCTTGACCAAGTCATCGGTGTATTCGGTGGGACCGACGATGCACAAACGAAGTTGTGTGGGCTCAACAGGCCAACGGGCATAACTGAGTATCCCGAGTACCACCTGCGTGACCGATTTGGCGCGCTGGTCCGCCATGACTGATGGGGTTTGTGGTTGAGCGAAAACGAAGCCGCTGAGCAAACAGAGAACGCCTGCAAGTATGGCTTGCTTGAAGCCAGCGACGCACTCTGTCGTCCAGACAGCCACCTTCATGCAGGGATTCTCTTCGATCGTAACGGGAGGGTGCCGCAACGATAGCACAGCGTCGAAACGCCCGCGAGGCCACGTACGACGGCACTTTGGACAGTTACCAACGTCCGGCGCCGCCGCCATTTATTGGCTCGGCTCGACAGCTTCTTCCAACTCCAGCATCAACCCGCTCAACCGCTTGACCTTGCGCCGCACCGCCTCTTCAAACACCCCGGTCCGTGGCTCGATCAACGTGAACCAGTCCTTGGCCCGGGTAATGCCGGTATAGATCAGCTCCTTGGTCAGAACCGGGTTCAGGGCGTCCGGCAGAATCAATGCCGTATGAGCAAACTCGGAGCCCTGGGATTTGTGCACGGTCATGGCGTACACGGTCTCGACGTCATTGAGCCGGCTCGGCAGCACAAAGCGCACGCCACCCTGGCCATCATTGCGCGGGAAAGCCACGCGCAAGACCTGACGACCCGCCTCGGGGCCATCGCGCTCCGGCAGCTTGAGGGCAATGCCGATGTCGCCGTTCATCAAACCCAAGCCATAGTCGTTGCGGGTCATCAGCACTGGCCGGCCTTCGTACCACTGCTGATTGCTGTCGATCAATCGGGCCTTGAGCAACGCGTCGGTCACGCGCTGATTCAAGCCCTCGACACCCCATGGCCCTTTGCGAACGGCGCACAGCAGCTGGAAGGCATCGAAGGCTTGCAACACCTGACGCGCCCAATCGGTCCAGCGTGAATCATCGAGCGAGCTGTCGAGCGGTGGCCGCAGGTCGCGCAGCAGACTGAGGTAATGCCGGTAGCCTTGCGGCCCATCACCATGGCCTTCGAGCAACAAGCGCTCCAGCGCCCGGTCCTGTTCACCCTTGAGGGGCAGGGAAAATACATCGCCGTGGCTTCGAGCCGCCAGCAATTGGCGAGCTTCTTCGGGTTGTTGCCGGTTGACCCAGCGCGCCAGTTGGCCAATGCCGCTGCCCTCGCCGAACCGACGCGAGTGGCGCAGCATCACCACCTGCTGGGCCAGTGGATGAGCCCCGTGTGTGTCTTCGTGCAACCCACTGGCTGCAAGGTTTTCACCACTGACCGTTTCCAGCCACTGACGCGTCTGCGGGCTGTACCAACCGGCCTCGGCGTCGCGGCACAGATCCCCCAGCACGGCACCGGCTTCCACCGAAGCCAGTTGGTCCTTGTCACCCAACAGAATCAGGCGGGCATGGGCCGGCATCGCGTCGAGAAGATTGGCCATCATCTCCAGGTCGATCATCGAGGCTTCATCCACCACCAGCACATCCAGCGGTAAACGATTACCGGCGTGATGCCGAAAATGTCGCGTACCGGGCCGACTGCCGAGGAGACGGTGCACGGTGGTAACGTCTGATGGAATTTTATCTCGTACGGCTTCGGCGACTTCCAGCGTCCGGACTTGTTGGCTGATCGATTCCGTCAACCGTGCCGCAGCTTTCCCGGTGGGGGCAGCGAGACGGATGCGCAGCGGTTTGCCAGCCTCCACCGCCGGTGCCTGAAGTAATGCCAGCAAGCGCACGACCGTGGTGGTCTTGCCCGTTCCCGGGCCGCCGGTGACGATGCTGAAGGCACTGCGGGTCGCCAAGGCACACGCGAGCTTCTGCCAGTCGATCACCTCGCCAGGCCTGGCCGGACCGAACAGACCGGTAAGGCGTTGGGACAGATCATTCGGCGTGGTTTCATGTTCGGCCAGGCGTTGGCGCAGCGCGTCATCGATACGCCGCTCATAGGTCCAGTAGCGTCGCAGATACAGGCGTTTTCCTGAAAGTACCATCGGCCGTTGTTGGGCCGCGTCACTACTATCGGCTGCCAACGCGACCAGATTGCTGGCGGCCAGCACCTTGCACCAATGGGCGCCGTCCAGCGCTTCAAGCAATTGCGATGGCAGCAGCATCGCGCCACTTTGCAGATCGCCTTCCGGTGGCAAGGACAACGCGAAGTCCGGTTCTTTCAGGGTCTCGAACAGATCCAGACAGACGTGTCCGTGACCCAGTTGGTGGCTGGTCAATGCCGCAGCCAGCAGCACCAGAGGATCATCGTCGGGAGCCAGTTCGTGCAAGAACGCTACGAAGGCCTTGTCCAGTGCGCGCAACCAGCCCCGTTCGACCCAGCGCGTGAGCAGCAGCAACAAGTCATCGGCACGACTCAGCGGCGCCAGACTTGCCAGACTTTCCGCGGCCAATGGCGTCGGCAACAAATCGGCGAAGGTGCGACTCATAGCAGTACTCCCTGTTCCCAGGCGGGTTCGGCCTTGGGTTCTGGCTTGCCTTGGAACAGCCGGTCCAGACGCTCGATCAGTGCTCTTGGGGGACGGGCGAAATACACGCCCTGACTGGATGCGCGGGTGCCACGCAGGAACAGATACAGCGCACCACCGACATGCCGGTCGTAATCGTAATCGGCAAGGCGTGCCTTGAGCTGGCGATGCAGGGCCAGCAGGTACAGCACGTATTGCAGGTCGTAACGATTGTCCAGAATCGACTGTTCCATGGCTTGCTCGGTATAGGCCATGTCATCGACGCCCAGCCAGTTGGATTTGTAATCGGCGACGTAGTAACGACCGTCATGCTCGAACGTCAGATCGATGAAGCCTTTGAACATGCCGTTGAGCAGCACAGGTTCGGCGGCAACACGGGCAACGCCGTTGTGGGTGTATTGGCGGACCAGTTCATCAAGTTTGAGCACATCGACTTTATGGCTGGCGAACCAGAATTCCATCTCGACGCGGTACTGGCTCAATTGCTCGAATATCACGGGTGCCTGTCCAGCACCGATGTACAACGGGGACTTGAGCAGGTGCTGCAGCCAATCGCTCAGCGTGGTGATCCAGCCTTCCCAGCCACGACGGTTGCAACGACGGGCAATGGCGTCTTCCACAACTTGCGGCGTGGCGGCAAAACCTTCGTTGCCAGCCCATTCCAGCAAACCATGGAGAAAGGTGCCGGGATTCGGACCACGAGGAAAGCGATGGATATCGGCACCGCCGGCAACCACTTCTCGCGGCGCTTCCGGATCAAGGCGCTCGTCGTCAAACAGCTTTTGCGCTTGCGGGTTTTCCGGGGCCTCGTCACTGCCCACGCTCAGGCTGTCGCCGATGCGCAGGGCGCTGTAGGAGGCAATCCACCAGTTTTCGCTGGCCTTGCGCTTGGGGATCAGCGGAGCAAGCAATGTCGCATCGTTCTGCGGCGGGTGGTAATGCTCGACGATCGCTTCAGGCATTTCGCCGCAGCTCAGCGCCGCACAGTCCTGCTGCAAGTCTTCAAGCCAACGCCTCAAACCCGCCGATTCGGTCAATGGGGCGCCACCGCCCAGCAAATAACCCAGTGCCGAAAGGTGAAGTACCGAGCTGTTGTGATTGCCGCGCTTTAGGTCCGTAACACCGAGCCAACAGGCATGTTGTGCACGGGTCAGGGCCACATAAAGCAAACGCAGATCCTCGGCCAGTCGCTCATCATCGGCCAGTGCGATCAACTCGGGCGTTAGCTTCAAAGTCACTTGAGCCCTGCCTGTCGCGTCGTGGTAATGCAGTGGCAAACGGCTGCCGTCGACCGGCTTCGCCGAACACACGAACGGCAGGAACACCAACGGATACTCAAGCCCTTTGGACTTGTGAATGGTCACGACCTTGACCAGTTGCTCGTCGCTCTCCAAACGCAGGATCTGTTCTTCCCCAGCCTGACCGGACAACGCCAGGTGTTCGGATAAATGTCGGATCAGCGCTTGCTCGCCATCGAGTTCGGCAGCCGCCTGTTGCAGCAGTTCGGACAGATGCAGCAAGTTGGTCAGCACACGCTCGCCGTCGCTTCGCGCGATCAGTGCCTGAGGTAGCTGGAAGTCATGTAGCAAGCGACGCAGCATCGGCAACACGCCCTGTTTGCGCCAGAGTTCGCGATAACCGCGGAACTGCATGACCCGCGCTTCCCACGCCAACTCGTCCTGATTCAAGCGTTCCAGTTCAGCCAGCGACAAATTCAGCGTGATGCAGGCTAACGCCGCTCGCAGCGGACGCTCGACATCCGGCTCGGCGCAGGCCTTGAGCCAGGTCAGCAGGTCATGGGCTTCCTGTGCGGCAAACACCGAGTCCTTGTCCGACAGATACACGCTGCGCACGCCCCGGGCCGTGAGTTCGGCGCGCACGGCCTGGGCCTCTTTGCCGTCGCGCACCAGGATTGCAATATCCGCTGGCAGCAAGCCTTTGAAATCCTTGCCGTCCTGGATGAAACCCGCCCGGCCAAGTTGTCCGCCATTGAGCAAAGCGGTGATTTCGCTGGCGCAAGCGGCGGCTAATTGCTGTCGGTAAACGGCGCCAGACAATGGTTGATCGGCGGACAGATGCCAGATATTCAGAGCCGGTACAACCTGACCATCAACATGAAGCACTTCTTCGCGTCCCTGGGAGGCGACCGGCAGGAACGGAACGGGGTTTTCGCCATTTTTTTCACGGAACAGAAATGCGCCCCGCCCCACTTCCCGCGACTCGGCGCGCTCGAACACATGGTTCACCGCATCGACCATGCCATGGCTGGAACGGAAGTTGGTGCCCAAGGTATGCAGTCGGCCAGTGGTGGCCTGGCGGGCACGCAGGTAGGTATAGATGTCGGCGCCACGGAAGGCATAGATCGCCTGCTTCGGGTCGCCGATCAGGAACAGGCCGCATTCAGGATTATTGTCCTCGATACGATAGATGCTTTCGAAGATCTGGTATTGAACCGGGTCGGTATCCTGGAATTCGTCGATCAACGCTACCGGGAATTGCTCGCGGATCAGGGTTGCCAAACGTTCACCGCCCTCGGCTTGCAATGCGGCATCGAGGCGCAGCAGCATGTCATCGAAACCCATTTCCGCGCGGCGACGCTTTTCTTCCTCGAACCGCGCGCCCACCCACTGAGCAGCGTGTTGCAGGACTGCCGCATCAGGGGTCGGCAAACCATCGAGACTGGCCTTGAGAGCAGGCATTGCATCCAGTCCCGGGTGATTGGGCACTTCGCCTTTTTTCCAGGCCTCAGCCATGCCCTCAGGCGTCAGGCGAGTGAAACCGGTGCCAATATCCAACTGCTCGAGTAATTCATCTGCGGCCCAGGTTTTTATCTTTTCGAACCAGGGTTCGAAATAGCGTGCCTGCATCTTTCGACCGTCGACGCTTTTACTCGCGACGCCCTCATGACAGATGGCAAGTAACTCGTCCGCCCATTGACGCCAAGGCATTTTGAGCTCGAGCAACGCAGCACGTCGCTCCTGCAGACACTCAGTGATCAGTTCAACAGGCTCTTTACCTTCAGCGCTGTTGCGCTCACTGGCGAACAAGCCACGAACTCGCGGTAACAGGGCCGCCGGACCGCCCCAATTACCGCGCACCCAATTCAGCGCATCGCCTTGCATCGGGTAACAAAACAATCGCCAGTAGTCGCGCAGAACCTCGCCGAGCAAATCACTGTGATCGGTTTCCAGGGTCTGGGTAAACAGGCTGCCACTGTCGAACGCGTGTTCGCGCAACATGCGCTGACACCAACTGTGGATGGTCGAGACAGCCGCTTCGTCCATCCACTGGGCGGCGATGTCCAGACGGTTTGCGCATCCGGGCCACTGCTCGGGAAGGTACTGTTCGCGCAATTCTGCAATCAGGGCATCTGGCGACGGTGTTTCATCGCGAAAAAACCGTGCGGCTTCGGCAAGACGCGTTCGAATGCGTTCGCGCAGCTCTTTGGTCGCGGCGTCTGTGAAGGTCACAACGAGGATTTGCGGCGGTAACAGCTCACGCCCAAAACCGCTCGACTCCCCGCCGTGGCCCAGGACCAGCCGCAGGTACAACGCGGAGATAGTGAAGGTCTTGCCGGTCCCGGCACTGGCCTCGATCAATTGACTGCCGCGCAGTGGAAACGCCAGGGCCAACGGTGTCTGGGAGGTCATGAGCGTGCCTCCTCGCTGGTCAATGAGCGCCAGGAAGCATCCAGCATCGGCTTGTACAAGGCGTTGCACCAATCGGCGAAGGTCTCATCGGCAATCAATGCGTCATAGTCAGCGAACTGACGGGCGAGCGCAGGACTTTCGCGGCGTTCGCCGTCGGTGGTCAGACCGTCGCCTTCATAGGCTTTGCGAGCGGCGGCGTCGGCTTTGGCAGGATCAGTCTGGGCTAACCAGGCAAATGCGGTTTTGACTGCAATGGGTAGAGGTTGGCACATGCCTGTTTGCCAGGCCATCAGCAAGTCACTCAAGGTCCGCAATGCGACGTCTTCCTCCATAGGACCGAGCAGCAGGCTGTCGTCACTGGCCACCAGCGCAGTGGTCATGGCCATTCCACTGGCGCAGGCAACCAAATGATTGATCCATGACCGCGTCAGACGATGCCATTTGCGAGACTTGATCGAGCCGATGCTGTTGGGAATCGTGGTAATCGACAGTAAACCACCGTCAGCTCGCTGATGCAGACCGCTGAGCCAGCCTTCAAGCCGCAGGCCCTGCAGTTCAAGACTCACAGGCAAAGCGCTGGTGAGCGGTGTCGGCCATAAGGCCAAAAGCTGTTGATAACGCTGCAGCAGATCCGGCAATGGCTCGATCAATTCCCGCTGCAGGCATTCGCCGAAACCCGCCATGGGCAACAGGCCGCTGTTTTGCAGACGTTTAGCCTGTGCCGCCAGAGCCTGGTCGGACTGATCCAGATGCTCCAGCGCGGCGCCGAGCAAACTGTCGCTGAGGCTGTAACGTTGCAGTGCGTCGAGGACAAATGGCTCTTCATCGGCCAAGGGCACTTCAGCCGCTTCAAAGAATACCTTCAGCCGCTGGCTGAAGAAGTGCCGCACCGGGTTGCGCAGAAAATCCTGCAGTTGGCCGAGGCTTAGCGGCTCCTCCTGGACATAGGGGGCGAGAATGCCGTTATCGGTTACCGACTCAATAGCTTGATGAAGCACCTGCCATTCGCTGGAGTAGCTGAACAAATCATCGCCTTCATGGAAATAGCGGGCACTGAAAGGCTGTAACGGGTGCTCTTGAGTCATTGCCTCCAGCAAGTTCTCATCGGCATTGTGCAGTCGCCATCCACTGGCCAGATGGTCGCGGAGTTGGCCAATCAGCACAGAAGCCGGGCGTTCGCTGTTATCGCGAATGCTGCGGCCAACCCAACTGATGTAGAGCTGATTACGTGCTGACAGCAGCGCTTCCAACAACAGATAGCGATCGTCTTCGCGCCGGGAGCGATCACCCGGTCGGTAATCGCTGCCCATCAGGTCGAAGTCCAGTGGCGGTTGCGCACGCGGATAATCACCATCATTCATGCCCAGCAGACAGACCAGCTTGAACGGGATCGCGCGCATGGGCATCAAGGTGCAGAAGTTCACCGCACCGGCGAGAAAACGCTGGGACAAACGCCCCTGATCGAGACCGGCAAGCCAGGCTTCACGAACCACGGTCAACGGCAACTCATCGTGCAAACCGACCGACTCACAGGTCTCAAGCCAGGTTTCACGCAACTCTTCGAGTTGAGCGAGCAAGTAGTCGTCATGCTCATTACTGGCCTGGAAAAACAACTGCACCAACGCTTGCAGCCGTATCCCCCATTGCTTGGGCGGCGCAGGGCGCGTGAGTTCCTGGTGAGCAATTTCAAGTGCATCCAGGAGCGCTACCAAAGGCCCTATCAGCGCGGCATCCAGACCACCAATCTCGTCGTAGGGCTCGATACCTTGGCAGGCACTGGCGCTGCCGACTGCATACCCCAGCAACATCCGCCGTAAACCGAAACGCCAACTGTTTTGCTCCAGTTCCTGCGGCAATCCAAGCCCCGCTCGTTGCTCGGCGCTCATGCCCCAGCGGATGCCAGCGCCTTCGATCCAGCGATGCAGGGTCGGCAGGTCTCGCTCTTCTACACCAAAGCGAGCACGCAACGCAGGAACGTCCAGCAGATCGAGGATCTCGCTAACGGGGAAACGACTGTCGGGCAGTTTTAGCAGGTGTTCGACAGCAATCAGCAGTGGGTCACGACCGCGCTGGCCTTGATCGGCGAGCGTGAACGGTATGAAGCGTGGGTCATGGCGTTCAAGCTGGCCGAATACAGCGCGAATATGTGGCGCATAACTGTCGATGTCCGGGACCATCACGATAACGTCGCGCGGTCTTAAGTCAGAGTCAGCACTAAAGCGTGCGAGCAACTGATCGTGGAGTATCTCTACTTCTCGTTGGGCACTGTGGGCAATGTGAAAACGGATCGATTGATCTGCATCTGGATCTACTGCCGGCCAGCGTTCGCGCGTTTCATTCAGAGGACGCAATTCGAGGATGTCGTCCTGGAGTTGGTTCAGCAGGCTCTGTGGCTGGCTGTCACTGAACAGGTCGATGCGCCCGTCACGAAACGCCGAGCGATAGCTGTTGGGATCGTCGTAGCTGTCGAGCAGGTTGATGTAGTCCCGCCCCTGCTTCCCCCAGGCAGCCAGCAGTGGATGGGCATGCTGATGCAGAGTTTGCGGATCCAGCACGACCGGCATACCGCTCTTGCGGGCCTGACGCTTGTATTGATGCCGTAACAGGTCTTTATCGGCGACGATGTCCGCCCAATGGTGACGACATGGGTTGTGTACACAGAGCAAAACCTGGCTGAAACGAGCTAACCCGGCAAGTGCTTCCAGAGCCTGGGCGGGAAGAGAAGAAATCCCGAAAACGATAACTCGGGACGGTAATCCAGCGGGCGCCACATCGAGGTTGTTGATGCGCTCGATAAACCGCTGATGGACGCCGGCACGACTTTGCGCCATGCCTTGTTCCCCCACATCCAGCAACAACGCACGCCACAATTCCGCTTGCCAGCAATTGGCCGGGGTCAAGGGTTTCGATTCGCCGCGACCGTTGCGCAACTGATGCCGACCTTCAGCCCAGTCTTCAAGCCAGTCGGCTCGGTACACCTGATATTGGTCGAACAGGTCAGCAAGTCGTTCGGCCAATTGATAGCGTTTGCGCAAGTCAGTGTCATTGGTGAGAAAGCGTTGCAGAGGCTCGAAGTGCGGCTTGTCTATCAACTGCGGAAGCAGTCGCATGAGACGCCAGGTCAGCGGGGCTTTATCGAGTAAAGACTTGGCGGGAATTTCGTCCCGGCCAAGCACCATGCGATAGAGCTGCCACATGAAGCTGCCCGGCAACTGCACGTCGATGGCTGCGGCGATTCCGCAACCGCCCATATCGTCCTCTTCCGGGTCTTCCGCCAGTGCCAGCTTTAGCCACTGGGCGATGCCATTACTCTGCACCAGAGCAATTTCATTTTCCAAGGGAGCCAGCGGGTATCGCCGCATCCAGCTGACCACCAAGCTGCGCAACTCGTCCAGGCGGTTACCGTGAACCACCATAAAACCAGCACTGAGGGACGTCGCGTCCGGCATAAAGGCTTCCTTGGAAAAATACAAAAGCTAGGGCCGAACCTTAGCATTGTCGGGAGACTGTGGCAGCCGGGAGCTGTCCGGTAATGCTGTACG
>NZ_JBJGXN010000014.1:0-183285 GCF_045447035.1 Pseudomonas sp. O230 | reverse complement strand
ATGATCGTCACGCTTGAGAACGCTGCATCAAGCCATTCACTCAATTGTCTCGCGGCGAAGACTCTTGTACGGCTTGTCAAGGTGCCTGGAAGCTGTAATTTGCAGCTTTAAGCCAACGTTAGCGGAGCGGCTCGCTAACCGTGCAGCACGAACGATAGCTTCAGCTGTCTCAGGATCCGAGACGTTGTACACATTCGAATTTACCGGGTGGACATACCTGACCAGCATTCCGATGTAACGAATTATTTCATGGATGTTTACCTATAGAGTGGATCCTTATACGATGAGGGCGGTATCCAATGCCCTTCATCAGGCGCGAGTAAGCCATGTTAATTTAGTGCATGACAAAGCGACTTAAAGATTTAACTTTATAGGTGCGCAAACCTTGGACAGACAAATACACGAAACCGGATACAGACTCAATAACCCCCACATATAAATATAATATAATTGAGCACCCAAACAATGAACAGCACTAGCTCACTGACTGATCCCCCCAACAACTTCAGCATAGTCATAGTTAATTACAAAACACCAGAAATCACTAAGATATGCTTAGAGTTATTGCACCAGCACCTAGGTGACAACAATGTCCCAATATGGGTGGTTGACAACTATTCGGCCGATGAAAGCACCAAATACTTACGAACACTTGACTGGATCAACTTAATAGAACGATCTGTTTCTGAACCAGAACCAGGCCATATCGCACATGGCAAAGCACTCGACCTGGTATTGGAGCGAATTGAAACTGATTATTTGTTCTTGATGCATACCGATACATTTATTTTCGATAAAAATGTCTTCCCGATGATGCTAAACAAGTGCATAAAAAATAAAAATGTTGTAGCCATCGGCTGTGTAGAGCAAATCAATCGAGGCACCGCGAGAACTGTTTGGCGCTTTAGTTCACGACTACTAAAATATCATTACAGACGCCTTAAAACCTCTATGGGATTACGATCCAGAGAACCAAAACCATACAGAGAGGTCTATTTGAAGAGCTTCTGCACATTGTGGAACTGCAAACTCGTCAAACAGCACGGCATGCACTTTTCGATGGATGATCGTGTTCCTGGATATACCCTTCAAGACCGCATGACCGAGCTTGGCTATGACATTGAAACTTTATCGCCACGTAAAATCTTCAGCTATCTTGATCATATCCAGGCTGGTACTGTCGCAGCGGCTGGCGGCTATGGAAAGACTCATAGACGAACCAAAATGTACAATAATATACTTAAGCGTCTGAACAACGTTAACAGTAAACCTTAAGCTACAACGGCCTGCACGAGCCGTGCGTTCGACTTTGCTTTAGGTCACCCAAAAGTCGTTGTATTAAGTTATCGGAGATAACAATGGCAGTCATCACTCAAGCACTACCCATCACTCTCTCACCCGAGCTTGATTTCGACCAGAACAACGCCAGCGCCTTTGGTGACTCATTGGCTAGCCACTATGTTCAGGCGACGCCATTTCCGCACATAATCATCGACAACTTCTTGCACGAAGATCTGATTGCAAGTATTTGCTCAGATTTTCCGGTCGAGCCAACCAACAACGAGATGCTCTACGAGCGAGGCTATAAAGGGCAACGAAAACGCCAAATCAGTCCAAACGAATGCTCTCCATTTTTAAAGACGATTTTCAATGCTTTCAACTCCGCACCCATGCTGCAATTTCTTGAGAAGTTAACAGGCATCGAAGGCTTGATACCTGACCCCTACTTTGCCGGTGGCGGCTTGCATGAAACGAAAAGCGGTGGTTTTCTGGGGGTGCACTCGGACTTCAGGCTTAACAAAAAGCTTAACGTCGAACGCAGACTGAATATTATTATTTATCTAAATAAAGACTGGAAAGAAGAATATGGAGGCAATCTGGAACTGTGGGATGTCCACATGAAGACCTGCCTTAAAAAAATCCTGCCTATTTACAATCGCTGCGTCATTTTTAATACGGACAAAGACAGCAACCATGGGCACCCAGAGCCATTGACAACCCCGGAACACATTACTCGCCGGTCGATAGCGCTTTATTACTATACCGCAGGTACCTTGGTGATCGATCCAACGCAAAGAAACAAAACCCACTACAAACCAAGGCCCAAAGATCGTTTCAGCCTCAAGTACTACATGAACAAATTAATTAAGAAGAAAAACTAAGCTATACAGCCAGACGATTGAGCTTGTGCTTTTTGGGCTTTAACTTGCGAATCCGCATTCGCTCTGCACGCTCAATCGCAGCTATGCAATTGCTTGTTGATCTCTTCACCCGTTTCACAGCCGCAGCACTACCGACTGTCGGCTTCGAGCCGGTTGCCGTCCTTCGCGACAGGTAAAAAACGGCATAAGTCGGTCAGTTATACCCTGTAGAGAAGTTAATTTTCGCGTCAATCACGAAGACAAAAATTGTACTAATGAAGTTAACCTAATCACCACAACAGACGGTAAGTTCCTAATTGCAGAGGTCAAACGTAGTGTCGCCAGTTCTGTTGACACCCCTCAGGCAATCGATGGATTTATATCTGAATGCAATAAAATCCAACCAGACCTCGCAATTTTATTTCTTGAACAATAGTGCGAAAAAAAGCAAGACGAAAAAATATATAAAATCAGACTTATAAAATCAGCCATGTCTATCAGAGAAAGACTCCCAACGGGGCAGGATTAAAAGTAATCACCGCAAGCGATTTAGAAAAATATCACGAATTGCCCTCCAACTTTGGTGTTGGTATATGCGGTGACCGGGCAAATGATTTTTTATGGACCAACCAATAAGATGATCAAGGCACCTCCAAGGGAAACCGACGAGGAGCACTACATTGTTGCGAAGCGCCACCCAAAAATTGCGGAACACTTCACTTTTCTTAGGGCATAAAAAAACCCGCAAATCGTTGATCTACGGGCTTTTAAAAGTGGAGGCCGAGGTCGGAATCGAACCGGCGTAGGTGGATTTGCAATCCACTGCATAACCATTTTGCTACTCGGCCTCAAACATCTGATGTCATGTAGAACAACACCAAACGCGTACAGACTTGGAGAAGACTCTAGATCTAACTCCTTGAAAACATTGAGCTTTTTAAGCGTTCACTGCTTTCGATGGCGTGAATTATGTACTGATTTCCGAAGGCTGGCAACCCCTTGATTTCAAAAAAAATTTGTCGGGCGCTTTGCATGTTTGAATGCAGGCGCGACTCTTCACCGACATCCCCCAAACCGCCTTCGACGTACCCCCGCCCCGCTTAATGCCCACGAATGTAGTATTCCAACTGCCGAATCAAATCGACTTGCTCGACGATTGCCTCTTTCACCATCTGGTCCGGCGCGATGCTATGCACGTGCTGGTTTTGCACGACCTTCAGTTTTAGCAGCTGTGCGGCTGTTTTCATGGATACCTCAGCTATCGTTGCGCATTGCCGAGGCTTGAACTCAAGCCACCCCGACTTCCACCACGCCGCCGTTCAGCCGCACCGGCCAGACCCGCAAACGCTGCTGCGGGTACTCCAGGCAACTGCCGTCCTCCAGGCGGAAATGCTGTTTATAGATCGGTGAAGCAACAACCAGATCGCCCTTGATGCTGGCGACCAACCCGCGCCCGATGACGTTCGCCCCGGATTGCGGGTCATGGTTGTCGATGGCGAAGAGGCTTCGACCCCCGGCGCCCGGCAGGTAGAACAGCGCCACTTGTGCGCCGTCGAGCCACACGACGACGCCGGAGTTAGAGACGAGGTCCTGCTGTGCGCACACGGTTTGCCAGACATCGTTGTTGCTCAGGGAATCGATGCGTTGGGTAGTGGACTGGCTCATCAGGCAATCTCCTCGGTGACAGGAATCAGGTTGAGTTCGGCGGCCATGATGGGGCGCCGTTGCCCGCGTTCCTGGACAAAATGGATGTCCGGATCCGGGCGTTTATCGTTGACGAAGGTCCGGAAGCGCTTGAGCTTTTCCGGGTCTTTGAGGGCATTGGCCCACTCGCATTCATAGCGGTCGACCACCCATTGCATCTGCGATTCGAGTTCGGCGCCAAGCCCGAGGCTGTCGTTGATGATCACCTCTTTGAGGAAATCGAGGCCGCCCTCCAGGCTTTCGCGCCACACCGAGGTGCGTTGCAGTTTATCGGCGGTGCGGATGTAGAACATCAGGAAGCGGTCGATGTAGCGGATCAGCGTGGCGTCGTCGAGATCGGTGGCGAACAACTCGGCGTGACGCGGGCGCATGCCGCCGTTACCGGCGATGTAGAGGTTCCAGCCCTTCTCGGTGGCGATCACGCCGACGTCTTTGCTCTGGGCTTCGGCGCACTCACGGGTGCAACCGGACACCGCGAACTTAAGCTTGTGCGGCGAGCGCAACCCCTTGTAGCGGTCTTCGATGGTCAGCGCCATTTGTACGCTGTCCTGCACGCCATAACGGCACCAGGTACTGCCGACGCAAGACTTCACCGTCCGGGTCGATTTGCCGTAGGCGTGCCCGGTTTCGAAACCGGCTTCGATCAGCTCGGCCCAGATGTCCGGCAACTCATGCAACTGCGCGCCGAACAGGTCGATTCGCTGGCCACCGGTGATTTTGGTGTAGAGGTCGTATTTTTTCGCCACCACACCGATCGCTATCAGTTTGTCGGCGGTGATCTCGCCACCGGGAATGCGCGGCACCACCGAATAAGTGCCGTTTTTCTGCATGTTGGCCATGAAGGTGTCGTTGGTGTCCTGCAACGGCACCAGCGAGGCATCCATGATCGGCTGGTTCCAGCACGACGCGAGGATCGAGCCCACGGCCGGTTTGCAAACGTCGCACCCGGTGTGGCCACGGCCATGTTTGGCCAGCAGTTCCTCGAAGGTGATCACCCCTTCTACGCGGACCAGCGCATACAGCTCCTGACGGGTATAAGCGAAGTGTTCGCACAGGCTTTTATCGACACTGACGCCACGGGCAATCAGCTCGTGCTCGAAGACTTGCTTGAGCAGACCGGCGCAACCGCCGCAGCCTGTGCAGGCCTTGGTCTGAGACTTGAGCAGCCCCAGGTCGGTGCAACCGCCATCGATGGCCGAGCAGATGGAACCCTTGGTGACGTTGTGGCACGAGCAGACCGTGGCCGATTCCGGCAGCGCGCCCGGCCCCAACGTCGGCGCGCCTTCGGATGACGGCAGGATCAGGCTGGCGGGCTCCGCCGGCAAGGCAATTGCGTTCTGCATGTATTGCAGCAGCGTGTCGTAATAGCGGTTGTCGCCGACCAGCACCGCGCCGATGACGTGTTTGCCGGAGGCATCCACCACCAGCCGCCGATAGCTGGCCGTGGTTTCGTCGATGAACTGAAAGCTGCGCGCACCCGGCGTGTGGCCGTGCGCATCGCCGATGGAGCCGACGTCGACGCCCAGCAGCTTGAGTTTGGTTGACATGTCGGCCCCCAGAAACGGCTCGGCCGTGGCGTTGCACAGACGTGCCGCCACACCGCGCGCCATCTGGTAACCCGGCGCGACCAGGCCGAACAGCCCGCCATTCCAGGAGGCGCACTCGCCGATGGCGTAAATATCCGGATCGCTGCTCAGGCATTCGTCGTTAATCACCACGCCGCCGCGTGGACCGATGTCCAGCGCACATTGCCGGGCCAACGCATCCTGTGCACGGATGCCGGCCGAGAACACGATCAGGTCGGTTTCCAGAAACTCGTCGTTGGCGAAATTCATGCGGTAGCGATACTCCTCGCCCGCACTGATCGATTGAGTGGCGCGCGACAGGTGCACACCGACACCGAGTCTTTCGATCTGCGACTTCAGCGCAAGGCCCCCCATGTCGTCCAGTTGCACCGGCATCAGGCGCGGGGCGAACTCTACGACATGCGCTTCCAGACCGAGGCTTTTCAGGGCGTTGGCGGCTTCCAGGCCCAGCAGGCCACCGCCGACCACCACGCCGCGTCGTGCGTTGGCCGCGGCGGCACGGATCGCGTCGAGGTCTTCAAGGGTTCGATACACCAGACGCGAATCGCCTTCGGCGCCTTCGACTGGCGGCACAAACGGGTAGGAACCGGTGGCCAATACCAATTTGTCGTAAGGAATGCAGCCTTGCGCGGTCATCACCTGGCGACGAGCGCGGTCAATTTCCAGCACCGGCACACCTAAATGCAGAGTGACGCCCGGCGTCTGGTAAAGCGACGCATCGGACAGGGCCAGCGACTCGGCATCGCGGCCGGTGAAGTACTCGGACAAATGCACGCGGTCGTAGGCGCGCATCGGCTCCTCGCTGAAGACGTGCAGTCGATACTGATCAAGAGCGCCCCGCTCGATCAACTGCTCGACGCAATGGTGTCCGACCATGCCATTGCCGATCACGATCAGCGTTTGCACTTTGTTCAACGCGGCAACATTGGAATTCATAAGAAGCACCCGGCTAAAACGGTTCAAAAAGCAAAAAAAAACGCCTGAAACCTTGCGGTTCCAGGCGTCTTTGCCTGTTCTTTTGCGGTGTTAGCACCAGACGTCTATGCCTGATCCACCGATGTTGCCCATGATTCGATCGTCGTTGACCGAGGGGGCTGCCCACACGATTGCGTTCAGGTTGGGCCTGTTCGGTGTATTGCAGTGTTTGTGCCAGATCACGAAAGTGCTGCTCAGGGGCGGTCTTTCTGACGTTTCTGCATTGAATTCACCGTGAAAACAGGTCGCTCTTGCCTTCGCATAGTGCAGCGAGAGGCAGCGCGGCTTTATAAAAGTGCACAAATGTCATCAATTGTTACCCTACAACATCTCCAGCCAATGCTTAATCTGCACACATCTTGTAAAACTCGCCGCGAAAACGGGCTCGAGTCTCTTTTTCATTTCTGCGCCGCTTTTGCATGGCTGTGCGACAGATCCCGCGTCAGGGCTCCCCTGTTGCGCCCCCGTGGTGGTAGGTTGGAAACGTTTTGTTTCATTAATCAAACACTTCTAACTCACTCCCTGCAAAGGAATGCCCCCAGCAATGGACTTCTCACTCAAGCACCTGGCCGCAACCACCTTGATGCTGGCCAGCCTTTCATCGTTCACCACGGCCGCGCACGCCAACATTACCCCGGAACAGAGCGCGACCATCCTCAAAACGTTCAGTGATGCATCGGCCACTGATTTCAGGCAGTTCCTGACCAGCCTGGGCAAGACCGATCTGGCCAAAACCGATGACCTCGGCCCGGCAATCAGTGCCTTTCTGGACAATAAGACCCTTTCCGCCGGCCAGCAGAACGAAATCCATCGCCTGCTTGGGCTCTATGCGCGAGTGAAGTACGGCAGCGCCGCCACCGAGACGCTGCGCGAACTGGTGGCCATCCCGACCTTCAACGTGGACGGCGTTGCCCAGCACGACAACCCTGAATTCATCAAGATCGCCGACAAGATCAAAAGCCTGGCCCAGGCCTTCAACCTTAACTTTCGCAACATCGACAACCGCGTCTATGAGATCTCTCTCGAGGGCACTGGCGATGAAGTGGTCGGCATTCACGCCCACGCCGACGTAGTGCCCGTGACCCCGGAAAACTGGGTTCTGAAAGACGGTACTCGCCTCGATCCATTCAAGGTCACGCTGATCGGCGATCGCATGTATGGCCGGGGCACCGAGGATGACAAGAACGGCATCGTGGTAGCGCTCTACGCGATGAAAGTCATCAAGGAAGAAAAACTGCCGCTGGCGAGGAATTTCAAGCTGCTGGTGGACACCACCGAGGAAACCAGCGGCGACGCCATTCCCTATTACTTCGAACACAATCCGACACCCAACTACAACCTGGCGCTGGATGGCGGCTACCCGGTGGTGATTGCCGAAAAAGGCTACGGCACCGTCATGGCCAACTTCCCCAAGCGCAAGGCTGACGGCAAAGGCGCTGAAATCGTCTCGATGACCGGCGGCCTGGCCACCAACCAGATTCCGTCGGCTTCGGTCGTCACTCTACTGAGTGACAAGCCTGTTGAACTGGCCGCCAGCCTGCAAAAGGCCGGTACCGATTATGCCAAGCGCAATGGCGGCGACTTCGACGTGACGGCCAAGGTCGTCGGCAAGGACGTCAAGCTCACGGTCACTGGCGTTTCGGCCCACTCCTCCGAGCCCGAATCCGGCATCAACCCGGTGGCAAGAATGCTGGTGTTCATCAACAGCCTCGACGACAAGGTCGCCCTCAAGCACAACCACATCACCGACGCCGCCCGCTATGCCGCAGACAACTGGGGCCTGGACTACCTGGGTGGCAAATTGGCGGTCGGTTTTTCCGATGCATTTATGGGGCCGCTGACCAGTTCCCTGACCTTTGTCGGACAGGATGAAAAAGCCTTCAAGCTTGCGGTCAACCTGCGCGTGCCGAAGGGCAAATCCCCGGAAGTGCTCAAGCGTGAAATCGCCGACAAGCTGGACGCCTGGAGCAAGAAATCCCAGGTTGCGGTGGCCTTCGATTACTCGATCGCCGAACCGATGTACCGCAACCCCGAGGGTGAATGGGTCAAGGCCTTGCTGGCCGTGGCCAGTGAAAACCTTGGCATGGAACACAAATTCGGCACCTCCGCCGGCGCCACTTCGGTCCATGAGTTGCCCAATGGCGTGCAGTTCGGTCTGGCGCGGCCCGAGAACAAGTACACCGGCCACACCGACAACGAGTTCAAGACCGTCGACCAGTTCCTGCTCGACCTGCAGATCGTGACCGAAATGATGGGGCGCATCGGGCAGCTGCCGAAGCTCTGATCCCTCCCTTCGGACCCGCTATTCTGGCGGGTCCGTCTCGTTGATCGTCCTGATCCAGCCTCCTGAAAAAGTCTTTTCACGCCTTGAGCTCATCGTTGCCTTCAGAGCAACGAACTCTGAATAAAGTTGCTCTTGCTGCCATTGGTCAATGGAGCGAGCATCGCTCTCGACACCGGAGCGGCTGCGAGTGCCACATCTTGCCGAACGAACTGCCAACCTACGAGTTCGTCTCCACCCATGAGCGCTCCTTTCAACTGCGCTATGACTATGACTTCGCGGCGCTGGGTGTGCCTGGACTGTTAGCCAGCACGCGTTATGTCAGCGGCGATAATGTGAAGACGGGGATGGGCTATGAGGGCAAAGATCGGGAGCGTGACCTGGACCTCAGTTACACCTTCCAGGCCGCCCCGCTGAAAGGCCTCGGCGTGCGAGTGCGCAACGCGATGGCGCGCTCCAACTACCGCACCGATATTAACGAGAACCGACTGATCATCAGTTACACCTGGACGCTGTTCTGAGTGCTCAAAACAATGGTGGGGGCGAATAACTTCGCCCCCACATAACACCTTTCACCGTTACCCGGCCTTCAACTGACTTCCACGGTCATCTCGATTTCGACACAGGCGCCCAACGGGATCTGAGCCACACCGAATGCCGAGCGCGCGTGTTTTCCCTTATCCCCAAACACATCGGCAAACAGCTCCGAGGCGCCGTTCGTGACCAGATGCTGCTCGGTGAAACGGGAAGTTGAATTCACCAGACTCAGCACTTTGACAATCCGCGTGACCCGATTCAGGTCGCCAAGATGAGCCTGCAATGTCGCCAACAAATCGATGGCGGTCGAACGCGCGGCCGCATAGCCCTCCTCTGTCGTCAGCGTTTCACCCAGTTTTCCTGTCCAGACTTTGCCTTCTTGCTTCGCAATATGGCCGGACAAGTAAACGACATTGCCACGCTGCGCACTCATTACCTAGGCTGCGGCGGGAGCGCCGGTGGTGGGCAACTCGATACCGAGGTTTTTCAGGCGAATGTAAACGTCATGTTCAATCATGGGATTTTCCTCGCACAGGATGTGCCAACGCCCGGGATTACCGGGCGCTGACCAAGTTGTAAAGGTGTTGATCGGGTTGTTTAGCCAGGTATCGATTCGCGGCTGAAGGCGTCGAGTTCCTGCACCAGGCTCTGTGCTGCCAACATCACCAGTTCACGACCTTTATCCGGGGTGGCAAGGGACGGATCCGACCCCATGCGGCCATCCGGATGGCGTGCGCGGAAATCCAGCGCATCGCGAATCGGCCCCCACGGCGCGATCTGCGGCGAGTACCCGGCGGATTTGATGGAATCCGGGTAGGCCCATTGGGTTACGGCAATCTCGGATGGCGTGGCATGAATGCCATGGCCGGTCGGAAACTGCTCCCGCGCCAGCTCACCGATCCCCTCCAGATCCCACCAGTTGCACAATTTCAACGCGAACCCGGCGGGGCGTCGGGCGAAGCTTGCTTCGGCGTAGAGCTCCGAGAACGCCGCTTCAATCGATGCAACGTTGCCGCCGTGGCCATTGAGGAAGAGGATTTTTTCAAAGCCGTGAGCGGCCAACGAACGGACCCAGTCGCCAATGGCCGCTATGAACGTCGAAGGGCGAAGTGAAATGGTCCCGGGGAATCCAAGATGGTGTTGGGCCATGCCGATGTTGAAGGTCGGCGCGATCAGGATGTCGGCAGTTTTCTGCGCTTCGCCCGCAATGATTTCCGGGCACATCCAGTCAGTGCCCAGAAGACCGGTCGGGCCGTGCTGTTCATTGGAGCCGATCGGGATCACGATGGTGCGGCTACGCTCAAGGAATTGCCCGATCTCGGCCCAGGTCGATAGGTGTAAAAGCATGTGGGTTCTCTCTTTAAAAGGGTTCCTTTCGGAACACGATTGATCAAGTGGAAGGCGGCTGATCAACCCGCGCTGTATTCAGAAACCGGGCGATCACGGGTTTGCCGTTTGGTGGCAAGGATCACGAACGCTGCACACAGGAAGACGCCGCCGACAATAACGATGCCGAGGTTGGCGCTGCCGGTTGCCGTTTTTGCCCAGCCAATCACCGCAGGCCCCCAGAAGCCGCCGGAAAGACCGATGGTGTTGATCAAGGCGATGCCGCCCGCCGCCGCATCACCCTTGATGTGTTCGGAGGGCATCGCCCACAAGACGGTGTAGGCCATGAACATCATGGCGGTCGCCAGGGTCAGCAGCACCAGCGATGCCATCAGATTGCCGTCGGCAAAGGGATACATGAGCAGCAGGATCGCACCGATGCCCGCAGGTATTGCGCAGTGATAGCGTCGTTCACTGACGCGGTCGGATCGACGCCCTATCCAGTACATGCCGCATGCTGCAGCGACATAGGGAATCGCGGCATACCAACCCAGCTGCATGGTGTCGTTGACACCCTGGGCCTTGAGGATTGCCGGCAGCCAGAAACTCATGGCGTAGATCGAGAAGATGATGCAGAAGTAGGCTGACGCCAAGATGTAGATTTTCGGGTCGCGCAACACCGCCCGGAATGAATGGGCTCGCCCCGACGATGCACCGAGTTCACTCTCCAGCAGTCTCCTTTCTTCGACACTCAGCCAGCGGGCCTCTGAGGGTCGATTGGAAAGAACGAAAAAGGTCAGGATGCCGAGGAACACGCACGGCAGGCCTTCAATCAAAAACATCCATTGCCAGCCAGCCAGACCGCCAACGCCTTCGAACGTGGTGATCAGCCAGGCCGACAGCGGACCGCCAATAATGCCGCCGATGGGGCCGGCGATAAACACAATCGCAATGGCCCGCGCCATCCGCTTCGGACCGTACCAGCAGGACAGGTAATAGATCATCCCCGGGGCAAAACCGGCTTCGAAGACGCCCAGCAGAAAACGCATTGCGTAAAACATCGGCACGTTTCGCACGAACAGCATGCAGGCCGAGGTGATGCCCCAGCACACCAGGATGCGGCTGAAGGTTTTTCGCGCCCCCACCTTCGGCAACATCAAATTGCTTGGTATCTCGAACAACACATACCCCAGAAAGAAAATCCCTGCGCCCGCGCCGTAGGCCGCATCGGAAAGCCCGAGATCATTTTGCATTTGCAGTTTGGCAAAGCCGACGTTGATCCGGTCCAGATACGCAAAAACGTAGCAAATGAACAGGAGGGGCAACAGCCGCCAATTGAGCTTGCGGTAAAGGGCAGAAACAGCATCACTGCTTGCCGGTGTCAGTAAGGTTGACATGCGAGTCTCCAATTATTCTTGTTGGTCTACGTTCGTGCCAAGGAATGTTGCACCGGCACCACGCGACCAGCAAGAGCAACTAAGTTCGTGTATCGTTGCTCTACAGACAACACAAACTTTCTGGAGGGAGGGCCCGGGATGCGCGAGATCAACCAACAACGGCTGCGGTATTTTCACGAGGTACTGGTCCACGGCTCGATTCGTGGCGCGGCGGACAGCATCAATACGTCGCCCTCCGTTATCACGCGCCAGATCAAGCTGCTGGAAGAGGAACTGGGCGCGAAACTGTTCGAGCGTCAGGCGCGTGGCGTACAGCCCACCGAAGCGGCGGCGCATTTGCTGGAGTTCTGGCGCGGCTATCGATCACACCAGGAGAAGCTCGAAGACCAGCTTCAAGCGATCAAGGGCCTGCAACAAGGCCAGGTGCGAGTCGTCATCAGCGAGGGCTATGTCGATGCCTTGGTCGACAACGTGCTGGCCCCCTTCTGCAAACAGTACCCGAAGCTCGATGTCCGGCTGGACATCCTTCCCGTCGACGACGTACTGAACGAAGTCGCCGAAAACCGTGCGCACATCGGCCTTGCCTATAATCCTCCGCCGCACTCGCAGGTCGATTATCGTGCGACGTCATCGCAGCCGGTGATGCTGCTGGTTCGTCCCGATCACCCGTTGGCAGTACGAGGTGGAACGGCAACCGTCGAGGACATACTGGCCTGCCAACTGGTGTTGACGCCCACCACATTCGGTATCGGTCATGCGATAAAGATGCTCGAGTACGCCGAGAAGATCGAAATCCGCCCGGCGCTGGTCAGCAACTCCCTCGCAGCACTCAAGCGCCTGGTGGCCTCTGGAGATTTCGCCTCGTTGCTCGGCGAATTCGCAGCCTATCGAGAAATCGAACAGGGCAACCTCGCGGCGGTGCTGATCGACCATCCACTGTTTTTGGGCGTGGAAGCCAAACTGCTGGTGAAGTCCGGCCGACCGCTGGCCGCCCCTGCTCAGGAGTTGTTGCACTGGATGTTGCAGCGCTTGCCGATGTTTACCTCTGACGACGAAGTGACGTGCGCCCGGTAACCGGTCAAATCATCGGCGAACTGCTGACAACCCGCAGCGCTAGGCCTTCGTAAGGGTCCAAAGTGATGGTGAACTCGCCCTCGGCACTCAGGTCGCCTTCGACGCGCTCGTTAATGATGTCGACCACCGGACCCGGTGCAATGTTGGGCAGATGCAGCGTTTCGGTGATTGGCTGCGCACTGAAGTTCAGCGCGGTGATTTGTGTCCCTTTGCCGGCCGGCAATTCGTGAACCATGATTAGCAGGCCTGGGTGCTCGACGTCGGGAATCAAGATTTGCCGACTGGCGGCAATGTCATAGGAACGGCGCACCGCGAGGATTTTCTTCAGCTGCGAAGCAAAGGAGTCCGGGTCTTTCAGTTGGCTGGGCAGACTGCCATACAGCGTTTTCGGGCGCGGCATCTGCCCGGCGGACAGCGCCGCTTCGGGATTGAGGTCGACCAGATCATAGGCGCCGCGATGAATCCAGCGGGTATCGCCATCGAGCATCAAGTGCGCCACCTCCTCCGCCGGCAGCGGCAATGCCCCCACCAGGTCCCAACCGGAAAGCGCAAACACGCCAGGCTGCATGGCGTTGTACATGACCAACAGTAAATGCACCTGGCGAATCTGTTGGATGTCTGCCGTGGTAATCGCATTCAGATCACGAATGCCCAGCGCGGCCGTGATGATGCTGGCCGTGGTGCAGGACACGCCATTGGTGACGAATTTCAGGTTGTAGGGCGCGTGCTCTCCGGACAGGCGTTCGTACATCTGCTCGCGAATGTGTTCGCGCAGGATGCTGCCGGGAAAAGTCTGCCCCTGATAGAGGAACGTGTCATGGGCATGCAGGGTCCAGAAATGCACCAGCTCCAACGTCAGTTCGTCGTGGTTTTGCAGGGCATGAATCAAAGACGCGGGGTCGATGCCATAGGCGTGAACCTGGCGCAACATCAGGCGCAAGAACTCGGTATCGCCCATGAGCAAGGCATGCTGGCAGGCCGGGCGGGTGATGAAGTCGTAAGACAAATCCGCCCCGCCGTGGGACATCGACGCGATATCGTCGATGGTCAGATTCAACTCCTGGAAACTGAAGCCGCCCGCCTTGCGAATGGCCCCGCCGAGCAACTGATTGCCGGTGATCGACAGTGGATGGCTTTCGGACCAGGCCGTACCGTCCAGCTTGCGCTCGACGCCCAGAAAGCCGTTGGCATCCAGTCGCAGAATTTTCGCGCCCATCACATCGACCGCGTGCAACGCATCCCCGATGATCATCTGTTGCGCAGCGAAGCTTGGGTCCAGCCAGTTGAGCGAAGGCTGGCCTTCCTTGAAATAATGCAGATACACCCAGCGCCGCGGCTTGCCGTCGACACCGATCACCACGGGCGTTGCACTCCAGTCGGTTTCCTTCACTCCCGGCTCGAAGAAAATCACCCGCTGTAACTGACCGACGATGTAATGCTTGTCCCGCAACGCATCGACCTGCAGCGGACCGAGATTCTGTGCATCGCGCCCCTCGAGCACATCCGGCAGCAACGGCCAGTCTTCTTCGCGGATTTCCACCATATGGTAGAGCCCCGGATAGTCCTCATAGGCCATCTCCGCGAGACGAAAATCCGCGCCTTTACCGGTGTGAGACGGAATCACATCGTCGATGATGACCGCGTTGTGTGCCGCGGCGATTCGGCTCAGCCCTTGCAACTGCGCCTCGGTGCCCAGCTCAGGATCAATGCCGAAGCTGATGCGATCGAAATTACCGTCGATGGTCGGCGTGTGCTCGCACCCCTGCAAACCACCTGAGGTTTTCAATGGCCCGTTGTGAATGCCTTGAATGCCGATTTCCGACAGTGCATGCCAAAGCGTTTCATTGCTTAGCGCCTGCAAGACCGTCTCGCCTTCTGCGGTGATAATCGACGCGGGATATGCGGTGAACCACACAGAAGCGAGTGCCGAGGCATCGCGGGGCCGGGTATGGGCGAAGGGTTGCTGCCACATTCGCCCTTGCCCGGAGTACAGTTTCGCTCGCTGTCTGGCCGTATTCAGCATCGATTGCTCAACCAGCCAAGCCACATAATCCTTGTCTGCCATCGTCATAAGCCCATTCACTCGCAGTCGGAACCCAGGCGCGGGTAGTGTTTATATGAGCCTGCGAGCGGCCGATCGTTGCATGCCGAATTCAAACCACCCGGTGCGTGGGCGCCTTCGCCGAAAAAAAGGCACAAAAAAAGAGGCCTGAGCCTCTTTTCCGAAGACGAAATGACAAATAGCACACAAACAAAAACGCCACTCATTGAGTGGCGTTTTTGTAAATCTTGGAGCGGGAAACGAGACTCGAACTCGCGACCCCGACCTTGGCAAGGTCGTGCTCTACCAACTGAGCTATTCCCGCGTCTTGGTGTGGCGCATTCTATAGAATCCAGAAGCCCCGTCAACCCTTTGATTCAAAAAAGTTTATTTCTTTTCCACGTCGGTCTTCAGATGCGGCCAGGCAGCCCGCAAATATTGGACCATGGACCACAATGTCAGGCCCGCAGAGATCAGCAGCAAGGCGTACCCCACCAGAACCCAGAACGTGAAGTCCGACGGATTGGCCAGCAGGATCACCAGCGCGAGCATTTGCGCGGCCGTTTTCCATTTGCCCAGGTTCGACACCGCGACGTGAGCGCGAGCACCGAGCTCGGCCATCCACTCGCGTAGCGCCGAGACGACAATCTCGCGCCCGATGATCACGGCGGCCGGCAGTGTAAGCCACAAATTACCGTGCTCCTGCACCAGCAGCACCAGCGCCACGGCGACCATCAGCTTGTCAGCCACCGGATCGAGGAACGCCCCGAACGGTGTACTTTGCTCCAGACGGCGCGCCAGGTAACCGTCCAGCCAGTCTGTGGCAGCGGCAAAAGCGAAGACCGAAGCGGACGCCAGGTAGCTCCATTGGTAAGGCAGGTAGAACAGTAAAATGAAGATCGGAATGAGCAGGACGCGTAGAACGGTAATCAGATTAGGGATATTCATCGGCACAACTGGCTACGAGGTGAGGTGGCATTCTACTCGCTGTGCAGATTTGCATAAATCAACTCTGCGAGCTTTTTACTGATCCCGGGTGCTTTGGCGATCTCTTCGATGCTGGCACGAGACAGCTCCTGCAATCCACCAAAATGTTTCAACAAATCGCGCCGCCGGGTCGGACCCACCCCGGCTACGCCCTCAAGCGTAGACGTGCGGCGCGTTTTGCCACGACGGGCACGGTGCCCGGTAATGGCGAATCGGTGGGCTTCATCGCGGATCTGCTGAATCAAATGCAGCGCCGGAGAATCGCCGCGCAAGGTAAATTCGTGGGCGGCATCGTTGAGGTACAAGGTTTCGAAACCGGCCTTGCGTGTCGCGCCCTTGGCCACGCCCAGCAAAATCAGGTCCGGCACCGCCAGTTCGTTGAGTACGTCGCGCGCCATGGATAACTGCCCCTTGCCGCCGTCCACCAGCAGAATGTCCGGCAGCTTGCCCTCCCCGTCCTTCAGTTTACTGAAGCGTCGGGTCAACGCCTGGTGCATCGCGGCGTAGTCATCGCCCGGCGTGACGCCTTCGATGTTGTAACGACGGTAATCGGACTTGATCGGACCTTCGGGACCGAACACCACGCAAGACGCCACGGTCGCTTCGCCGCTGGAGTGACTGATGTCGTAGCACTCCAGGCGCTGCGGCGGCTCATCCAGCTTCAGTACGTCGGCCAGCGCCTCGAAACGTGCCGCAACATGTTGGCGGTTGGCCAGACGTGCGCCCAGTGCCTGCTCGGCGTTGGTCACGGCCAATTGTTGCCAGCGTGCCCGCGTGCCACGAACCCTGTGGCTGATGGTCAGCTCGCGACCACGCAGCTCGTCGATGGCGGCGATCAGGGTCGGGAAGTCTTCGTGAACCACGTTGACGATCAGCTCGCTCGGCAAATCGCGCTCGGGGCTGCTGACGTAGTACTGACCAAGAAATGCGGCCATGACCTCAGAAACGTCTTCTTCAATACCCACCTGCGGGAAAAAGTTCTTGCTCCCCAGCACCCGCCCCCCGCGCACGCTGATCAAATGAACACAGGCACCGCCCGGGTTGACGAACGCTGCGATGACGTCGACGTCCCCCGTCCCGCCTTCCATGCTCTGTTGATCCTGGACCCGACGCAGCAACGAGATCTGGTCGCGCAATTCGGCGGCACGCTCGAACTCGAGGTTGATCGCCGCCTCTTCCATGCCGGCGGACAACTCGTCGGTCAGCGCATTGCTGCGCCCTTCGAGGAACATCACCGAGTGACGAACGTCCTCGGCGTAGACCTCCGGTTCCACCAGCCCCACACATGGCGCCTTGCAGCGTTTGATCTGATATTGCAGGCACGGCCGCGTGCGGTTCTTGTAGTAGCTGTCTTCACACTGGCGAACAAAAAAGGTCTTTTGCAACAGGCTCAGGCTTTCGCGAATCGCCCCGGCGCTGGGATAGGGACCGAAATACTTGCCCTTGGCCTTTTTTGCGCCGCGATGAATGCTCAATCGCGGGAACTGGCCATCCGAAAGAAACACGTAAGGATAGGATTTGTCGTCGCGCAGCAGGATGTTGTAGGGCGGACGCCATTCCTTGATCAGCGTCTGCTCAAGCAGCAAGGCTTCGGTTTCGTTGGCCGTGATCGTCGTTTCGACCTGGGCAATACGCGCTACCAGCGCAGCGGTCTTCGGTGCGAGGCCGGACTTGCGGAAATAACTCGACAGCCGATTCTTGAGGTTCTTGGCCTTGCCGACGTAGAGCAGGCGTGCCTCACTGTCGAACATGCGATAGACGCCGGGGCGTCCGCTGACCGTCGACAGGAAAGCACTTGGATCGAAGGTGTCAGTCATTTTCAGAGGCTGGCATCAACCATGCCGTGACGAACCGCCAACAGCGTCAATTCGACATCGCTGCTGATCGAAAGCTTTTCGAAAATTCGGTAACGGTAGGTGTTCACGGTTTTGGGCGACAGGCACAGTTTGTCGGAAATGATCTGGACCTTCTGGCAGCCGACAATCATCAACGCGATCTGGATTTCCCGCTCCGACAGTGCGTCGAAGGGCGAATCGTTGGTCGGCTGAAAGGATTTGATCGCCAGTTGCTGGGCAATCTGCGGGCTGATGTAGCGCTGCCCGGCAAACACCAGACGGATGGCCTGGACCATTTCCGGCAACCCGGCGCCCTTGGTCAGGTAGCCTGCGGCCCCGGCCTGCAACAAACGTGTAGGAAACGGATCTTCTTCGCACACAGTGACCGCGACAACCTTGATATCAGGATGACTGCGCAACAGTTTGCGCGTTGCCTCAAGACCACCGATTCCCGGCATCTTGACGTCCATCAGCACCACATCGGGTTTCAACTCACGCGCCTTGAGCAGGGATTCTTCCCCGGACTCAGCCTGGCCGACTACTTGCAGGCCATCGATGTCAGCCAGCATTCGTGTAATGCCTGTACGAACGAGATCATGGTCATCGACTACTAGCACCCTAATCAAGCAGACACCTCGCGATATGGTCTTATTGAGTTGCCGACACCTTAGCAAAAAGCGACTGGCAGACCTAGCGGCAAGCGTCATATAAAAAGTATCAATACGTCTGGAAAGGCTTGTTTTATGCGTGTTTCAGCGATACGAGGTATCGACATCACGCTGCATTCTCAGGAAACACTCATCTTTGCCTGCCACTGTCAGGCCCTTTCGCTCATATAACGCTTTCGCCGGATTATTTTCAAAAACCGTCAGGCGCAATGCCGGGCGTCGCTCCTTGCACGCCATTGCCAATACCTGATCAATCGCCCAGGAACCGGCGCCCTGCCCCCGGAACGCTTCGAGCACGTGCAACTCACGGATGTACAACGCCCTTGCATCTCGACTCAGGCTCACATAACCCAGCCGCACATCCTCACGGACGATCAGCCAGTTTTCCCGCCCGGCCCAGGCCACATCGAAGGCCTCGTCCTGCCACAGCAGATCGTGCTGGATGTAATAGCGGAGCATGGTTTTACAAGTCAGTTCACGAGCAAAGTCGAGGTCCCGCGACGTCGCCGGACGTAATTCGAACCCCATCAGGCCTCCGCCACGGCGACGACTCGCCCCGCCCAGCCGTCAGCCTTGCGGCTTGCAACGACCAGAAGATTGCCAGTACCGGGTGCAGCGGCAATCAACGAACCGTCCGACGCCCAGATGGCGCTGCGTCCTGCCGTCCCCCAGCCACCCGTCGCACCGCCATGGTTGGCCATCAGCACCACCATCGAATGCGTGACGGCATAGCCTTGCAACAACGCGGTATCGGGGGCGTAGCCGTTTTCGGTGATCAACACGCCTGCGGCATACAGGTCGGCACCCTGTTTCGCCGCTGCGGCCGCATGGCTGGCGTGGGAAAAGTCGGCGCACACTGCCAGGGCGACCGTATCGTCGCCGAGGGTCAGGGTCGAACCGCCAGCGCCCGGTGAAAATGCGACTTCCTCGCCAGGATGCAGATGCTGTTTGCTGTAGACACCGAGTGAACCATCGGCGCCCAGTACCAGCGCCCCAATCAACACTGGCGAGTTATCCGACAGACGAATCGGCATCCCGACCACAGTCGTTACGCCGATTTCCTGCGCAAAATCCCGCAGCGGCTGCAGCACAGCGTCCTCCGGCGCAATGGCCAGCTCAGCGGCCAACTCACGCTCATACCCGGTCAGCGACAGTTCCGGAAACACCAGCAACTGTACGCCCTGCTCCGCCGCCGTCTGCATGAAGCGTTGATGCCAGGCGATATTGGCGACCAGGTCTCCCGCGATAGAGATCGATTGAGCGGCAGCGATGGTCAGAGGCGTCATGGTTCGTCCTTGCGACAGGGTGTTTTTGTTTAAGTGGCGAGTGTGTCACAACCCTCGACGCACTCAAGCGATAGAAAACGCCACGACTGATCGATAGCAATTTGTGATTGAATCCATGTACCGGCCTCTAGTAAGCTCGGCGCATCCATCGGAGACAGACCATGTTCAACACCCTCTCACAGCTTCGTACCGTCAGCGCCCTGCGCTCGGTTGCGGCTGCCCGGGTGAATGACGTTTGCGCTCCGGTCAGCTTTTATTTTGGGTATTGGTTTAGCCACTGGCGCGCCTGATACCCACACGGCGCCCACTTTAAACGGGTCGCCACCAGAGAATTCTCAACCCCCGGTCGGCTTCCCGATCGGGGGTTTTGTTTTTTCGGCCCCAAACTTTTTAGCAACAGCCAGACACTTTGAGGATTTACGACATGAACTACGCCATTTATTACCGTCACGACAGTTTTACCGCCTGGCGATTTAGCAGCCTCCGCTCGGGACAGCCTGCCGCCTCCGATCGGTCACCCACAGGTGGCAAGCAGCACACACACGCAGCCAATCCGGCCAATTGTCGAACACCCCAGTAGGGCCGAGCGCGCGGGAACAAACCCGCCGCCCGCCCAGGAAGCCTGAACATGAACTCGTCCGTCTCTGCTTTGCCGCTGTCCACCCTGAGCCCTGCCAATGAAGCGCTGACCTTGCGCCTGCCGAGCTCATTGCAACTCAAACAGCAACTGCCCCTCAGCAACGCCCTGACCCGGCAAGTCGCCGCCCACCGCGATGCGGTCCGCGCGATTCTCAACGGTGAAGACTCCCGTTTGCTGGTCATCGTCGGCCCTTGCTCGATTCACGATTCGCAGTCCGCCCTCGAATACGCCAGTCACCTCGCCCGCCTCGCTGCTGACGTCAGCGATGAAATGTTGCTGGTGATGCGCGCCTACGTTGAAAAACCCCGCACCACCGTCGGCTGGAAAGGCCTGGCCTACGATCCGCACCTGGACGGCAGCGATGACATGGCCGGCGGCCTGACCCTGTCCCGGGAGCTGATGCGCGAAATGCTTCGACTCGGCTTGCCGATTGCCACCGAACTGCTGCAACCGATGGCCGCCGGTTACTTCGACGACCTGCTCAGTTGGGTCGCCATTGGCGCCCGCACCACCGAATCGCAGATCCACCGGGAAATGGCCAGCGGCCTGAGCATGCCGGTCGGCTTCAAAAACGGCACCGACGGCGGTGTGGCCGTTGCCAGCGACGCCATGCGCTCGGCCGCCCATCCGCATCGGCATTTCGGAATAGACAGTCAGGGGCACCCTGCAATCATTCAGACCCCGGGCAATCCCGATACCCATCTGGTACTGCGCGGCGGCCATCGCGGCCCGAACTACGACCGCGACAGCGTCGCCCAAGTGAACAGCGACTTGGCCAAACTGAAGATCCCGGCACGGATCATGGTCGATTGCAGCCACGCCAACAGCGGCAAAGACCCGTTGCGGCAACCGGCGGTGTTCAACGATGTGCTTGAACAACGTTTGCAAGGTGATCGCTCGCTGATCGGGATGATGATCGAGAGCCATCTGTTCGAGGGTTGCCAGCCGTTGAGTCCGTCGCTTCAGTACGGAGTATCGGTGACGGATGGCTGCCTCGGATGGGACGGGACGGAGGCGTTGTTGCGTTCGGCGGCGGATCGGTTGCGGGCGACACACGGCTGACAGGCAAATGACATTTCGGAGGTAGGTCATTGCAGAACTCTGCGCTACCTCCGATTGAAGGACGTCCGAATACTCCGAAAAAGACCTCGTGTTGATTCGAGTTTACGTACATTTCCTATTCCGTTTTCACCAGTTCACAGCGGCTTTTTCATACATCGCGCAAACGTTCGAGTGCTTTAGAGTGGGCCTCGAACACACCCACGAACTCCCGCGAAAAGGTACGAACATGCAACGGAATGCAAGCACTCTCCATCCCATCCTGTTGGTCCACGGCCTGTTTGGTTTCGAGCGGATCGGCCCATTCGAACTGTTCCATGACATCAAGCGAACCCTCAGGAGCGCCGGCGCCAGGGTGTTCATCCCGCACCTGTCGGCTACCCATACCAATGAGGCTCGCGGTGAACAGCTTCTGGCACAGATCGAACGGGTGCTGGAAGGCACCGGTGCAGACAAGGTCAACCTGATCGGACACAGCCAGGGTGCGCTGGCCGCCCGATATGCCGCAGCGATAGCGCCGGAGATCGTTGCATCGGTGACCTCCATCAGCGGGCCCAACCATGGTTCGGAATTGGCGGATTTTTTGCGCAAGGCGCTGACGCCCGGGCACCTGCCGGAGCAGGTCGCCGAAAAGGTGGCCACTTTATTCGCTGACTTCCTTTCCTTACTGAGTGGCGACCGCCATCTGCCGCAAAACGCGATCGCAGCGCTCAATGCCTTGACCACTGAAGGCGTCAGTGCGTTTAACGAGAAGTATCCTCAAGGGCTGCCGAAGACCTGGGGTGGTAAGGGCAGCGAGCGGGTCAACGGCGTTCGCTACTACTCCTGGAGCGGCACCCTTCAGGGCAACCTCCTCGATGAAGGGCTCAATGCACTTGACCCACTGAATGGATGTTTCCGGGCTTTTGCCCGGTACTTCACCATCGAGGCCGAGCAGAACGACGGCATGGTCGGCCGTTTCAGCTCTCATTTGGGCAAGGTGATCCGCTCCGACTATCCGCTGGATCATCTGGACAGCGTCAGCCAGACAGTCGGTCGGGCTCGTAAAGACATCGATCCGATTGAACTGTACGTGCGACATGCCGAACGTTTGCGCACGGCGGGTCTGTGAGCCGGTCGGAACTTTGAGGAGAAATAGACTACTGAATCCGGTAGGCTGAGCACCTTACTGAACATTGAAAGGAGTATTTTTCCATGGCTAAAGCCACTGCCCGTCACATCCTGGTTGCCAGCGAAGACAAGTGCAACGAACTCAAAGCCCAAATCGAGGCTGGCGCCGACTTCGCCGACGTTGCCAAAGCCAACTCCACTTGCCCGTCGAGCCGTCAGGGCGGTGATCTGGGTTCGTTCGGTCCAGGCCAGATGGTCAAGGAATTCGACACCGTGGTCTTCAGCGCACCGATCAACGTCGTGCAAGGCCCGGTCAAGACCCAGTTCGGTTTCCACTTGCTCGAAGTGACCAGCCGTCAGGACTAAGTGATTCGCGAAGTTTCAAGCACAACGGCCCGCCTTTTGGCGGGCCGTCGTGTTTCGGGTACGTGATACGGCTGGCGAGGGACGCGCCGCTAGCGTACAAATTACGGTTATCGATTACCCGGCTCTAAGGCTGACAATGCGACTGGCTTTCCCTACTTTGTTGTTCACTGCCGTGGCCCTGTTGTTGGGCGCCGCCGGTGTGAACGCCGCACCGCAACATGCGCTGACCGTCTACGGCGAGCCGGCGAAATACCCTGCCGGCTTCAGTCATTTTGCCTACACCAATCCGCAAGCGCCCAAGGGCGGCACGATGCGTCGCTCGGCGATCGAGATCGGGCATTTCGACCATGTCCTGCCTTATATAGACAAAGGCATCGGCGTGTCGCAGATCGACGGCTTGATCTATTCGCCGCTGGCCCAGCGCTCGCAGGACGAGCCTTACACCGTATACGGTCTGGTGGCGCAGAAAATGGAGCGTTCGGACGACGGGTTATCGTTGCGCTTCTACCTCAACCCCAAGGCCCGCTTCGCCGACGGCAAGCCGATCACCGCCGAAGACGTGCGCTACACCTTCGACCTGCTGATGACCCAGGGCAGCCTGCGTTATCGCACGCAATTCGCCGACGTCAAAGGCGTCGAAGTGGAATCGCCGGGCACCGTTCGTTTCGACTTCAAGAGCAACGAAAACCGCACCCTGCCCCTCGACATCGCGACCTTGCCGGTGTTTCCCGAGCACTGGTGGAAAACCCGTGACTTCGCCAGCGGCGGTGGTTACGAGCCCCCCCTGGGCAGCGGCCCGTACAAGGTGAGCAAGGTCGATTCCGGACGCAGCATCACCTTCGAACGCAATCCGGACTGGTGGGGCAAGGACCTCCCAGTCAGCCGTGGGCTCTACAATTTCGATCACTTCAGCATCGAGTACTTCGGTGATACCGATGTGGCGCGTCAGGTGCTGCGCGGCGGAGCCTACGACTACAACCGTGAATTCTCCGCCACCGGTTATTCCATCGGCTACGAAAGCCCGGCCCTCAGCGACGGTCGCCTGCAAAAGTCGCACCTGGCCAGAGAAGCGCCGCAGCCGGCCCAGGGCTTTGTGTTCAATCTGCAAAACCCGATGTTCCAGGATCGCCGCGTCCGTCAGGCGCTGGTGATGCTGTGGGATTTCGAATGGAGCAACCGGCAGATGATGCGCGACCTCTATATCCGCCAGCAGAGCTTTTTCTCCAACACCGACCTCGCCGCCCGTAGCCTGCCGGATGCCGCCGAACTGGCGATTCTTGAACCCTTGCGCGGACAGATCCCCGACGAAGTATTCACTAAAGTCTTCGAGGCACCGAAAACCGACGGCAGTGGCGTTATCCGCGACAAACAACTGCAAGCGCTGGCGTTGCTCGAACAGGCCGGCTGGACACCCGATGGCGATCAACTGGTGAATACCGAGGGCAAGCCGCTGAGCTTTACCTTCCTGGTCAGCCAGAACGGCATGGACCGTCTGCTGCTGCCCTACAAGCGAACGCTGAAGCAAATCGGCATTGACCTGAACATCCGCCGCATCGACTCGTCGCAGTACGTCAATCGCCTGATGTCCCGGGATTACGACATGATCGTCACCGGCTACCCGGTCACCACGTCGCCGGGCAACGAGTTGAACAATTACTTTGGTTCGGCAGCGGCCAACGATCCGGGCTCCAACAATTACATGGTGTTGAAGAATCCGGCGGTCGATACGCTGGTCAACGGCCTCGTCCGCGCCACCACCCAGGCCGACATGTTGCGCTACGCCCACGCCCTCGACCGGGTGCTGCAATGGAACTACTACTGGATTCCCAACTATTACCCGCCGGGCAGTTCGACCGTGTGGTGGAACCGTTTCGGCATTCCCAGCGTGCAAGCGGCCAATGACGAAGCCATCGAGAGTTGGTGGGAAGTGAGCACCACGCCGCTGACCAACCAACAAATGACCGCCGAACTGATCAAGCGCGGCAAACCCGGAGGGCCGCACTGATGTGGGCTTATATTCTGCGGCGCCTGCTGCTGATCATTCCGACGCTGGTAATCATTCTGCTGGTCAACTTTGTCATCGTTCAGGCCGCACCGGGCGGCCCGGTGGAACAGGCGATCGCGCACCTGCAAGGCATCGGCGGCGCCAGCGTCGGCGGCGGGTCCAGCGAAGTCATGAGCGGCAGTTCGCGAGCCAGTCGCGGCCTCGACCCGCAACTGATCAAGGAGATCGAAAAACAGTACGGTTTCGACAAACCGGCCCACGAACGCTTGTGGCTGATGCTCAAAAGCTATGCGCAACTGGACTTCGGCAAGAGCTTTTTCCGTGGTGCCACGGTCACCGACCTGATCCTCGAAAAAATGCCGGTGACCATTTCCCTCGGACTCTGGGCCACGCTGATCACCTATCTGGTGTCGATCCCGCTGGGCATCCGCAAAGCCGTGCACCACGGCAGCCATTTCGATATATGGAGCAGCACCGCGATCATCATTGGCTACGCGATGCCGGCGTTCCTGTTTGCGATGTTCCTGATCGTGGTGTTCGCCGGCGGCACGTCGCTGAACTGGTTCCCGGTGCGCGGCCTGGTCTCGGACAACTTTGAATCGCTGTCCACCGTGGGCAAGATCGCCGACTACTTCTGGCATCTGGTGTTGCCCGTCACGTCGCTGGTGATCGGTGGATTTGCCACATTGACCATCCTGACCAAAAATTCCTTCCTCAATGAAATCACCCGCCAGTACGTGGTCACGGCGCGGGCCAAAGGCATGAGCGAACGCCGCGTGATCTACGGCCACGTGTTCCGCAACGCGATGCTGTTGGTGGTATCGGGGATTCCCCAGGCGTTCATCAGTGTGTTTTTCGCCGGCTCACTGCTGATCGAAGTGATCTTCTCCCTCGATGGCCTGGGCCGCATGAGCTACGAAGCGGCGGTGTCGCGGGACTATCCGGTGGTGTTCGGTTCGCTGTTCATCTTCACGCTGTTCGGCCTCCTGATAAAACTGGTTGGCGACCTGTGCTACACGCTGGTCGACCCGCGCATTGACTTCGCCGCGAGGAACGCCTGATGCTCAAGCTTTCGCCGTTGGCGCGTCGCCGTTTCGAACGATTCAAGAAAAACCGCCGTGGCTGGTGGTCGCTGTGGTTGTTTATCGGCCTGTTTATGCTGACCCTCGGCGGCGAGCTGATCGCCAACGACAAACCGCTGGTGGTCAGTTATCAAGGCTCGCTGTACTTCCCGGCTTTCAAGCGTTACACCGAGCAGGAATTCGGCGGGCAATTGCCGTTCCAGGCGGATTATCGCAGCGACTATGTGCAGAAGCTGATCAAAAAGGACGGCGGCTGGTTACTGTTCCCGCCGATCCCTTTCAGCGACGACACGCCCAACTATGACTTGAACAAACCCGCGCCGAGCCCACCCTCGAATGTGAATTGGCTGGGCACCGACGACCAGGCGCGCGACGTGTTGGCGCGGGTGATTTTTGGCGCGCGGGTGTCGATTCTGTTTGCGCTGATGCTGACCGTTGTCAGCGCACTGATCGGCATCGCCGCCGGCGCGCTGCAAGGCTATTACGGCGGCTGGGTCGACCTGATCGGTCAGCGTTTGCTGGAGGTCTGGTCGGGTCTGCCGGTGTTGTACCTGCTGATCATTCTGTCGGGGTTTGTCGAGCCGAATTTCTGGTGGCTACTGGGAATCATGGCGTTGTTTTCCTGGCTGGCGCTGGTGGACGTGGTGCGTGCCGAGTTCCTGCGCGGGCGCAACCTCGAATACGTCAAAGCCGCGCGTGCATTAGGCCTGACCGACCGCAAAGTCATCGTGCGGCACATCCTGCCCAACGCGATGAACGCGACGCTGAGCTACCTGCCGTTCATTTTGACCGGGGCCATTTCGACGCTCACCGCGCTGGACTTCCTCGGCTTCGGCATGCCGGCCGGCAGCGCCTCGCTGGGCGAATTGATCGGTCAGGGCAAGCAGAACCTGCAAGCGCCGTGGCTGGGATTGACCGCGTTTTTCACCCTGGCGCTGATCCTGTCTTTACTGGTGTTTATCGGCGAGGCGTTGCGAGATGCCTTTGACCCTCGATCCTGACGCGGACTGTTGATATGAGTAACAACCTGATCGAAATCCGTGACCTCAGCGTGGCCTTCAGCGGCCAGACCGTGGTGCGTAACCTGTGTCTGGACATCCGCCCCGGTGAATGCCTGGCGCTGGTGGGTGAGTCGGGTTCCGGCAAATCGGTGACCGCGCACTCGATTCTGCAATTGCTGCCCGAGACCGGCACCGAAACCACCGGCAGCATCCGCTATCGTGGCAAGGAGCTGCTCGGCGCCTCATCGAAGGTGTTGCGGGAGTTGCGCGGTAACCGCATTGCGATGATCTTCCAGGAGCCGATGACCTCGCTCAATCCGCTGCACAGCATTGAAAAGCAGATCGGCGAAACCCTGCTGCTGCACAAGGGTCTGACCGGCAAAGCCGCGCAGGCGCGGATTCTGGAGTTGCTGCACCTCGTGGGCATCCAGAAGCCCAAAGAACGGCTCAAGGCTTATCCGCATCAACTTTCCGGCGGGCAACGGCAACGGGTGATGATCGCGATGGCACTGGCCTGCGAGCCGGAGTTGCTGATCGCCGACGAACCCACCACCGCGCTCGACGTTACGGTGCAGCGCAAGATCCTGATCCTGCTCAAGTCCCTGCAACAACGGCTCGGCATGTCATTGTTGCTGATCAGCCACGACCTCAATCTGGTGCGCAGCATCGCTCAGCGCGTGTGCGTGATGAAAGCCGGGGAAATCGTTGAACAAGCGCCGTGCGAAACGCTGTTCACCGAGCCGAAACACCCCTACAGCTGCGTGCTGCTGAACGCCGAACCGGAAGGCCAGGCGCTGCCCCGGGACGAGCGCGAGAATGTTCTGGAAGTGGACAATCTTTGCGTGCGCTTCGCCCTCAGTGGCGGACTGTTTCAGCGCAAAACGTACTTGCAGGCCGTGGACGGCATCAGCCTGAATGTCCAGCGTGGCAAGACATTGGGCATTGTCGGTGAATCCGGCTCGGGCAAGTCGACGCTCGGCCAGGCGATCCTGCGTCTGCTCGACTCCGAAGGCAGTATTCGTTTTCAGGGTGAAGCGCTGGACGGTTTGACACAAAAGCAGCTGCGGCCGTGGCGCAAGAAAATGCAGGTGGTGTTCCAGGACCCTTTCGGCAGCCTGAGCCCACGAATGTCCGTGGCGCAGATCATCAGTGAAGGCCTGGAGGTGCATAGCCAGTTGACGGCGGAGGAATGCAAGGCCGAAGTGATTCGGGCACTGGAGGAAGTCGGTCTCGACCCGCAAAGTCGTCATCGCTATCCCCACGAATTCTCCGGTGGCCAGCGCCAACGCATCGCCATCGCCCGGGCACTGGTGCTGAAACCGGCACTGATCCTGCTCGACGAACCGACCTCGGCGCTGGACCGCACGGTGCAAAAACAGGTGGTTGCCCTGCTTCGCCAGCTCCAGGAAAAACACGGCCTGACGTACCTGTTTATCAGCCACGACCTGGCGGTGGTGCGCGCCCTCGCCCACGACATGATCGTGATCAAGGACGGCAAGGTGGTGGAAAGTGGTGCCAGCCACGACGTGTTTGATTCGCCGCAGCATCCGTACACCAAAGAGCTGTTGGCGGCGGCGCATCTGCAGTAGGCATAATCCAGTGCCCGGCTTTGGACCGAGCCGCCGCCGTCGCGGGCAAGCCCGCCTCCCACAGGTTCTGCGGTGCTCACCAATACAGTGGTCACACCGCGACACCTGTGGGAGCCGGGCTTGCCCGCGATGGCGTCAGTACAAGCAATACACAATCAGGATCAGCCGACATGAACACCACCGAAAGCCTCAAGGATTACCAGCGCGTTCGCCTGCTGGCGATCCGTTCGCTGTTCGAGATCATCGAGCAGTCCAGCGAAGGCACGGTGATTGTCGATCGCGACGCGAACATCGTCTGGATGAACGAACGTTACGCCCGACGCTTCGGCCTGGAGTCGGCGCAAGTGGCGATCGGCAAGGCCTGCGAAAGCGTGATCCCCGGCAGCCTGCTGCGTGAGGTGGTGCGCACCGGACGGCCGATTCTGCTCGACATGCAGGACACCCCCAAAGAACCGTTGGTGGTGATGCGCCTGCCGATCCACGACGACGCCGGCGTGGTGATCGGCGCGATTGGCTTTGCGTTGTTCGATGAGTTGCGCAGCCTTTCGCCGATGCTCAAGCGCTACATGAGCATGCAGGAGGAACTGGCCTCCACCCGCTCGCTGCTGCGCGCGCGGCAAACCAAATACAACTTCGCCCATTTTATCGGCACCAGCGCGGCCAGCCTCGAAGTCAAACGCCGGGCCCGGCGCAGCGCCAGTGCTGACTCTCCGGTTTTGCTGCTGGGCGAAACCGGCACCGGCAAAGAGCTGCTGGCGCAGGCGATTCACGGGGCGTCGCCGCGTGCGCACAAGGCGTTCGTCAGCATCAACAGCGCAGCGATTCCCGAGGCGCTGCTCGAGGCCGAATTCTTCGGCACCGCCCCCGGCGCGTTTACCGGTGCCGATCGCAAGGGCCGCGTCGGCAAGTTGCAGATTGCCCAGGGCGGCACGCTGTTTCTCGATGAGATCGGCGACATGCCACTGCCGCTGCAAAGCAAGTTGCTGCGGGTGCTGCAGGAAAAGGAATTCGAACCGGTCGGGTCCAACGAAGTGATTCAGAGCGATGTGCGGGTGATCGCCGCGACCTCCACCGACCTTGAAGCCGCGATCAAACGCGGCGAGTTTCGCGCCGACTTGTATTACCGCCTCAATGTGCTGCCGATCCAGGTGCCGCCGCTGCGTGATCGTCTCGACGATTTGCCGGCACTCAGTGAAGCCATCCTTGAGGAGTTGCGCAGTCAGCACGAACTGAACCGCGAGGCGCTGGCGTTGCTGGCTGAACACGCCTGGCCGGGGAATATTCGCGAGTTGCGCAATGTGCTGGAACGGGCGGCATTGCTCAGTGACGATCTGATGTTGAATGCCATGGATATCCGCACGGCGATTGGCACGTTCACGCCGGTGGAGCGTGTAGCGCCGTTGAAGGCTGCGTCACACGAGACGTTTAGTGAAGCGCGTGAACGATTTGACCGGCAACTGATTGAATCGGCCCTCGCGCAATGCGGAGGCAAGGTGATTGAAGCGGCGGCACGGTTGGGGCTTGGGCGGTCGACGTTGTACAAGAAAATGGTGGCGTTGGGGATTGTCGAGTCTCTTTAAAGAGACATTAATCTCCATTGCTGGACATGCCCTTGGAGCGCTGCGCGCTCATCGCCGGCAAGCCGGCTCCTGCAGGTTTGGTGGTGTGAATGCGATCTCGTGTAGGAGCCGGCTTGCCGGCGATGAGGCCATCAACATCACAAAAATCTCAAAATAGAGACATATCTTTTAGTCCGCCTCTAAAAAACCCATAAAAATCCTTATATTTCAACATGTTGCATGTCTGGCACGAAACTCGCTAAAGCCCTCCCCACACAGTTTCACCCCACAAAAATAACAATCCAGGAGACACACCATGAGTGTGATCATTGCCTTGGCAGCTCTCGCGCTGCTGATGCTTGCGGCCTACCGTGGCTACAGCGTTATCCTCTTTGCCCCGATTGCCGCCCTCGGCGCCGTTCTGCTCACCGATCCTTCCGCCGTCGCCCCCGCCTTCACCGGGGTGTTCATGGAAAAAATGGTCGGCTTCATCAAACTGTATTTCCCGGTGTTCCTGCTCGGTGCGGTGTTCGGCAAACTGATTGAGTTGTCGGGTTTCTCGCGTTCCATCGTGGCGGCAGCGATTCGCTTGCTCGGCACCCGTCAGGCAATGCTGGTGATCGTGCTGGTCTGCGCCCTGCTCACTTACGGCGGCGTGTCGCTGTTTGTGGTGGTGTTTGCGGTCTACCCGTTCGCGGCCGAAATGTTCCGCCAGAGCAATATTCCCAAGCGCCTGATCCCGGCGACCATCGCCCTCGGCGCCTTCTCGTTCACCATGGACGCCTTGCCCGGCACCCCGCAAATCCAGAACATCATCCCCAGCACCTTCTTCAACACCACCGCGTGGGCGGCGCCGTGGCTGGGTTTGATCGGCTCAATCTTCGTGGTCTGCGCCGGCATGTTGTTTCTGCAGCGCCAACGCAACAAGGCTCAGCTTTCGGGTGAAGGCTACGGCACCGAACTGCGCAACGAGCCGGAAACCGCTGCTGACATCAAACTTCCCAATCCGTGGATCGCGCTGTCGCCGCTGTTGGCCGTCGGCATCATGAACCTGTTGTTTACCCAGTGGATTCCCCAGTGGTACGGCAAGACCCACAGCCTCGCGCTGCCCGGCATGGCGGCACCGGTGACCACCGAAGTCGCCAAACTCACAGCCATCTGGGCGGTTCAGGCAGCCTTGCTGGTCGGCATCATCATGGTGCTGGTGTTCGGCTTCCAGGCGATTCGCGGCAAGTTGGCCGAAGGCAGCAGAAGTGCGGTCAGCGGTTCTTTGCTGGCAGCGATGAACACCGCGTCGGAGTACGGTTTTGGTGCGGTGATCGCCTCGCTTCCGGGCTTCCTGGTGCTGGCCGACTGGCTCAAAAGCATTCCCAACCCGCTGGTCAACGAAGCGATTACCGTGACCCTGCTGGCCGGCATCACCGGCTCCGCCTCGGGCGGCATGAGCATCGCGCTGGCCGCCATGGCCAATGACTTCATCGCCGCAGCCCATGCAGCCAACATCCCTCTGGAGGTGCTGCACCGGGTGGCCGCGATGGCCAGTGGCGGGATGGACACCCTGCCGCACAACGGCGCAGTCATCACCTTGCTGGCGGTCACCGGCCTGACCCACCGCGAAGCCTACAAAGACATTTTCTGTATTACGCTGATCAAGACCCTGGCGGTTTTTGTGGTGATCGGTACTTTCTACGCCACTGGCATTGTGTGAGGTATTCATGACGACTCTTTCGGGCAAGACCGCTCTGGTCACCGGTTCCACCAGCGGCATCGGCCTGGGCATCGCCCTCAGCCTGGCCAAGGCGGGCGCCAACCTGATTCTCAACGGTTTCGGCGATGCCTCGACAGTGATTGCCGAGGTCGAACAGTTCGGCGGCAAGGTCGGTCATCACCCCGCCGATGTCAGCGACCCGGCGCAGATTGCCGACATGATCGCCTACGCCGAGCGCGAGTTCGGTGGCGTGGACATTCTGGTCAACAACGCCGGCATTCAGCACGTGGCGGCGGTGGAAGATTTTCCCGTGGAGCGCTGGGATTCGATCATTGCGATCAACCTGTCGTCGGTGTTTCACAGCACCCGTTTGAGCCTGCCGGGCATGCGCGCCAAGGGGTGGGGCCGGGTTATCAATATCGCCTCGGTGCATGGCCAGGTGGGTTCGGTGGGCAAGGCAGCGTACGTCGCGGCCAAGCACGGGGTGATCGGTTTGACCAAAGTGGTCGGCCTGGAAACAGCCACCACGAATGTGACCTGCAACGCAATCTGTCCGGGCTGGGTGTTGACCCCGTTGGTGCAGAAGCAGATTGACGACCGCATCGCCAAAGGGGTTGATCCGCAGCAGGCGCAGCACGATTTACTCGCCGAAAAGCAGCCGTCGCTGGAGTTCGTCACGCCGCCGCAACTGGGGGAACTGGTGCTGTTTTTGTGCAGCGAGGCCGGCAGCCAGGTGCGCGGTGCGGCGTGGAATATCGATGGTGGGTGGTTGGCGCAGTAATCTGCCACTGGACCGCGTTATCGTTCATCGCTGGCAAGCCAGCTCCTACAGGTCATGCGTCGCTCATGAAAACACCGATAACCTGTAGGAGCTGGCTTGCCAGCGATTGGATCTCGAGATAAAAAAAAGAGGCAAAAAATGTCCGACATCCTCTGGCAGCCTGACACCAAACGCATCGGCAAGACCCGCATGGAGGCCTTTCGGCACTCCATCAATCAGCGACACCACCTCGACATTGCCGACTATGCAGCCCTGCACCAATGGTCCATCGATCAACGGGTCGACTTCTGGCAGGCCATCGTCGATTTCTTCGACATCCGCTTCCACACGCAACCGCACGCCGTGCTGATTGAAGGCGAGCACATGCCCAGCGCCCAGTGGTTTCCCGGTGCGACGCTGAACTTCGCCGAACACCTGCTGCGCCGACGTGACGATGCCGTCGCCGTGATCGCCATCGGCGAAAATGGTCAGCGCGAACAACTGACCTGGGCCGAACTGGCCGAGCATGTCGCCGGTTTCCAGAACAGCTTGATCGCCGCCGGTGTCGGCCTCGGCGACCGCGTCGCAGCGTGCATGCCGAACACCTGGCAAACCCTGGTCGCCATGCTTGCCACTACCAGCCTCGGGGCAATCTGGTCCTGCTCCTCGCCGGATTTCGGCACCCAGGGCGTCATCGACCGCTTCGGCCAGATCGAACCGACAGTGCTGATCGCCTGCGCCGGTTACCGTTATGCCGGCAAAGACATCGACCAGCGCGCCAAGGTCAACGAAATCCTTGAACGCCTGCCCTCACTGCAACAGCTGATCGTGGTGCCTTACGCACGCCCCCAGGCGCGCATCGAAGACTTCCGTACCCACGCGGACGTGACACTTTGGGAGGCGTTCTACGAACCGGGCGGCGAACCGGAGTTCGTCGCCGTACCCTTCGCCCATCCGCTGTACATCCTCTATTCCAGTGGCACCACCGGCGTGCCCAAATGCATCATCCACAGCACCGGCGGCGTGCTGTTGCAACACGTCAAGGAACACGGCCTGCATTGCGATCTCGGGCCCGGCGACCGGTTGTTTTACTACACCACCTGCGGCTGGATGATGTGGAACTGGCTGGTGTCGGCCCTGGCCGTGGACAGCGCCGTGGTGCTGTACGACGGCTCGCCCTTTCATCCCGGCCCGGAGCGCTTGATCGACCTGATCGACGACGAGCGCATCAGCGTGTTCGGCACCAGCCCCAAATACCTCGCGACCCTGGAAAGCAACGGCGTGAAGCCGCGGCAAACTCATGATCTGGGCAGCCTTGAAACGCTGCTGTGCACCGGCTCTGCGCTGTCGCCGCAAAGCTACGACTACGTCTACCGCGACCTCAAGGCCGACGTGTGCCTGGCGTCGATGTCCGGTGGCACCGACATCGTTTCATGCTTCGTAAACGGCAATCCGTTGTTGGCCGTGCGTCGCGGCGAAATCCAGGGCAAGAGCCTCGGTATGGCCGTCGAGGTCTGGAACGATGCCGGTCTTGCGGTCATTGGCGAAAAAGGTGAACTGGTCTGCACCCGACATTTCCCGGCCATGCCCATCGGCCTGTGGAACGACCCGACCGGGGAAAAGCTGCGCGCCTCTTACTTCAGCCTGTTCCCCGGCGTCTGGGCCCAGGGCGATTACGCCGAACAACTGGCTCACGGCGCGATGATGATCCACGGGCGTTCGGACGCGGTCCTCAACCCCGGTGGCGTGCGCATCGGTACGGCGGAGATTTACCGTCAGGTGGAGAAAGTCCCGCAGGTCACCGACAGCGTGGCCATCGGCCAGCAATGGCAGGACGACGTGCGCGTGGTGCTGTTCGTGCGCCTGGTCGAGGGGGTCGAACTGGACGAGGCGCTGCAACAGCAGATTCGCCAGGTCATCCGCGCCAACACCACGCCGCGCCACGTACCGGCGAAGATTGTCGCGGTGACCGACATTCCGCGCACGATCAGCGGCAAAGTGGTCGAGTTGGCGGTGAGGAATGTGGTGCAGGGCGAGCCGGTGAAAAACACCGATGCGCTGGCCAATCCCGAAGCGTTGGAGCAATTCCGCAATCGCCCCGAGCTCAACACCTGAAACACGCCCGCTTTGCAGGAGCCGGCGCCTGCAGAGGGGGATATGGGTCAGTCCATCAGGCCCCATTCGCCGGGCGGAGCATGGGGGCCGGGTGACGCTTCGGCATGCAGCTTCAGCCGCAGGCGCAAGTTGTTCACCGAATCAGCATGTTTCAACGCCTCTTCTTCATCGATCGCACCTTCGATCACCAATGCGTACAGCGCGCAATCAAACGTCTGCATGCCCTGCTCCGTCGACTTTTCCATGATGCCTTTGAGCTCGTCGAATTCATTGCGCCGTATCAGGTCGCCAATGGTCGGCGTGCCCAGCATCACCTCTACCGCCGCCCTGCGTTGTCCGTCACGGGTGCGCACCAGACGTTGGGAAACGAACGCTTTAAGATGGTTGCCCAAGTCATGCAGCAGTTGTGTCCGCCGTTCTTCCGGAAACAAATTGATAATGCGATCCAGCGCCTGATGGGCGTTATGGGCATGTAACGTAGAAATCACCAAATGCCCGGTGTCGGCAAACGCCAGCGCGTGTTCCAGGGTCTCGCGATCGCGGATCTCGCCGATCAGCACCACGTCGGGTGCCTGGCGCAGGGTGTTTTTCAACGCTGCACGAAAACTGCGGGTATCGACGCCGACCTCGCGTTGATTGATGATCGATTTTTTGTGCCGGTGGATGTACTCGATCGGGTCTTCAATGGTGACGATATGGCCGCTGCTATGACGGTTGCGGTAATCGATCAACGCCGCCAGTGAGGTCGACTTGCCCGAGTTGGTGGCGCCGACGAACAGCATCAGCCCTTGTTTGAGCATCACCGTTTCCAACAATACGCTGGGCAACTTGAGGTCTTCGAAACGCGGAATGTCGAGTTTGATATTGCGCACCACAATCGACACCTCGTTGCGTTGCTTGAAAATATTGACCCGAAAACGCCCGACACCCGCCATAGAGATTGCCAGGTTCATCTCCAGCTCTCGATCGAACTCCAGTCGCTGTTCGGCGTCCATGATGGACGCGGCAATCGCGGCGATTTCCCCCGGTTTGAACGGCTGATCGGACAAGGATCTGATTACGCCGTCGAACCGTGCGCAGGGTGGCGCGCCGGTGGACAGGTACAAATCGGACCCTTCCTGGCTGGACAGGATCTTCAACAGCGCATCGATTTCCATGGCAAAAAGCACTCGCGAAGCATTCAATGAACAGAGATGACCGAGAAAACCGGTCATTCAGCGTCTACCTCCCCTAGGATAGTAGACGCCGTCACACCGACCGACGTGCAGGACACCTTGATGAACGCAACATTCACCGGCAGCGATGCCCAGGCCTTGATTGCCAGACTGGACTGGACACGCACCCCACTCGGCGCCGCCAGTGCCTGGCCGCAGAGCCTGCGCACGGCGGTGGACATCGTGATTCATTCACCGATGCCGATGCTGTTGCTCTGGGGGCCGGAACTCACGCAGATCTATAACGACGGCTTCGCCCTGCTGGCCGGCAGCAAGCATCCGCACGCTTTCGGACAACCGACGCACCAGATCTGGCCAGAACTCAAAGACTTTACCGACCCGATTTACAGCGCCGTCCTACAAGGCCAGGTGCGGACCTACAGCGAACAGCGCTTCACCCTGCAACGTGAGGGGGATGATTCCGACTTCTGGCTGGATTTGACCTACAGTCCGATCCGCGATGAACACGCCGAGGTCGCCGGGATTCTGGTCACGGCCATCGAAACCAACGAACGCCGGCGCATTGCTCTCGAACTGGAGCAGCGTTCGGCCGCCAGCCTGAAAGCTCAGCGCGAGACCGAGGAACGCCTGCAACTGGCGCTGGCCGCCACCGACGCGGTCGGCACCTGGGACTGGGACATCAGCGAAGACCGCTTCATCGCCGATGCGCATTTCGCCCAATTGCACGGCATCGACCCGCTACTCGCCAGCCAGTTGCCCATCAGTGCTTATCTCGAAGCGGTGCACCCGGAAGACCGCTCGATGGTCACTCGCGGTATCAAGCAGTGCATTACCCACGGCAGCGAATACGCCGAGGAATATCGCCTGTTGCAACCCGACGGCCAGTTGCACTGGGTATTTGCCCGGGGCCGTTGCTACAAGGACCACCATGGCCGGCCGATCCGTTTCCTCGGCGCCGCGCTGGACCTGACCGAACGAAAACACATCGAACAGGCCTTGCGCCAGAGTCAGACCGAGCTGCAACTGATCATCAACGCCATGCCGATCCTGATCAGTTACGTCGACAGCGAAGAACGCTTTCGCCTGAACAACGCGGCCTACCTCGACTGGTATGGCCTGACTCCTCAGGAGCTTTACGGTCGGACCATTCATGAGGTGCTGGGGGAAGAAGCCTACGCCTTGCGCGCCGAATACATCGCCGACGCACTGGCGGGCACAACCTGCTGCTTCAGCATCAGCACGCCGCACCGCGATGGCAGCACCCGCCAAGCCTTGATGAATTATCTGCCGCGCCACGGGCCGGATGGCGCGGTGAACGGTTTCTACATCTTCGTCATCGACGAAACCGTGCGCAAACAGACCGAAGAAGCCTTGCGCAACCTCAATGAAACCCTTGAGGAACGCGTCGCCGCCCGCACCCAGCAATTGGCCGAAGCCAACCAGCGCCTGCAGAACGAAATGTTCGAACGCGAGCGTGCCGAAGACGCCTTGCGGCATGCGCAAAAAATGGAAGCGGTCGGCCAGCTCACCGGTGGCATCGCCCATGACTTCAACAACATGCTCACCGGGATCATCGGCAGCCTTGACCTGATGCAGCGCTACATCGCCGAGGGGCGTACCGCCGAGATCGGCCGTTTCACCGAAGCGGCAGTGTCGTCGGCCAATCGCGCGGCCGCCCTGACCCATCGCCTGCTCGCCTTCTCCCGGCGCCAGTCGCTGGACCGCAAGCCGCTGAACGCCAACGAGCTGATTCATTCTCTGGAAGACTTGCTCAGCCGTACCAAGGGCGATCACATCGAACTGAAAATGCAATTGGCCGATGAGGCATGGCCGATCAGCACCGATGTCAGCCAACTGGAAAACGCCCTGCTCAACCTGGTGATCAATGCACGGGATGCCATGCCTGATGGCGGCGAGTTGCGCATCGAAACCGCCAATGTCTATCTGGACAGCAGTGACATAAACACTCTGGAACCGGTCAAGGCCGGCGATTATCTGATGATCGCCGTCAGTGACAACGGCACCGGCATGACCCCCAAAGTGTTGGCCAAGGCGTTCGATCCATTCTTCACCACCAAACCTATCGGCCAGGGCACGGGGTTGGGTTTGTCGATGATCTACGGTTTTGCCCAGCAGTCGGGTGGCCACGTGAGCCTGTTCAGCCTGCCCGGCCAGGGCACCAGCGTGCGCCTGTTCTTGCCGCGATTGCACGGCGTGGAGCAGAAAGATGTGCTGTCACCGACCATCGGCGAAGCGCCGTCGGCGATGGCCGGGGAAACCGTGGTGTTGGTCGAAGACGATCCGGCGGTGCGCATGCTGGTATTCGATCTGCTCAAGGAGCTGGGTTATCACGCCCACGAGGCCGAAGATGCGAAGGCGGCCCTGCCCCTGCTCGAATCCGGTCTGCGGATTGATCTGCTGGTAACCGATGTCGGGCTGCCGGGCATGAACGGTCGGCAACTGGCAGAAATCGCCCGTCAGCACCGTCCCGAGCTCAAAGTGCTGTTCATGACCGGTTACGCGGAAATGGCCGCCGAGCGCCAGGGTTTCCTTGAAGAAGGCATGGACATGGTGGCCAAACCATTTTCGGTTGACCTGCTGGCCAACAAGATTCGCACGATGATCGGCCAACCCGAGTGAGTTAAGGCATAATCGCGCGCCCCGCTGGCACCCACATAGCCACCACCGTTGCAAGGTACCTGCCCCAATGAAAGCGCAAGCCCGCCATATTCTGGTGAAAACCTCGGAAGAAGCCGAGCAGCTCAAACAACGCATCGCCAAGGGCGAAGCCTTCGATGTGCTGGCCAAGAAGTATTCCACCTGCCCGTCCGGCAAGCGCGGCGGTGATCTCGGTGAAGTACGGCCCGGGCAGATGGTCGGGGTGATTGATGCGGTGATTTTCAAAAAACCGTTGCGGGTGGTGCATGGGCCGATCAAGAGCAAGTTCGGCTATCACCTGGTGCAGGTGTTTTATCGCGATTGATGGGTTGGCTTAAGGGCCTCATCGCTGGCAAGCCAGCTCCCACAGATTTGCGTTGACCACGCATATGCGTACGACACAACCCTTGTGGGAGCTGGCTTGCCAGCGATCCGGTGGCGCAGCCAGCGGCCATTCAACCCTTATCGGGGAATCAACGCCCCCGGCACCTGAATCACCCGGCTCGCCAACCGATGACCGGCCTGCGCCGCTTCGACCGGGCTACCGCCCTTGAGCCGGCTGGCCAGGTACGCCGCACTGAACGAATCCCCCGCCGCCGTGGTGTCCACCACCCGTTCAACGCGCTGCGCAGGGACTTCGAACGACTCACCCTCACAGCGAATCAGGCAGGCTTCGGCGCCGCGTTTGAGCACCACTTCCGGTGTACCCACCTGCTCGTAAGCAGCAAACACCGCGTCACAATCGGAAAAATGGAACAGCGCCTGCTCGTCATCGACGGTCAGCAACGCCAGATCGACATACGGCAACACCCTGCGATACGCCGCCCGAGCCTCCTCGATCGACGCCCACAGACGTGGCCGGTAGTTGTTATCAAACACAATCCGCGCATCCCGCTGCCGCGCTTCGATCAGGGTTTCCAGCAACTTCTCCCGACCTTGCACGCCGAGCACCGCCAGGGTGATACCGCTGAAGTACAGCACGTCGTAATCCGGCAGCGCCGCGAGGATCGGCGCGGCGGCCGGGGTGGTGAAGCAATCGCGGACGGCGGCTTCGTTGCGCCAATAGAGAAAACGCCGTTCACCGGCGGCGTCGGTCTGGATGCAGTACAAACCGGGCAAGCGACCGGGTAAACGCTGGACCCTGTCCAGGCCAATGTTTTCGGCGGCCCAGCTTTGGCACATGGCATCGCTGAAGCTGTCATCGCCCAGCGCGGTGACGTAATCCACCGAACCGGCCGTGCCCAGTTCCCGAGACAGGTAGACCGCGGTGTTCAAGGTATCGCCGCCGAAGCTCTGTTGCAGACTGCCGTCGGCGCGGTGTTGCAACTCGATCATGCATTCGCCGATCAGGGCGATGCGCGGGATGTTGGGGCCGAGGGTGTTGATGGTGTTCATGTGTGGGGTCTCTGGCGTTGCAATGCTGTCTGGTCGGCCGTCATCGCGGGCAAGCCCGCTCCCACAGGTTTCGTGTGTACGCATATTCTGCGTTCGACATGGAACTGTGGGAGCGGGCTTGCCCGCGATTGCAGCACCTCGGTTTCAAGGCTAGAAACAGGTTTCCATGGTTTCGATGACATTCAATTGCTCATCCACCAGACAACCCGTGCGCCACTTGTCGAACGTCAGGCACGGGTGCGACGTGCCGAACGAAATAATGTCGCCCACCCGCAGCTCAACCCCCGGCGCGACGATCATGAATGCATGCTGATCCATCACCGCCGTCACCTTGCAGGCACTGACGTCGTCACCCGTTGCCGGCACCACACCGGCCTTGTAACGCAGCAACGGCACCGGCAGACCGGCGTCATAGGCCACATCGCGCTTGCCCAGAGCGATCACCGCAAAACCCGGTTCCGGCAACGATTGCACATGCGCCCAGACTTCCAGCGCCGGGCGCAAGCCTTCGTGCAGGTCGCTGCGCCGGTCAAGCACGCAACATTGCGCTTCTTTATAAATGCCATGGTCGTGAGCCACGTAACTTCCCGGGCGCAACACGCTGAGGAAACGGCCGCCGGCGTTCTGTGCTTCGAACGACTCGGCGATCAGGTCGTACCAGGCCGAGCCCGACGCCGTGATGATCGGTTTGGCAATGGCGAAGGCGCCGCTGTCCTGCAACTGCACCGCCAGGCGCACCAGCGACGCGGCGAACTCACGAATGCCGGCGACCGCATGATCACCGTGAATCACGCCTTCGTAACCTTCGATGCCCGTCAGCGCCAATGCCGGTTGGGCGCTGATGGCTTTGGCCAGGGCGATCACTTCCTCTTCGGACCGGCAACCGCAACGGCCACCCACCACGCCGTACTCGATCATCACGTTCAGGCGCACACCGCGCGCGGCGAAATACGCGCCGAGGTCAGCGACGTTGTCCGGATGATCGACCATGCAATGGAACTCGAACGTCGGGTCCGCCAGCAGGTCGGCGATCAGCGCCATGTTCGGCGTCCCCACCAGTTGGTTGGCCATCAACACCCGTCGCACGCCATGGGCGTACGCCGCACGGGTTTGCGTGGCGCTGGCCAGGGTAATGCCCCAGGCACCCGCGTCCAGTTGGCGGCGAAACAGCGCCGGGGTCATGCTGGTTTTACCGTGCGGCGCGAGTTCGGCGCCGCTGTTGCTGACGAACGCCTGCATCCAGCGAATGTTGTGTTCCAGCGCCGCGCGATGCAGCACCAGCGCCGGCAGGCTGACGTCACGCACCAGGTTGGCACCGGCCTGGGCAAAGCCCTTTTCCACGGCGGCAGAATTTGGGGCAGAAGACATGGTCGAACTCCTCACATTTTCGCGGCCGCGAACAGCCGCTGTTATTCGTTAATGCGACGGGCCAGGCGGTTGGCGTTGTCGATCAACACCCGGCGATAGTCGTTGTAATGCGTCTTGGCATCGGCCCGCGGGGCGACGATGCACAGGGTCGCAATGGCCACGCCGTTCGGGTCTTTGACCGGGGCGGCGAAGCAATGGGTAAAGGTGTCGGCGACGCTATCGAAGGAGAAAAACCCGTCGATACCGGCCTGACGGATTTCCCCGAGAAACTGCTCCAGCGGCAGGCGTTCGCCGTTGGGCAGGATGAAGTCGTCGTGATCGATCAGGTCGATGATTTCCTGGTCGCTCAGGTGCGCCAGCAACAGGCGCCCGGACGCGGTCCAGGGGATCGGGGCGTTCTCGCCGATGTCCGAGGAAATGCGGAAATGCCGCTCGCCCTCCTTCATCAATGCCACCGTGTATTTACGCCCGTTGAGCAGGCACATCTGCGCGGTTTCATGGGTCTGGCTGACGATTTCCTGCAAGGCGTGATCGGCCTCGCGGGTCAGGTCGAAATGACGCAAATGCGCCTGCCCGAGGAAGTACAGCTGACGACCGAGATAGACGTGACCGTCCTTGCCCACAGGCTCGAGAATCCGTCGTTCCAGCAGCGAGGCCACCAGTTCGTAGACCGTGGATTTCGGGCTGCCGATGCCACTGGCGATTTCATTCGGGCGCAGGGGCTGGCCGATTTCCTTGAGGAAATCGAGGATATCGAACGCCCGGTCCAGACCGCGTGCCCGGCGCTTGATGGTGTCTTCGGTCATGTTTCAAAATTCCCATTCAAAGTGCCGGGAGTTTAACCAGAGTGCCGTGTTGACCGTTAGGCCGCCTTCGCGAGCAAGCCCGCTCCCACATTGGAATGCGTTCTATCTGTGGGAGCGGGCTTGCTCGCGAAGAATTCACCGCAACTCTCAGGCCTTTTTCTTGTACGCAATGCAGTCGATCTCGACCTTGCAGTCGACCATCATGTTCGCCTGCACACAGGCGCGAGCCGGGGCGTGTTCGGGTTTGAAGTACTCGGAGAACACCTTGTTGAAACTGGTGAAATCCCGCGGATCTTCCAGCCACACCCCGGCACGCACCACGTCTTCCAGGCCATAACCAGCCTCTTCGAGAATCGCGATCAGGTTCTTCATGGTCTGGTGGGTCTGCTCGACAATGCCGCCCACAATGATCTCGCCATCCACCGCAGGCACCTGGCCGGAAACATGCAGCCAGCCATCGGCTTCAACGGCGCGAGCGAATGGACGAGGCTGGCCGCCAGCGGCGGTGCTGCCGGTGCCGTAACGAGTAATGCTCATGAGTGTTTCTCCTGATTGAAAGGTGGACGTTTTAAAACCGCGTGTTCTTGAGAAATTCCGCAAGGCGCGGCGATTGCGGGCGTTCGAACAGCTCCTTGGGTGGCCCCTGCTCTTCGATCCGCCCCTGATTCATGAAAACGATCTTGTCCGAGACCTCGAACGCAAATCGCATTTCGTGGGTCACCAGCAACATGGTCATGCCTTCATCCGCCAGGCCCTTGATCACGTTCAGCACTTCGCCCACCAGTTCCGGGTCGAGGGCCGAAGTGACTTCGTCGAACAGCATCAGGCTCGGGTTCATCGCAATCGCCCGGGCAATCGCTACGCGCTGCTGCTGACCGCCGGACAACTGACCGGGATAGTGATCACGGCGCTCCAGCAAACCGACGCGCTCGAGCCATTTCTGGGCGAGCGCGACAGCCTCGTCCTTGTGCAGCTTTTTGACCTTGAGCAAACCGAGGGTGACGTTCTGCAACGCCGTCAGGTGCGGAAACAGGTTGAACTGCTGGAACGCCATGCCGGTCATGGCCCGATGCCGGGCAATGACTTTTTCCGGGTGGCGGACACGCTTGCCGTTGACCTCGTCGTAGCCGATGGATTCGCCATCGAGCACGATCTGCCCGCCCTGGAATTCTTCGAGCATGTTCACGCAACGCAACAGCGTGGTCTTGCCCGAACCGCTGGAACCGATCAGCGTGACCACATTGCCGCGTTGCAGGGTCAGGTCGACGCCCTTGAGCACTTCGAGCTTGCCGTACTGTTTGTGCAGGCCGCGAATGTCCAGCAGGGCCTGAGCGTTTTGAGCGTCTTGTACGTTAGAGAGCGAAGGTTGAGTCATGGCAAGGCCACCCGCTTTTCAATTTGCCGGCCGAGTAATTCGATGGCGTAGTTGATGACGAAAAACAGAAATCCGGCGAACAGGTAAAACTCCAGCGTCATGAAGGTCCGGGCGATGATCTGCTGGGTGCTGAGCAGCAATTCGGCGACACCGATCACCGACAGCAGCGTCGAGGCCTTGACGATCTCGGTCGAGGAATTGACCCAGGTCGGCAAGATCTGCCGCAGCGCCTGAGGCAACAACACGTAACCGAGCGATTGATAAAACGTCAGGCCAATCGCCTTGCTCGCCTCCATCTGCCCGCTGGGCAATGCTTGCAGCGCCCCACGCACAATCTCGGCGACGTGCGAGCCGCAAAACAGCGTCAGCCCCAAGGCACCGGCCTGGAACGCGCTGATCTGCCAACCCAGCGCCGGCGCCATATAGAAGCAGGCCAGCACCAGCACAAACACCGGCGTGCCGCGAATAATGTCCACATAAAAACGGAACGGCGCGCGCATCCAGAACTTGCCGTAGGTCAGCACCAGACCGGCAACAATGCCGACCATCGTGCCCAGCAAAATCGCCAGGGCCGAGACCTGCACACTGGTCAGGAAGCCTTGCCACAACACTTCACGGGCAACCCATAACTCATGCAACCAACTGGGTGATTCGTACATGAGGGCCTCCTATCGGCGGATCGCCAGACGCTGTTCGAGGTAACGCAGCATCATGGCAATGAGGTAACAGGCCGCAACATAGAGCGCTGTGGTCACCAGCCAGGTTTCAATCACCCGGTAGCTCTCGACATTGATCTTGCGCGCGTAATAGGTCAGCTCCGGCACGGCAATCGCCGCCGCCAGCGAGGTGTCCTTGAACAGCGAAATGAAGTTGTTCGACAAGGCCGGCAGCACGTTGCGCAACATCACCGGCACGGTGACGTACGCCTTGACCTGCCACTCGCCGAGCCCGATGGCCAGCCCGGCTTCGCGCTGGCCCTTGGGGATGCTCAACAGCCCGCCACGGAACACTTCGGTCAGGTACGCCCCGGCATACAACGACAGGGTGATGATGAACGACGGGATCTTGTCCAGCCGAATCCCCAGGCTCGGCAACGCGAAGTAGATCAACAGAATCAACACCAGAATCGGCGTATTACGGATCACCGTCACATACACCGACGCCATCACCCGAAGCGCGCGGTGCTTTGAAAGCAAAGCAAACGCCATCATCAGGCCGATCACGCAACCGATGGCGATCGACACCAGCGCCAGCTCCAGGCCCAGACCGAGCCCCGCCAGCAAGGTGTCGAAATCGCGCCACACGGCGGCAAAATTCAACTGATAGTTCATGGTCAGCAGTACCTTGAACGGGGCGCGTTATGGGCGCCCCACTCTCACGGGGTCATTTGAATTCGACGGGGAAACCAATCGCGGGTGTTGGCAAATCGACACCGAACCACTGCTTGAAGGACGCCGCGTAGGTCGGGAATTCAACGCCGGTCATGGCTTCATGCAACGTGGTGTTGACGAAGTTCAGCCAGTCCTGGTCGCCGCGTTTAACCGCGCACGCGTAGGTTTGCGGGCTCCAGGCGTAAGCCGGGCTGCGATAGCGGCCGGGGTTCTGCACCATCAGGTACTTGACCGAAGACTGGTCGGTGGCAGCAGCGTCGGCACGGCCGGAGTTCACGGCCTGGTACATCAGGTCGACGCTGTCGTACTGATCGACCTTGGCTTTGGGCAGCGCCTGGTGCACCAGTTCTTCGGCGTAAACGTTCTGCAGCACGGCCACGGTCACGCTGTCATTGGCCGCTTTGAGGTCTTCGATTTCCTTGTACTTGCTGTTGGCCGGCAACAGCAGGCCGACACCTTCGCGGTAGTACGGCAACGTGAAGGCCACTTGCTGCGCACGGCTGGCGGTCACGGTAATGAACTGGCAACTCATGTCGACCTTGTCGGTCAGCAGGTTGGGAATCCGCGCATCGGACGACTGCACCACAAACTCGACCTTGCTCGGATCGTTAAACAACCCTTTGGCGACCATCCGCCCGATGTCGATATCGAACCCCTGCAACTTGCCGTCCGCCCCCTGAAAATGCCACGGCGCATTGGTACTGCCCGTGCCTACGATCAGTTTCCCACGGGCCAGCACGCTATCGAGCTTGCTGTCGGCCGCCTGGGCAACGCCCATGGCAGCAGCCGAAGCTGCAAAGAGAAAAACACACGCTTTAAACAAGGAAGGTCGGCGATGCATGGCAAGCACTCCAGGATGATGTGTATTCCGCTATACCGGAACCCAGTATGTAACAACGGAACAGACAGCAGAAAGTGTGCCACAGGTCATGGAGAGAATGTTGGTGAGATTGAAAAGCTTTTGGAATCAGAGGGATGCGCGAACGCGCGGAAAAGGTGTTACGGAACGCGCAGAGGGGAAGCGCTACCGTTGGCTACGGAGGGCGGGTATCAGGTTCACAATGGGTGCTTCAGTGCCCATACAAGAGCATCCGTTACGCGCACAACTACCCGCTTTTCAGCAGGTCCTCGTACCCCGTTGAATCGAATGCTTTACTTCGCAAATCGAACAACTAGCATATGGCCGACAGCCACCCGCCCGGCGGCTCAAAGACAGGGATGTTTTACAGGTGTGTGAGCGACCATTTCCTGTAATTCGTTCTTGGCGGGGTAGCCATTATCGACCGGGCATTCGCGGCAATTGATTGACATCAATCAAGCAGCGAACCGAATTGGACAAGCTCCGATCCGGCTGCTTTCATTTATATTTCAGCAAGCAGTCAAGCGCTGCCGGCCTTGAGCCAGAGCCTTTTCACATTCCCGGGAGGGGACAATGTCTTTCAACATCATGATGGTTTTCGGTACGCGTCCGGAGGCCATCAAGATGGCGCCACTCGCCAGAGTGTTGCGTCAATGGCCAGGGGTCAAACTGAACATCTGCTCCACCGGCCAGCACCGTGAGATGCTCAAGCAAGTGCTCGACTCCTTCGAACTGACGGTCGACGAAGACCTGCAGGTCATGACCCAGGGCCAGACCCTCAACGGGTTGTCGCAACAACTGCTGATCAACCTCGATCAGGCTTATGAGCGGACGAAACCCGACATCGTGCTGGTTCACGGTGATACCACCACCAGTTTCATCGCTGCCCTCGCCGCCTTCAATCGTCAACTGCCCATCGGTCATGTCGAGGCCGGTTTGCGCACTGGGAACTTGCGCGCGCCGTGGCCGGAAGAAGCCAACCGCCGCCTGACGGGCGTGATTGCCGACCTGCATTTCACGCCGACCACCAAGGGCGAAAACAACCTGCTGCGCGAAGGCGTGCCCAAAGCCAACATTGAAGTCACCGGCAATACGGTGATCGACGCGCTGCTGTGGATGCGCACCCATCAACACGACGTCAACTGGCACCCTGCCGCCGATTCGTCGCTGGCGGTGCTTGAAGACGATCGACGCCTGGTGCTGATCACCGGCCACCGCCGGGAGAATTTTGGCGACGGTTTTCGCAACATCTGCCAGGCGCTCGCCGACCTCGCCGTGCGCTACCCGGATGTGCAGTTCGTCTACCCGGTGCACCTGAATCCGCAGGTGCAGAAAGCGGTATATGGCGTGCTGTCGGACAAGCCGAACATTTATCTGGTGGCGCCGCAGGACTACCAGCATTTTGTCTGGCTGATGGGCCGTGCGCATTTCATCCTCACCGATTCGGGCGGCATTCAGGAGGAAGCCCCCGCTATCGGCAAGCCGCTGCTGGTGCTGCGCGATGTCACCGAGCGGCCGTCCGTGCTCGAAGGCGGGACCGTGTTGCTGGTGGGCACCGACACCGACCGCATCGTCAAGGAAGCCAGTCGTTTGCTGGATGACGAGGTTCACTTCGAACGCATGAGCCGCGTTCACAGCCCCTATGGCGACGGCCACGCCAGCGAACGCATTGCCACTCGATTGTGTGAGTGGCTAAGCGAGCGCTCGGCGGCGGTCAAAGCGCGATGAGTTTCAGTTTTGTCGATTTTTTTGCCTATGTCCTGTTTGGTCTCAAATACCTCGCGATCGCCCTGGCGTTTTTGATGTTTCTCCTCGGGCTCGATGACCTGTTCATCGACCTCGTGTACTGGGGACGCAAGCTGGTCCGGCGCTGGCGGATCTACGAAAAATTCAAGCGCGCGGATGAAGAACGCCTGTACGCCATTGCCGAAAAACCCCTGGCAATCATGGTCCCGGCGTGGAACGAAGTCGGCGTGGTCGGTGAGATGGCGCGCCTCGCGGCGTCGACCCTCGATTACGAGAACTATCAGATTTTCGTCGGTACCTACCCCAACGACGCCGAGACGCAGGCTGACGTCGATGCGGTCTGCCAGCACTATCCCAACGTGCACAAAGTGGTCTGCGCCCGTCCTGGCCCCACCAGTAAGGCCGACTGCCTGAACAACATCATCGACGCGATCCTGCGCTTTGAAAGCGAGGCGAAGATTCAGTTTGCCGGGTTCATTCTGCACGACGCCGAAGATGTGATTTCGCCGATGGAATTGCGCCTCTTCAACTACCTGCTGCCGGCCAAGGATCTGATCCAGATTCCGGTCTACCCCTATGCGCCGGCGTGGCGAGGCTTCACCGCCGGGCATTACGTCGACGAGTTTGCCGAGAACCACGGCAAGGACGTGATCGTCCGCGAAGCCATGACCGGCCAGGTGCCCAGTGCCGGGGTCGGCACCTGCTTCAGCCGTAAAGCCATCAGCGCCCTGCTCGAAGACGGCGACGGCATTGCCTTCGACGTGCAGAGCCTGACCGAAGACTACGACATCGGTTTCCGCCTCAAGCAAAAAGGCATGAAGTGCATCTTCGCCCGTTACTCGGTGACCGACCCGAAACTGGCGCTCGAACAGCCCTGGGCGTTCGGTATGGACCGTGTATTTTCCCAGGTGATCTGTGTTCGCGAGCATTTCCCCCGGGACTTCCAGCATGCCATCCGCCAGAAATCGCGCTGGATCGTCGGCATCGTCTTCCAAGGCACCAAGAACCTTGGCTGGAGCCCCACGGGCGTGCTCAACTATTTCCTCTGGCGCGACCGTCGCGGCATGATCGCCTACCTGCTGAGTTTCCTGGTCAACCTGCTGTGCATCGTGCTGCTGGCGATGTGGCTGATGACGGTGATTGCACCAAACGCCTGGCGCTATCCGTCGATCCTGTCCAACAGCCCGGTGCTCGCGACGCTCTTGTGGCTCAACGGTTTGATGCTGATCAATCGGTTGTTCCAGCGTGGCTGGTTCGTCACCCGTTACTACGGACTGGTCGAAGGCCTGCTGTCGGCACCGCGCATGATATGGAGCAACTTCATCAACTTCTTCGCCAACGTGCGGGCGCTGCGCCAGGTCATGGAAATGGGCGATTCGCGCCGCGTGGCCTGGGACAAGACCACCCACGAATTCCCGGCCCTGACCAAGACCCAGCGCACGCCGCTGGGTCAGCGTCTGGTGGAAAAAGGCCTGCTCACCGAAGAACAACTGGAAGCGGCGATCACCAACCCGATTCGCCGGCGCCTGGGCCACGAACTGCTGTTGCGTAAACACATCAACAGCACGCAACTGGTGGAAACCCTCGCCGAGCAGCTGGACCTCGAATGGGCGCCACTGAACCCGTTCAAACTCGACAAGCGCCTGATCGACGCCGTGCCGCGCAAGATCGCCTCCCACTACGGTGTGCTACCCGTGGCCGAGGAAGGCAACACGTTGGTGCTGGCCTCCGAAGGCCCGGTGAGCCAGGTCTCCCTCGGCGCCATCAGCCGTCAATTGAAACGTCCGGTGCGCTGCCGTCTCGCGCCGCAGGGCCGGGTCACGCTGGGTATCCGCTACTGGTACGCCAGCCCCCGTCAGAATGAGGAAGTACGCCACATGCTCGAAGTGCTTGAGCGTCATCAGGACGATGAAGCCTTGCTCGAACGCGTCAGCCATCACCAGGTGCTGCTGGGCAATCTGCTGCAAGTGCGCGGCATGGTCCCGCCGAGCCTGTTCAATCAGGCTTTGATCGACTTCGATGCCGAGCACATGTCCTTGGGTGAACACCTCATTTCACGCGGCATGATCACTCAGGAAGTGCTCGAACAGGCCCTGGTGGACCAGGCCAGCGAACAACAAGCTGCCTACCGCATTGTCCGGGAGGTCGCATGAAGCCTGATCGTCATGCCCTCCTCATCGGCAGTCTGTTGCTGAGCCTGGCAACCAGTTCCTGGGTACAGGCTGAACCGCTGACCGAGTTCGAACAATTTCGCAGTTTCCCCTACATGGATCGCAGCTACCGCGAAGCGAAAAAGGGCAACTGGGCCGAAGTCGAACGGCTGATGCGCCACCTGCTGGCGAAAGTGCCGAAAAACGATGAAGCCCGGGCCCTGCTCGTGGAAGCGCTGGCCAAGCAACGCAGGTACAAGGATGCCGTGCAAGCGCTGCCGGATAACCCGGACAACAACGACGCCCTGCTCAACCTGCGCCTGACCTGGATCGAACAGGATCCACCGGGCAGCGAGCAGGTAGAACAATGGATCGCCGAGAGCAACCTCAGTCAGCGGGTACGCCTGTGGCAGGCCTATAGCTTGAGCCTCGCGAAGTTTGGTGGTGCCGGCAGAGCCCGCGATTGGCTGGCGCAACTGGCGCCCAAGGGTGACGACGACATTCTGCACCTGGCCCGTTCCAATTGGTCCGAGCAATTGCGCGACTGGAACGGCACCATTGAGCAACTGGCGCCACTGGCCGCCAGCAAGCAACTGGACGCCGAAGGCTGGCAGCGACTGGCCAATGCCTATGTGCAGAAGCTCGACGAACAGCCTTTGCAGCAATTGTTGCAGCAAGCGCCAACGCCCGAAGCCGCGCGCAAGGTCCGCCTCGCGATGATCGATCGGGCAATCGCCATGGGCCAGGTGCAACAGGCCCAACGCTGGATTCAATCATTGCCCGCCAGTGACCTCGCGGATCCGGCGCAACGCCAGCGCCTGTGGGAGCTGGCACGGCAGAGCGGCGACGTGCCGACCGTGCAACGCTTGAGTGGCGAATTGCAGCGTCCGTGCCTGGAGACGGCCGAATGGTTGTCCGGTCGCGATCCGCAAGCCGCACTCACACAGTTGCGTGGCTGCCAGCCGAACGATGACCCGCAAACCTGGTTGATCCTGGCCCAGCGCCTGCAAGCCACCGAACTGCTGCAAAGCACGCGCCTGCCCGAACCCTGGGACAGTCGGCGCCAGGCACGGCTGCTGGACATCTGGCAGGACCAGGGCGAGACCGACAAAGTCATGGCCTGGCTCGCCGGCAAGCCACAGACGGCTGACGTGATCAAACGCCGGGCCGAACTGGTGCAAGCGCTGGGGCGCAACACTGAAGCCGCAACGCTCTGGGAGCGGCACTACCAGCAGACCGGCAACCTCGGTTCGCTCAATCAGGCGACGTATCTGGCGCTGAACGCTGGTCAGCGCGATCACGCGCAACAGTTGCTCGAAAGCGCCTATGACCGTCATGGCGGCCAGTTGCCCGCGGCCCTGCTGCAACGGCTGGCGGGGCTCTATGCCTCGTCGACGCCGACCCCGGCGCAGCAGAAACGCATGGTGTCGCTGCTCAATCGCGTCGATCCCGCTACGCGTGGCCAACTGCTGGCGCAACTGGCCGAGAAAGGTCAGTGCGATGCGGTGCAACAAGCCATCGGCGCTCAGCCGAACGTCGCAGGTGACTACCGGGCATTGGGCCGTTGTGCCATGCCAAATCGGCCGGGTGAAGCCGTCGTCTACTACCAGACTGCGGAACAACTCGGCGACCGTGACAGCCGTCTGCCACTGGCGTATGCGCTGGAAGCGGCCGGTGATTCGTCGGGCGCCCTGGCCATCTGGCGCAGCCTGCCGGAGGCCGAGCTGAGCGACAACGCCAAACTGACGGCCAGCCGCAGCGCCCTCACTGCGGGCGACACTCAGGTCGCAGAACGTTACTGGCAACAAAGTCGCGCACGGGGTGCCAATGAGTGGGCGCTGGGTGCGGCGATTGCCGACGCACGCGGTGATCATGTCAAAGCCATGCAGCGTCAGCGTTCAGCCTTGCAGCAGGCGCCGGATGCCGGGCATTTTTACGCAGCGTCGGTCACCGCACAAAAGGCCGGCGAGCTGGAGCAAAGCACCGCGTGGCTCGCCGAAGCCGTACGCCGCGAGCCAGACAACCCGCGTTTTCGCGCCGATTACGGCATGCGCCTGGCCGGGGCCGACACCCGGGAACTGCGCGCCCGCGCCATCCCTTATCTGCAAAGCGCCACCCGCGATTTCCCGGAAGACTATCGCCTCGGCGAAACCCTGGCGCTGCGTTATGACGAAGCGAAGGACAGTGCGGCGGCGCGTAAGGAATTGCGTCGGGTCATTGATCTGGAACAGCACCCGGTGGCCGCCGACGATGAGGACGGCAGCATGGAAGCCAGGCGCTATCGCCAGCGTCGCGCGCACGAAACCCTGTCCCGTCGTGACAGCCGCACGCTGGCCAGCACCTGGTCACCGGCCGGGGTCTCGACCAACGACAGCTTCAGCCCCAACGGCACCCTGCGCGACACCTCACGACGCGCCACCTCACAGAACGTACAAGTGGCGATCTGGGACCATGCGCTCGGTGAAGAGCCGAGTCGCGCCGGCAGCGCGTTGTCGGTCTATGGCCGTGTACTGCTTGGCGGTCGAGGCCGGTCGAGTTACGGCGAATCCCTCGGCACCGGTGTGGGTCTGCGTTACAAGCCCTGGGGCACGGCGAACATCAACTTCTACGGCGAGCTCTACAAGCAGAGCTCGTTCGATAGCAATGACAATCAGCACCTGAGCCTGGGCCAAGTGCTGATTCCTGAAAAACTCGCCGACCAGTTCAACGATCACCGCCAGGACGGCCACACCAGCACCGATTACCTGCTGCGCGCCACGGCCTCGTTTCTTGATCAGGGACGGTTCCGCAACGATTGGCGCATCGATGAAAACGATTGGGAGGAGCGTTCGCTCTATCTCGACGCGGCGTGGTGGACCAAGGCCGGTGATCACCAATGGTTGTCGCGCTTCCAGCAAGGCCACACCTGGAAGCTGCCGTTTAACGGCGCACAAACCGTCATGCCGTACGGCTTTCTCGAGTTCGCCAGCCAGGACCCGAACAACGACTGGCGCCAGGACCTGCGCACCGGTATCGGCCTGCGCTGGCAATGGTGGTTCGACGACGACATCTACAACGCTTACCGCGCGCACCTGACGGTTCGTACCGAGTATCAGCAATCCCTGAGCGGCAACCTGTATGAAGGCGGCAACGGTGTGCTGCTGGGTGTGGAGTTGAATTTCTGATGACGCGTTTTCTCCTGGTTTTCTGCCTGTTACTGAGCAGCACAATGGCCCGCGCTGATGAGCGGATTTTTTACCAACCCCTGAATGTCGACGCCAGTCTGAACCAGGCGCAATGGCAACGGATCTGGCAAGACACCGCCAAACAAGGCGTGCAGACCGTCATCGTGCAATGGACGGCGTACGGTGATTCAAATTTCGGCGGCGTCGATGGCTGGCTCGCCAACAGTTTGAAACTGGCCCACGAGCAAGGCCTGAAACTGGTGCTGGGCCTGAACATGGACCCGGCCTATTACCAGCGTATCGATGAACTCGACAGCGCCGGGCTCGCGACGTATTGGCAGGCGCAACTCGGGCAGTCGCTGGCTCAGCAACAGCGGCTGCGCCAGGACTGGAAGCTGCCAGTGAGCGGTTGGTACCTGCCGATGGAGCTGGACGACCTTCACTTCCTGGCGGTCGATCGACGGCAAACCCTGCAACGCCAGCTCGAGGATTTCGCCGGCAAACTGGACGCACCGTTGCACGTCAGCGCCTTCACCGCCGGCAAGCTCGCACCGCAGGTCAATGGCCAATGGCTGGGTGGCCTGGCGAGCGCGGGTATTCACGTGTGGTGGCAGGACGGCGCGGGCACCGGGCGTTTGCCGCCACTGGTGCGCAACGGCTACGCCAGCGCCCTGCCCTGTCCGGTCGGTATCGTGCGCGAGGCGTTCCGCAAGGTTAGCGCCGAGGGCCAACCCTTCCGCGCGGAGCCCGCCACCCCGGACGCCACGTCGGCAAGTTGCCATCCGACGGCGGTGTTTTCCCTGCGTTATCGACCGTGGGGCGAGGTGATTCTCGACAACCAACGCAAGCATCAGGTCGGCGATGTTTCAAAACATTCAGGAAAGGATCGGACGACCTTTCATCAATAGGGTTTGAGTCGTTTGGGAGTCAGCCATCGCGAGCAGGTCGAATCGTCGTACCTGCTTGCGAAGAACCCTCAAACCCCGCGCAACGTCACCCGCCGATCCGCGCCAGAAACACCCGCGTCACCCGCCGCTCCTCAACCGCCATCACTGTCATGCGCCAGCCTTCCCACTCATGGCTGTCGCCAATTATCGGCAGACGATCCAGCAAGCTCATCACCAGACCGGCCAAGGTCTGATAGTCCTCGGTCGGTTCCGCGGCGAACCCGGTGCGCTGGCGAACCCGCATCAGGTTCAACGCACCATTGACCCTGAACCCGCCCTGCTCTTCAACCACATCCGGGCCCTCGATTTCGCTGGCATCGGGCAACTCACCGGCAATCGATTCGAGAATGTCGGTCATGGTCAGCAAACCGACGAAGTCACCGAACTCATTGACCACAAAGGCAATGTGCGTCGAGGCTGTGCGCATCTGTTCCAGCGCGTTGAGAATCGAATAGCTGTCCAGCAAGTTGATAGTTTTGCGTGCCAGATGCTCGAGGTCTGGCTCGTTGCCGGCCAGGTATTCCTTGAGCAGTTCCTTCTTGTGCACGAAGCCCAGCGGCTCATCCACCGCACCGTCGCGAATCAACGGCAAGCGCGAGTAGGACGAATGCATCAACCGTGTGCGAATGGCTTCTGCGTCGTCGGACAGGTCGATGTGATCGATGTCGGCGCGGACCGTCATCAACGTGCGAATCGGGCGCTCGGCCAGTTGCAGCACGCCGCTGATCATCACCCGCTCGCGACGGTCGAACAGCTCTTCGCTCGGCGCCTCGCCGTTATCGAGCAAGTCGGCGATCTCTTCGCCGACCTCCTCCACCGCCAATTGCCGACCACCGAGCAAACGCAGGACCGCGTGGGCCGTGCGCTCGCGCATCGGGCGCAGCCCCTGGATGGATTTTTTGCGGCGCGCCCGGGCGATCTGGTTGAACAGCTCGATCAGGATCGAGAAACCAATGGCCGCGTACAGGTAGCCCTTCGGAATATGGAAGCCCAGGCCTTCAGCGGTCAGCGCGAAACCAATCATCATCAGGAAGCCCAGACAGAGCATGATGACCGTCGGGTGGGCGTTGACGAAACGGGTCAGCGGCTTGCTGGCGACGATCATCAGACCGATGGAGATGATCACCGCGATCATCATCACCGCCAGTTCATCGACCATGCCCACGGCGGTAATGACCGCGTCGAGGGAGAACACCGCGTCGAGCACCACGATCTGCGCGACGATTGGCCAGAACAGCGCGTAAGCCGTGTTGGACGAGCGCTGGCCGACATGGCCTTCGAGTCGCTCGTGCAATTCCATTGTTGCTTTGAACAACAGGAACACACCGCCGAACAACATGATCAGGTCACGACCGGAGAAACTGTGTTCGAACACTTCGAACAGCGGCTGCGTCAGGGTCACCAGCCAGGAAATACTCGCCAGCAAGCCCAGGCGCATCAGCAAGGCCAGGGACAAGCCGATGATTCGCGCACGGTCACGCTGCTCAGGCGGCAGTTTGTCCGCAAGGATGGCGATAAACACCAGGTTGTCGATGCCGAGCACCAGCTCCAGCACGATCAACGTCAACAGGCCCAGCCACGCGGTGGGGTCAGCTATCCATTCCATAAAACGTCTCGATCTCTTAGTGAATTCAGAATGCCGGGCACGGCAAGGCACGGCGCAGAGGCCGTGGAGTTGCAATGTCAAAGCTGTTCAGAAGGCGAAAGACCGGGTGTTTCGCGTGGATCAGGCGCGCGCGGTGGCGCCGGGAGGAAGGATAACTGGGAGGCTCCGAGAGGCTGTTCATGCAAGTCCTGAAAGGAAAAAGGCCTTGGAGCGTACAGGTGAAAGTAACTTTTCCCACAGCCAGAAATCATTACAAAATCTGTACACCTCTGGATTGCCGTTGTCCCGACCGCCGCCTTCGCGAGCAGGCTCGCGCCCACAATGGATCTTCGGTGTTCACAAAAAGTGTCGCGAAAGGCGTTTCAATGTGGGAGCGAAGCGGTTGCTTTTAGCGGTTTTTCACCCGCTCGATATACCGCACCACCGCCGCCGACTTCTCGAACCGCCGATAAACCAACGACAACCACGAACTCGCCTCACCCCCCTTGATCGACCGGTAAAGCACACCCGGCAACCCGACATGCCCGACCACCGACTCCGGCACCACCGCCACGCCCTGCCCCAGCGACACCAGCGCCAGCACGGCCACCAACCCGCCCGGTTGCGCTCCGAGTTTCGGCGCAAATCCGCCCTCGGCCGCGACTTGCAAGGTGCCGCTGATCTGCTCCGGCAGGATGAACCTCTCCCCCTGCAAATGCTCCGGGCCGATCTCGGGCAAACGGCACAGCCACGACTCACTCGACAGCGCCAGCACAAAACCTTCGGCGTCGAGGCGAATGGCTTCAAGCCCCTCGGGCAACGTCAGGGGTGAGCGCACGTAACCGATATCGAATCGACCTTCGAGCACCATCGCCGGCAACGTCGCCATCGGACTTTCGCGCACGTTGAGGCTGACGTCCGGACATTCGCGACTGAACGCTTGCACCTGTTTCTGCAACAAACCCGAGTACACCGCAGAGGCCACGTAACCCAGCTCGATATGACCAATATCCCCTCGCCCGGCGCGCTGGGCGTTGCGTTGGGCGTATTCAAATTGGCGCACCGTCGCCTCGGCTTCGATCAGCAGTGCGGCGCCCGCTTCGGTCAGGCTGACCTCACGGGTCTGACGCACGAACAGCCGCGTGCCGAGCTCGTTCTCCATGTCCTGGATCTGCCGAGTCAAGGTCGGCGGTGCGATACCGAGTTGTTCGGCGGCACGAGTGAAGTTGCCTTGTCGGGCAACGGCCAGAAAGTAGCGGAAATGCCGTATGTCCATCGGTTGATTAGCTCAAAGGTAATGAAGTGCCGGTTTTCGGCTAACGAAGCCTGTAAGCGGACGCGATAAGCTCATGTGGCAATCACAGTAGAGAGCCCACACCATGCACGTCAAACCTCTTATCGCCGTTATGACCCGCCGCATTGCGCAAAAGGCAATCCGGTCATGAGCCGCGTCAATCCGCGCCTCACACTGTTGACAGCCTCTGGCGTCTGTTCGTTGATCGTCCTCGACACCAACATCGTCGCCGTCACCTTGCCGACGATTGCCCGGGACCTGGGCGCAAACTTTGCCGACATCGAATGGGTGGTCAGCGCCTACATGCTGGCGTTCGCCGCCCTGTTGTTGCCGGCCGGCAGCATCGCCGATCGCTTCGGCCGGCAGAAAACCCTGCTCTGTGGCCTGGTCATTTTCATTCTGGCGTCCATCGGTTGCGGCGCTGCGCCCAATGCGTTGTTTCTCGACGTCGCGCGGGCGATCAAGGGTGTCGGCGCGGCGCTGCTGCTGACGTCGGCACTGGCCTCTATCGGCCATACGTTTCACGATGAAGTGGAACGGGCCAAAGCCTGGGCGTTCTGGGGCGCGTGCATGGGCGTGGCGATGACCGCCGCACCGACCATCGGCGGGCTGATTACCGAGTACATCGGCTGGCGCTGGATCTTCTACCTGAATTTGCCGGTGGGCCTGTTCCTGATGCTGATGGTCTGGCGCGCTGTGCCGGAGTCTCGCGACCCGCAATCCGCACGCCTCGATCCGTGGGGCAGCCTGGCGTTCAGTGGCAGCTTGCTGTGCCTGATCTGGGGCCTGATCGAAGCCAACCGGATCGGCTGGAACAACCCGAGCACTTACGCCCGACTGATCGGCGGCGCGCTGTTACTGGGGTTGTTCGTCGTGATCGAGCGGATGCAGCGGCGGCCGATGGTCGACCTGCAATTGTTCAAACATCCGCGCTTCATCGGCGCCTTGCTGGGCATGTTTGCCTACGCCGGTTGTGCTCAGGTGATGATGACGTTGCTGCCGTTTTATCTGCAAAACGGCCTGGGTTTCTCGGCCATCGCCTCGGGATTGGGCATGTTGCCGTTTGCCCTGACCCTGTTGATTTGCCCACGTATCGGTGTGCGTATGGCCAGCCGATTTGCCCCGGCCACGTTGATGGCGACCGGTTTGAGCCTGGTCGGCATCGGCAATTTGCTCAGTGCCTGGGCGGTCAGCAGCGGCGGTTACCTGCCTTTCGCCCTGGCCATTGCCGTGACGGGCGCGGGGGCCGGGCTGCTCAATGGCGACACCCAGAAAAACATCATGGCCTGCGTACCTCGGGAGCGCACCGGGATGGCCTCGGGCATGAGCACCACCATGCGTTTCAGTGCGATTGTGCTGGCGATCGGCGTGTACGGCGCGTTGCTGTCCAGCCATGCCGAGCAGTTGTTGCGCGCAGATTTGTCGGCACAAGGCGCGCAATGGCTGGCCCAGACCCAGAGCATCGCGTCACGGGTGGTGGCCGGTGACATGCCGGCAGCGCTGGGCCTGGTGCCGGAGGCGGCGCGCAGCGTGGTCGAACCGTTGGCCCGACAGGCGTTCGTCGGCGGCTTCAGCCTCCTGTTGTGGGTCGCCGGTTTACTCGCGTTGCTCGGGGCATTGGTGGTAGGCACGTTGATGCGCAATCCGATTCCCGCCCCATCGGCTGCCGCCATCAGCGCGAGGGCTTGAAGGACGCCAGCACCCGCTCGGCATTCGCATCGCAGCCCATGCCGTCGGGGCGGGCGTGGATATCGTCGAGCACCGCCAACAGCTTCGCCTTGCTCTGCGCCAGGTGCTGCTGCATTTCTTCGATCTGGTCGACTTTGCGCTTGAGGCCCGCGACCAGTTCGTCGTGCTTGAATTCACCGGTCGCGGTGTCCGGCATCAACTGCTTCAGCTCTTCCAGACTGAACCCGGCCTGCTGCGCACACTGGATGAGATACAGCGTTTGCAACACCTGCTCGGGGTAATGCCGGTAGCCGTTCGCCCGGCGTTCCACCTTCTGGATCAGCCCCTGCGCCTCGTAAAAACGAATGCGCGAGGCGTTAAACCCGCTCAACTGCGCCAATTCACCAATCTTCATAACGGCCTCGTTTGCCTGCTTGACATTAAAGTTAACTTTAAGCTTAGCCTCTGCTCTTCATTGATGAGGAGTCAAGCATGTCGCCTTTCCAAGCGTTGAATTTGCCCAACGGCCAGACCATCGGCAATCGCATTGCCAAAGCGGCGATGGAAGAGAACCTGGCCGACACCGGGCAAGCGCCGTCCGATGCGCTGCTTCGCTTGTATCAGGCCTGGGCCGGGGGCGAAGCCGGGTTGTTGCTGACGGGCAACGTGATGATCGACCGCCGCGCCATGACCGGCCCCGGTGGCGTGGTGCTGGAAGATGATCGCGACATGGCGCGCTTTCGCCAATGGGCAACAATTGGTCGTTCCGGTGGCGCGCAATTCTGGATGCAGCTCAATCATCCGGGGCGCCAGACCATGGCCAACCTCGGCCAGCAAGCCTTGGCACCGTCTGCCGTGGCGCTGGACCTGGGGGCGTTCTCGAAGATGTTTGCCGAACCCAGGCCGATGTCCGAAAGCGATATCAGCGATGTCGTCACCCGCTTCGCCACCAGCGCTGCCCTTGCCGAAAAAGCCGGCTTCAGCGGCGTGCAGATTCATGCGGCACACGGTTATCTGATCAGCCAGTTCCTGTCGCCATTGACCAATCGCCGCAGCGACCGTTGGGGCGGATCGCTGGCGAATCGCGCACGCTTGTTACTCGAAGTGATCAGCGCCGTTCGCCAGGTCGTATCACCGGAATTTTGCGTCTCGGTAAAACTCAACTCGGCCGACTTCCAGCGCGGCGGTTTCGATGCTGACGATGCCCGCCAAGTGATCCAGTGGCTCAACGACCAGCCGATTGATTTGCTCGAGTTGTCGGGCGGCAGTTACGAAGCGCCGGCCATGCAGGGCGAGGCACGTGATGGCCGGACCCTGGCGCGGGAAGCGTACTTTCTGGACATGGCTGGCGAACTGGCGAGCGTGGCGCGCATGCCGGTGATGGTGACCGGCGGGATTCGGCGCCTGGCGATCGTCGAACAGGTGCTCGACAGCGGCATTGCCATGGCCGGCATCGGCACCGCGCTGGCCCTCGAACCGCAGTTGGTGAAACACTGGCGTGAAGGCCGGAACAGCCATCCGCAACTGCCGCCGATCCGCTGGAAACGCAAACCGTTGGCCGCATTGGCGAGCATGGCGGTGGTGAAATTCCAGCTGCAGCGCCTGAGCCGTGGACGCCAGCCCCGCCCCGAGGTGTCGGCGGTGTGGGCGCTGATCCTCGACCGTTGGTACATTGGCCGGCGTACGCGGCAGTATCGTCAGGCGATGGGAAAGTAATCAGGGGGAGGTTCAAAGTTCGGCTGACGCGGGAAAACCGCGTCGCCCCCATCGCCGACACTGTTTTACCGCCCGGAGAATCGCAATCTGGAGAGCTGCCGCAAATCCGCCGCAAGGTAATAATCATCGGTCCAGCTGTCATCCACCTTCAACGGCTGCACCTGCTTGAGCGCCAGCTGCCTGGCAAAGTAGCGAAAGCGGTAATGCTCGTAGAATCGCAGCAATTCCAAGCCATAACGGTCGGCCAGATCGGTATCGCCGCGCACGATCAGGTAGTTCTCGTCATTGCCGTTGCTGGCCGCAACGCTGAGGTTGTGGCTGCCGCTGATGATCGTCGGCGCGTCGCTGGTGAAGTCGGTGACCACGGCTTTGGTGTGCACCAGCAGGTTGCCCTTCTGGCCTTTCATGTTCTCTCGGAGCCAGCCTTCCAGCCCGGTGTTGAGCAGCGCAGTCGCGGCGAATTCGGCACTGCGGTCGGCGTGAAAACCGGTGATGCGGCTGGCGGTGTTTTGCAGGCCGTAACGCAAAATGTCGTCGTGGGGCTGGCCGAGCAGCGCGTTGAGAATCTCGTCGGGCAAGGCGAACGCGGTGACAAACAGTACGTCCTTTTTCGCGGCGTCGATGATCTCGACAAACTCACGCAAATCACCCTGCCCCGAACGCGGGGAGAACCCGGCGAACAACGGCTGCTGCGGGTCCATCGGGTTGTGTTGCGTGAGCCATTGCCGGGTGGCACCGACGTCGGCCGGTGTCGCCCAAATCTGCTCGAAAGTCTGCAGATAGCTGGCGCTGACGCGCGCATCGTCCAGCACATGCACCACGTTGGCCTGGCGGTAAACGCCATTGGGCGTGAAGTTGGTGCTGCCGCACAGCACCGCTTCTGGCTGATGTTGGCCGGCGCCGTCGAGTCGGCTCAGCACCATGAATTTGTTGTGGAAGATGTTGTGAGTCACGCGCCCGCGCTTGTTCGCCGCCGGGATTTTTTCCAGGCTGGTCTGGTTGATGGCGGTGTCCTCATCGTCGGGTTGTGCGTGATACAGCACGCGAACCTTCACGCCCCGTTCGAACGCCGCGTTGACGGCATCGACGATCACCTGCAACTCATATTCGTAAATGGCAATGTCCAGCGCCCACTGACCATCCAGCGCCCGTTCGATAAACCCCAGCAAGCGCCCGAGCAGACCATTTTCCAGCCATTGCCGAGGGGCATCGGACCAGGCTTCGATAGGCAGGTTTTTGTTGGCGCTGATCAGCGCGTCGAGCTCGGGAAACTTGCGCTGGAATGCCTGACTCGCGGCCACCGCGCGGTTGAAAATCACGCGTTGATTGTGCGGCAGGCCATTGTCGGACGTGACGGTCACTTCCAGAGATTCGCCCAGTTGCGGTGCCTCGGCGCTGCCATAGGCGAGGTGGATGCGGTAATGGATCGTCATCCCCGGATTGACGGCGTAATCGGCCCAGCGAAATTTCTGCAAGGGTGCGAGGTCGCTCCGGGTGGCGTGAAACTGCGGGAACGTATGGGTCTTGCCGGGGAACGTCAGGCTATTGAACAGGAACAGCCAGGGCTTGCTGCCCTGCTGTTTTTCGATGGCGAAACCAAGCAGGCCTTTGCGGCGGGATTCGGCCAGGTCCATGGCCAGCAACACGCCGTTGGTACCCGCGTAGGCTTTGACGCGGAAATCATCCTGACTGTTTGTGGCGAGAACACGCATGCTTCACTCCTGTGAATGGCGGCTTTCAGAGCATAGGGCAGCGCTGCGGGTTATGGGGACAATGCTGTAACCGAGTGGATGCTATCGCGGGCAAGCCCGCTCCCACAGGATTTGTGTATTGACCAACAATTTTGCGAACGACACAAACCCTGTGGGAGCGGGCTTGCCCGCGATGCGGCCCTTTGAGACGCGGCAACTTTCAGCCTGAGATCAGCTCATCAATATGCCGATAATCTGTTTGCAGATCGGCTGCCAACTGCCGCGCCCGCCCCAACCGAATCGGCCCGCGCTCAATATCAATCAGCAACCCCGGACACTCAAGCACCGGCAACCCCGACCATTCCTTCAACCGCCCATCCGTCACCAGCAACAAGCGCTGCTGTTCCGCCGGAAAGCGTTTTTGCCGCACCGCGAGCCATCGCCCCGCCTCGCCGAGCGCCGCCAGCAACGGCGTGCCGCCGCCCGCGCCAAGACCGTCGAGCCAGTGACCTAATCCGCTGGAAGCTTTCAATCCCTGCACCTGCCACTTCGGCGCCTGGCCGCTGGCCGTCAGCAATGCCAGGCGCGCGCGCTGACGGTAGGCGTCGTCAAACAATTGCGCCAACAGCCCCTTGGCATCGCTCAATGCCTGATGACGGCGCGTCGAGGCCGAGGCGTCGACGATCACCAGCCACAGTTCGTGCGGCGAGCGCGTGCGCAGATGAAACAGCACATCCTGGCGTTGGCGCGGGCGGCCGTTAAGCAAGGTGCCGGGCCAATTGATCGAACCGTTGCGGGCGGCATGACGCTGACCGTGTTTGCCGTGGTCCAGCTGTCCGGCGCGGGGTCTGGCATTCGCCCCCGCGTCAGATCGAGGGCGAATGCCTAGGGCTTTTTTGGCCAGCTCGGCACTTCACGTCGAGCGCCGACTGGCAGCGCCTGCGCGGGCATTTCACCCCACTGGCCCTGACCTTCGCTCGGGTTGGGCTGTTGTGGCGAGGGCTGCCGGTCCTGTTGCGGCGCCGGTGGCGACTGTTCGCGACGACGATGGCGCAAGGCGAACTCGGCAACCGCGTCGATATCGTCCTCGGCAATCGCGCTCGCCCCCCGCCATGCCGCATGGGCACGGGCGGCGCGCAGCCAGACCAGATCGGCGCGCAGGCCATCGACGCCGGCGGCAAAACAGCGCTCGGTAATCTGCGCCAGCGCCTCATCGTCGAGGGGGATGCTCGCCAAGGTGCTGCGCGCTGTCTGGCAACGTTCCCGCAGCGACTGCTGCTGGCTTTCCCACTCGGCGCAGAAGCGTTGCGGATCGCTGTCGAAATCCAGACGCCGACGGATGATCTGCCCACGCTCGGCCGGGGCGGTATGGCCGCTGAGGGCGACGTTCAGGCCAAAGCGGTCGAGCAATTGCGGACGCAACTCGCCCTCTTCCGGGTTCATGGTGCCGATCAGCACGAACTTCGCCGAATGCCGATGGGAGATGCCGTCGCGTTCGATCAGATTGGTGCCGCTGGCGGCGACGTCGAGCAGCAAGTCCACGAGGTGATCGGGCAGCAGGTTGACTTCATCGACGTAGAGCACGCCACCGTCAGCCTTGGCCAATACACCGGGAGAAAATTGCGCGCGACCTTCGCTCAGGGCGGCGTCGAGGTCGAGGGTGCCTACCAGGCGCTCTTCAGTGGCGCCCAGCGGCAAGGTGACAAACTGGCCGCTGGCAAGCAGATCCGCGAGGCCTCGGGCCAGGGTCGATTTGGCCATGCCACGCGGGCCTTCGATCAACACGCCGCCGATTTTCGGGTCGATGGCGGTGAGGTACAGGGCGAGTTTCAAGTCGTCGGCGCCGACCACGGCGGATAAGGGGAAATGCGGGGTGTCGGTCATCTTCAATACTCGTTCATGGTCGGTGATCTATCAATAAATCTCACAGGCGCCTTAATCCCTGTCGGAGGCGCATCAACTGTCTTCTTCTATGTCCAGCAGCAGATTTTCCAGAGCCTCTTTATATGCTCCAGGTTCCTGCCACATCCCCCGCTGCTGCGCTTCCAGCATGCGCTCGGTCATGTCGCGCAACGCATGGGGATTGTGCTCACGGACAAAATCCCGCGTCGCCGGGTCCAGCAAGTACGCATCGGCCAGCAACGCGTATTGGTGATCGTCGATCAACTGCGTGGTCGCGTCGAACGCGAACAGGTTATCGACCGTCGCCGCCAGTTCAAACGCACCTTTGTAGCCGTGCCGTTTGACCCCGTCGATCCACTTCGGATTGGCCGCTCGTGAGCGGATCACCCGGTTCAATTCTTCCTTCAACGTGCGGATTTTCGGCAAGTCCGGCTGACTGTGGTCGCCGTGGTAACTGGCTGCCGCTGCGCCGCTGAGGCTTTCCACGGCCGCGAGCATACCGCCCTGGAACTGGTAATAGTCGTTGGAATCGAGCAAGTCATGCTCACGATTGTCCTGATTTTGCAGCACAGCCTGAACCTGGCTCAGGCGCTGGGCGAACTGCTCGCGGGCCGCCGTGCCTTCGTCGGAACCGCCGTAGGCATAGCCGCCCCAGTTCAGGTAGACCTCGGCCAGGTCCTCGCGGCTCTGCCACAAACGACCGTCGATAGCCCCTTGCACGCCAGCGCCGTAAGCACCGGGTTTGGCGCCGAAGATGCGCCAACCGGCCTGCCGCTTGGCCGCTTCCTCATCAAGGCCCGATTGCAGCAACGCTTCGCGTTCGGCGCGGACCTTGGCTGCCAATGGATTGAGATCGTCCGGTTCATCCAGCGCAGCGACCGCTTGCACCGCCGCATCGAACAGGCGGATCAGATTGGCAAAGGCATCACGGAAGAACCCGGACACGCGCAAGGTCACATCCACGCGCGGGCGGTCGAGCAGGCTTAGCGGCAGAATTTCGAAGTCATCGACCCGCTGACTGCCCGTCGCCCAGACCGGGCGCACACCCATCAGCGCCATGGCTTGCGCTATGTCGTCGCCGCCGGTGCGCATGGTCGCGGTGCCCCAGACCGACAAGCCGAGCTGACGCAGGTGATCGCCGTGATCCTGCAAGTGCCGCTCGAGAATCAGGTTCGCCGACTGGAAACCGATGCGCCACGCGGTGGTGGTCGGCAGGTTGCGCACGTCCACCGAATAGAAGTTGCGCCCGGTTGGCAACACGTCGAGACGACCACGGCTCGGCGCGCCGCTGGGGCCGGCGGGGACGAAGCGGCCGCTGAGGGCGTCGAGCAGGCCGCGCATTTCCGCCGAGCCACAGGCGTCCAGGCGTGGCGCGACGACTTCGCGCAGGTTGTCGAGGATGGCCTTCACCTCAATCCAGTTTGCGTCCTGTGGGAGCGAGCTTGCTCGCGAAAGCGGTGTGTCAGGCAAATCAATGTCGACTGAAACTCCGCTTTCGCGAGCAGGCTCGCTCCCACAGGGTTTAGGGCTGGCACTCAAAACTTGCGAGATCAGTTGAGCGGCGAACAACTCCAGACGTTCACGGGCATCCCCCGCCGTGCGCCAGACTTCATCGCTGATCGATTGCAGTTCATCAGGACGCGCACCGGTCCACGGATCGGCCAATGCACAATCCAGCGGATCGAAACCCAACTCGAACGCCTTGGCCAACGCCCGCAGCAGACTCGACTGCGCGCCACGGCCATCGCCACGTGGAATCCGCAGCAGCGCCAATAACGTGTCGATGCGCAGACGCCCGCTCGGCGACTCGCCAAAGATGTGCAGGCCATCACGGATCTGCGACTCCTTCAAGTCGCACAAATAGGTGTCCAGACGCGGCAGCCAAATGGCTGCATCGGCGTCGCTGTCGAGCTTCTCGTCCAATTGCAGTTCACGGTCGATGTGCGTGTCGCGCACCAGTTGCAGAATGTCGCGCTGCAATTCACGGGCGCGGCGCGGATCGAGCAATTGCGCTTCGTAATATTCGTCGGCGAGCAGTTCGAGGTTGCGGAGCGGGCCGTAGGTTTCGGCGCGGGTCAGCGGCGGCATCAGGTGATCGATAATCACCGCTTGCGTGCGGCGCTTGGCCTGGGCGCCCTCGCCCGGGTCGTTGACGATGAACGGATAGATGTTCGGCAGCGGCCCGAGCAACGCGTCCGGCCAGCAATTCTCCGACAGCCCGACGCCTTTGCCCGGCAGCCATTCGAGGTTGCCGTGCTTGCCGACGTGGATCACGCCGTGTGCGCCGTAGGTGTTGCGCAACCAGAAGTAAAACGCCAGATAACCGTGGGGCGGCACCAGGTCCGGGTCGTGATAGACCGCGCTCGGGTCCACCTGATAACCCCGCGCCGGTTGAATGCCGACAAAGGTCAGGCCGAATCGCAGCCCGGCGATCATCATCCGCCCGCCGCGAAACATCGGATCGCCTTCGGGCGTGCCCCAGCGCTCCAGCACGGCGTGGCGGTTGGCCTCGGGCAAGGCGTCGAACATCGAGTTGTAGTCGTCCAGCGCCAGGCTTTGATGACACGGACGCTGGTCGAGGGTGTCGAGGTCGTTGCTAACGCCGCCGAGCAATTGCTGGATCAGCGCGGTGCCGCTGTCCGGGAGTTCGGCGGGCAACGGATAACCTTCCGCGCGCAACGCACGGAGGATGTTCAACGCGGCGGCAGGTGTATCGAGGCCGACGCCGTTGCCGATACGACCGTCGCGGGTCGGGTAGTTGGCGAGGATCAGGGCGATGCGTTTTTCGCGGTTCGGCACCCGCGCCAGATCGATCCAGCGCCGCGCCAGTTCGGCGACAAAATCCATGCGCTCAGGTGCAGGCCGGTAGCAAACCACATCGGATTGGCTACGCTCGCTGCGCCATGCCAGATCCTTGAAGCTGATCGGCCGGCTGATGATCCGCCCGTCCAGTTCCGGCAGCGCGATGTGCATCGCCAGATCCCGCGGCCCGAGGCCCTGCTCGCTGGCACGCCAACCGGGTTCGTTGTCCTGGGCGCAGATGGCCTGGATCACCGGGATATTGCGTCGGAACGGCCGCAAGTGCGGCGCTTCCGGGCTGGACTGGGCGAAACCGGTGGTGTTGAGAATCACCGAGGCGTCGACTTCATCCAGCCAGTCCTCGACCACCGTCAGGCAGCCGGGCTCCTTCAAACTGGCCACGGCAATCGGCAAGGGGTTCAACCCCGCCGCTTGCAAACGCTGGCAGAAAACATCAATGAACGCGGTGTTCGCCGCCTGCAAATGCGAGCGGTAAAACAGCACCGCCGCCACCGGTTGACCGGCCTGCCAGTCGGCGTGCCAATCTTTCAGTGCGGCGGGGCTTTTTTGCGGGTGGTAGATCGCGGTGCGCGGCAGGGTCTGCGGTTCGGCCCACGCATAGTCGCGATCCAGCCAGCGATTGGCCAGGCAGCGAAACAGGTCGAGGGCGTTGGCCATGCCCCCCTGGCGCAGGTAATGCCAGAGCCGGTCGCGGTCTTGCGCAACCACCGTGCTCAGGTCGCTGAGCTCCGGGTCCGGGCGATCATCGCCGGGCACCAGAATCAGTTGCACCCCGCGCTCGGACAACTCGACCAACCGCTCGACGCCGTAGCGCCAATACGCGATGCCGCCGTGCAACGAGATCAAAATCACCTTGGCATGACGCAGCACTTCGTCGACATACAAGTCGACCGAGGCGTGGTTCTGCACCTGCATCGGGTTGGCCAGACGCACGCTCGGATAATCGTCCGGCAACTGCTGCGCGGCTTCGGCGAGCAGCGCAAGGCTGGAATCGCCGCTGCACAGGATCACCAGTTCGGCGGGGGTTTGTCCAAGGTCGGCGATGTTGTCATCCGAGACGAAACCGCCGGGCTGGGTCCTGAGCAGGTGCATGGGTTAAACGCTGAGCGCGGCGCGCAGTTGCGCTTCGAGTTGCGCGGCGTCGAGTTCCTGGCCGATCAACACCAGACGCGTGGTGCGCGCTTCGTCGGCGCCCCACTGACGGTCGAAATGCTTGTCGAAACGCGTGCCCACGCCCTGAATCAACAGGCGCATCGGTTTGTTCGGGATCGCCGCGAATCCTTTGACCCGCAGGATGCCGTGCTTGACCACCAGTTGAGTCAGCGCGTCCATCAGCAAACTTTCATCGGCTTGCGGCAGTTCGATGGAAATGGAGTCGAACGCGTCGTGATCGTGGTCATCTTCGCCTTCATGATGGTGATCGTGATGGCTGTGACGGCTGTCGATGTGTTCTTCGGAGCCGGCACCGAGACCGATCAGCACGTCCAGCGGCAGGCGACCGCTGCTGGCTTCGATGACTTTGACTGCCGGTGGCAACTCTTCGGCGACTTCCAGGCGCACGCGGGCCAGGTCTTCAGGGCTGATCAGGTCGGCCTTGTTGAGAATCACCAGATCGGCGCTGGCCAGTTGGTCGGCGAACAACTCGTGCAGCGGCGATTCGTGATCCAGGTTCGGATCGAGTTTGCGCTGGGCGTCCACTTGATCCGGGAACGCGGCGAAAGTGCCAGCGGCAACGGCTGGGCTGTCGACCACGGTGATCACCGCGTCAACGGTGCAGGCACTGCGGATTTCCGGCCACTGGAAGGCTTGAACCAGCGGCTTTGGCAGGGCCAGACCCGAGGTTTCGATCAGGATGTGATCGAGGTCGCCGCGACGGGCTACCAGTTCACGCATCACCGGGAAGAATTCTTCCTGAACGGTGCAGCACAGGCAGCCGTTGGCCAGTTCGTAGACGCGGCCGTTGGCTTCTTCTTCGGTGCAACCGATCGAGCACTGCTTGAGGATTTCACCGTCGATGCCCAGCTCGCCGAACTCGTTGACGATCACCGCGATGCGGCGGCCTTGCGCGTTGTCGAGCATGTGCCGCAGCAAGGTGGTTTTGCCCGAGCCGAGGAAGCCGGTAACGATGGTGACGGGGAGTTTGGCCAGTGTTTTCATCGGATGCCCTTTGGCAAGGTGGCGGGCGTACGGGACGACGACCGCAACGACAGGCGCGCGGAAGAGTTCGCCACCGGATCACCCCGCCCGGTTGTAGTGAGAATTCGTATCGAGGCAGGTCTCCTGGCTGACGGTGTGCCTGTCGCGAGACTGGCGTTGGCTGCGCCTTCCCGCGGGCTCCAGGGCTGGAGCGTGCAGTGGCGTGGCAGCGAACATCACCGTTCACAGTTGCGGGGGCAGCCGCGGCATCGACCGCGTTCCCTTCTTAGCTCCGGCAGACGCCGGAGAACCTCGAATGCTCAAGGCTACGCATCGTCTTGGGGCGGGTCAATGTTCGCTTGAGATCTGCAGAGGCAGGAATGCCGCCTTCGCGAGCAAGCCCGCTCCCACCCGGGAGCGCATTCCAAAATGTAGGGGCAGGCTTGCTCGCGAAGGGCGCGCACCGGTCTCGAGTTGAGAACCCCTGCCAATTGACGCCCAACCCCCGCCCATGCTCTCCTACACACCTTGTTACGGGTGCCCTTCACAGGGTGAAACGGGAAACCGGTGAATCATGTGCTTTACTCAAAGCCATGTCAGTCCGGTGCTGCCCCCGCAACGGTAAGCGAGCGAAGAATCAAATCCACTGTGCCAGCAGTTTGGTATGGGAAGGTGGTTCTTGCAGGTTTCGGCTGACGCCCAAGCCCCTCGTGAGCCCGGAGACCGGCCCGCAACACAAAGTGACGATTACGTTCACTGAATAACAAACCCGCGGTGGGCGGGCGCTGTTTGAACCTCTGCGAGCCCGATTCGCAGGGGTCTTCCATGCGCTCTATTCACCCGCTGACAGACCAGAGGGAAGCGCCATGTCGATCATCAGCAGCACCGGCCCGAGCAGTACCGATAAGAGCTCCGCCAGCACCACCCCTGCCACCCTGGCTCAACGCCTGACCGCCGCCGTTTGTGCGTCGATCCTGGGCGCGTGCCTGGTGTACTTTGCCGGTTTCTCACACATCGAAGCGGTGCACAATGCCGCACACGATACCCGTCACAGCTCCGCTTTCCCGTGCCATTGAGACCTGCTGACATGATCAAGCGTATTGCGCAAACCGCAGGTTTCACCGGGCTGCTGGCCGCCCTGTTGCTGACCCTGCTGCAAAGTTTCTGGGTCGCTCCACTGATTCTGCAGGCCGAGACTTACGAAAAATCCGAGCCGGCCGCTGTTGCAGTTCATGAACACGCCGCCGGTGCCGCCGCTCACACCCACGACGCCGAAGCCTGGGAGCCGGAAGACGGCTGGCAGCGCGTGCTGTCCACCACGGGTGGCAACCTGGTGGTTGCCGTCGGTTTTGCGCTGATGCTCGCTGGCCTCTACACCTTGCGCGCACCGACCAAAACCTCCCAGGGCCTGCTCTGGGGCCTGGCCGGTTACGCAACTTTCGTCCTCGCACCAACCCTCGGTCTGCCACCGGAACTGCCAGGCACAACGGCGGCGGATCTGGCACAACGGCAAATCTGGTGGATCGGCACCGCAGCGTCCACTGCGGTTGGCATCGCGCTGATCGTATTCAGCCGTCACTGGCTGATGAAGATTCTCGGCGTGGCCATTCTGGCGGTTCCACACGTGATCGGCGCACCGCAACCGCAAGTGCACTCGATGCTTGCACCGGAAGCCCTGGAAACCCAGTTCAAAATCGCTTCGCAGCTGACCAACATGGGATTCTGGCTGGCTCTGGGCCTGATCAGCGCCTGGTTGTTCCGCCGCAAAAGCGATGGCCAATACCACGCATGACCAACACCCGCACAGCGCCGACGTTAGTGGTCGGCCTGGGCTGCCAGCGCGGCTGCCCTGTCAGCACGCTGCGGGCGTTACTCGATCAGGCGTTACAGGCGCATCACATCAAACTTCACCAGATCAAGGCCCTGGCCAGCATCGACCTGAAGCGTGATGAACCTGGCCTGATCGAACTCGCTGCACAACTCGAACTGCCGCTGACGTACTTCAGCAGTGAACAACTGGCCGGTTTTCAACCGCGACTCAGCCACCGCTCGGACATCGCCTTCGAACGCACCGGCTGCTATGGCGTAGCAGAAAGTGCCGCCCTCGCCCTTGCCGAACAACTGGCCCAGGCGCCGGCAAAACTGCTCATTTCGCGACAAAAATATGCTCAGGCCACCCTGGCATTGGCCTGCGCCGCGCAAAATCCCCGATAATCCTCGCCCTCGATCATGAGCAATCTTCATCTGAAGCCTTGCCCAACCCCTTTTTCAGACAGGAAACGACGATGACCGTCTACTTCATTGGCGCAGGTCCCGGCGACCCGGAACTGATCACCGTCAAAGGCCAACGCCTGATCCGCAGCTGCCCGGTGATCATCTACGCCGGCTCACTGGTGCCCACCGCCGTACTGGAAGGACACAACGCCGAACAGGTGGTCAACAGCGCTGAACTGCACCTGGAACAGATCATCGAACTGATCAAAAACGCCCATGCCAACGGCCAGGACGTGGCTCGGGTGCATTCCGGCGATCCGAGTCTGTATGGCGCGATCGGCGAGCAGATTCGCTACCTGCGTGAGCTCGACATTCCGTTTGAAATCATCCCCGGTGTTACCGCGACAGCGGCGTGTGCGGCACTTTTGGGGGCGGAGCTGACCTTGCCGGACGTGTCACAGAGCGTGATTCTGACTCGCTACGCCGACAAGACTGCGATGCCGGCGGGTGAGGAGCTGGGGAGTCTGGCGCAGCATGGGGCGACCATGGCCATTCATTTGGGGGTGAATCATCTGCAGAAAATCCTGATCGAATTGCTGCCGCATTACGGCGCGGATTGCCCGATTGCGGTGATTCATCGGGCGAGCTGGCCTGATCAGGATTGGGTGGTGGGGACGATTGCGGATATTGCCGGGAAGGTTGAGGCCAAGGGGTTTCGTCGGACGGCGTTGATTCTGGTGGGTCGAGTGTTGGGTAGTGATCAATTCAGCGAGTCGTCGCTGTACCGTGCCGGGCATGCACATCTCTACAGACCATAGAGCCCTTGAAAATCACCCATAAAAAAACGGCGCTCACGGGGCGCCGTTTTTCATGTCGCAGCGAACACCTTAGTAGTAGGCGTTTTCTTTCTGCGTGTGGTCAGTCACATCACGAACACCCTTGAGCTCGGGAACACGCTCGAGCAAGGTGCGCTCGATGCCTTCACGCAGGGTGACGTCTGCCTGGCCGCAGCCCTGGCAACCGCCGCCGAACTTCAACACGGCGATACCGTCATCGACCACATCGATCAGGCTGACCTGACCGCCGTGGCTGGCCAGCCCCGGATTGATCTCGGTTTGCAGGTAATAGTTGATGCGCTCGTTGATCGGGCTGTCGGCGTTGACCATCGGGACTTTGGCGTTTGGCGCCTTGATGGTCAGCTGGCCGCCCATGCGGTCGGTGGCGTAGTCGACAACCGCGTCGTCGAGGAAAGCTTCGCTGAACGAGTCGATGTACGCGGTAAAGCTTTTCAGCCCCAGCGCGGTGTCTTCGGATTTTTCTTCGCCCGGCTTGCAATAAGCAATGCAGGTTTCGGCGTACTGGGTGCCAGGCTGGGTGATGAAGACGCGGATGCCGATGCCCGGGGTGTTCTGCTTGGAGAGCAGATCAGCCAGGTAATCGTGGGCGGCGTCGGTAATGGTAATAGCGGTCATGGAAACTCCTCGCAGGCTTGGGCGCAGTTTACGCCAATCATCGCGCCGCACAAAGTCCTAGTATTTTTGTCGGGAAAGGGCCAGCGCTCCTGGATCCGATGATTCGCCGTCAATCCGCGCTTTAAGCCACCGATAGCTGCATTTTTCCACCCATTCGTAACTTGCCCACGACGCCAAACCAATGGTCGCGACGCACACCGTGAACATCACGTAAGCATTGATGCCATACCGTTGCGCGACAAAGCCTCCGGCCGACAGCACCAAAACGTGCATCAGGTACACCGAGTAGGAACAATCGCCGAGCACTTTGAACAATCGGCGGCCCTGGAAAAACCGCTCCAGCGCCATGCAAGCCATGACCAACACCGCGCTCGGCAGGCCCCAGGCGAAAAACCGCGGCTGCGGGGGCAACTGATAAATCGCCAGCAACGCGCCGCCAATCCCCAGCAATGGCAGCCATAGGCCGGGCTTGATCCAGCCGCGACGGTAGATCATGCCGATGGCGATCCCCAGCAGAAACTCATAAACAATGTCCGAACGGTAGAACGCGCTGATCCAGCCGTACCCCGTCCATGCCTGACACACCGCAAACAGCAACGCCGCGACGATCAGCAGCCGAACCTGCAGACGGAACAGCAGCGCCCATGCAAACAGCACGTAGAACAGCATTTCGTAATTCAGGGTCCAGCCGACGTTGAGCGTCGGATAAATCCCGTAACCGCCGGGATTTTCCGTAGGAATAAACAGCAAGGAAAGGAGGAAATGTGACCAGTTGACCGTCTGATCCGGCAACACTGGCTGTGCGAAGACCACCAGCAGCGCCATCAGCACCGTGTACAGCCAATAGGCCGGAACGATGCGGAACAGCCGATACAGCAGAAACCGCCCGGGAGGCAGCGACTTGCCCTCGGTGGACAGGAATATCACCAGCCCACTGATGACAAAGAAGATATCGACGCCCACCGCCCCCTTGTCGATGAACATCTGACCGATCGGCCCGCGAGCCTTGAAGTCGAAGAAAATCTGCATGAAATGGTGGCAAACCACCGTCCACGCCGCCAACGCGCGCAGTGCCTGTACTGAAATCAACATCGACGGCCCTCCGATCGCAATCCACACATCACCGCAGAACCCTGTAGGAGCTGGCTTGCCAGCGATGGCGGCGTCACGTTCAACATCGAGGTGACTGCGAAGACGCCATCGCCGGCAAGCCGGCTCCTCCAGGTGTGCGGTGGTGCCCATGGAGTTGGGACACCGGCGCGCCATCAAAAGTCGATCAAAGATTTTCGTAGCGGTTCATGTCCAACATGCCCTCTTCCACCGGGTCGGTTTCGTGGACGTACTGGCTCAGGTCATGGAAGTAAAACCAGAACTGCGGATGACTACGACGAATCCCCCAGCGTTCGACGATTTTCTCGAAACGATGGGCATCCTTGGCGTTTTCCATCGCCTCCACAAACGCGGGTACTTGCTCCGCGGGAATGTTGAACATGAAGTTCGGATAACTGCTGAGCACGCCGGGAAACAGGGTGAGCGTGTCGAGCCCCGGCTGATAACGCAGCGACTCGCCGAGCAGAAATGCCACGTTGCTGTGCGCGCGGTTGCGCAACAGGCTATAGACCTCACGCTTGCCGCTCGTCGTTTCAATACGCAGCATCGTTGCTTCCGGCAACTGATCGATAACTTTCAGACCGGCAGCGGGACGCGAGGTCAGACGGCTGAGCGCCTGTTCGGCACTCTGCAATGCAGGATCGATGTTTGGTCGCGAGCAATAGGCCCCGTCGCAGCGGTTGATCGGATCAGGCTGGGCGTTGAGCTCACCGTAGCGAGCCAGCAACTGCATGGCAAAGTCGCGCTTCGGGTCTTTCTCGTCGAGTTTCAGCGCCGTCGGTTTGTCGTTGTCGATAGCTTCATAGTCCAGCCACATCTTGAATTTGCCGCCGCTCTGATACCAGTCATCGAGATAGCCATCGCGTGAGTCGGCGGGCATCAGGCGCAGGAAGTTCTGCTCGGCGCCATTGCGGATCAAGTCAAAATACAGGCGCGTCTGCGCTTGATGAGAGACATTGCCGAACACATCGAAGTTGACCGCCAACTGATAATACGTGCGCTCCAGCAAGGGGAAATCGAACAGCCACATCGTTTGCGGCACGTCGCCGATCAGGCCTTTGTTCACCGAGGCGCTGTCGAAATGCCGGAAAATCGTCAGCAGCGCATTGTCGTTGCCGGCCCACAAGGTCGACCAGCTCGGCGCGGGCGCATCGGCGTAGTTGTCGCGGCGCAACGCCTCGTATTCGTTGCGCTTGTCACGGAAGTCATGCCACAGGCTCAGCACGCTGCCGACGTCGTCGTTCTGCCCCGGCATGGCCAGCAATGGCGTAGCCTGGCCGCGATAGTTCGGGTCGATGATGTAGAGGTCGTGTTCCGGCGCCTGAAACAATGCCCAGAAGTTATCGCGAATCACGTCGGTGGCAATCTGCCCGCGACACACGGGCCCGCGGATAAAGGTGCGCACGAAGTATTCGGCGTTATCGAGCATGAACTGATAGCGCGCCTGCGCCGGGATCGCCTCGAACGTGGTGAACGGATTGGCCCGGCGCTCCGGCCCGTAACCCGGCAAAGCGTTGACCTGCCAGTTGCCGTTGTAGAACAGGCTTTTGATCCGCGCCATCTTCGCCGCGCTCAGCGGGTAGGTGATGTGGGTTTTCTGCACGATCACGCCTTGCACCGGCCACAAGCGGTAGTACACCTGCGTGCCCGGATCGTCATTCGGGCGGCGCGTGTTGATCAGGTCAATCGGCTGGCCGGTGGGCGTGCGCGAGCGTACCCACTGGAAGAAATGCCCCGGCTCACCGTCCTTGAAGTAGAGATGCGCGAGAAACCAGTGCTCGAACAACCAGCGTCCTACCAGACTCTGGCGGGCGCCCGGCGAGTTGAGCAGGTTCTCCCACTGCACCACTTGCAAGGCTTCTTTCGCCGACGGCACCAGACCTTGTTCATCAATGGGCGCACCCGAGGCCAGCCAGCGTTGCAGCGTCTGGTACTGCTGATCGGTCAGGCCGGTAACCGCCAGCGGCATGCCTTCCTTCGGATGAGCGCTGGCGTAGCCGTCGAACTCGGCCGGCATCGCGCACCTGTTTTCTCGGTTCAGACCCAGGACGATGTCTTCCGGCAATTTGGCGTTGGGCGTCAGAGGCGTTTTGTGACCCAGCTCCAGCATCCTCGCCATCAACGCGGCCTGGCTGCCCTGGGCGCCGAGCACCGGATAGAAACCCTTTTGTTGCCAGGCGTGCTTGCCGAAGGCGTCATAAAACAACCGGGTCGGTGCGGCAGCCTGGCTGCGTTCACCGTCGTAGACCGGGACTTTCGACGCGCCGCGCGCTGCACCCTCGCCGCTGCCCAGGTTGAGCTGACAAGCGGCGTCATTACAGGCATGGCAGGCCACGCACTTTTCGGTGAAGATCGGTTGGATGTCGCGGCTGTAGGAAATGCCAGCAGAAATCGCCGGCTCCTGCGCTACGGCGCCCCAGCTTAAAATCAGCAATACGCTGCTGATGACGACGCGATACGACATGTCCCTGTTCCCGATCCTTGAAAAAACGCCGCGATTCTACCGGGGCAGCGCCCACACCAACATGAACGATATTCATGCAAAAACCGCACATGCTCTAAAAGCGCACAGGTTTGCTATGATCCCGCCCCTTCGTCATGGTCTTTCCGAGTAGTCCCAATGTCCGATCGCAGTGTTCGCCTTCAAGCCCTCAAGCACGCCCTCAAAGAGCGCATTCTGATTCTCGATGGCGGCATGGGCACGATGATCCAGAGCTACAAGCTCGAGGAACAGGATTACCGTGGCAAACGCTTTGCCGACTGGCCAAGCGATGTCAAAGGCAACAACGACCTGTTGGTGCTGACGCGCCCGGACGTGATTGGCGGCATCGAAAAAGCCTACCTGGATGCCGGCGCTGACATTCTGGAAACCAACACCTTCAACGCCACCCGGATTTCCATGGCCGATTACGGCATGGAAGAACTGGCCTACGAACTGAACGTAGAAGGCGCTCGCCTGGCCCGCAAGATCGCCGATGCGAAAACCCTCGAGAACCCGGACAAGCCACGCTTCGTTGCCGGCGTGCTCGGCCCGACCAGCCGCACCTGCTCGCTATCGCCGGACGTGAACAACCCCGGCTATCGCAACGTGACCTTCGATGAACTGGTGGTGAACTACACCGAGGCCACCAAAGGCCTGATCGAAGGCGGCGCCGACCTGATCCTGATCGAAACCATTTTCGACACCCTCAACGCCAAAGCCGCGATCTTCGCCGTGCAAGGGGTGTTCGAAGAGTTGGGCATCGAACTGCCGATCATGATCTCCGGGACCATCACCGACGCCTCCGGCCGCACCCTGTCAGGCCAGACCACCGAAGCGTTCTGGAACTCCGTAGCCCACGCCAAACCGATCTCGGTCGGCCTGAACTGCGCCCTCGGCGCCAGCGAGTTGCGTCCGTACCTGGAAGAACTGTCGAACAAGGCCGGTACCCACGTCTCGGCGCACCCGAACGCCGGCCTGCCGAACGAATTCGGCGAGTACGACGAACTGCCGTCGGAAACCGCCAAGGTCATCGAAGAATTCGCCCAAAGCGGTTTCCTCAACATCGTCGGCGGCTGCTGCGGCACCACGCCGGGCCACATCGAAGCCATCGCCAAAGCCGTGGCCGGTTACGCACCGCGTGAAATCCCGGACATTCCCAAGGCCTGCCGCCTCTCCGGCCTGGAACCGTTCACCATTGATCGCAGCTCGTTGTTCGTCAACGTCGGCGAGCGCACCAACATCACCGGCTCCGCGAAATTCGCCCGCCTGATCCGTGAAGACAACTACACCGAAGCCCTGGAAGTCGCCCTGCAGCAGGTCGAAGCCGGCGCCCAGGTGATCGACATCAACATGGACGAAGGGATGCTCGATTCGAAGAAGGCCATGGTGACCTTCCTCAATCTGATTGCCGGTGAACCGGACATCTCCCGCGTGCCGATCATGATCGACTCCTCGAAGTGGGAAGTGATCGAAGCCGGCCTCAAGTGCATCCAGGGCAAGGGCATCGTCAACTCGATCAGCATGAAAGAAGGCGTCGAGCAGTTCATCCATCACGCCAAACTGTGCAAGCGCTATGGCGCCGCAGTCGTCGTGATGGCGTTCGACGAAGCTGGCCAGGCCGACACTGAAGCGCGCAAGAAAGAAATCTGCAAACGCTCCTACGACATTCTGGTCAACGAAGTCGGTTTCCCGCCGGAAGACATCATCTTCGACCCGAACATCTTCGCCGTGGCCACCGGTATTGAAGAACACAACAACTACGCCGTGGACTTCATCAACGCCTGCGCCTACATCCGCGACGAACTACCGTATGCGCTGACCTCGGGCGGCGTGTCCAACGTGTCGTTCTCGTTCCGTGGCAACAACCCGGTGCGCGAAGCGATTCACTCGGTGTTCCTGCTGTACGCGATCCGCAACGGCCTGACCATGGGTATCGTCAACGCCGGGCAGCTGGAGATCTACGACCAGATCCCCGCCGAGCTGCGCGACGCCGTCGAAGACGTGGTGCTCAACCGCACCCCGGAAGGCACCGACGCCCTCCTCGCCATCGCCGACAAGTACAAGGGCGACGGCAGCGTCAAGGAAGCCGAGACCGAAGAGTGGCGTGGCTGGCCGGTTAACAAGCGCCTGGAGCATGCGCTGGTCAAGGGCATCACCACGCACATCGTCGAAGACACCGAAGAATCCCGCCAGTCCTTCGCCCGCCCGATCGAAGTGATCGAAGGCCCGCTGATGTCTGGCATGAACATCGTCGGCGACCTGTTCGGTGCCGGCAAAATGTTCCTTCCGCAGGTGGTGAAATCCGCCCGCGTGATGAAGCAGGCCGTCGCGCACTTGATCCCGTTCATCGAACTGGAAAAAGGCGACAAACCGGAAGCCAAGGGCAAGATCCTGATGGCCACGGTAAAAGGCGACGTGCACGACATCGGCAAGAACATCGTCGGTGTGGTGCTGGGCTGTAACGGCTATGACATCGTCGACCTCGGCGTGATGGTGCCGGCGGAGAAAATTTTGCAGGTGGCCAAGGAGCAGAAGTGCGACATCATTGGGCTGTCCGGCCTGATCACCCCGTCGCTGGATGAAATGGTCCACGTCGCCCGCGAAATGCAGCGTCAGGATTTCCACCTGCCGTTGATGATCGGTGGCGCGACCACCTCCAAGGCGCACACGGCGGTGAAGATCGAACCGAAGTACAGCAACGACGCGGTGATCTACGTCACCGACGCCTCCCGCGCCGTGGGCGTGGCGACGCAGTTGCTGTCCAAGGAACTGAAACCGGCGTTCGTCGAGAAAACCCGCCTGGAATACATCGAAGTCCGCGAGCGTACCGCCAACCGCAGCGCCCGCACCGAACGCCTGAGCTACCCGGCGGCCATCGCCAAGAAGCCGCAGTTCGACTGGAGCAGCTACGCGCCGGTCAAACCGACTTTCACCGGCGCCAAAGTGCTGGACAACATCGACCTGAAAGTCCTCGCCGAATACATCGACTGGACGCCGTTCTTCATCTCCTGGGACCTGGCCGGCAAGTTCCCGCGCATCCTCGAAGACGAAGTGGTTGGTGAAGCCGCCACCGCGCTGTACGCCGACGCCAAGGAAATGCTCGCCAAACTGATCGACGAGAAACTGATCAGCGCCCGCGCCGTGTTCGGTTTCTGGCCGGCCAACCAGGTACGTGACGACGACATCGAAGTCTACGGCGATGACGGCAAGCCATTGGCCAAGCTGCATCACCTGCGCCAACAGATCATCAAGACCGACGGCAAGCCGAATTTCTCGCTGGCCGACTTCGTGGCGCCGAAGGACAGTGAAGTCACCGATTACGTGGGAGGGTTCATCACCACCGCCGGCATCGGCGCCGAAGAAGTGGCCAAGGCGTATCAGGACGCCGGCGACGATTACAACTCGATCATGGTCAAGGCACTGGCTGACCGCCTGGCCGAGGCCTGCGCCGAATGGCTGCACCAGCAGGTCCGCAAGGATTACTGGGGTTACGCCAAGGACGAGACGCTGGATAACGAGGCGCTGATCAAAGAGCAATACACCGGCATCCGCCCTGCTCCCGGCTACCCGGCCTGCCCCGATCACACCGAGAAGAGCACCCTGTTCGCCTTGCTCGACCCTGAAGCGAGCGAAATGCAGGCGGGCCGCAGCGGCGTGTTCCTCACCGAGCACTACGCAATGTTCCCGGCGGCAGCGGTCAGCGGTTGGTACTTCGCTCACCCGCAGGCGCAGTATTTCGCGGTGGGCAAGGTCGACAAGGATCAGGTGCAGAGCTACACGTCACGCAAAGGTCAGGAATTGAGCGTGACCGAGCGCTGGCTGGCGCCGAACCTCGGCTACGACAACTAAGATCAATCGCCTGGCCACATTCGCGTGGCCAACTGAGATCCCTGTGGGAGCGGGCTTGCCCGCGATGGGGCCCTGCCAGTCAACATTATGGGTGACTGCCAGTCCGCCATCGCGGGCAAGCCCGCTCCCACAGGATTTGTACCCTCCCGGATTGGATTGTCTATGCTTACGCTTCACACATCCGTGACGAGGGGTTTATGGACGATCCAGTCGACAACAAGCCGCCTAGTTTCTGGCAGATGCTGCACAGTGTCCTGGCGGCGGCGTTCGGGGTACAGAGCGGGAAAAATCGGGCCCGGGACTTCACCCACGGCAAGCCCAGTCATTTCGTGATCCTGGGGATTTTGTTCACCGCGGTGTTTGCATTGACGCTGTTCGGCATCGTGCAACTGGTGGTGCATCTGGCAGGGGTTTAGCGCAACAGGGTTTGCAGGTTGAACGGATAGCGATAGGACGTCGGGCGGCCCTTGGCCGACAGGCGACGGAAGTTCACGCCGTAGTCCGGCGATTCACCCATGGCCAGCATTCGCTTGGCGGTTGCCCTGTCGACCAGTTGCATCAGCGGGATCTGGCGGTCGCGGCCGCCATACCGGCTGATGTCCACGCCCTGGTCGAGGTCATGCAATTCCACCAGAGCCCAGCCGCCCAGGGTGAAATGTCCGCCCAACAGGACGCTCAATCGTCCATCCACTTTCGCCTGCAACGCGGCGGTAGAGGTGTTGACCGCGCTGAACAACGCGTCCTTTCCGGGCACGCCGCCCGTCTCTGAATACGCTTGCATGGCGCCAAACGCCATTTCGTCATTGGCGGACCACACCAGCGAAACCTTCGGGTAGCGCCGGAACAGCAACGTTGCCTGTTCATACGCACGATCGCGGGTCCAACCGCTGTAAACCAGTTGCCGCAAACGCACTTGCGGGTGCTCGGCCAGCGCTCGCATCATCCCTTGCTCACGCAGTTGCGCCGAGGGCGTGATCTTCAGGCCGGAGAACGCCAGCAACTCGATCACCTGACCGGGCGCCACGGGCGGATGCTGACGAATCAACTCTTTTAGCATCAGGTAGCCGCCCTCCTCGTCGTTGGGCACCAGGCTGCCCAGACGATCGGGGCGTTCGCCCATCAGGCTCAACTGATTGGCCGTCAGCGACGCATTGACCATAAACAGCTTCACGCCACTGCCTTGAGCCAGACGCAACACTTGCGGGGCGATGTACTGTTCGTTGACGAAGAGCAGATAGTCGGGACGATCGGGGCCTTGCAGAGCACGGCGCGCTTGCGCCAGCGTGAGTTCGGGCATGCGCCGGGAATAGAGAATCCTCAGGTCGATGCCCAGGTCCGTGGCGGCCGCCTGCATGAATTGCGAATAGCTGATCCAGAAGGCTTCGTCAGTCTTCCCGGGATTCAGGAACAACACCGACTCCGCACGCGCAGCAGGGCCGTAAACCGTGCCAAGCAGCAACAGGAAGGTGTAGAAGAACTTCAACATTGATCGCCCGAGCCCCCGGAAATTCGCCGCGCATTATAGCCAGCGAACGCCCGTAAATCGGCGTTTATTGCAGTTTTTGTCCGACAAGTGTCGGAGCCGGGCCCGGACGGGGTCGGTTATTGATGGCTGACCCAAAATACCGCTGTGCCCACGACCAGAATGATCAGAAACAGAATGGCCCAAGCATCGACCGTACTGTCAGGTTTTGAAGCTTTGGTAGGGTTGCTCATTGCATCGCCTCTTGTCGGTTTTATCGGTGATTGCATAAAGACTCGACCACAGTTAAGACGATGATTGCCCACACCACAAATGCGGGTTTAGTAATAACGATTCTCGATAGTCGATTTGGTTCTTTACATATACTCAAACATCACTTTTGCGCATAACTCCAAACTGGTATCTTGCCCCGGCTCCGTAGGGAGTGCGCGGCCGTGCGCGCAGAATTGCCGAGGCAGTATCGGAGATTTCAGCAAGCGAAAATCGCAACTGGATCCGACCGGCCCAAGCCTGAGAACAGGACTTATATGTACGTATACGACGAGTACGATCAGCGGATCATCGAGGACCGCGTCAAGCAGTTCCGTGATCAGACCCGACGCTATCTGGCAGGCGAGCTGAGCGAAGAAGAATTCCGCCCTCTGCGCTTGCAAAACGGGCTTTATATCCAGCGTTTCGCGCCGATGTTGCGGGTGGCGGTGCCTTACGGCCAGCTGACTTCGCGCCAGACGCGAATGATGGCCAAGATTGCCCGTGACTATGACAAGGGCTATGCCCACATCAGTACCCGCCAGAACGTACAGTTCAACTGGCCGGCACTGGAAGACATCCCGGACATCCTCGCTGAACTGGCGACCGTGCAGATGCACGCGATCCAGACCAGCGGCAACTGCCTGCGCAACGTCACTACCGACCAGTTCGCCGGTGTCGCTGCCGATGAGCTGATCGACCCGCGCCCATGGTGCGAAATTGTCCGCCAGTGGACCACGTTCCACCCGGAATTCGCCTACCTGCCGCGTAAGTTCAAGATCGCGATCAACGGTTCGACCTCCGACCGCGCGGCCATCGAAGTGCACGACATCGGCCTTGAGCCGGTGCACAACGCTGCGGGCGAATTGGGTTTCCGCGTGTTGGTCGGCGGTGGCCTCGGTCGTACGCCGGTGGTTGGCGCGTTCATCAACGAATTCCTGCCGTGGCAAGACCTGTTGAGCTACCTCGACGCCATCCTGCGTGTGTACAACCGCTATGGCCGTCGCGACAACAAGTACAAGGCACGGATCAAGATTCTGGTTAAGGCCCTGACGCCTGAAGTCTTCGCGCAGAAAGTCGATGCGGAAATGGAACACCTTCGCGGTGGCCAGAGCACGCTGACCGACGCCGAAGTGCATCGCGTCGCCAAACACTTCGTCGACCCCGACTACAAGGCGCTGGACAACCAGACCGCCGAACTCGCCGAACTCGACAAGCAGCACCCGGGCTTCGCCCGCTGGCGTACCCGCAATACCCTGGCGCACAAGAAGCCGGGTTATGTCGCCGTGACCCTGTCCCTGAAGCCAACCGGCGTTGCGCCGGGCGACATCACCGACAAGCAGCTCGACGCCGTGGCCGACCTGGCCGATCGTTACAGCTTCGGTCAACTGCGCACCTCCCACGAGCAGAACATCATTCTGGCCGACGTTGAACAGTCCCAACTGTTTGCGATGTGGGGCGAATTGCGCGAGCAAGGCTTCGCCACGCCGAACATCGGGTTGCTGACCGACATCATCTGCTGCCCTGGCGGTGATTTCTGCTCGCTGGCCAACGCCAAGTCGATCCCGATCGCCGAATCGATCCAGCGCCGTTTCGACGACCTGGACTACCTGTTCGACATCGGTGAACTGGACCTGAACATCTCCGGCTGCATGAACGCCTGTGGTCACCACCACGTCGGCCATATCGGCATCCTCGGGGTGGACAAGAAAGGCGAAGAGTTCTATCAGGTGTCCCTCGGCGGCAGCGCCAGCCGCGATGCGAGCCTGGGCAAGATCCTCGGCCCGTCCTTTGCCCAGGACGCCATGCCAGACGTGATCGAAAAGCTGATCGACGTGTACATCGAACAACGTACCGAAGACGAGCGCTTCATCGACACCTATCAGCGTATTGGCATCGACCTCTTCAAGGAACGCGTCTATGCAGCGAATCATTAAGAACAACGAAGTCGTCGACGAAACCTGGCACCTGCTGCCCAAGGATTTCAACATCGACGAGATCAGCAACTGCGATGACCTGATCGTCCCGTTGCGACTGTGGCGCGAACACAGCCGTATGCTCAAAGCCCGCGATGGCGGCCTGGGCGTGTGGCTGGACGCCGATGAAGAAGCCGAAGAAATCGGTGAAGACGTGGCGAATTTCCAGGTCATCGCCTTGAACTTCCCGGCCTTCACCGATGGCCGCAACTACTCCAACGCCCGCCTCCTGCGTGACCGTTACGGTTTCAAAGGCGAACTGCGGGCGATTGGCGATGTGCTGCGTGACCAGTTGTTCTACATGCATCGCTGCGGTTTCGACGCCTTTGCGATTCGTGCAGATAAAGACCCGTACGAAGCCCTTGAAGGTCTCAAGGACTTCTCGGTGACCTATCAAGCCGCCACCGACGAACCGCTGCCACTGTTCCGTCGCCGCTGACCACATAAAGCCCTGACCCAATGGGATCGGGGCTTTATCGGCTCCACCAATCTGCTATCGCTCGATCGGAATCGGTTGCCCCAAAGCCACCCAGTCCCGGTAAAGCTGCGCACGGTGTTCCAATGCGGTGAACACCGCAAACGGGTTATCGAACACGCCCGCTGGCGTCAGTGGATTCAGGCTCAATCGACTCAACAATTCATCCGAAGCATCCGCTTCGCTTAACAGCCGCCACACCCGTGCCTGAAGATCCAGATAATTGATCTGGAAATCCGGGGTGAGGGTCAACGTGTTCATGGCCCCTAAAAACCGCCCGCCACCCGGCTTGAGTGCCAGTTGCTGCCAAATCTGCTGCCTCGCATCGCGCAGCCCTGGTTCAATCCCGTTCAACCAGGTCGCCGGATTCGCATAGTCAGGCCCCGGCGCACTCAACCACAAGTTGATACCCGTTTGTTCTCGATGCACGACCAACCGCTGCAAGGTGTCTTCATCGGTCAACGGGTTGTTCCACAACAGCACTCGATCCCTGGCGATGGCCTGGTTCAGCACCGCCTGGGGGATTCGCGTGATCTGGTTATCGCGCAAATCAAGAGACGTCAGGTACGGCTCATCCATGATCCCGACCGGGCAACGGCTTATCCGGGTATTCCTCAGGTTGAGCCGGCGCAGATTGCTCAAGCCCAGCACCATCGGCGGTACATCCAACGGGTTGTCGCTCAGGTCGAGGCTTTGCAAGCTTGTCAGGTCAGTCAGTTGTGAAGCGGCACGTTCACTGAATACCAGCTGGGTGCCGCGCAGATTGAGTGAGGACAGGTTTCTCAACTGGCACAGCGCAGGCGGCAAGGCACACCCTTCGTGGCCGTCCACGAAGAAAGGACGCAAGTCGACGTTTTCCAGATTCAAAACCTCGAGATTCGGGAAACTCTCGAGAAAGCCGTTCAAACTTTCCTCCTCGGTCAGATGGAATCCTTGCATCGACAATTCGACCACATCGTTAAGGCGGACGCTCAGGGTGGGCAGGCGGTGATAGTCCTCGAAGGCGAGATCAAGCCTGACACGACGGTTCGGCGCGCGTTTTTGCCAAATGGCGACAAGTTCAACGGCGAGCTCCGCCCTGACCGTCTGTTCCTCGTGCAAGGCCAATTGCAGGAAGTGGGCATTGTGCACGGCAATTTGCGCAGGATTCATACCCGCCGCCTCTTCATCGCCCATGGCCAGCATGGGGATGTCCATGTCGGCAATGTCTTGCACTGCTTGCTCGACCCAGCCATTCAACTCGGTGTGGAGTTGTTGTAACTGCAGATTCAGCCGATCGATATACGCCTGCACCGAGCCCCCCTCACGCTGTATGACCTGATCCGCCTCAGCATCGGTGAAGTCCGGATAAACATCCTTGATCTGTAACCGGGTGGCTTGCAATGTCATGGCTTCACCCTGATGCGTCGACGGGTAGCCTCCACCGCGCAGCCCCTGTGGTTCGAAGGTCAGCCCTGAGTCGAGCCTTTGCAAGCCGAGCAGGGTTTCGGCACGGGACAATGGCCGATCACTGAGACTGAGCCGCAACTCGCTGGCCGGATCCGGCGACGTGAGAGGCAACACCGAGCGTTCCTCGTCCGACAGCACGCCGAGGATCGCATCGAAGAAATCCGTTGGCCGGCCTTGGCGCAGGTAACGCTTCCCCACTTTGATCACGTTTCGGTAATGAGGGGAATCCAGGGGTCCGCAACGGTCAAGAACCCTGCCAGTGGACGAGCCGTCGAGGACTTCGACCCGCAGATCTTTTGGCCAGCCGGGCAGGTTTTTCAGGGAGTGCAAGGCCAGCGTGTCCGTCTCGGCGTTCACCACCGAGCGCAGGTAAAAGCCTTCATAGGCGCGATTGAGCCGCACATGCTGTTGGTATTGGCGGGCCTTGCTGTCCAGACGTGCGAACACCTGCCTGGCCTCGGCCGTCTCGGGCGCACGTTGGATGTCCACGCCATAGCGGTCGAGCATTTGCTCGATTGCACTTGTTGGCAGGTCCGGGTATTGCCGCTGGAACAGCCGGACCCATTCAAGCTCCGAGCGTTGAAGTGCCTGGTAACGCAGACTGAATTGCGCAGCATCCCCGGCCGGGCCGAGATCGTGATCGATCCTGAAGCGACTGATGGTGTCCGCCAGCAAAGGCGTGGGCGCGCGGCCAGTCTGGATCAACCGCAGCATGTCGTCGCCAATCGAACTGACCTTGCCGATCTGCGCCAGCACTTCATCGCTGAACGAGGCCACAGAGGGACCAATGGCGCGAATGAGTTCGACGCGGCTCGCCGGCGCCACGTTCACTGGATCGGGCGTTGGGTCAACGGCCACTTCCGACTCAGGCCTGAGCCCTTCCGCTGTCGAGTCGGTGATGGCCGTTTCACCTTTCAGCGCCACCTCCGCGACGATGGGCAACGCATTGAGCAAGCCAAAAACAGTGCGCGTCAAACCCTCTGACCGTACGCGTGGTGTCTTGCCGTTGACCACCTGATCAATCCCGTAGCCCGCGTCGATAAGCCCGGCCAGCGCCAGTATCCCCTCGCCTCCTGGAACGAACAACGCCAACGGCCCGAACCGGTTGATCCATTGCGCAAGCGGTTCAACGACTGCGCTTAGATTGTCACGATTGACCTGGGCATCGTCACGGATGCTTTGGATACTGGCCCGCGCCGCCTGCTTCATCGTCAGCACGCATTGGCCGAACGCATCAGTGGCGGATGCAGGATCGTCGTAGCCGATGTACTCGTCCGGATCCCAGTAGCCGTCGTTGTTGAAAAAACCGGCATTATTCGTCAGCCAGTGTTTTGCCGGATACAACGCCATGCCATCCAGCGCCGTCAGAACACCGGCATGAAACGTACCGTCCTCACGGTCATCTTCGACAAAGTGGGTGGCCAACGCCTGTTTCGTTTCATTCACCCTGCCTTGAGCGGCAATCCACTGATGCAGTTGAGTGGCGTCGGCGAATTCGTGCAGCGGGGAAGAATTGCCGGGAATGTACAACAGCACTCTGGCACTGGCGGTGTCACGAAAGGCCCAGATATCCGTCGAGGTGTAACGGTAGAGCTTCAACCGCCCGGCCCTGACGGATGAAGGAGCGCGAGCCGGTGCGTTCAGTTGCTCGATGGTCAGCGTTTCCCATGGCTGATCCGGCGGTAAACCTGCCGCTTGCATCGCAAGCCTCAGGCCTTTTGGCGACAGGCGTTGTTCATGAAGTTGCAACCAGGCCGCCATGACGAACGCCGCTTTGACCGAGGTTCTCAGCGCGTAAGGTTTGGCTGCGACAAGCACGTCATCGGCCGGCCAGGCCTGACCGATATACGCTTCGTACAAGTCCTTCAGTTCCAGCTCCCAGACCCACTTCTTGAAATCGGCGGGCCTCAGATTGATCTGTGTTGTTGGTCCGTAAACTTGCGGTGTGGTTTGGCGATAGATGCCTTCATACGTCTGGTGATTGCCGCTGCCGTGATCGGCAAACTCATCGGCATTTTGCACAATGCGTACGGCGGGTCCGATATCCGGCGGCGTGTACAAGCCGAACGCGGTTTCAGCGAAACGCCCGTCACCCACAGCCTGGTAATTGGACAGCAGCGTTTGCAGCAGCGAACGGGAACTCGCCACTTGCCCCTGCTCGATACCGTTTTCTGCAGGACGCCCCTTGTAGTTGTAATCGAGCGTGACCAGCAAGGCTGTCTGCGGATCAATCCCCTGCCCCCATTTTTCCTTGATCAGATGTTCGCCAAACTGGTCGGGGGTTTGGGGCAGCGCAATATCCAGCGCGGTTTTCAGTTCGTCGCGCATTCGCGCACAGGGCGTGGGATGAGGGCCGGCAACGTCGTTATGAAGCAACTCTTTCATGGTGCATTCCATTGCAATCATTTCAGGAACACCACCCTACCCAACCTGCACCGCCGAAAAAGCCGGACCGATTGACAGTGACGATAGGAAATTTCGCTGCATGCGCACGGAAAAGCACGACCTTGCGAAGGGCAAAAAAAACCGTGGAGGTTATCCACGGTTTTATTTTTTATGCGATGACGTTTTAAGAGTTACCAGAAACGTTGCTGGGTCAACCGGCTCCACCAGTTCAGCAATACGCGATCGACCGAACCGCTGGCCGCCATGCCGATACGTTCCTGCAGGCTTTTGCGTTCGGCGTAGTGCAGGTGATAAAGCTCCGACTTCTTCGCACGTTCGGCGAGGTATTCATCGCTGGTCTTGAGTTCGTCAACCAACTGTTTGTCCAGCGCGGCAACGCCGAGCCAGATTTCGCCGGTCGCCACTTCGTCGATGGCCAGTTGGGGGCGATAGCGGGCAACGAAGTTCTTGAACAGTTGGTGAGTGATGTCCAGGTCTTCCTGGAACTTCTCACGGCCCTTCTCGGTGTTTTCGCCAAACACGGTGAGGGTGCGCTTGTATTCGCCGGCGGTCAGGACTTCGAAGTCGATGTCGTGCTTTTTCAGCAAGCGGTTGACGTTGGGCAACTGCGCCACCACGCCGATCGAGCCAAGGATCGCGAACGGTGCGCTGATGATCTTCTCGCCGATGCACGCCATCATGTAGCCGCCGCTGGCGGCGACCTTGTCGATGCACACGGTCAACGGCACGCCGGCGTCACGGATGCGCGCCAGTTGCGAGGACGCCAGGCCGTAGCTGTGAACCATGCCGCCGCCGCTTTCCAGACGCAGCACCACTTCATCCTTGGGCGTTGCCAGCGTCAGCAGCGCGGTGATCTCGTGACGCAGGCTTTCGGTGGCCGAAGCCTTGATGTCACCGTCGAAATCCAGCACGAACACCCGTGGTTTGGCTTCGGTTTTTTTCTTTTGCTTTTTCTCGGACTTGGCCTCGACCTTGCGCAAGGCCTTGAGCTGGTCCTTGTCGAGCAAGGTCTGCTCCAGGCGTTCGCGCAGCCCTTTGTAGAAATCATTGAGTTTGCTGACTTGCAATTGGCCGGCCGACTTGCGTCGACCTTTGCTGCGCAATGCCGCGAAACTGGCCAGGACCACCAGAATGGCGATCACCAGTGTCACGGTTTTAGCCAGGAAACTGGCGTATTCGGTGAAAAACTCCACAGTGACTCCTTCAATCAATGCGCTGCATAAGCGCGCGCGGGATAGCACCAGCATACCCATGCACCGGTCCTGCGGCCAGCCGTGAAACCTCTGGCAACAGGCCTGTAACGGACATTTCAAACAAGCGTATGTTTTTTCATTGACAGCTCACCGTCATCCTCATAACCTCGCCGAACCTTCAACGTACCGGGATGACGCGGACGTGGGCAGTATCTATTTGATTCGACATGGCCAGGCCTCCTTTGGTGCAGACGACTATGACGTCCTGTCGCCGACCGGTATTCGCCAGGCAGAAGTCCTCGGACAGCACCTCGCCGGGCTGGGCGTCAGCTTCGATCGCTGCCTCTCGGGCGACTTGCGCCGTCAGCAGCACACGGCCAACAGTGCGCTCGAGCAGTTCGCAGCGTTGGGCCTGCCGGTACCGACCGTGGAAATCGATTCCGCGTTCAACGAATTCGACGCCGACGCGGTCATCCGCGCACTGTTGCCGGCCATGCTCGACGACGAACCGGAAGCGCTGGACATCCTGCGCAACGCTGCGCAAAACCGCGCCGAGTTCCAGCGTATTTTCGCCTTGATCATCGAGCGCTGGCTGGCCGGAACGTATGACACGCCGGGCCTGGAAAGCTGGCTGGGTTTTGTCGAGCGGGTGCAGGCCGGCCTGCACCGAATCCTCGAAAGCGCCGACAACACCCAGAAAATCGCCGTGTTCACCTCCGGCGGCACTATCACGGCCCTGCTCCATCTCATTACGCAAATGCCCGCCAGGCAGGCCTTTGAACTGAACTGGCAAATCGTCAACACCTCGCTCAACCAACTGAAATTCCGTGGTCGCGAGGTGGCACTGGCTTCTTTCAACAGCCATGCGCATCTGCAACTGTTGAAAGCACCGGAACTCATCACGTTTCGCTGAGTCCGGACTATTGTGACCCAGGCTGTAACCACCCAGCTCTAATTACCCAAGAAAGGATCGAACCATGACCTCCGTAGCTGATGCCGTACAAGCAATGAAAGCCAAGTTCAACCCAGCCGCTGCTGCCGGCCTGGACCTGGTCTTCGGTTTCCGCATCGACGATACCAAGAACTTCTCGCTGATCGTCAAAGACAGCACCTGCGAGCTGAAAGAAGGCGAAAACCCGGACGCCCAGGTCACTCTGGTGATGGACGGCGAAACCCTGGAAGGCATCGTTGACGGTTCGACCGACGGCATGCAGGCGTTCATGGGCGGCAAACTGCGCGCTGAAGGCGACATGATGCTGGCCATGAAACTGTCCGAGCTGTTCCCAAGCTAAGATGGCGGCTCCCGCACTCGGGAGCCTCTCTGGCTACACACGAATCCCGCCCCTTGTGGCGGGATTCGTCGTTTTTCACCTTTGGAAAACGGCTGCCTGCGGATTTGCCGTCTATATTCCTTCTGGCCGCATGTGTCAGACATCGGCTGTTCTATCCCCTTTTTCTTCTATGAAAGAACCAAGCGGAGAACACTGCCATGCCCCCACCTGACGACCACGACGGCTTCAACCGTCGACGTGTACTGCAAGGCCTTTCGGCAGGCGCCGTCGGTGCCTGGATCAGCCCTCTTTTCGCAGGGAGTAAAACCATGCCAGATACCCCGGCCGACCTCATTTTGTACAACGGACGCCTGCACACCGTCGATCGCAAGAAACCCCAGGCCAGTGCCGTGGCGATCAAGGACGGACGCTTCGTGGTGGTCGGCAGCGACGCACAGGCCATGGCGCTGCAAGGTCCCGGCACGCAAATCATTGACCTGCACGGTCGCACGGTGATTCCCGGCCTCAACGACTCGCATCTGCACCTGATCCGTGGCGGCTTGAATTACAACCTGGAATTGCGCTGGGAAGGCGTGCCGTCACTGGTCGATGCCTTGCGCATGCTCAAGGATCAGGCCGACCGCACACCCACGCCGCAATGGGTACGGGTGGTCGGCGGCTGGAACGAATTCCAGTTCGCCGAAAAACGCCTGCCAACGATTGATGAACTGAACAAAGCCGCGCCGGATACGCCGGTGTTCGTGCTGCACCTCTACGACCGTGCCCTGCTCAACCGCGCAGCGTTGAAAGTGGTCGGCTACACCCGCGACACGCCGAACCCGCCGGGCGGAGAAATCCAGCGCGATGCCAACGGCGACCCGACCGGCATGCTGATCGCCCGTCCCAATGCGATGATTCTGTATTCGACACTGGCCAAAGGGCCGAAACTGCCGCTGGAGTACCAAGTCAATTCGACCCGGCAGTTTATGCGTGAACTCAATCGCCTCGGTGTCACCAGCGCCATCGATGCCGGCGGCGGTTATCAGAATTACCCGGACGATTATCAGGTGATCCAGCAACTGGCCAAAGACCGACAGCTGACGGTGCGGATCGCCTACAACCTGTTCACGCAGAAACCCAAGGAAGAGCTGACCGACTTCAAAAACTGGACCGGCACGTCACATTACGGTCAGGGCGACGATTTTCTGCGGCACAACGGTGCCGGGGAAATGCTGGTGTTTTCGGCAGCGGATTTCGAAGACTTCCTTGAACCACGCCCGGACCTGCCACTGACCATGGAGCAGGAACTGGAACCGGTGGTCCGGCACCTGGTGGAACAGCGTTGGCCATTCCGCCTGCACGCCACGTACAACGAATCCATCAGCCGCATGCTCGATGTGTTCGAGAAGGTCAATCGCGACATCCCGTTCAACGGTTTGCCATGGTTTTTCGACCACGCCGAAACCATCACCCCGCAGAACATCGAGCGGGTCAAAGCCTTGGGCGGCGGCATTGCGATTCAGGACCGCATGGCATTTCAAGGCGAGTACTTCGTCGACCGCTACGGCGCCAAGGCTGCCGAACACACGCCACCGATCGCGCGCATGCTCGCCGAAGGCATTCCCGTCGGTGCCGGCACCGACGCCACGCGGGTGTCGAGCTACAACCCCTGGACCTCGATGTATTGGCTGGTCAGCGGCCGCACCGTCGGTGGTCTGGAGCTGTACCCGCAAGGCTTGAGCCGCGACACCGCGCTGGAGCTGTTCACCCACGGCAGTGCCTGGTTTTCCTCCGAGCAAGGCAAGAAAGGCCAGATCAAGGTCGGACAATTGGCGGACCTGATTGCGCTGTCGGCGGACTATTTCCACATCGAGGACGAAGCGGTCAAATGGATCGAGTCGGTGCTGACGATTGTCGACGGCAAGATCGTCTATGGCACCGCCGAGTTCGAAAAGCTCGGACCGCCGCCTGTGCCGGTGGTGCCGGAATGGTCTCCGGTGGTCCATGTACCAGGCCATTGGCGACCGCTGGCGCCAATGACGGCGCAGGTTCATCAGTGTGTCGGGGCTTGCGCCGTGCATGCGCATAGCCATGAGCGGGCGCGAATGTCTTCGGCGCCGGTGAGTGACTTTCAGGGATTCTGGGGGGCGTTTGGCTGTTCGTGTTTTGCGTTTTGAATTGAACGGCTAAACGCGCGCAGTCTGCGCAGAGGTCGACCTGATTTGGCGGATGAACCTGAAACCATTCATGTGGGAGCGGCTTGCTCCGGGCGGCGTTCCGACGAAGATCGCCTGGACACCGCGTTCATTCGAACAGCACGCGTTATCGTTGGCGTCCATCGCCGGCAAGCCAGCTCCTACAGGTACCGCGCACACCTGAAATCAGGCTCTCAGAAGGTTGGAGCGAGGGCCTGCCGAGCCACATGACCGAGTCCTACAGTATCCGTTTACAATGCCCGCACCTCCCGCACCGGCCACCCCATGGACATCGACCTCGCCCGTACCTTTCTGGAAATCGTCCGCCACGGCAGCCTCGCCGCAGCGGCGGAAAAACTCCACGTCACCCAGACCGCGATCACCGCGCGCGTGCAGAAACTCGAAAGCCAACTGGGTAGCACGCTGTTCGTGCGCAACCGCGCCGGCGCCCGCCTGACCGCGAACGGCGAGGCCTTTGTGGTGTACGCCAATCAACTGGTCGAAACCTGGGACGCCGCGCGTCGGGACTTGCCCTTGCCCGAGGGTTACCACGACGTATTGCACATCGGAGGCGAAGTCAGCCTGTGCAACCCACTGATGCTCAGATGGGCCGGCGAGCTGCGGGAGAGGATTCCCGGTCACGCACTGCGCATGGAGATCCGGGACGGCGAAAACCTGCTGCGCCAACTGGAGCTGGGGGTGTTGGACGCGGCGCTGGTCTATCAGCCGGAGTATTGGCCGCGCCTGCAAGTCGAGCAGGTGCTGGAGGAAAAACTGGTCCTCGTGCGGCTGCCCGGAACGCCTGATCCCTATGTGTACATCGACTGGGGCCCGGATTTCCGTCGCCAGCACGATGCGGCCTTGCCGGAAAAAGCCAAAGCCGCCCTGAGCTTCAACCTCGGCCCGCTGGGCTTGCAGTACATCCTTGAACACGGCGGCAGTGGCTATTTCCGTACCCGCGTGGTGCAGAGTTATCTGGAAAGCGGCGTATTGGAGCAGGTGCCCAAAGCTCCGGAATTCAGCTACCCAACCTATCTGGTCTACTCCCGCGACCGCGACTCGGCGACCCTGCAACGGGCCTTCGACCTGCTGCGCGAAGTCATCCAGTCCGATGAAGACTGGTCGCAGCGCTGGAACCCGCTGACCTGAGTCCGCTTTACACCGGATCATGGCGTTTGTGTCCTCAAGCTTCGGTCCGCCTTGCACGGCGGGATCGTCTAATCTGCTGGGACAACAATAACCACAGGTGACCGCAGTGAGGCAGACCACCGAGGCATTTCGCAGCCGCTATCGCGCGGACATTCATCCGCTCTACAACCCCTGGCTGCACGGCGTCTTTGTGCTGCTGTTCGGCTTGCTGGCCATCGGTGTGTTCTGGAGCACCGTGCACCAGGTGCAACCGCTGGAATGGCTGGCGGTGCCGCTGACGTTATTGTTCTTCAACTTTGGCGTGTACAGGGTGCATCGACACCTGGGGCATCACAAAAAGAGCTTCGCGCGGATGTTCTATGCCCGTCACGCCGGCGACCATCACAGCTTTTTTGCGCCCGGCCACATGACCTACGACAGCGCCCGTGACTGGCGGGTGATCCTGTTTCCGGCATGGCTGATCGTGGTGCACACGCTCGTCATCACCCTGCCCCTCTGGTGGCTGCTTGAACAGTTCGATGCCAACGTCGCCGGGCTATTCGGCGGCTGTCTGGTCCTCGGTTATCTGGCTTATGAAGTGTTTCATGCCTGCGAACACCTGCCACCAGAGAACCCGGTCACACGCTTGCCGTGGATCCGCCAGATGCGTCGTCTGCATGAGTTGCATCACCGTCGTGAGTTGATGCAGGAACGCAATTTCAACATCGTTTTTCCACTGATGGACTACCTGTTCGGCACGCTCTATTGGGAGCCCGAGCCGACTTACCTGACGAGAGCGCCCATGACCCGCATGCAGCATCAAATCAACATTGCCGGCAACCCGATTGACGTGCTCGCCTACGCCAGCACAGTGGCCCGCTGGCCCGAATGGCACCCCTCGTCGCTCAAGGTCGATGGGCCGAGCGGCGCGCTGCATGCAGGGGCGCGGTTCGAAGAAGACATCCGCGCCGGCGGGCGCGAGGGGCATCTGAGCTGGGCGGTCAACGAGTATCTGCCCGGTCGCCGCTGGAGCGCACGGGCTCAAGGTGACAACGGCCTGTCGCTGGTGGTGACTTACGAATGCACGGCCGAAGGCGATGGCACGCGGTTTGTCCGTACCCTGGAATATCAGTTCAGCGGCCTGGCGATGCGCATCGCCAATCGGCTGCTGCTCAAGCGGCGCATTGACCATGAGTCGGCCGCATCGATGCAGGCCTTGCGCGAGATGGCGCACAAACACCTGGCCGCCGCAGGAGTCAACGCGTGAGTCGAACCGTCAAGTTTCGCCATGTCGTGTTGCTGGTGATCGTGGCCATCGGCGCCTTTCTGTTGCTGATGCCGACCAACGTGCAACCGGTGGCCTGGACTCCGCCGCGGGCACCGTCCCTCACCAGCGGCCCCTATGCCGACAATCAACGCCTCAAGGGTGTGGAGCGTGTCGGCGCGGATGACATCGACGGGCCGGAAGCGTTGCTGTTGGAGGACAACGTACTCATTACGGGCCTGCATGACGGTCGGCTGATTCGCACCAGCCTCGACGGCAAAGTCACCAAGGTGCTGGCCGATACCGGCGGCCGACCGCTGGGCCTGGCGCGTCACCCCAATGGGTTGCTGGTGATCGCCGACGGGGTCAAGGGCTTGCTCTCGCTGGACGCCCAGGGGCGTTTGATTCCATTGACCACAGCGGCCAACGGCGTGCCTTTCGGTTTCACTGACGACGTGACCATCGACAAGTCCGGGCACTACGCCTATTTCAGCGATGCTTCCAGCCGCTTCGGCTACGGCCACGACGGCGAGGCGATCATCGAGCATGGCGGCGACGGTCGCTTGCTGCGTTATGACTTCCAGACCGGTAAAACCGACGTCTTGCTGGATAAACTGGAGTTCGCCAACGGCGTGACGCTGGGCCCGGAGGATGCCTTTGTGCTGGTGAACGAGACCGGTGCCTATCGCATCAGCCGTTACTGGCTGAGCGGCCCCAAGGCCGGCACTCACGATCTGTTTATCGACAACTTGCCGGGCTTGCCGGACAACCTGGCGTTCAATGGCCGAGACCGTTTCTGGGTGGCGTTGTATGCACCGCGCAACGCCCTGCTCGATGCCACGGCGCCGCACCCCTTCGTGCGCAAGATGATCGTGCGGGCGATGACTGTCCTGCCCAAACCGGTGGAGAAACGCGCGTTTGCCTTGGGGCTGGATCTGGAGGGCAAAGTGATTGCCAATCTGCAGGATGGCAGCAGTGGAAATTACTCGCCGATCACCACGGTGCGTGAATATGGGGAGTGGTTGTATTTCGGCTCGTTGAAAGCCAAACACATGGCGCGATTGCCGCTCACCACCGCGTTGTCGCAAACACCCAATTGAACTGTAGGAGCTGGCTTGCCAGCGATGGCGTCGTCACGGCCGCCATCGCTTCGCCAGCAAGCCGGCTCCTACAGGTTCCGTATCGTTCAAAGGTTACCGCGGATCCATCTGGCCATTGCGCACTGCGTTGTCGGTTTCTTCAAGCACGTGCTCCGGGTCCATGGCAGTGAGGTCATCATCGTCCAGGGGAATGGCGCCTTCGTTGTTCGGCAGTTCGTCGATGCCCGGTTCGTCTTCGGGGTTGATGGCGGTGCGGCCGGGGCTCAATGGTTCGGGATGGGTCGGGATCGGATCGTAGCCGCCCTGTTCTTCACTTGGAAATTTGGGGTCATTCATGGGGCACCTCGCATGGAGCCGTAGATTCGGACTCTGATCATTCGAGGTGCCGGGATTTATCGCCGTTCCAATTTTTCAGTCACCGGTCGTCGGTGGCTGGAGCGACACGTCAGGACGGGGCCTGGAGTTGTTTGACGATCTTGTCCTTGACCAGCAAGCGCGTCTCCTTGAGCTTCCTCACTGCGTCATCGCTGGACTTGGCTTGCTCTGCCTTGACCACTTCAGCATCCGCCTGCGAATACTTGTTGATCAGCGAATCCAGTAACGGATCCTTGGTGCGTTTTTGCTGGATCTCTTCCTTTGATATTTTCAGGTCCTGAAAAAGGTCGTGTGACACCGGCATGGAACACCTCCGTTTGTTGATCGGTAGCAAACGCGATCGATTGCGTTCACCAACCATCAGAATGGCCTCGGTTGGTGGGTTCTGTCGACCGCCTATCAGACCAGCGGTGTCCGTTCGTCGTCCTGTCGTAAACACGATAAAACCTTTGTCCACCCGTCGACCTCCACAGATTAACGATCAGCCGATCGCCGATAAAAAACCTGTGTGGAGAATGACCAATGGACGGATTCACCCTGCGCCACCTCGCCCTGGCCGTAGCCTTGAGCACCAGCATGGGCACGGCTTTCGCGGCCACTGACAATGACTTCGTAGACAACGCGGCGGCTGGCGGCATCGCCGAGATCGAAACCAGCAAACTGGCACTGGAAAAAAGTGCATCGGCCGACATCAAAAGCTTCGCCAACATGATGATCACCGATCATTCCAGGGCCAACGATGAACTCGCGGCCATTGCGAAGAAAAACGACATTGAGGTGCCGGACACCACGACGCTGGTGAAGCAGGCCAAGGAAAAGATTCTCGACATGCGCGACGAATCGTTCGACGCGGCCTATGCCAACAATCAGGTCAAGGCGCACGAACAAACCATCGCGCTGTTCAAGAAAGAAGCCAACACCGTGACCGACGACCAAGTCAAAGGCGCCACCGAACTGAAAGGTTTCGCGCAAAAAATGCTGCCAGCACTGGAGAAACATCTGGATATGGCGAAGAAACTGCAAGCTGCGCACCCGAGCAAGTAACGCGCACCACAACAAAAGACCGCCTCCACGGATGCGGTCTTTTTGTTTGCGCCCGTACTAGCCGCCGTCAGTATCGATGTCGGCGTCCGTTTCCTCGCCAGGTTTCGGGCGATCAGGATGCGGCTTGAAGCCCGGGCTGAACTCATTGTCGTTGTCGGTGTGGCGATTCTTCTGATCAACCGCTTGATCGGCACTTTCCGGTTCGGCGGTTTTAGCGTTTTCCTCAAGCTCACGTTGATCGTTCATATGTACCTCGTTCGTCGCTGCCATTACCCGGCTGAAAACATCGGCCTTGTGAATTCGAAGCTTTGCGACAGGCATCGTTCCATTGGACAGAGCACCGATTCTGCAGGCGTTATGGAGGCTGCGATCTTTTGATTCATTCTCACCCCAGCACCCGAGCCAAAAACGGCGCAGTTCGGCTCTTTTTGCTGTTGGCGACTTTCTGCGGTGTGCCTGCCACCACAATCTTGCCACCCTGATCCCCTGCCCCCGGCCCGATGTCGATCACCCAATCACTCTGCGCCACCACGCGCATTTCATGTTCGACGACGATCACCGTGTGCCCCGCCGTGACCAGCGTGTTCAACTGTTCGAGCAAGCGATCGACATCCCGTGGATGCAACCCCGTGGTGGGTTCGTCGAGCACGTAAAGCGTCGCACCGCGCTGGTTGCGTTGCAGCTCGGTGGCCAGTTTGATCCGTTGGGCTTCACCGCCCGACAACTCGGTCGCCGGTTGGCCGAGCCGCAGGTAGCCCAGGCCGATGTCGCGCAGCACTTCCAGAGAGCGACGGATCCCCGGTTGTTCGGCAAACACCTCGACCGCTTCATCCACCGTCAACTGCAACACTTGGGCAATGTTCAAACCCTGCCAGCAAATCGCCAACGTCTCAGGGTTGTAGCGGGCGCCGTGGCAGGTCGGGCATGGTGCGTAGACGCTGGGCATGAACAGCAATTCGACACTGACAAAACCCTCACCTTCGCAGGTCGGGCAGCGGCCCTTGGCGACGTTGAAAGAGAACTGACCGGCGTCGTATCCCTCGGCCTTCGCCTCGGGTGTCGCGGCATAGAGCTTGCGCACGTTGTCGAACAGCCCGGTGTAGGTTGCCAGGTTAGAACGCGGCGTGCGGCCAATGGGTTTCTGATCGACTTGCACCAACCGCTTGATCGACTCCAGCCCCGCACTGACGTGGCCGCCACTGACTTGCGGTACATCGTCCTCAAGGCTCAACTCTTGCGTTTCGCTGTCACCCGTCGCACGCCCCAGATGCGCGCCCACCAGTTCCAGCAACGCCTGACTGACCAGGCTCGATTTACCGGAGCCCGAGACGCCGGTCACCGAGGTGAAGCAGCCCAGCGGAAACTCGACGCAAAGGTTGTCCAGGTTGTTGCGGGTGATGCCTTCCAGCCGTAGCCAATCGCTCGGCTTGCGGCTGGCTCGCGGCAGCCTGACCTGATCGGCGAACAGGTAAGCGCGGGTCTGCGAGTTCGTCACGTCGGCCAGGCCCTGCGGCGGTCCGCTGTACAGAATCCGCCCGCCATGCTCGCCCGCCGCCGGCCCGACATCGATCAGCCAGTCGGCTCGGCGCATGGTTTCCAGGTCATGCTCGACCACGAACAGCGTGTTGCCCGCCGCTTTCAAACGTTGCAGGGCGTCGAACAGTGCTTCGCCATCCGCCGGGTGCAGACCGGCTGACGGTTCATCCAGTACGTAAATCACCCCGAATAACTGCGAACCCAATTGCGTCGCCAGACGCAGTCGCTGCAACTCACCGGACGACAACGTCGGCGTGCTGCGCTCCAGTGCCAGGTAACCGAGCCCCAGATCCGTCAACGTACTGACCCGCTCCAACAAATCCTGGGCGATGCGTTGCGCGGCCAGGCGTTTTTCCACCGACAGGTTGGGCGTGTGGCGCACATCCGGGGCATGGGCGTGACCGCTGGCACCGTGGGCCACTCGCTGCTCCCGGGCCTCGCGGGTCTGCTCATGGCTCATGACTTCGCCCGCCTCTTCGGCGTGCTCGAGGTAACTGTGCACCGCCACCGGTTTCAACACGTCGGCCACTTGCAACAACGGCATTTGTGACAACTCGCCAATGTCATAACCGGCGAATGTCACCGACAACGCCTCGCGTTTCAGGCGCTTGCCGTCGCACAGCGGGCACGGGCTGCCGAGCATGAATTGCGAGACGCGCTTTTTCATCAGCGCACTTTGCGAGTGGGTGAACGTATGCAGGATGTAGCGTCGGGCACCGGTGAAGGTGCCCTGGTAGCTCGGCTCCATGTTGCGCTTGAGCGCGACTTTGGTTTCTTCAGGTGTGAGCCCGGCATACACCGGAACCGTTGGGGTTTCTTCGGTGAAGAGAATCCAGTCGCGTTGCTTTTTCGGCAGGTCGCGCCAGGGTCTATCGACGTCGTAGCCCAGGGTCACGAGGATGTCCCGCAGGTTCTGCCCTTGCCACGCCATAGGCCAGGAAGCGACCGCGCGCTGGCGAATGGTCAGGCTCGGGTCCGGGACCATCAGCGCTTCGGTGACTTCATACACCCGGCCCAACCCATGACAGTCGGGGCAAGCGCCCTGGGGCGTGTTCGGTGAAAAGTCTTCGGCATAGAGCATCGGTTGCCCCGGCGGATAGCTGCCGGCGCGGGAATACAGCATGCGGATCAGGCTCGACAACGTGGTCACGCTGCCCACCGAAGAGCGCGTGCTCGGCGTGCCCCGTTGTTGTTGCAAAGCGACTGCCGGCGGCAGACCTTCGATGGAATCGACATCGGGCACGCCGACCTGGTCGATCAACCGGCGCGCATACGGCGCTACGGATTCGAAATAGCGGCGTTGCGCTTCGGCGTACAGGGTCGAGAACGCCAACGAAGACTTGCCCGAACCGGAGACGCCGGTGAACACCACCAACGCATCACGGGGAATATCGACATCGACATTCTTGAGATTGTGCTCACGGGCCCCACGCACTCTGACCATGCCGGAAGGAGGATTGGAGGTGCGCTTGGAAGTCATCAGGTGGCCTTGATTAGAGGGTTCTTAGAATTGACGCATCGCCAGGAATTTACGCGATCCAATTGTAGGAGCCGGCTTGCTGGCGATAGCGATCTCACGGACGCCATCGCCAGCAAGCCGGCGCCTACATTGGTTGTGTGTTCAGCCGTTGAGGACGCTGCGGACCATTCGGGTCAGCGCCTCGGGGCCATAGGGTTTGCTCAACAAAAATGTGTCGGGGCTGAGTTGGTGATTGCGCGAAATAATGTCACGGGTGTGACCCGAGGTGAACAGCACCGCCACGGGTGGATTCTGCACACGGGCCCAGGCGGCCAGGTCCGAACTTTTGATCAGGCCGGGCATGACCACGTCGGTGAAAATCAGCTCGACCTCCACGCCTTCCAGCAACATTTGCATGGCGGCGTCGGCGTTGGCCGCCGTCAGGACTTGATAACCCTCTTCCCGCAGCAACTCCACCGCCGAACTGCGCACGGCCTCGTTGTCCTCGACCACCAGAATGGTTTCGTGGCCGCCGCGATGCTGCGCGTGAGTGGTCACCGTTTCACTCAGCAACGGTCGCAGGCTGCGCGGGAAATACAACTGCACCCGTGTGCCCTGCCCCTCGACGCTGGCCATTTCGATATGCCCGCCGCTCTGTTTGACGAAACCGAACACCATGCTCAGCCCCAATCCGGTCCCCTGACCGTCGGCCTTGGTGGTGAAAAACGGTTCGAACGCTTGTGCGAGCACCTGGGCTGACATGCCGGCGCCGGTATCCGCCACGCCGACACGCACGTAATCGCCAGGCGAAATACCTTTGCCCGCGCAAAACTTGCGGTCGAGGCTCACGTTCTCGGCGCTCAGTTCTATGGTGCCTTCGCCCGCCATGGCGTCACGGGCATTGATCGCAAGATTGAGAATGGCGTTTTCCAGTTGGTTGCGATCAACATTGATGTGCCAGGACGCCTGAGACAGCCGCACATCGATCAGGATGGTTTCGCCCAACGCCCGTTGCAGCAACTCGCCCAAGCCTTCGAAGATCTGCCGAGGGTCGCAGACCGCTGGCGACAACGGCTGACGGCGGGCGAAGGCGAGCAGTTGCGAAGACAGTTTCGCGCCGCGCTCCACCGCCGCAATCGAGGCCGTAACCCGACGCTGCACGTTGGCATTGTCCGGTTCGTGCCGCGCCAGCAGGTGCAGGTTGCCGGCGATCACTTGCAGCAGGTTATTGAAGTCATGGGCCACGCCCCCCGTGAGACCGCCGATGGCTTCGAGCTTTTGCGACTGGCGCAGTTGCTCTTCCGCCGCCAGCCGCGCTTCGACTTCGTCGGCGACGCGCTGCTCCAGGTTTCGGGTGAACTTGAGCAGGGATTCTTCGGCGGTCTTGCGTTCGTGGATGTCGATCAACACACCGGGAAAACGGAACGGTTCGCCCTGTTCATCGAATTCGCAGCAACCGCTGGCCTGCACCCACAGGTAATTGCCATCGGGGCGCAGGACACGATATTCGGCGTTGAAGGGCTCACCGGTGGTGACGGACTGATCGACCTGCTCTTTGACCCAACTACGGTCGTCGGGATGAATCCGCGCTTCGGCGAAGTCCGTCGGCAAGTCGCCGAGGTTACGCCCGGTCGGGAAAGAAAAGGTCCGGGCGAAGCGTTCATCGCCGGAGAGCAGATTGCCCTTGATGTCCCAGACGAACGAGCCAAGCAAGGCCCCGGCGTTCAGCGCCAGGCGCACCCGTTCATTGTCGGCGCGGTAGGCGTCTTCGGCTTCCTGACGCCGGCGTTCGGAATTCACACGTTCCGTGGTTTCAACCACCATCGCCATGACCCCGGCCGGCCGCCCCTCGTCATTGGCCACCGGGCTGTAATAGAGGTCCAGCCAGACGTTTTCGGGGACGCCGTCGCGCAACAGCACCAGTTCTTTGTTGCGAAAGGACAAGGTGCCGCCAGCCAGGCAGGTGTCGACCACGTGCCGATTGAATTCGGCGACCTCTGGCCAACCCAGTTCCACCGGAGAGCCCAGCAGATAAGGATGTCGGCCACCGGCGAACGACGAATACGCATCGTTATAGATCATGTAACCGGGGCGGCCCCAGAGCATCACCATCGGCAGCGGCGACGCGAGCAGCAACTGCACCGCGCTGCACAGGCTGGCGGGCCAGGTTTGCAGGCTTCCCAGTTCGGTGCAGCTCCAGTCGAACGCACGGATGCGCCCGGCCATTTCGCCGTTCCATCCGTCACACCCGTGGCTATCGTCTAGAAACTGCATCGACTGGCTCTGAGTCCTGTGATTGGCGCCCGTTTGTTTCGAGCATCACGGATGCCAATGGTTTCATAGAGGTTAGCTGAATCTCTGGGCAATTTACGGCAGCTACAGAACCCTGTGGGAGCGAGCCGGTTCGCGATGAAGGCCTGACATTCGACAACTTCATCGAGTGTTGCACAGCTGTCGCCGACAGATACCCAGTCAGGTTTGGGGTTTGTGATCAAACCTCAATCAGATGCTTGAGCGGATGGTAGCCAGTTTTCAACGTGGCAGCGACGTCCAGGATCGCCTTCTCGATGCCATTCAAATGCATGCAGGTCAGTTCGATGGCGGCACTCTGATTGCCGGCCTCGATGTACTCGATCAAGCGCAGATGCTCATCGTCGCGACACGCTTCGTGGCTGTCGTCGTCCAGCGCGGCGGCGTACAGCGAGGCGCGGGAAATCAGTTTGCGGAACCAGTCCAGCAACACCGGATTGTTCAGGCTTTGGGCGAGTTTTATGTGGAACTCGCCGAGCAGATGAATCAGCCGTTCATGGTCGCCGCTGCGGTGCGCTTCATCCTCGAGCAACAGGTGATCGCGCAGGTCCTGGGTCACGGCGGTATCACGACGCCGACAGAGCTCGGTGACGATGCCGATCTCGATCAGGCGCCGCGTTTCAAACAGCGAGCGGATCTCTTCATCACTGGGCAACGACACCGATGCCCCCTTATTGGGCTCGGTCGTCACCAATCCATCGGCCTCCAATTGCTTGAGCGCGGCACGAACCGACGTTCGGCTGACATTGAAAAGTTCGGCCAACGAAGCCTCGCCCAGCTTCATGCCGGGACGCAACGAGCGCTTGCTGATGGCCTCGTAAACCCCTTGGTAGACGCGGTCGACCGTGGTTTCGAGTTTCTTCTCGGTCATTTCAACACTCCTTTAGCGCTAATCAACCGGCCCCAGGCGATGAGCAGCCTTTGAAAAAGGGGGTTGCACGAGCAGATTAATCCGGTTATTTGTAGATTGCATCCAGATATTGCATACAATAATTAGAGGAAATGCACCATTATGGGTCAAGAATATGCAATCCCGCCCTTCGCAATACAGGCGCGTAACGTTTCCAAGCGCTATTGCGACGATCCAGGGCAAGCTCCAGCCCTCGACAACGTGTCAGTCGACATTGCCGACAACGAGTTTTTCACCCTGCTCGGCCCGTCCGGCTGCGGCAAAACCACCTTGCTGCGAACCATTGCCGGTTTCGAGCACGTCAGCGACGGCGAGATCCGTCTCGCTGGCGAACCGGTCAACCACCTGCCGCCGTTCAAGCGCCGGGTCAATACCGTCTTTCAGAGCTATGCGCTGTTTCCGCACATGAGTGTCGCGCAGAATATCGCCTTCGGCCTCGAGATGCAGGGCCTTGATCACAAGGTTATTCCTCGGCGCGTCGATGAGATGCTGGCGCTGGTGCAAATGCAACACCTGGCCAAGCGCAAACCCGCCGAGTTGTCCGGTGGCCAGCAACAACGCGTGGCTCTGGCCCGGGCCCTGGCGCCGAAACCAAAAGTGCTGTTGCTGGACGAACCGCTGTCGGCGCTGGACCTCAAGCTGCGTAAAGAAATGCAGGTCGAACTCAAGCGCGTGCAGAAGGAAGCCGGGATCACCTTCATTTTCGTCACCCACGATCAGGAAGAAGCGCTGACGCTGTCCGATCGCATCGCGGTGATGTCTGCCGGCAAGATCCTGCAGATCGGCACGCCGAACGATATCTACGAACGGCCGCAGCACCAGTTCGTCGCCCAGTTCATCGGTGACATCAATTTCCTGCCCGGCCACCTCAAGCGCGGCCAGCACAACGAAAATCTCTTCGTGCCCAACGGCATGCCAGTGGAAATCCCCTGCCCGGCCCAGGGCTTCGACGGCAGCAAGGTGCAATTGGCGTTTCGCCCGGAGCGCTCGCAACTGGTCGACCTTGAGCAACCGCACCATCTGCGTGGTGTGATCGAAGCCGTGTTGTATGTCGGCACCGCGACCCTCTACCAATGCCGCTTGAACAACGACATCAAGGTCATGCTGCGCGAAAACAACGAAGGCTTGAATCGCGGCCGGGTGGTCGGTGATCGCGTGGCGGTCAATCTGCCGCCCCACGCCTGCCTGTTGATGGAGGCCTGAGATGAGCGTCAGCAGCACTTCCCCCGCTCTCAACCGCGCGCTGTTGCTCAGCCCGGTGGTCTTGACTTTGCTGGCACTGATCGCGATTCCGCTGGGCATCATGGGCTACATCAGCCTGTTGCCGCGCAACGTCTATGGCGGCGTCGACTGGCAGGCCGACTGGCAATTGCAAAGCTACGTGCAGCTGTTTTTCCAGGAAGGATTCGACGGTGAACTGGAGCTGAACTGGGTCTACGCCCAAGCCTTGTTGCGCTCGGTGTTCCAGGCGGGCGGCACGACGGTGTTGTGTTTCCTGTTCGGTTTCCCGGTGGCGTTGTGGATGTCGAGCCTCACGCCGCGCCGGCGCAACCTCATGGTCTTGCTGATCACCATTCCGTTCTGGACCAACCTGCTGATCCGCAACTACGCGTGGCTGATCATCCTGCGCGAACACGGTTGGGTCGCCCAGAGCCTCAACGCGCTGTTCCCCCAGGCCGGTGGCATCACCCTGCTCTACAACGACTTCGCCGTCAGCGTCGGGCTGGTCTACAGCTTTCTGCCGTTCATGATTCTGCCGATCTACTCGACCCTGGAAAAACTCGACTGGCGCCTGGTGGAAGCGGCCTACGACCTCGGTGCCAATCGCTGGCACGCGTTGAAACGGATCATCCTGCCGCTGTCGATGCCCGGCGTGATTGCCGGCGCGTTGCTGGTGTTTGTGCCGAGCCTCGGCGCCTTCATCACCCCGGCGATTCTCGGCGGTGGCAAGACGCTGATGATCGGCAACCTGATCCAGCAACAATTCGGCACCGCACGCAACTGGCCGCTGGGCAGTTCGCTGTCGTTCCTGTTGTTGGGGATTCTGCTGCTGTCGCTGGTGCTGTACGCCCTCTATAGCCGCAGCGCCGCCAAAACTCTACGTCGGGGAGCCACCGCATGATCGCCCTGCACCTGAAAAAACTGCCGCTAACCCGCGAAGTCAGCCTGCTGATCCTGGCCTATCTGTACGTGCCGATCCTGGTGTTGATTGCTTACAGCTTCAACGCCAACCGCTCGGCGACGGTGTGGACCGAGTTTTCGTTCGCCTGGTACGGACGGATTCTGGCCAACCCGTCGATCCAGACCGCAGCGCTGAACTCGATCATCGTCGCCAGCATCGCCACAGTCTGCGCCACGGCCATTGCGTTGCTTGCGGCACTGGCGACTTATCGGCCGTTCTATGGCCAGAAAATGGTCGAGGGCGGGATCAACCTGCCGCTGATCCTGCCGGAGATCGTCACCGCCGTGGCCACCTTGCTGCTGTTCATGGCGCTGGGGATCAAGCTCGGTTTGCTGACGGTGATCGTCGCGCACATCGGCTTCTGCATTCCCTTCGCGTACTTGCCGATCCGCGCACGGCTCAACGACCTCGACAAAAGCCTGCTGGAAGCGGCGAACGATTTGTACGCCAACCCGTGGCAGGTGTTTCGCCGGGTGACGTTGCCGTTGTTGTGGCCGGCGGTGTTGTCCGGTTCGGTGCTGGCGTTCGTGGTCAGCCTCGACGATTTCATCATGACCTTCTTTGTGGCCGGCCCCGGTTCGACGACCTTGCCGGTTTACATCTTCTCGGCGATCAAGGCCGGCGTGACGCCGGAGATCAATGCGATCTCGACCCTGATGCTGGTGATTTCCATCGTGCTGGTGGTGCTGGCCTTCTGGCTGGGACAGCGCGGCAAAAACCAATAATCCTGGAGCGTTCTTTTATGAAATTGAAAAGCATGCGTTACGGCGTCGCCGGTCTGGCCCTCAGTTGCTTCACCGTTTTCACCGCACAGGCCGCCGAGCCCAAGGAACTGTTCTTCTACAACTGGACCGATTACTACCCGGTGGACCTGCTGGCCAAGTTCGAAAAGGAGACCGGGATCAAGGTCACCATGGACGGCTACGACAGCAATGAAACCCTGCTCGCCAAGTTGCAGGCCGGCGGCGCGGCGTATGACGTGATCGTGCCGTCGCAATCGATCATGCGCACCCTGATCAACCAGGACCTGCTGCTGGAAATCGACACCCCGACCCTGCCCAACTTCCAGTACGTCAAAGCGGCGTTCCGCGACCCGAGCTTCGACCCTGGTCGCAAATTCTCCGCGCCGTACCTGTGGGGCACCACCGGGTTTTCCTATGACAGCGCGCGGGTGCCGGGCGGCAAACTGGACGATTCGTGGAAAGAATTCTTCGAACCGCGCAAGGAACTGCAAGGCCAACTCGCCGCGCTCGACACTTCCAGCAGCGTGATCAACGCCGCCAGTCATTACTTGAATGTCGACGAGTGCAGCGAAAACCCGCAGGACGCCAAGCGCATTCTGGAACTGCTGCAAAAGCAGAAACCGTTCCTGAAGATGTACAGCTCGGACAACACCGTCGACCGCATGGCTTCCGGTGAAGTGATCATGATGCAGAACTGGAACGGCTCCACCGCCCGGGCCACGTTGCAGAAGAGCACGATCAAATACGTGTATCCGAAGGAAGGCCTGGCAATGTTCCAGGACAACTTCGCGGTGCCCAAAAGTGCGCCGCATCCGGGTAACGCGAAGATCTTCATCGACTGGATGATGAAGCCGGAAAACGCCGCGGCGGTATCCAATGCGATCGCCTATGACAACGGCATTCAGAGCGACAAATTGATCGACGCCAAATGGCGGGTGATGGACGCGATCAACATGCCCGACGAGTTCGCCTCGCGTTTGCGCCCGGAAAAAGAGTGCAGCAACAAGGCGCGGGAGCTGCAAGACCGGATCTGGTCGAAGCTCAAGGGCTGACAGCAAGACCGCGTCGCGGCCATCGCCAGCAAGCTGGCTCCTACAGTGATTTGTGTTGATCACAACGTTTGTGAACACCCCTAACCCTGTAGGAGCTGGCTTGCCAGCGATGAGGCCCGCCCAAACACCACAAAATTCGAGGTTTGCAATGACCCACCCCCGCTGGCTGCGCAATGTGCGGCCCTACGGTTCCACTGCCGAAGACCTGCTGATCGAAAACGGCCTGTTCAAACAACGCCGCCCGGCATCGTCCGCGCCGCTGACCACCACCGACATCGACGGCCAGAACCAACTGCTCACCCCGGCCCTGGTGGAAAGCCACGTCCACCTCGACAAAACGCTCTGGGGCCAACCCTGGCACCCGAACAGCGCCGGGCCGACCCTCAAGGATTACATCGCCAATGAGCGCCGCGTACTGCGTGAAGTGCAGAGCCCCATCGCCGAACGCGCCGGCGCCCTGCTGGAAAACTGCATCGCCCGCGGCTCGCTGACCCTGCGCTGCCACGTCGACATTGACCCGGACTTCGGCCTGCGCCATATCGAAGCCATGCAACAGCTGCGCGAACGCTACCGCGATCTGATCGACCTGCAACTGGTGGTATTCCCGCAAACCGGCCTGATCAGCCGCCCCGGCACCGCCGAACTGATGCGCGAAGCCATGGCCCTGGGCGTGGAAAACGTCGGTGGCCTCGACCCGTGCGGCATCGACAACGACCCCGTCGCCCAACTCGATTTCGTGTTCAAGCTGGCCAGCGAATTCGACCGTGGTGTCGACATTCACCTGCACGACAAAGGCGAATTGGGCCTGTGGCAAATCGCGCTGATCGCCGATTACACCAAGCATTTCGGGCGTCAGGGTCGGGTGATGATCAGCCACGCCTATTGCCTAGGCATGTTGCCGTGGAGCCAGGTCAAGCCGGTGGCCGAACGCTTGGCGGCCTTGGGTATTTCGTTGATGAGTTCGGCGCCGGCCGATTGCGCGGTGCCGCCGTTTTTGGCGTTGCGCGAGGCCGGGGTGAACGTGTGCCTGGGTTCGGACGGCATCCGTGACGCCTGGTCGCCCATGGGCAACGGCGACATGCTGGAACGGGCGATGCTGCTGGCGTTGCGCTTCGATTTGAACAAGGACGAGGAACTGGCCGCAGCGTTTGCAGCGGCGACGGTGAATGGCGCCTTGGCGTTGGGCTGTGAAGATTACGGCGTGGAGCTCGGTCAACCGGCGGACTTCCTGTTGATGCCGGTACAGACGCTCGGTGAGGCCGTGGTCTCGCGGCCCCTGCGTCAGGTTTATCGACGCGGCGAGCTGATTGCCGCCGGCGGCCTACTGCTGGACAGCCGTTTGTGAAGCGCATGGGATTGCGGGCCAGCTGCGTGGTCGGGTTCGACGGCACGCAGCATGTGCTGTGGCGCGACGGCGAGGTGGTGTTCGAAGGCTCGCGCATTGTGTTTGTCGGGCGTGGCTATCCGGGGCCGGTGGATCAGTGGGTCGATTACGGTAACGCGCTGATCGGTCCCGGTTTCATCGATCTGGACGCGCTCGGCGACCTCGATTCCACGGTGCTGACCCTGGACAACGGCGATGAACGCCACATGGGGCGGATGTGGTCCGAAGACTATCTGGCAGCCGGTTCGCGGGAGAGTTACACCGCGCAGGAAGAAATCTTCAAGTACCGCTACGCCTTCACGCAGCTGATCCGCAATGGCATTACCACCGCCATGCCGATCACCTCGATGTACTACCGCGAGTGGGCCGAGACCTACGACGAGTTTGCTGCGGTGGCCGGCGTGGCGGCCGAGCTGGGGCTGCGGACTTACCTCGGCCCCTGCTACATGAGTGGCATGAGTTACTGGCGCACCGATGGCAGCCTCGGGCATCACTGGGATGAAGCGCGGGGCCTGGCCGGGCTCGACGCGGCGGTGCGTTTTTTCGAGGATTTCGACGGTTCACATGACGGGCTGATTCGCGGCGCGTTGCTGCCGGATCGCATCCAGACCTGCACCCCGGAGCTGTTGCAACGCACCGCCGCGCTGAGCCGTGAGCTGAACGCGCCGATGCGTTTGCATTGCTGTCAGGGCCTCGGCGAAGTGGCGATGGTCGAGCAGTTGCGCGGTGTTTCACCACTGGAATGGCTGGCGCAACTGGACTTGCTGACCCCGCGCAGCCTGCTGCCCCACGGCATTTACACCCGCGGTGATGCCGACCTGCAACGGGTGGTGGATGGCGGCGCGAGCCTGGTGCATTGCCCGGTGGTGTTCGCCCGGGACGGCGAGGCGTTGAACTCGTTCGGACGCTATCGGGCCAAGGGCATCAACGTTGCGCTGGGCACCGACACCTGGCCGGCGGACCTGTTGGAGAACATGCGTCAGGGGTTGAACATCGCTCGCTTGATGGAGGGCGGTGGTTCGATGACCCGTGCCCTGGACTTTTACAACGCCGCCACACTTGGTGGTGCCAAGGCGTTGGGGCGCGACGACATCGGTCGCCTGGCACCGGGAGCCAAGGCCGACATCACCGTGTTCAGCCTTCGCGGTCTGCATTTGGGGCCGCTGTTCGATCCCTTGAAAAACCTGGTGCTGGCCGGACGTGGTGACGACTGCATCGCCAGCTACATCGATGGCCGCTGCGTGATGCAGGACGGCCAGGTGCAGGGCGTCGACTACCCCGCCCTGCAACGCCAGGCCCAACGACAATTCGAAACACTGATGCGCAGCCACAGCGGTCGCGCGTTTGGCCAACCGGACTGGAAAACCCTGTTCAAACCGGCCATCCCGTTCGCCGATGACTACAGCGCACACGCGCCGCTGAGCGCGATGGATCCCCTTCTTTAGAGATTTCTGCCCATGCAAAGCTTCGACTTCAGCACCCTGAGTGCGCGGGACAAATACAAGATTCTGATCGGCAGCGTGGTGCCTCGGCCCATCGCGCTGGTCACCACGATTGATGGCGAAGGACGGATCAACGCCGCGCCGTTCAGCTTCTTCAACGCGCTGTCCGCCGACCCGCCGATCCTCGCGCTCGGGGTGGAAAACTACGGCGACCAAAGCCCCAAGGACACCACCCGCAATATCCAGCTCAATCAGGAATTCACCGTCAATATCGTCAGTGATGCGCTGGTGGAAGCGATGAACGTCTGCGCCGTGCCTTTCGCTCCCGGTTTCGACGAACTGACCGCCGCCGGGCTCACCGCGATTCCCGGCACCACGGTCAAATGCCCGCGAATCGGTGAAGCCCCGGTAGCCCTGGAATGCCGACGGATGATGGCGCTGTCCATCGGGCAGTCGCGGGAGATTATCTTTGGCGAAGTGCTGATGGCGCATGTGCGGGATGAGCTGATTGATCCGAAAACCTTGTACATCGATCAACTCGGGCTCGATGCGATCGGGCGAATGGGTGGGCATGGGTATGCGCGCACGCGGGATTATTTTGATCTGCCGACCCGGTCGCTGCAGGCGTGGACGGATGCGCCCGGCGGTGGCGAGCGGTTTTGGCCCGACGCTAAATAACAGATGACCACGACCTGTAGGAGCCAGCTTGCTGGCGAAGCGGTGGTGGCCGTGATGACGCCATCGCCGGCAAACGGAACGCCGCCCGGCCGCGCCTACAGGTGTGTGTTTACTTCAGTGGAAATCCCGGCTGCGTATGCTGATGCCGTCGAGCAGGTCGCTCAGGTCGCTCATGCGCCCGGCGATCAGGTGCCGGACCTCGCCCTCCTTCTCCCAGCGTCCGTCGACCTTGAGCAACTGCGAGCCGACCAGTACCTGGCGTTGCCGCTCGGCCAGGTCACGCCAGACCACCACGTTGACGTTGCCAAACTCGTCTTCAAGGGTGACGAAGGTCACGCCACTGGCGGTGCCCGGACGCTGCCGACCGGTCACCAGCCCGGCGACGCTGACCGGTCGACCATGCTCGACCTCCAGCAGCTCCTGCGAACTGCGACAGCGCCGGGCTTTCAATTCCCCCCGCAGCAGCGCCAGCGGATGCGGACCGAGGGTGGTGCCGAGACTGTTGTAATCGGCCAGCAGGTCTTCGCCTACCGTGGGTTTGGGCAATGCCACCGCGTCCTCTTCCTGACTTGGTAAACCGGCGAACAACCCCAACTGTTTCTGCACCCCCGCCACTTCCCAACGTGCTCGATGACGATCACCGGCCAGCCCACGCAACGCGCTGGCATCGGCCAGTTGCTCTTGCGCACGGGCATCGAGTCGCGCCCGCTCGCCAAGGTCGGCGATGTCGATAAACGCCCCCTTCGACCTCGCGGCTTCGATACGCCGCGCATCGTCCTCGCGAAAACCCTTGATCATCCGCAGCCCCATGCGAATCGCCGGTTGCGCGCCGATGACCGGTTCGAGGCTGCAATCCCAGTCGCTGGCGCGCACGTCCACCGGACGGATCTGCAAATGATGCCGGCGCGCGTCCTGCAGAATCTGATCCGGACTGTAGAAACCCATGGGCCAGCTGTTGATCAGCGCACAAGCGAAGGCCGCCGGCTCGTGGCATTTCAACCAGCAACTGGCATAGGTCAGCAAGGCAAAACTGGCGGCGTGGGATTCGGGAAAACCGTAGCTGCCGAAGCCTTTGATCTGCTCGAAAATCTGCGCGGCGAATTCGGGTGTGTAGCCTTTTTTCTTCATGCCCGCAGCGAGGCGATCCTTGTGCGGTTCAAGACCGCCGTGACGTTTCCAGGCGGCCATGGAACGGCGCAACTGATCCGCTTCGCCGGGACTGTAACTGGCGGCGACAATCGCAATCTGCATCACCTGCTCCTGAAACAGCGGCACCCCAAGCGTGCGTTTCAACACCTCCCTCAACTCTTCGGAGGGATAGCTTTCGAGTTCTTCCTTGTTTCGCCGTCGCAGGTACGGATGCACCATCCCACCCTGAATCGGCCCCGGACGAACGATGGCCACCTCAATCACCAAATCATAAAACTTGCGGGGCTTGAGCCTGGGCAGCATCGACATTTGTGCCCGGGATTCGATCTGGAACACGCCGATGGTGTCGGCACGGCTGATCATGTCGTAGGTTTGCGGGTCTTCGGCGGGTATCGTCGCCAGACTCAAGTCCAGGTGGCGATGACGGCGCAGCAAATCGAAACAACGCCGAATCGCGCTGAGCATGCCCAACGCCAGAATATCCACTTTGAGCAACCCGACCGCGTCGAGATCGTCCTTGTCCCACTGAATGATGGTGCGCTCGGCCATGGCGGCGTTTTCCACCGGCACCAGACTGTCCAGCGGCTGTTCGGAGATGACGAAGCCGCCGGGGTGCTGGGACAGGTGTCGGGGAAAACCGATCAACTGTTGCGTCAAACTCAACACCCTGAGCAGCACCGGGCTCTCGGGATCGAAACCGCCTTCACGCAGGCGCTCCACCGGTGGTGTTTCATCGCTCCAGTGGCCGCAGCAATCGGCCAGGGCATTGATCTGGTCCGGCGGCAAACCCAACGCCTTGGCCACATCGCGTACCGCGCCGGCCGCGTGATAGGTGCTGACCACCGCGGTCAGCGCCGCGCGGGTCCGGCCATAGCGCTGGAACACGTACTGCAAGACTTCTTCGCGGCGTTCATGTTCAAAGTCCACATCAATATCCGGCGGCTCGTTGCGTTCCTTGGAGAGAAAACGCTCGAACAGCATATTCATCCGGTCCGGGTCGATCTCGGTGATGCCCAGGGCGAAACACACCGCCGAGTTGGCCGCCGAGCCCCGACCCTGACAGAGAATTTTCTCGCGTCGGGCGTAAGCGACAATGTCCTGAACGGTCAGGAAATAGCTTTCATAACCCAGCTCGGCGATCAGCCCCAGTTCCTTGTCGATCAGCCCGCGCACTTTCTCGCTCGCACCTTCGGGCCAGCGCTCGCGAATGCCACGCTCGGTCAATTCGCGCAGCCAGGACGCGGCGCTGTGGCCTTGCGGCACCAGCTCTCGGGGATACTGATAACGCAACTGGCCAAGATCAAAGGTACAGCGCCGGGCAATGGTCACCGTTTCATCGAGCAACGCTTGCGGGTAGATCGATTGCAACACGTCGAGACTGCGCAGATGCCGCTCGCCATTGGGGTGCAGGCGCAACCCGGCCTCGGCCACTGGCAGGTGATGACGGATCGCGGTCATGGTGTCCTGCAAGGCGCGCCGCCCGCGTGCGTGCATGTGCACATCGCCGCTGGCCACTGGCGGGATTCGCAGCTCCCTTGCCAATGTCATCAATGCACTCAATCGCCGGGTATCGTCCTGACCGCGATGCAGTTGGACCGCCAGCCACAGGCGCTCGGCGAAGGTTTGCTTCAGCCAGTGACCGGTTTGAAAATCATCCAGCGCATCCGGCACCCACAACGCCAACAGCCCCGGCAAAGGCTCGCTGAAATCCTCCCGCAGCACCTGATACTGGCCTTTCTGCGAACGCCGCCGCGCTCGGGTAATCAGCCGACACAGGTTTTGGTAGCCCTCAAGGTTCTCGGCCAGCAGCAACAGTTTCGGACCGTTTTCGATGCGCATTTCGCTGCCGATAATCAGGGGCAGTTCTACGGATTTGGCCGCCTGCCAGGCGCGGACGATGCCCGCCAGCGTGCATTCGTCGGTGATCGCCAACGCCTGATAGCCCAGCTTTTTCGCCCGCTGAAAGAGCTCGAGGGCGCTGGAGGCGCCGCGCTGGAAACTGAAGTTCGACAGGCAATGCAGCTCGGCATAATCGATGCTCATGCGAACCAGCCCTGCAACCACAACGGGCCGCCCTCACCGACCGCACGATAGGCCCAGCCCTGTTGGCCGGAACGGGTTTCGATCAGGTAGTAATCGCGCCGCACGTCGGCGCCGTCCCACCAACCGGACTCGATGCGCTCCGGGCCCATGAGGATGCGCGTAGAACCTTCGTGTACCGCTTGCGGTTCCGTCAGCAACCAGCCCGGACGCTGCACGCCAGGCATCACCGCGCAGCGCTGGCTGTCGGCACTGGCCTGCCAGGCGCACTCTGGCCGGTGATCGGCCTGGAACCGCAAGCCCTGCACCGCGTCATCTCCCAGGCGCGCGCGCAAGCGTTCGCGCAGTTGCTCCCAAGGCAAGGACTGCTGCGGACGGTCGTCGAACAGCTCCTGATATTGCGGAACGAAGGCCGGCAAGTCTTCGGCGCGCAGACGAAAACCGCGCACCGGCGCCTCGACCTGAACCTGTTCCAGCCGCCCTCGGGCCAGTTCGAAGAGCATCGCCGGATCACGCTCGGCGCTGAGCAGGCCGACCTTGATCACGCTGTCCGGCAACCCGGCATGTTCCAGGTGCAGGTCGAAACGCTGCACACCGCTGTCGCGACCGCACAGGAACGCCGACAGATCGCCGGTCAGCCGGCGTAACGGAAACAGCAGCGCCTGATGGGATTGCACGTCGAAATTGAGCTCGATGCGCACATCGAAGCGGTCCGGCGGCAGGTAGAAGGCCAGCGCCAGCCGTCGTTCGCCAAACAGCGCGTCCAGATGCTTGAGCACCTGGGCCTCGAAACGCCGCGCCAGACTCTGTCGCGGTAACGCCTGCACCTGGCTCAAGGTGCGCAGCCCCATGCGCGACAACGCCGTGGCCACCGCCGGCTCCAGAGCGATCCGGTCGACAGGCAATTGCCCCAGATGATGCCGCAAGGCTTGATCGTCGGGCACCACCAGACCGTCATACGCATTGGCCAATACCCGCGCCGCCACCGGATTGGGCGCGGCAACAATCCGATGCCGAAAGCCCAGTTCGCCAAGTTCGGTGCGCAAGCGCGCTTCGAATTGCGGCCAGTCGCCAAACAACCCCAGGCTGGACTCGATTTCAAACACCACCGCACGCGGGTAATGCACGCTGACCTGGGAGCTGAAGCGGTAGGCCCAGGCAGCGAGAAACTGCTGCCAGTGCTCGATCTCGGCCGCGTCGTATTCCGCCGTGACAAAGCCTTTGCTCAAGGCCTGCGCGGCGGTCATCGACTGCCCCGGACGCAAGCCCAGGGCCCGAGCCGAAGCGTTGACCGCCTGCAACACCCGACGCTGCGCCGGGCCGGTCAGCAGCGCCAGCGGCTCATCGGGGTCGGGGCGCTGACGCAGTACCGCGTCCAGCGCCAATTGCGGAAAGAGAATGCACACCCAGCGCATGGCAACCTCAATGCCCCACAGGGAAGGCAATCGGTGCCGAGCGGGCCAACCCGCCCCGACACTTGAGCACGCGCAATTGCGCAGGCCTGGCATCGATGGCGATGCGCAGCGCGGCCGGCGACGGGTTGATTGCTTCATGGATCGAGCGGTAGGCGAATGCCAGGGTCGAGCCGGTTTCCGCCGCCACCTGCAAGCGCCGCAAGGCACGGTCATCAGCCTTGTGCGGCCAGCACAGCACCGCGCCGCAACTGCCCGAGCGCAGGCATTGTTCCGCCGCCCACAGCGCATCGCGCTCGCTGGCCTGGATGATCGACAACTGGCGCAGATCAACCCCGGCGTTCTGCCAGGCTTGCGGATACGGCACGTACGGCGGCGCCACCAGCACGATACGCTCGCCCGCTGCCGACAACCGTGCCAGCGCCGGCCACACCAGTTGCAACTCGCCGACGCCCTGCCCGGCCAGGAGGATTTCAGTCAGCGCCGCTTCCGGCCAGCCGCCGGTGGGCAACGCCGCATCCAGCGCAGCATGCCCGGTAGGTTGCGGGCTGACTGTCGGTGGCGCAGGCCGGCCCTTCCAGACCTGGCCGCCATTGAACAGCGTATCCAGCGCAACGACGGCGCCCATCACCCTTGCCTCACCAGACCGCAGAACACCCCTTCGATGGCCAGGTCCTGATCGGCGTCGACGATGATCGGCTTATAGGCCGGGTTGCGCGGCAACAGGCGAACAGCATCGCCGACCCGTTCGAAACGCTTGATGGTGACTTCGCCGTCAAGCCGCGCCACGACGATCTGGCCATTGAGCGCTTCGGGGTTGCGGTGCACGCCCACCAGATCGCCGTCGAGGATGCCGTCCTCGATCATCGAGTCGCCCTGGACCCGCAGCATGTAATCCGGCACCCGGGAGAAGATCGACGGGTCAAGCAGCAAGCGGCTGTGTACCTCGGCATCGGCACCGATCGGCGCCCCCGCCGCCACCCGACCGAGGACCGGAATGTCCAGCAACTCGGGGCGCGCCGGTTGCCCGAGCAAACGAATGCCTCGGGCCTGATGCGCATTGACCTCGATGAAACCGGCCTCGGTCAGCGCCAACACATGCTTGCGCGCCACGCTGCGGGAGGCAAAACCAAAGGCCTCGCTGATTTCAGCGAGGCTCGGGGACTGACCGTGTTCCGCGATTCGATCACGGATAAACGTCAGGATGGCAGTACGGCGGGGAGTTAAAGTCGTCATGGAGTACATTTGTACTCTTTTGGCTTTTTTCTGGCAAGGACCGCCAGTCAGCTCCCCTTGATCACGGGGCCCGGCGTACCGCACATCCAGAGTCAGGCCCTACAACGTCCGCTGCCGATTGCCGATCGCTTTGGCCTGCTCGATTCCCCACTCCATCGCGGCCTCCATGTCGAGAAAATGCAACGACGGGTGGTCATTCTCCTCAATGGCCGAGCCATCGGGTCGGTATACCCCGATGAACATTCCCAACGAGCCGTCTCGCAGGATCTCGGCCTTGACCTTGATACTGCAACTGTTCGACAGCGTTTCCGTGTGGACCAAATGACGTTCAGTCATTGCTGCATTCCTCTCGTCGTTGAAGGCCGAGTCGTGCCTGTACCCATTGGCCATGTTAGCTCAGCGCCAGGCACCAATAACGCCCATTCACGCGGGGAACGCTCAACCGGTCAGCGGCGCAATGCCACCTATACTACAAGCCACCGTCCCCTCGGGGTCTGCAATCCCAACAATAAAAAGCAGAGGTGGAACATGGTCTGGCAGCAAATCTACGATCCGTTCGGCAACCCGGTCATTTCAACCATCATGGCAGCAGTGCCCGTCGTGGTGATGCTTGCGGCCCTGGCATTTTTCCACATCAAGGCCCACCTGGCGGCCTTGCTCGCCCTCGCCTCGGCGCTGGTCATCGCGATTTTCGCCTTCGGCATGCCGGCGAACATGGCAGGCTCGGCCGCCCTTTACGGCGCCGCCAACGGCTTGCTGCCGATCGGCTGGATTGTGCTGAACATCATTTTCCTGCACCGACTGACCACCGAGAACGGCTCGTTCAAAGTGCTGCAGGACTCGCTGGCGCGCATTACCGACGATCGCCGCCTGCAACTGCTGCTGATTGCCTTCTGCTTCGGCGCCTTCTTCGAAGGGGCTGCCGGCTTCGGCACGCCGGTGGCGGTGACCGGCGCGATTCTGATTGGCCTGGGCTTCTCGCCACTGGCGGCGTCGGGCCTGGCGTTGATCGCCAACACTGCGCCTGTGGCATTCGGCGCCCTCGGTACGCCGATTATCACGCTGGCCAAAGTCACCGGCCTTGATGAAATGGAACTGTCGATGATGGTCGGTCGGCAATTGCCGTTTTTCTCGGTGATCGTGCCGTTCTGGTTGATCTGGGCCTTTGCCGGGTGGCGCAAGATGCTGGAAATCTGGCCGCCCATTCTGGTCGCCGGGGTCAGTTTCGCCGTGCCGCAGTTCCTGGTGTCCAACTACCACGGGCCGATGCTGGTGGACGTGATCGCCGCGCTGATTTCCATGGCCTGCCTGACCGGTTTCCTCAGGGTGTGGAAACCCGCGACCGTGCACACCTCCGCCGCGCTGTCGGGGCGCGTCGACAACTCCAAAATTGCCGACCAGCATGAAGAAAAACCCGTCGCCAACGCGACCTTCGCCAGCGACGCCAAGCCTGCGGTCATGCGCGCCTGGATGCCGTGGATCATCCTCACGGTGTTCGTGTTCGCCTGGGGCACCCAGGGCTTCAAAAACCTGTTCGATACCCGCCCGGCGATTGACCCCGTGACCCATTCGGCCAAGCTCGATCCCCAAGGCAAACCGCTGCGCGAAGCGAACCCGATCTTTGCCCCGGTCGTCACTTTCGGCACGATCCACCAGCAAATCGAAAAGGTCCCGCCAGTGGTGCCTGCGCCTAAAACCGAGGACGCGGTCTACAAATTCACCTGGCTCACCAGCACCGGCAGCGGCATCTTGCTGGCGGCGATCCTGGGCGGGCTGTTGATGGGCTACTCCATTCCGCAACTGATCAAGCAGTACCTGCGCACGATCTGGGTGGTGCGTTACTCGCTGATTACCATCGTCGCGATGCTCGCGCTCGGGTTCCTCACGCGCTACTCGGGGCTCGACGCCACCATGGGCCTGGCGTTCGCCGCGACGGGGATTTTTTACCCCATGTTCGGCACCTTGCTTGGCTGGCTCGGCGTGGCACTGACCGGTTCGGACACGGCGTCCAACGTGCTGTTCGGCGGGCTGCAACGGGTGACCGCCGAACAACTGGGGCTGAGTCCGGTGTTGATGGCCGCTGCCAACAGTTCCGGCGGGGTCATGGGCAAGATGGTCGACGCCCAGTCAATCGTGGTGGCGTCCACTGCCACGCGCTGGTATGGGCATGAAGGGGAAATTCTGCGTTATGTGTTCTTCCACTCGATCATTCTGGCGATTCTGGTGGGTGGGCTGGTGACGTTGCAGGCGTATGTGGCGCCGTTCAGTCATATGGTGGTGGGGGGGCATTGAGCGGAGCAGCCTGGGAGGATGGGATGGTGGGCATATCCGTTTCTTTGGTGATGGCGGCTGGCGGTTTCGCTTTTACAGCGAGCCACTTGGAACAGCCCCAAGTAACCCGCTGTAAGGGCGGAACCCAAAGTAGCCGTTACCGCAGAAATGGATATTCACCCAACACTTGAACAAACACCAAAACCAAGCTCACAGACCGCTGCCCCGGGCACACATGAACGGAGTATCGTAAAACGACTATGAACATTCTCTACGATGAACGCGTTGATGGTGTCCTGCCCGATGTCGACAAGGCCGCACTGCTGCGGGCCCTGCACACTCGCTTGCCGGCGTTGGAAGTCCTGCATCAACAGGAAGAACTCAAGCCGTACGAATGCGACGGACTCTCGGCGTATCGCACCACGCCCCTGCTGGTGGTATTGCCGCGCCATCTCGACGAAGTGCAAGGCGTGCTCAAGCTCTGTCATGAAATGCACGTGCCGGTGGTCGCCCGTGGCGCCGGCACCGGTTTGTCCGGCGGCGCGTTACCGCTGGAAAAAGGCGTGCTGCTGGTGATGGCACGCTTCAACAACATTTTGCACATCGACCCCGCTGCCCGCACGGCACGAGTCCAGCCGGGCGTGCGCAACCTCGCGATCTCCCAGGCAGCCGCGCCGTTCGGCTTGTACTACGCGCCGGACCCTTCCTCGCAGATCGCCTGCTCCATCGGCGGCAACGTCGCCGAAAACGCCGGGGGCGTGCATTGCCTGAAGTACGGTCTGACCGTGCACAACCTGCTCAAGGTCGACATCCTGACCGTCGACGGTGAGCACCTGACGCTGGGCTCCGATGCCCTCGATTCGCCCGGCTTCGACCTGTTGGCGCTGTTTACTGGCTCCGAAGGCATGCTCGGGGTGATCACCGAAGTTACCGTCAAACTGCTGCCCAAACCGCAGACCGCCAAGGTGCTGCTGGCGGCGTTCGATTCCGTCGAAAAAGCAGGGCGAGCGGTGGCTGACATCATCGCTGCCGGCATCATTCCGGGCGGTCTGGAAATGATGGACAACCTGGCGATTCGTGCCGCTGAAGACTTCATCCACGCCGGCTATCCGGTGGACGCCGAAGCCATCCTGCTGTGCGAACTCGATGGCGTCGAAGCCGACGTCCACGATGACTGCAACCGCGTACGCCAAGTGCTGGAACAGGCTGGCGCCACTGAAGTGCGCCAGGCCAGGGATGAAGCCGAGCGCGTGCGTTTCTGGGCCGGACGCAAGAATGCGTTCCCGGCGGTCGGTCGGCTCTCGCCGGATTATTACTGCATGGACGGCACGATCCCGCGCCGCGAATTGCCCGGTGTATTGCACGCGATTGCCGCGTTGTCCGCCGAGTATGACTTGCGCGTCGCCAATGTTTTCCACGCCGGTGACGGCAACATGCACCCGTTGATTCTGTTCGACGCCAATCAACCGGGGGAACTCGATCGCGCCGAGGCCCTGGGCGGCAAGATCCTCGAGTTGTGCGTAAAGGTCGGCGGCAGCATTACCGGCGAACATGGCGTGGGCCGCGAGAAGATCAATCAGATGTGCGCGCAGTTCAACGCCGATGAGCTGACCCTGTTCCATGCCGTCAAAGCCGCGTTCGATCCCGGCGGTTTGCTCAACCCCGGCAAGAACATTCCGACGCTGCACCGCTGCGCCGAATTTGGCGCCCTGCACGTGCACCTGGGTCAGTTGCCCTTCCCTGAGCTGGAGCGATTCTGATGCGCAGTGAATGGGATATCGATGACAGCGACATGCTGCTGGAGCAGGTCAATCGAGCGCTGGAAAACGCCACGCCGCTGCGCATTCAGGGTTCCAACAGCAAGGCGTTCCTGGGGCGCATCGTTGCCGGAGAGGTCCTCGACACACGCTCCCATCGGGGCATCGTCAGCTACGACCCGACCGAACTGGTGATCACCGCCCGCTGCGGCACGCCCTTGTCCGAACTGGCGCACGTGCTGGATGAGGCGCAGCAGATGCTGCCCTGCGAACCGCCGTCCTTCGGCGACGATGCCACGGTCGGCGGGATGATCGCCAGTGGCCTGTCGGGACCGCGCCGGCCGTGGTCAGGCTCGGTGCGCGATTACGTCCTCGGCACGCGGGTCATCACCGGGCACGGCAAGCATTTGCGTTTTGGCGGCGAAGTGATGAAGAACGTCGCGGGCTACGATTTGTCGCGCCTGATGGCCGGGAGTTTGGGTGCCCTTGGGGTGATCACCGAAGTCTCGCTCAAAGTCCTGCCCAAACCCCGGCAATGCTTGAGCATCAGCCTCGAGATGGACAGCGATCGTGCCTTGCTGCGCCTCGCGGAATGGGGTCAGCAGCCGTTGCCGATCAGTGCCGCGTGCCATGACGGACAACGCCTGCACTTGCGGCTTGAGGGTGGCGAAGGCTCGGTCGCGGCGGCCCACGACCGTTTGGGCGGCGAGCGGCTGGACGCCTCGTACTGGGCGGATCTCAACGAGCAGCGGCTGAGTTTTTTCGATGAGGACCAACCGCTTTGGCGCCTGTCCGTCCCGCACAACACACCTCGGTTGTCCCTGCCCGGTCGACAACTGCTCGACTGGGGCGGCGCCCAGCGCTGGCTCAAGTCAGACGCCGAGGCGGGGTTCATTCGCCAAGTCGTGGATGAGGTCGGCGGCCACGTCACTTGCTACAGCCATGGCTTGATCGACAGCCCGTTTCAGCCGTTGCCTGCCGCGTTGATGCGTTACCACCGCAGCCTGAAGCATCAACTCGACCCACGGGGCATCTTCAACCCCGCACGCCTGTACGCGGAGCTTTGAACCATGCAGACGACCCTGAGCGAAACCGCCCGGCACCTGCCCCGCGCCGAAGAAGCCGAAAGCATCTTGCGCACCTGCGTGCACTGCGGTTTCTGCAATGCCACTTGCCCGACTTATCAATTGCTCGGCGATGAACTCGATGGGCCACGAGGCCGCATCTACCTGATCAAACAGGTGCTGGAAGGCAACGAGGTCACGCAGAAAACCCAGCAGCATCTGGACCGCTGCCTGTCGTGCCGCAATTGCGAAACCACCTGTCCTTCCGGGGTCGATTATCACAACTTGCTCGATATTGGCCGGGCGGTGGTCGATGCGGCGGTGCCGCGTTCCATCGATCAACGCCTGTTGCGTGAAGGATTGCGCAGCGTCGTGCCCAACCCGGGACTGTTCAAAGCACTGGTCAGCAGCGGTCGGATTTTTCGGGCGCTGCTGCCCAACGCCTTGCAGGCAAAGTTGCCTCGCCAGGTTTATCTCTCACGGCCACGTCCCGTCACGCGCCATGCCCGCCAAGTGCTGATGCTCGAAGGCTGCGTGCAGCCGAGCCTGTCGCCCAACACCAATGCGGCGGCCGCGCGGGTCCTGGATCGACTGGGTATCAGTGTCACGCCGTCCAGCGAAGCCGGATGCTGCGGTGCCGTGGATTATCACCTCGACGCTCAGGCCGCCGGCCTCGACCGCGCTCGCCGCAACATCGATGCGTGGTGGCCAAGTATCGAGAACGGCGCCGAAGCCATTGTGCAAACGGCCAGTGGTTGCGGCGCTTTTATCAAAGACTATGGCCACTTGCTCGAACGCGATCCGGCCTACGCCGAGAAGGCGAAAAAGGTCAGTGCGCTGGCCCGTGACCTAGTGGAAGTGTTGCGCGACGAACCGCTGGATACACTCGGCGTCCACGGCGAGCAGCGTTTGGCGTTCCATTGCCCGTGCACCTTGCAGCACGCGCAAAAACTCGGTGGCGCGGTGGAAGCGCTCCTTGCTCGCCTCGGCTTCAATCTCACGACCGTTCCCGACAGCCACTTGTGTTGCGGTTCGGCGGGCACCTATTCGATCACTCAACCCGAACTGTCCCGGCAACTGCGCGATAACAAGCTGAACGCACTAGAAAGCGGCCATCCCGACGTCATTGTCACGGCCAATATCGGCTGCCAGTCGCACCTCGACGGTGCCGGCCGAACCCCGGTCCGGCACTGGATCGAACTGGTCGAAGCCGCGCTGCCCTCAACGATCCCCGGAGAAACCCCATGAAGAGCAAAGCCATCCTCAGCCAAGCCGAAGTCAGCCGGATCCTCGCGGCCGCCCGCACCGAGGCGCAGAACAACAAATGGGCCGTGACCATCGTGGTTGTCGACGACGGCGGCCATCCCCTCGCCCTCGAACGCCTCGACGGTTGCGCGCCGATCAGTGCCTACATCGCCACCGAAAAGGCCCGCACCTCGGCCCTCGGTCGGCGTGAGTCGGGGAGTTACGAAGAGATGATCAATGGAGGGCGCCAGGCGTTTTTGTCGGCGCCATTGCTGGTGTCCCTGGAAGGTGGCGTGCCGATCATCGTTGACGAACAGGTGATCGGCGCGGTCGGGGTGTCTGGCGTAAAGGCCGAGCATGATGCACAAGTGGCGAGGGTTGGGGCGCAGTGTTTGCATTGATGGATCGTTCCCACGCTCCGCGTCACTAATGCCCGGTAAAAGTCTACTGCGCAGGTCGGTTGAAAACGATGTAAAGCGGGTCAAGCCCTGACTCGACGGGGAAGACCAGGATGTAGTCGTCATGCGCCTGCTCTGCATTGGCTTCAATTGTCGGCACTCGCGCGGATTGCACAAACCCCACACGACGCTGTTGGGTCGGTGTTGCAACCGGAGCGGCTTCAAGGGAAATCGGCGCAGTCCAGTGGACAGCGACGGTTGAAGAACCCTCCGGAGAAAAACTGAAACTGTTCAGGTGCTGATCCTGCGTCACCGCTCTGACCCTGACGCCGGAGATCGAACGACAGGCGCTGCAAGCCGTGACGTAAATCTGCGACAACGTTTTGATCTCGCGCAAACCCTGGAACATTTTGCCGGGTGTGGCGGGTACTGCCGCAGTGCTCATGCGAAAAGGTGCATCGAGCTCAGCCCGGTTCGCGGCCAGGTGTTGCCAATCCTGGCCTTCGATGGGCAGAAGCTCGGACAACGGGACGCTGACACCGAAAAACCGAGTGTCTGCCCGACTGGAAAAGGCGAAGCTCAAAACGGCAGCCCGCTGGTTTCCAGTGTCCGGCTCGCCTGAGGCGTTCTGCCAGGAAAACTCGGCAACAACCGAGCGTATCGCTTTCAGCAAATCAACCTGCTGGGACGCCAGCAGCACGGGCGAACCGCCAGTCAGCAGAAGGTCGGGGCGTATATCGGCAAAAGCCTGCGAAGCGCTGATCACGTGCATCGTTGGTGTGGAGCTACGCGAATCAATCAAGTGTTGCTGCGCCGCCATCAGCAATGGTTCCGCTTCATCATGCAGAGTGCGATGCCGTTGAGTCATGCTTGCCAATCGGGTGATGTAGCGATCGTGGGTGGCGTTGATCTGCTGCACGATACTCTGCCATTGCGTTTGGTCGGATCGTGCATAGGTCAGGTTGCGCTGAGCGCCGCTTTGAAGGAATTCCATTCTCATTTTCCAGGACTCAAACTTTCTGACGGCTATCAGTGCTTCATGCTGGGCATGTTCCAGCGCACGCATGCCGGTTGCCTGATGGGAGATTTCCAGACGAGTGCTCTTTTGACTTTGAAAGTGCCTGATCTGTAGCTCGAAATGGCCGAAAGCCTCTTCAACGACCTGACCTGAGACAGCCACATCCGCCGCGATTTTTTCGACCTCGGCCAGGCTCCTGACCAAAGGGGTTAGCGGCGCAACGGGTGGTTTGGCAACAGGAATGTCCTCGCCTTTGAATACCGACATTCCTTGTTGGTGATGCCATGTTCTGACGTGGTGGACCACGGCTGCCGGGTTGTTGGTGTTGGACTTGTCTGTAGGGTAGAACAGCAAATCAGCCCCTTGGGGATGACCAACGATCCGGTCGAAATGGTTGATCAGTTGGTCGTGGTCCGGTTTCGGCAGATCAACGGCCCAGATTTTATTGACCAGCGCCTGGAATTCCGACGCGGTGTATTCCTTGAGTGTGTTTTTAAGTTCCATCTTGAATTCTTCCTTGTTGCTATCGAAGTGTGGAATGCGAAGACACCTGCTCGTTCCTTTAAACAGGTGCCCGTTGGAATTACTCGTGACCTTTGTCAATCAAGGTGAAGACCAACGTTTTCACTTCCATCGCAGCGGTATATTGAAATACAACTTTCTTGCCGGGATGAACCGCCGGATCAAGGGGATAGGATTCCCATCCTCCGGTTTGACCCATCGGCTGGGGCATTTTGATGGGGCCTCTTGATTCCATTGGTTGGCCAAAGAGTGCGTGGACATCGGATTGGGTCATTGCTGGCTTATATGGAACTGGAAGCTCGCCCTTGTACTCGATGGTTGAAGGTGTGGATTTTTTAAGAGTGACAAATAAGGTTTCAAGGCGCTTGGTTTCCGCCCAAAAAGTCAGGCTGAGGCCAATCTCTGGTGCCATATCCAATAGATCGCAATCGGGATACAACGCCTTCGGTGATTGATTGAAAGTAATACCTTGAGCAATCAATTCATCATGACTTGCCCCTAGCGCTTTTATCCACTGCTCAATCGTTGCCACACTCATAAGTACCATCCTTGTTCACCGTGGAGTTCATGTAATTTCAAGCGGGCGGCATCAACGTCTTTTTCGTCAAAACCTTGCTCAAGCAAACCTGCCTTGACAGCATCGAAATTTCTATCCACTGCAATCCGCAGATTAGCTGCATCCTCCAATTGTCTGGATGCATGATTTCGACCTCCGTAGGTTTCGCTAAATCTTCGATGAACTTCAGCAGGTATCGCGATGCTGGGAGCTCTTTTTAGAAAATCTTCGCGTTCGTACATATCAATATCTGGAAAATTCCTTTTTATGTACCTATCCAACGCTCTCCGCGAAGGAATATGGTCAATATCCAACCCATCTCCCCTGCTCCGGGCACCGAGTTCGTTATACGGCCCCACCTCCAGCGGCTCAACCGGCGGGCCAACAAAAACCAATCCCGGCGAAGGTAGTTCCATATCCCCCGGAAACCCGGGAATACTCGCACCAATCTCCCCTTCGTCAACCGCCGGAAACGTCTCGTTTTGCGGTAGGACCGGGATGGCCGGGCTGCCGGGATAAACCACTGGGACGGTGGGTGCGATTGGCGATGTCGTCGAACCCAGATGTTCGCTGCCCGGTGGCACCAACGGTGTCCAGGTGCCAACCGGCGGAATCGGCCAGGGCACAACCGCGGGTACGATGCCTAACCATCCTTCAGCACTTTGCGGCGTTTTGATGCTGACTTTGTCCAGGTTGAAGGGATCGGCCCAAAATTCCGGCCGCTCCTGATATCTCAGTTCGAACTCGCGGTTCTCGCCCACCCAAGTGTTTTTCGGCGCGTACGGGGCGAAGCCTTGTGCGACACGTTTTTTATTCACCTCATCGAGTGAATTGGTCAGTGCCGAGTGTTCGCCCAGGGTTCGCCACAGTGCCTCACCGAACGCCCCGAACGACTTGAATTCCCTGCCTCGGAACTGATCACCAATCTGACTCGGGATCGCTGCGCCGGCTGTTTGTCTGGCGCCTTTCCACCAATCAACCGTCGGCGGTTGACCGGTTCCGGTAACAATGCCGGTGCCCAAAGCCGGAACGTTGAAGGACAGGTAGGTCGGTGGCAGACCAGGCACGCAGACAACGCAATCCTGAATGCGCCAATCAACACCTGACGGGATGACCTGGATCTTTGGTTCCGTGACGGTCAAAGTCGGGCTGGCCAAGGTCGCTTGAGGCATGGCTTCTGGTGTGAACTGCACATGCCTGATCGGTGACCCGGGGACCTCGGCGGTGTAGACGCCTGTTTGCGGGTCGAGCACTGCATTCAAGACCGGGACGTGAGGATCGATATCACCACCCGTAGCGGCAACAACGATCGCGGTGCCTTCCGGTGTCGCTACAGGTTTAAGCCGGTATTCAACCTCCACCGAGCCGCCTGCGTCGGCAGCGGCCTGCAGCTCTCGAGGGTCATGAAGTTCCAGCGCGTGAGCCGGGACTGCGACGGCCTCAAACAATCGATGTCGTTGTTCGGGAGTCAACTCGCCGTTGGCCAATTCTCGAGTGGGATAAAACACCCCCGCCAAAAACATCGCGACTTGTGAAACCGCGGCCGTTCTGAGGACGGCGCGTACGAGGACGCCCCACGCATCACATCGGACACTAGCTTTTGGGCATCCAGCCATTCACCGCCTTGGCTGGGCAGTACCCCGACACTGAGTGCCGACGCTGTGGCAGACAAACGCAGGGTATTCGCTTGTCGCACCTGATCGAGGCGCGAGCGTTCATCAACCTGTTGCTTGAACCGAATGCGCGCCTCACGCTGTTCGGCATGCTGTCGATGACGCTCCCAACGTGCCTCCAGCTCACGCCAGACAAGGGTCTGCTCGGCATGATAGGTGGCCAACGCATTGGATTTATGGGTGAGCGCGTCGATTTGCGCCGGCAGTAATCGGGCTTCATGAGCCGCGTTATAAGCGGTCGCCCAGAGCTGATGGCCAGCCATCAGCGCATCGCCGAACTGCCCGAGTCGGGTCAGGTAGTCGGCGGCGCTACGCGTGAGGGGATCGTGCCCGTCGAATGACCGGGCAAGTGCATTTTTGTCGTTGAGCTCTGCGGTTTTTCGAGAGATCAACCCATTGATTTCGTTCTTGTCTTTGGTGATGAGATAGAGCTGCCAGCGCTCACTCGAGTTGCCAGCATGGTGCCGTTTTGCCGCCGATATTTCCTTTTCGAGCGACGAAGTGGGTTGCTCGGCTCTGGCAGCAAAACTTCGGTCGATTTCAGCTCTGGTTACGCTTTGAAGCTGGGTGAGTTGAGTGAGTAATTGGTCGCGCGCATAGATGCGTGCCTGCTCCCGGGCGTACTCAGCGGCGGCCAGTGCCTGCTCTGCCTGAATCCGCTTATGTTCTTCCTTGGCCCGCTTTCTGGCCTGTTTCGTTTTTTTACTGGGGCCGCTGATTGCGCCGGAGGCGCCTACACGATTACCTCCAAAACTTCCGCCACCGCCCCCACCGCCGCCAGAAGCAGGCGGGCCGGACCTGATGACGACGTCTCCTGACGTGCCATCGTTGAATCGTTGTGCCATACAGTCTCTCCTTGTCTGTAGGGCACAGCTTGTCGATAGGGAAATGGCGATATGCGGTACATATATATCGCGGGGGATTTATTTCGGAGGTTTGAACAACTGATTCACGCGCCGACAAAAGAGCTGTTCATGCGCTTAACTGACAGGGATTCGTCAACCTCAAAGAGGTAACACTCCGATGCCCCGTCTCACTGCAAAAGACTTCGCCCCGGAACTGCTCGAACTTTACGACTACTACGCCCACGGCAAGATCAACCGGCGCGAATTCCTGGACCGTGCGGCGTTGTTCGCTTTGGGAGGTATGACGGCCAGCGCGTTACTCGCTGCCCTGAGTCCGAATTACGCACTCGCCGAGCAGGTTGAGTTCACCGACCCGGAAATCATCGCCGAATACGTCACCTACCCCTCCCCCAAAGGCCACGGGCCGGTTCGCGGTTATCTGGTGCGCCCGGCCAAAGTCACCGGCAAGGTCGCGGCGGTTGTGGTCGTGCATGAAAACCGCGGGCTCAACCCGTACATCGAGGATGTCGCACGGCGGTTGGCCAAGGCCGGGTTCATCGCGCTCGCTCCCGATGGACTGACCTCGGTGGGCGGCTATCCCGGCAACGATGACAAAGGTCGGGAATTGCAGGCGACCGTGGACCCGGAAAAACTCATGAACGATTTTTTCGCCGCTATCGAGTGGTTGATGAAACACGACGCGAGCAGCGGAAAAGTCGGCATCACCGGTTTTTGCTACGGCGGTGGCGTGGTCAACGCTGCGGCGGTGGCCTATCCGGAGCTGGGCGCCGCCGTGTCCTTTTATGGCCGACAGCCAGAGGCCAAGGATGTCCCTCGAATCAAGGCACCGGTGATGCTTCATTACGGTGAACTGGACACGCGCATCAACGAAGGATGGCCCGCCTATGAGCAGGCTTTGAAAGCGGCGGGCAAAACCTATGAAGCCTATATCTATCCCGGCGCCAACCACGGTTTCCATAACGACTCCACGCCTCGATACGATGACACCGCCGCCAGACTGGCCTGGGACCGTACGCTGGGGTGGTTTCGGCGTTACCTGGTCTAGCGGAAAAACCAGCTACCCCACCACATCAATCAACTGCTCGCGTTGTGCGCCCGTCAGCATCGGACCGAACCCCGCACCGGCATTTTCCGCCATGTAGCGCGGGTTGCCGGTGCCGGGGATGACGCAGGTCACCGCCGAATGCGCCAGCAAATACTTGAGCGCCAGTTGCGCCCAACTGCTGACGCCGACTTGCGAGGCCCAGCCCGGAAGCGGCTTGCCCTTCAAGCGAGCGAGTAAATCACCGCCGCCGAACGGTCGGTTGCAGATCACCGCCACGCCGCGTTCGCGACACAGCGGCAGAATGCGTTTCTCGACGCTGCGATCGTCCAGCGCATAGTTGATCTGCAAAAAATCCAGCGACTCGGCTTTCAGCAGCGCTTCCACTTCGTCATACGCCGACGCGGTGTAATGGGTGATGCCGATGTAGCGAATGCGCCCTTCTTCCTTCCATTGGCGCAACGTTGGCAAATGGGTTTTCCAGTCCAGCAGGTTGTGAATCTGCATCAGGTCGATCCGGTCGGTCTGCAGCAGTTTGAACGACTGCTCCATCTGCGCGATGCCTTCTTCGCGGCCACGGGTCCACACCTTGGTGGCCAGAAACGCTGGCGAACGCGGCTTGTGGATGGACAGCAGTTCGCCGGTGGTCTGCTCGGCGCGGCCATACATGGGCGAGCTGTCGATCACCATCCCGCCCTTTTCGAACAGCGCGCTGAGGACGGCAGGCAGTTGTTTGTAGGCCGGATCGGTCGGCGCCACATCAAAACCGCGATAGGTGCCCACGCCGACAATGGGCAGTGGCTCGTTGCTGGAAGGAATGGCGCGGGTCAGCATGTTCTTGCCTCCTGTTTCCTTCGACGGCGCGGTGGCTGCAAAGGCCGGATCGAAAGTGAGCACCGCCGAAGCACCGGCAGCCAGCGTGAGTATTCGTCGACGCGTGTATCCAACAGTGTGGCTCATGGTTGTGTCCTTCCACCTCTTGGCTGTTGGCCTTTTGCGCTTGTTGTCCGGCAAACGGCACGATCACCAGCGCCATCAGACCTCTGCCAGCTACAAGAGAATAGCTGCCAGCGACAATTCGGCCCTGCCTGAAATACAACAGGGTCGCCAGGCGCTGGTGGGCACAGCCGCAATCCGTTGGATGAATATCTGTTTCTGCGGTAACAGCGGCACGGAGACGCACACCCTCAAAAACCACACCGCCGGCCCGCGCTGCTGTCGTTCAACTACACTCTGACAGCGATCAAGCCATCGCGCTCGTCAGGCCCAGAGCAGTCAATGCCACCCAAAAACGTCAGCCCAATGTTGCGCCCCCTGATGTATCTCGTCGTCCTCGTTGTCGCGTTGTACCTGGCGCTGTGTGTGGCACTGTTCGTGTTTCAGCGCGCCCTGATCTACTTCCCGCAACCCTCCGCGCTCGGTGCACCCGAAACGCTGCTCACGCTATCGGTGGCGGACGCACAGGTGCAGGTCACCGTCAGACCGCGCGAGGGGCCGAATGCACTGATTTATTTCGGTGGAAATGCCGAGGACGTTTCACGCAACCTGCCCGAGTTTTCCCAGGCGTTCCCCGAACATGCCCTGTACTTGCTGCACTACCGGGGTTTCGGTGGCAGCACCGGTTCACCTTCCGAGGAAGCGATTGCCCGCGACGCCCTGAGCTTGTTCGACAAGGTCTACGACAGCCATCCTCACATCGCCGTGGTCGGTCGCAGCCTGGGGTCCGGCGTCGCCGTGCGTCTCGCCAGCCAGCGCCCCGCCGCACGACTGATCCTGATCGCCCCCTATAACAGCCTTGAAGACCTCGCCGTCCGCCAGTACCCGATATTCCCGGTGAAGTGGTTGCTGCAAGACAAGTTCGAATCGTGGAAATACGCCGGGCACATCTCGATACCGACGCTGCTGCTCGCGGCAGAGCAGGATGCAATCATCCCGCCCTCCAGCACGGAAAAACTCTACGGGCATTTCGCCCAAGGTGTGGCGACCCTGAAGGTTATTTCGGGCGTGGGGCACAATTCGATCTCCGACAGTCCCGAATACCTGAAGCTGATAGAGGATGGGTTGTAGGTCACTCGATCATTTGCGCGCCAACTTAAAGCGCAGGCAATCTTCGTAGAAGCTCTGACGCAGCGCCGCGGGTTTGATCCGCGACGGGCTGTCGTAGGTTTGCTCGGTAATACCCATCGCCGTCATGCGCATCCACGGTTTAGTGAACTTGTAGGTCTGTAATTTCTGGCGGGCGGCGTACAGCGAAACGCCCGACAGTTTGAGTTCCTGGGCTCTGGCTGCGGTGCCTGCGCCCCAACTGCACATATACCGGTCATTGGCTTGAAGCTCTTTGGCCTGGGCGGAGACGGCGATGCCTGCCAGGCCCAACGAAATCAGCGAAATCCATACATTGCGCATTTAAAGCCAGCCCTAACCACCTGAAATTAAAGTGATTCTGTCTGTAACTTTCGGCCTTCGGGGCCAGCAAAATGCCTTATTGCAAACCTTCTCAGTTCGCCGTGACCAGCTTGAGTCCGATAACGCCGCCCAGGATGACGGCAATACACAAGACCCGCAGCAGCGTGGTGGCGTCGCATTTCAACGCTTAGCGGTGCACCCGGTTGCGGCCAGTGCGCTTGGCCTGGTAGAGCGCGTCATCGGCGCGGGTCAGGAGACTGTCCAGGTGCTCGCCGGGTTGCGCGAAGGCCACGCCAAAGGACGCCGTGATTGTATCGAGCACCTTGCCGTCAACCCGCGCCTTGATCCGCAACGACTGGATTTTCACCCGCAATTGCTCAGCGAAAGCTGCGGCACTCGCCAGGTCGGCGCAGTGTTGCACAATCACGCAGAACTCTTCCCCGCCGTAGCGCGCCGCCGTGGCGTCGGGTGGCAGCGAACTGCGCAGCACCTGCCCGACATGTTGCAACGCCCGGTCGCCCAACGGATGACCGTACTGATCATTGAATTGCTTGAAGTGATCGATATCCAGCATGACCAGCGCGACACCTTGGGACTCATTGCTCAGCGCCTGCTCGAGCAAACGGGTGAACGCGGTGCGGTTGAGCAGTTCGGTCAGGCCATCGAGGGTGGCCGCCAGTTGTGCACGCTCAAGCTTGCTGCGCAGGCTTTTGATTTCGCTCTGGGCCGTTTGCAGTTGGGAGAGAAACTGTTCCTGCTGACTCTGCATCCGTTGGGTGCTCTGTTGCAGCTCACTCAATATGTCTGGCAGGCGCTCGTTGACGGGCGATTCGAGCATTTCCAGGCAACGTCCCAGACTGCTCTGAAAGTTGAGATTGCCCTCGACGCTGCGCGAAACATCGCGCTGCATGTCATCCACCAGATTGATTGCCTGTTGCTGCCCGGCGCGGGCCTCTTCCAGCTCGTTGCGAATGATGTAGTCGCGGAAAAGCCGGGTAGCGGATTCCGGCGGGAAGCAATCGAAGTCTTTCACCACCCGGTCCAGGTGACGATTGAGCTCGGGGTCAAGGCCTTTGCTGTAGGTGTACCAGAGCGCGTAATGCACGGGGTTGGGCGGGATGTTGTGACGAACCATCAGCGGAATGGCTTGTTTGAGCAGCGCCGCAGCCTCGCGGGAATCTTCCGGATACAGCGCCAGGGCAGTCGCACGCGTCTCTGATTGGCTCATGACATCACTGTGGTTGTTAATGATTGGCAAATGCAAAACGTTGCGAGCATAACCATACACATGACAAACGGCTATACCAATATGTATTACTGCGCCGTTTGAGCTGATGCAGGTCAGTTATATGGCTAAGCGGCGTCCGAACACGATCCTGTAGGAGCCAGCTTGCTGGGGATGGCGATCTCAAATACGCCTTCGCCAGCAAGCCGGATCGCTGCACTGCGGCTCCCACAAAAACCACCCATTAAAAAGCCCGGCCAATCTGCATTGGCCGGACTTTTTAATGGGTGTCGCGAAGAATCAGCAGGTGCAGCACATCAGCGGCATGCCATTGCAGCTCATCATCATCGGCATGCTGCAATCGTTGATCATCAGCGTGCCGCAGTTTTTCATGATGTCCATGTCCATGTCCATGTTCATGCCGGCCATCGGCATGATTTTGCTCATCATGCAGTCTGCCATCATGGTGTTGGTCCCCAAAGGTTTGAATAGAAGCTGATGGGGCCGATTCTAAGGATTGGCAGAGGGGCGACAAGATGACCATCGAACAGCGGGATTTGATGCTGGGGCAGCTTTAACGAGGTGTATGGAACGTCTATTTCCGCCATGACCACGATTTGGATTTGATTGCAGACACAAGCAAAACCACAACGCGTATTTCACGGTTATGGATATTCGTTAAAAACCTATTCAAATAACCAAAAGAAATAATCGTTCTAACTGAGTGAATGTTTTTTGAGGCGCCACTTATTTCAGGCAAAAAAAATCCCAGGCAGCTGATGGACGCCTGGGATCTAAAATGCATAAACCGTGGTGGTGAACGCGGGGCGGATATTACGGAATATTTCACCGTGTAACAAGATATTTTGACTCACCACCCGGTTACTAATCTCTCCAAGTCCTTAAATATCCACACTTTTTTTAAGGTCGAGCAACGACAAGCGGTCAGTTACAAGTACCAGCGATATTCACGCGCATTGATGTCGTGCATGAATGCCAAATGGTCCTGACGCTTGTTTTCGCAGTAGACGTTTACAAACTCCGCACCCAACCCTTCACGCAACTTCGCGTTGTGCTGCATGGAGTGCACGGCCTCAAGCATCTCCAGCGGGAAGTCGATACCGCTGCTGCGGTCTTCATTGAGCGGCGCGATCGGTTGACGACCGGCTTCGAGTCCTTGTTCCAACCCGACCAGAATCGCCGCCAACACCAGATACGGGTTGGCATCGGCGCCGGCAAGGCGATGTTCGATGCGCAGATTCCTGGCGTCCGATTCAGGAACCCGCAGGCAGGCGTCCCGATCTTCGAAGCCCCAACTGGCACGCGTCGCAACATTCACCGTGCCGCTCAGGCGACGCAGCGCGTTGTGATTCGGCGCGAAGATCGGCATGCAATGCGGCAACAATTCCAGGCAACCGGCCACGGCATGGCGCAGCGGTTGTTGGTCATTGGCTGCCAACAGATTGTTGCCCGCCTCGTCGTACAGGCTCACATGAACATGCATGCCGCTGCCGGGGTGTTGCAAGTAAGGCTTGGCCATGAAACTGGCGCGGTAGTTGTGCTTGAGCGCCACACCGCGTGTGCTGCGGCAAAACAGCGCCGCCCAGTCGGCCGCCCGCAGGCCATCGTCAAGGTGACCGAAGTTGATTTCGAACTGACCCGGTCCCAGCTCGGCCGTGATCACCGTGGTGTCGATGCCTTGCGCCCGTGCCGTCTCGACCATGTCATCGAGCACCGGCGCAAACCGCGACAGCCGCTCGATGTGCATGTTCGGCTGATCGTCCGCATCGTCGGTCAGCGGATCGCGCGCAAACTGTGGCAAGCCGTCACGTAACTGGCGATCGAACAGATAGAACTCCAGCTCGAAGGCCACCACCGGGAAAATCCCTTTGCGAGCGAGGCGTTCAAGGACCTGCGCCAGCACTTCCCGTGGCTCGAAGACGATGGGTTTTTCAGTGCCGCTGGAGGTGATCAACATCTGCCCCAGCGGCTGCTTTTCCCAGTCGACGATTTTCAGCGTGCCCGGCACCAACCGCCGGGGCGCATCCGGGTCGCCGTCGTTGAAACAGTAGTCGCCGATGTTGAACAGCCCGCCTTGAGTCCCGAGCAATACACAATTCTGCGGCAGCTTGAGCGCGCTGCCGGCGGCGACCTTTTCGAGCATCTCGATCGGATAGCGCTTGCCGTAGAAATGCCCGGGGATGTCCAGGGAAATCAGGTCCACGTAGCGCACATCCGGAAAGCGCTGCCGAAACCCACGCACTTCGGCAACCAGATCAGAGCAGACAGCATCCATCATGTTGTTCCTTGTTGTTTTTATCAGGTGTAAACCCAGAGCACCCGGGTGAGCTGATCGGTGAGATTGCCGTAGCGGCAATGGGTATGGCTGGCGAGCTGAAAGCTGTCCCCGGCACCCAGGGTGACCGGTTGATCGTCATCCAGCCACAGCGTCAATTGCCCTTCGAGGACATAACCGCCCTGCTCCGAGCTGTCATTCATGTGCCGGTCACCGCTGCTGGCGCCGGGTTCGAGCCGGCTTTCGAGCATTGAGAAAGAGGCGCGCATTTTCGGCGAGACCAGGATGTCGGTGATGCCGTCGGCGTAATACAGCGTGCGGCGCTCGTCCGGCCGGGTCACCCACGGCAAGGCCATGGGTTTGGGCAGGCTGTAGAAATAGGTGGTCGGTACGCCGAGGGTTTCGCTGATGGCGGTCAAATCCGCCACCGTCGGGCGTGACAATCCACGCTCGACTTGCGAGAGAAAACCGACCGAGCGACCAATCTTGTCCGCCAGTTCCTTGAGTGTGTATTTTTTGTGTTTGCGCAGGTCCTGAATCAGGATCGCCAGCGCCGAAATCTCTTCTTGCATGTCCATCTGAAAGCTTCCAGAAAATGTGCGGTTCAAAGGCTGTCGCGCAACCGAAACCAGGCCTTGCCGAGGGCTTCCAGCGGTGCCGCCATGTATTTGCCGCCGGGGAAACGGCCGTTGACCAGGCCCTGATACAAGCCCAGCTCATCCGCCTGACCGAGTATCGCGTCGGACACGGCGCGCGCCCCGGCCAGGGTCGGCAGTACACCGTGGCCGGAAAAACCCTGCAGCCAATAGAGATTGCCGCGTCGGCCAATGTCAGGTGTGCGTTTGAGCGTGAGGTCGATATGCCCGCCCCAGGCGAATTCCAGTTCGACGCCCTTGAGCTGGGGAAACACCCGTTGCAGGAACGGCCGGGTCGCGGCTGCAATGTCCTTCGGCATGCCACCCAGGTAGGTGCAGCCACCGCCGAACAGCAAGCGGTTATCCGGCGTACGACGGAAATAATCGAGGACGAATTGATTGTCGGTGACGCAGACATTGCTCGGCAGCAGCGCGCTCGCCTGCGCTTGCGAGAGCGGCGCGGTGGCCACCTGATAGGTGCCGACCGGCAACACACAACCCGATAACTGCGGATCGAGCCGATCCAGGTAGGCATTGCACGCCAGCACCAGCACATCGGCACGGATGCGCCCGCGCTCAGTGGTGACCGTGTACCGGCCACCCTCCTCGCGGTAACTCAGTGCCTTGCTTTGCTCATGGATGCGACCGCCTGCGTGCTCGATAGCTGCCGCCAGGCCGAGCGCCAGTTTCAACGGGTTGAGGTGCCCGCCTTCAGGATCAAACAGGCCTGCCTGATAGCGCTCACTGGCGACCCACTGCGGCAACTCTTCACGGGGAATGAATTGCAAACCATCATGGCCCCATTTGTGGCTCGCTTCGTGTTGCCACTCAGTCAGCAGGCTCACCCGGCGCGGCATCACCGACGTCCAGAGGTGGCCGGGCCGGTAATCACAGTCGAAATCATGTCGGCCGGGCAGCGCGCGCAACTCCTGCGCGGCCCAGCGCATGCCGTCCCACAACCGCCGCGCGCGCTCATAACCCAGCGCGGCCTCCAGCGGCGGCATATCGCACGACCAACCGAGAATGGCCTGACCACCATTGCGCCCCGACGCGGCCCAGGCCACTCGACTGGCTTCCAGCAACGTCACGCGCTTGCCCGCCAGGGCCAGTCGCAACGCCGTGTGCAAGCCACTGAAACCAGCGCCGATGATCAACACTTCGGTGTCCTGCTCACCGCCCAACGCTGCACGATTGACCAAGCGATCTGCGCAAGTGTGGGCGTAGTAACTGGCGACGTGGCGTGTCGATTGCTGGAACATGCGGGCCTCATGAAATTTTATTATTTAAATTTCATGAAAAAATACACAAGTTTTTTCACTGGCGCAAGAACCTGTAGGAGCGATCTTGTTCGCGATGGAGTGTCAGTCAACCCTATGTGGCTGACACTCCATCGCGAACAAGTTCGTTCCTACAGGGATCCAGGTAGTTTCCAGTTCGCGCAAGGCTCCCTCGGAGCTCATGGCTCATGTTGATAACGGGGTCAGTGATCGCCGGGACAAGTGAAGCGCGGCCCTAGCTGCTGGCGAGCAGACCCGTGAGGTCAGCAACATTTGGAATGTGTTTGGCGAAGACGGTCTATCAAATGCCGCCACGACTCGCGGCCAAGCCCTACAAACAGTCCCGAACCGCCTGACGCAGGGCTCCTGACTTGGCCCAGGGTGGCCCTTGATACAGTGAAACCCGGCTGCCCTCTTTCGATTTCACGATATCCAGAATCTCGTCGGCCGTGATGATGCTCGGCGCCTTGATCCGGTAGCCATTGGAAATCGGAGCTTGAGTCGTATTGGAAATCTGCTTCTGCCACGCCGGCAGTACGCAGGCGGCATACTCCTTGGGCGCCTTCTCGCTGTATTTGCTGAAATTCGGCTCACCTGGCACCAGTGACGCGGGCAAGGAACACCCCGCCAGTAGCGCCACCACGCCCCCTGCAATCAACGTCCGCATGACGCACCCTTATTCTGAAAAAAAGAAATGTAGCGCGTCGTCGCACAGACATCCATTCATGGGGCATTTCTCAATGTTTGTCGGTGCTCTGGTCGGGGTCCGGATAGGACCGCTCGTTCAGGTAAGACATCCACCGTTCATACGCTTCGTGCTGCCATTGAGTGACCCGCTCCCATTCCGGGCCGTTGAGCTGATGAGCAGAAATCAGCTTCATCATCTCCGTGGTCGCCGCGTCCAGATCGACCATCAGCTCATGCGCGTGAAACCTGAAGTCATCGGTCGTCGTCATTTGAAGTTGCCTCTCCCCGGCGGAAATTCGCCACTTCAATACGACAGCAAATCTGTCCGTTCGCGCGCATCTTCCCGACCAAAGGTTATTGCGGGTGTTCGGACGAACAAAACGCCCGGCGTCAGGAATCGGGACTAAAATTTCGTAGCGGACAATGTTCAGGAGGTCGTCATGTGGCTCAACGAATCTGAAAACGAACTTCGACGTGACCTGCAAAGCGTTGCGTCGGACCTGAGATGGTCGGCGGTGGAGCTTCTGCGATTGGCAGATCAGTTGAAACGGTCTGGTAATGATGTAGATGCAGAAGCAGCACTGAGGCTGTGCGACTTGTTTCAGGGTGACGAACAGCGCCTGGCAGGCTATGCCGAAGAAGTGAAAGCCAAGGCCATCAGTCGTAACAAAGCGCACTAAACAGGAGCGCGGGCATGAACAAGCCTCTATTCGCGCTGATTGTCGGACTGTCAGCGTTGGCGGGCTGTAGCACTGAATCGCGCCTCTATGGCGACTTGCCACTGGTCGACAAAGTCGAGACCGGAATGAGCAAGGATCAGGTCGAGCAAATCGGCGGGCCACCGCACACCATCACCGACCGCACGGCTGTGCCCGGCACGTGCTTTGACTACGAGCTGACGAAAGCCGGCCATCAACAGGCATACAACGTCAGTTTCGATGACCGAGGCAAGGTCGATCACACCAGCTTCATTACCTGTGCGGAATGGAGCCGCCTGCAAACAAAAGCCAGGGAGCCCTCCCATGGCACCAGTGGGGGTGGCGGCGGGTACTGAGCAAAAGCCCCGGAAAAACCGGGGCTACACGCGTTTTACTTAACCGTCGTCTGGTTGCTTGCCGGCCGTTTGGTCCGGGATTTGTAACCGGGAAGCGCCGCGGCAAAGGCCAACGCCTCTTCCCGACTGGCAAAAGCGCCCAGTCGATCACCTTGGGTGCACACCCGCCATGGGCCGTTGTTCACGCTGAGTACGTCATAACCGTTCATGTGCATCTTATTCAGCATCGGAACGCTCATAAGTTACCTCCATTTTCGGTACTGATATCCAGGATTGACCCTGCCTACCTTACACCCCCGCTTCGCCGGGATGCCGACCAGACGTCGCGACAGGATTTCGCCATTCGGTTGCACTTTCTACCCCTGTGACACCTCCAACCAGCCATGGGGCCCGCATAACCGTGGGGCGGCCTGAATATTGCATTTTTATTACCGAATTATGACAACGGGCAATCAGGTAACACATGAAAGTACGCGCAACCGTGATTTGCGAGCAGGACCGGCACATTCTCCTGGTGCGCAAGCCAAGGTGTCGCTGGACGTTGCCCGGCGGAAAGGTCGAGCAAGGTGAAACCACGGCAGGCGCCGCCCTGCGCGAGCTTAAGGAAGAGACCGGGCTCGGGGTCGACGGCTTGCTGTACCTGATGGAACTGGAAACGGCCGACACCCGCCACCACGTGTATGAGGCGTCTGTGCTCAACTCGTCGCAGGCCCGACCGCAAAATGAAATCTTTGACTGCCTGTGGTTTCCACTTGACGCGGTACAGAATCTGAACACCAGCGACGCCACGCTCAGAATTCTCAGAGCGTTTCAGCGTCGCCTGTAGCGTTCAGCGTTTGTCAGCCCTGATCGCCACCACCCACCGGCATGATCATGCCGGTGATATAGGACGCTTCGTCGCTGGCCAGAAAAAGAATAGCGCCTGCCTGCTCATCCAGCGTGCCATAGCGTTTCATCAAACTGCTGTCGAGCGTCTGATCGACGATCTGCTGGTACCACACTTTTTCCTCGGCACTTTGTTCGGCACTGTTGCGCGGGATCACCCGTGGCGGCGCTTCAGTGCCACCGGGCGCCGTGGCGTTGACTCGCACGCCACGACCGGCGGTTTCGAACGCCAGGCACGCGGTCAGCGCATTCACCCCGCCCTTCGCCGCACCGTACGGCACGCGGTTGATGCTGCGCGTAGCGATCGACGACACGTTGACGATAGCGCCGCTGCCCTGTCCCAGCATGAACGGCAGCGCGGCATGGCAGCACCATAACGTCGGGAACAGCGAACGACGGACTTCGGCTTCGATCTGGTCGGCTTCGTAGTGTTCGAACGGTTTGGCCCAGATCGTCCCGCCGACATTATTGATGAGGATGTCGAGACGACCGAAGCGCTCGACGGCGGTTTGCATCACGCGGCTGCATTCACCGTACTGCTCGAGATCGGCGGTCAGCGCGAGCACCTGGCTGCCTTTCGCCAATTGCTGTTGCACGTCAAATACCAGCTCGGAGCGGTCGACCAGAATCAACCGAGCCCCTTCCTCCGCCATACGTTCGGCAACGCGCCGACCAATGCCTTGGGCGGCACCGGTGATCAACGCAACTTTTTCGTGAAATCTGTTCATACGTGCCTCGAATCGAAAATCGCTCTAGATCTGTAGGAGCTGGCAAGCCAGCGCCTACAGAACGGCGTCGCCACACATTTTTATGCCGCGCTGGCGGCGAATTTTTCGTAGTAGAAATTCACCGGCGCAATGCCTTTTTCGCGAATGTACTGGCTGACCGCTTCGACCATCGGCGGCGGGCCGCACAGGTAGACATCGACGTCGCCCTCGTTCAAATGTCTGGGCTCGATGTGCTGGGTCACGTAGCCCTTGAGCGGGTGCTGACTGTCGGGGCTGGCCACGCAGGCGCTGAAGCTGAAATTCGGGATGCGCGCGGCGAAGGCTTCCAGGCGATCCATTTCCACCAGATCGAAATCGTTAGTCACACCGTAGATCAGATGCAACGGGTGCTCACTGCCCTGCTCGGCGATTTTTTCCAACATCGCGGTGAACGGCGCCAGCCCCGTACCGCCAGCCAGCAGCAACAACGGCCGACGGATGTCGCGCAGATAAAAACTGCCCAGCGGCCCGGCCAGGCTCATGCTGTCGCCGGCCTTGGCCATGCCGGTGAGGAAGCTGCTCATCAGGCCGCCAGGCACATTGCGAATCAGAAAACTGACCTCGCCGTCGCGCTGCAACGAGCTGAACGAATAGGCACGAGTCTGCTCGCTGCCAGGAATCCCGAGGTTCACGTACTGCCCCGGCAGGAACGCCAGTTTGCTCAGCGCATCGCCCTTGATCGACAGCGCGATGGTGCTGTCGGACAACTGGCGCACGGCGCTGATGGTCGCCTCAAAACTGGCCTGTTGCGTGCGGCAGACCTCCGAGGAAGCCGGCACGCGCACCACGCAATCGCTCTGAGCGCGCATCTGGCAGGTCAGGACAAAGCCTTGCTCGGCTTCGTCCGCCGTGAGCGCGTCTTCGATGTATTCCTCACCGAGGTCGTAGCGGCCGGCCTCGGCGAAACACTTGCACGTGCCGCAGGCGCCATCGCGGCAATCCAGCGGAATGTTGATGCCCTGGCGGTAGGCGGCATCGGCCACGGTTTCGCCAACATTGGCGTCGATAAACCGGGTGACGCCGTCTTCGAAATTGAACGCAATGGAATGAGTCATGACGGCAGCCTCACAGGTGGTAAACATCGATGACCTGACGAACGTAGTCGTTCTTCAGGATCACTTTCTTGGCCTTGATCAGCGGGTTTTCGCCGCGTACATCGAGGGTGTAGAAACTGCTGCCGAAATAGCTGTCGACGGTCTTGTAGCGAAAGCTCAGCGTGTGCCAGTTGAAGCGCACTTTGCAGAGGCCGTCAGCCTGTTCCAGCAACTCGATGTTGCTGATGTTGTGCGAGGTACGAGTGTCCGGCACGGTGGCGCTGGAACGCTCGGTCTTGATGCGGAAGATGCGGTCTTCCAGACCCGTGCGGTTGCCGTACCAGATTAGCGAGATTTCCCGTTGCGGGTCTTCGGTCAGTTCGTCGTTGTCGTCCCAGGACGGCATCCAGAACGTCGCATCCGGGGCGTACAACTCCAGCCATTCGTCCCATTGCCGATCATCGAGGTAGCGCGCTTCGCGGTAGAGAAAATCGCGCACGGTTTCATAGATGATGGTCATTACACGGTCTCCACGGCAATCAGCTTCGATTGCTCGGCGGCCAGTGCCTTGAGCATGGTCTGCTGCCAGTATTTGTGCTGCAGCACGAACAGGCCTTCGTCCTCGGTACGCACGCCGCTGAGCAACGGATGCAAGTCGATTTCCTTCGCCGCATCATCGGCGCCTTCGACCCAGTGCTCGGCGCCACGGGACATGTCGTTCCAGCCGGTCACGCTGCCCTGATAGCCGGTCTGACAGGAGCGAAACTCTTCCAGATCGTCCGGCGTGGCCATGCCGCTGACATTGAAGAAATCCTCGTACTGCCGAATCCGGCTCGAACGGGCGTGATCGCTTTCGCCTTTGGGGGCGATGCAGTAAATGGTGATTTCCGTGCGGTTGACCGAAATCGGCCGAGCGATACGGATCTGCGAACTGAACTGGTCCATCAGGTACACGTTCGGGTACAGGCACAGGTTGCGCGAGTTTTCGATCATCCAGTCGGCGCGGGCCTGGCCGAAGTCCTGGGCCAGTTCGTCGCGGCGTTCATACAGCGGGCGATCTTCCGGGTTGGCCCAACGGGTCCAGAGCAACATGTGGCCTTTGTCGAAGGAATAGAAACCGCCGCCCTGCTTGGCCCAACTGCCGGCGCTCATGGTCGGATTGCTGTCGCCGGCCTCGCGCTGTTTGCGCTGGTTCTGGGTGGCGGCGTAGTTCCAGTGCACCGAGCTGACGTGATAACCGTCGGCACCGTTTTCGGCGGTGAGTTTCCAGTTGCCTTCGTAGATGTAGCTGGACGAACCGCGCAGCACTTCCAGGCCGTCGGCGGACTGGTCGACGATCATGTCGATGATCTTCGCCGACTCGCCCAAATGCTCAACCAGCGGCACCACATCGGCCTTGAGGCTGCCGAACAGGAAGCCGCGATAGGATTCGAAACGGGCGACTTTGGTCAGGTCGTGGGAGCCTTCGCAGTTGAAGCTCGCCGGGTAGCCGGCCGCTGCCGGGTCTTTGACCTTCAGCAGTTTGCCGGAATTGTTGAAGGTCCAGCCGTGGAACGGGCAGGTGTACGAGCTCTTGTTGCCGGATTTGTGTCGGCAGAGCATCGCGCCACGGTGACTGCAGGCATTGATAAAAGCGTTGAGCTCACCGTCCTTGTTGCGCGCGATAAAGATCGACTGGCGCCCCATGGTGGTGGTGTAGAAATCGTTTTTGTTGGGGATCTGGCTTTCGTGCGCCAGGTACAGCCAGTTGCCTTCGAAGATGTGTTCCATCTCAAGGTCGAACAGCCGCGGGTCGGTGAACATCTCGCGCTTGCAGCGGTAGATGCCTTGTTCTGGATCGTCCTCAAGCAGGGATTGAAGATATTCGGGTCGCAGGGTCATGGCCGCCGCCTCCATTGTTATTGTTCAGGCAAGGCTCATGCTAGGACGGGGCAATGGGGTGAACTATCCGCTGGGTGCAGATCTTTATCCATTTAGTGCAGAACGTATTTTCGGAATCGGACTACATAACTGCTTACAACTTGTGCCATAGACTGCGCGCCTGACTACAAGGAGTGGTTCTATGGCTAATCACGGTTACATGACCATAAACGGAAAAGCTCAAGGATTGATTTCAGCGGGCTGTTCAACCCAGGACTCTATTGGCAACAAATTTCAGGCTGCGCACACCGACGAAATCATGGTGCTGTCTTACAGCCACAACATGGCCAACATCGGCAACATCAACAGCTCGACGCACAGCCCGATCATCATCACCAAAGCGGTCGACAAATCATCACCACTACTGGCTCAAGCGCTTTCAAACAGAGAGGAAATCAACTGCACGATCTGTTTTTACCGCGTGTCGTCCTCTGGCATGCAGGAAAAGTTCTACACCGTGTCGATCAATGGAGGGGTCATTGTCGACCTGACGCTTGAAGTGCCTCACGCCATTTTTCAAAACGACGCCGAACCACAAGAGCAGGTGGCCATTCGTTACCGCGACATCGCGTGGACCCACCATCTGGCTAAAACCGCCGGTTACAGTTCGTGGGGCGAAGAAGGATGAATTCGAACCGGATTGACCTTGCGGACGTCACCAGCGCTGCCGGGAAGCTGGTCGGGCAAGCCCATACTGTCAGCGCTCGACATCTTGCCCAAGGCGCGGCGCGGGGACAGTTCAATCGGGAAATTGCGTATTACGCGAAGCGCATTACCGATGATGTCGCGCTAGGCAATATAACGCCGAAGCAAGGCATACAGGCGCTTCTGCAAGAACAACGCGACCTGCTGATCCAATCGCAAGCCGTCGCGCGAAATGCTCAGGGCGCGATGACTGCACGGCTTAAAAGAACACCGACCTCGACGCTCACTCAGCCTGTATTAAAACCTGACCCGGAGCGCTTGTTGCGCTTTGTCCATGCGCAAAACCTCAAGTGGACTGCCGCGAATTCGCCCAATGTATTGAAGGCAGCCTCTTCGCCGCATCCAGTTTCGGATCTAAAGTTTTTTCCTCAAGAGCTGTGGCCGGCGGAAGTCCCGCAAGAAGACCCCGGTTTCTATGTCGTTCCCAGAAGCACGACAGCTGACAAACTCGAAGCTCAGCTTTTCACTTCAGCCTCCCCCGCCGTCATCGCCAAATTCAAGGCCCTGAACCCGAACCTGGATCAGGTGAAAGCCGGGACGATGATTGTTCTGAGCGATCCGAACAATCATCTGTGTACTTTCGAAGAAGCGTTGTTGATGCAGGCAGCGGGCAATGTAAACAGAGCCTTGGAACCGCTGAGTTCGGAAGAGGCTGATTTCATGGCGCGTCACTATGACGAGATTGCGTTCCTGATTTCCAAGGGGTCACTCGGGGCTAGTGCCGGGCTGGCGATGTTCTCGAAGAATCTGAAAGACGTTAGCGGCATTCTAAGTGACATCGAGAGTTTGCATACCCGGACCTTTCAAACCAAGGGTCACCTGAAGTCCGCCGAGTTCTATGCCGAACGCAAACGCCTACTGGCTCAGCTGGACGTTCAGCTAACCAAACTGACAAAAAAGAGCATCGGCTTTCCGGATCATCCCAATCTGAAAAACGCGTTGGGCCTATCGACTAAAAGTCTTGTTCATCGGTGGAGAAAAGCCGGGGCCGTTGGACAGATTCCCGGTTATGCCACGCATATTGATGCCGTTTCTAAAGCGGCGAAGTACGTGAAATATGGCGGTTGGATTGGTACCGCGGTGGGTGGTGGGGCTTCAGTGATCAAAGTTCAAGGCGTCTGCGCTCAAGGCAGAACGGATGCCTGCGAAGTAGTGAAATTCATAGAAGCCGGTGGCTTTATTGGTGGCGTCGCGGGCGGTGCAGCCGCTTCCGCAGCAATGGCCGGTTCTACCGTAGGTTGGGTGTGTGCGGCGTTAGCAGTGCCTACCGGCGGAACAGCCGCACTTACATGCGGACTATTAGTAGTGGGCGCAGGATCGTTTGCAGGTGGTTTTTTCGGCGGAAAGGGTGGAGAAACACTAGGGCAAGTTATATACGAGAATACAAAATGAATCCTATCGCGCAGTTTATCGGCTATTCGTGCGGCGTGGTGATCCTATGTTTATATGTTTGGATCGGTGTAACGTTACATATAGCGTACACGAAGCTTGATCTGATTTTAGAACACCTGAAAAACTGCACAGCGATCATGAACCGCGTGCCGCTCAGACATGGTGGTCCTTGGGGGAAACTGATGCTCGTCGGCGGAATTTCCGGGATCATCGCTTTTCCCGGATTTTATCTTAACAGGGGTGAATTAAGCCCAGACGATTTACGCGATCTCCCCCAATTATTGAAACGCAAATTGATAATTTTGCACTGGAGCGTACTGGGACTATTAGCTGCACTAGTTGTACTCGTACTCATCGACAGATCTGGACTTTTTTATTAACAGCAGATTGAAATGCCGAAAATCAGGAGTTTGTTGAGTGAACCTGAATACTGCTGAAAAAATATATCTCGCCATTGGCCTAATCGACTTCGGAGGCGCATTTATATTTATCGGCACAGTGCTCTATCTCGCTTATAGCAAAAGGATTTTATTTTGGATCACCTGAAGAACTGCCGTGCGGTTATTAATCGGAGAGACCTCAGAAACCAAGGAGCTAGAGCAAATTTAGTTTTGATGGGAAAAATAATGAGCGCCCTAGCTCTGCCTCGCCTTTCTCTACGCAATGGAGGTGCCAACGAGGATGATCTGAGGAACTTCCCCCCAGGTCTGAGACGAATTTTGGTCACCCTATATTGGCTCGGGTGGACGTTTTTAATCGTAATGGCCGGCCTTGCCGCAGTTGCTGAACTAGAACTCGTCTGAAAAATCCCCTGTCGCGAGAACCTTTTACGAGCGAATCACTCCCGCCGCTTCAGCGTATCCGAAGGCAACTCCCCAAACTGCTTGCGGTAGTTATCCGAAAACCGCCCCAAATGCAGAAACCCATAATCCATCGCCACTTCCGTGACATTGCGCACATTGCAGGTCGGGTCGATCAGGCACGCATTAATGCGCTCAAGGCGCTTTTGCCGAATGTAGTTTTTCGGCGTAGTGCCAGCGTTGCGTTCGAACAAGCCATACAGCGAACGCAGGCTCATCCGCGCTTGTCGCGCCAATTCTTCGCTGTCGATGTCCTGCTTGAGGTTGCGCGCGATGTAGTCGGCAATCACTTCGAACGTGGCGGTCTGTGAACCAAGGCTGATACGGCTGACATTGGTCTGCATCAGGCTGAGCATCTTGCTGACGATGATCTGTGCGTAGTGCTCCTGCACTTTGGGAATCTGCTCGGTGGCCTCGGCTTCCTGGCAAATCATCGCCAGCAGTCCGACAAACCCTTCCAGCTCGTTGAGCTGATAACGGTTCTCCAGAAACCGCACGCCCTGCCCCGGATAGCGCCAGCGCTGTTCGTCGCACACGGACTCAAGCAACGTCGTGGGGACTTTGAGGATGAATTTTTCGCAATCGTCAGAGTACGTCAGGTCCACCGGATCGTCGGGATTGATCAGCAGCAACTCGCCGGGCGCGAAGTAATGCTCCTGACCGTGACCGCGCCACAGGCAATTGCCGCGCAGCAGCACTTGCAGGTGATAGATGCTTTCCAGTGCGCCGGAGGTGACGCGAACGCTGCCGCCGTAGCTGATACGGCAGAGGTCGAGACTGGCAAATTTGCGGTGATTGAGACTGGCCAGCGGATGCCCGGCGCGGGGCATCAGGATGCAATGATTACCGACATGCTGATTGACGTAGCCCGACACCGCGTAAGGGTCGGCTTGGTCGAATACGGAGCTGCGCTGACTCAAAAGTTGCGCTTGCATCATCGGGTCACTCTCGTTGTTGTTATAGGTTGCGTAGAGCCATTCTAGGGCTGCGCCACGTTAACGCAGAAAGCCACGAGATAAACGGTAGGTTATCTCGTGGCCAGGTCCCGCCGTTCGAAGTGATCAGTCCTCGAGTGCGCGAACTCGCTCGTGACGCTGCTGCTCTTGCGGCTGGGCGGATGACTGCAAGGTGAAGTCGAATTCGATTTCAGCAAAACGACCGCTGACACCATGCGCCGCTGCGCGTTGTTGATCATCGCTGAAGGTGATTTTCGCGATCAGCTCGTCACGGGTGGCGTAGGCGAAATCGTCGTGCAGGTATTGGTCGCCATCAAGGTTGATCTGGGTGGTCAGGTGACGATGATGCGGCGCCGAGATGAAGAAGTGCACGTGCGCCGGACGCTGGCCGTGACGACCCAATTGATCGAGCAGTTGCTGGGTCGGACCGTCCGGCGGGCAGCCGTAGCCCGACGGCACGATGCTGCGGAAGCGGTAGCGACCTTCGGCGTCGGTGACGATGCGGCGGCGCAGGTTGAACTCCGATTGAGTGGTATCGAAGTACGAATAAGTGCCGCCGGTATTGGCGTGCCAGACATCCACCACGGCGCCGGCCAACGGTTCGCCGGCGGTGTTGAACACGCGGCCCTGCATGAACAGCGTCACACCCGGATCGACTCCATCATCGAGACGCGCTTCACCTTGCGACAACGGCGCACCGGCCACGTACAGCGGACCTTCGATGGTCCGCGGCGTGCCGCCAGCCTTGCCGGCCTGCTCGTCTTCGGCGTCCATCAGCAGGTCCAGGTAATGTTCCAGACCGAGCCCGGCCACCACCAGACCCGCTTCCTGACGCGCGCCCAACACGTTGAGGTAGTTGACGGCTTTCCAGAATTCTTCCGGGGTCACGGCGAGGTCTTCGATGATGTTCACCGAGTCACGCAGGATGCGGTAGACCAAGGCTTTGGTGCGTGGATCGCCGGCGTCGTTGTGCAGGCCGCTGGCCTCTTCGAGAAACTTCTGGGCGCTGGCAGTGTGGGAAATCTTGACGTTCATGGTGGTTCCTCATCTTGTAATTATTAGCTTGGCGAACTGAACAAACTGGGTTCAGCGGTCATCCTCGCGGATGGAAGAAGGATGCCGGCACATCGCGGTGACTTCGATCGCCATGTATGGGTAAAGCGGCAATTGCATGAGCAGGTCGTGCAGCTCTTGAACGCTGTCGACATCGAACACGCTGTAATTGGCGTAGAGCCCGGCGATGCGCCACAAGTGACGCCACTTGCCTTGGTCTTGCAGTCGCTGGGCCAGGGCTTTTTCGTCAGCCTTCAGCTTGGCGGCTGCTTCGGGATTCATGTCGACCGGCAGGTTCACGGTCATTTTTACGTGGAACAGCATAATGCTCTCCTCAGGCTTGATGAATGGCAGTAGAGGTTTTGTCGCGACGGAAGAACGCCAGGCGCTCTTCATCGAGGTTCAGGCCCAGCCCCGGCGTCTTCGGCACGTGCAGCTCAAAATCGCGATAGACCAGCGGTTCGCTGAGAATGTCTTCGGTCAACAGCAGCGGACCGAACAGCTCAGTGTCCCACGCCAGTTTGTTCAGGGTGACAAAGGCATGGGCCGAGGCCAGGGTGCCGATGCCACCTTCAAGCATAGTGCCGCCATACAGACCGATGCCGGCTGCTTCGGCGATAGCAGCGGTACGCAGCACGGCACGTGGGCCGCCGTTCTTGGCAATCTTCAGGGCGAACACCGAGGCTGCGCCTTCACGGGCCAGGTTGAACGCATCTTCCACGCATTCGATGGATTCGTCGGCCATGATCGGCGCCGGGCTCACCGCATTCAGCCGCGCCATGCCCGAGCGGTTATTGCGCGAAATCGGCTGTTCGATCAGATCGATGCCGTTGCTGCCGAGAATCCGGCAGGCGCGCAACGCGACAGCTTCGTCCCAGGCCTGATTGACGTCGACCCGCACGCTGGCGCGATCGCCGAGGGCCTTTTTGATCGCGATCACGTGGGCCAGATCGCGGTTGACTTCGCCGGCACCGATTTTCAGTTTGAAGATGCGGTGGCGGCGCAGGTCGAGCATTTTTTCCGCTTCGGCGATGTCCTTGTCGGTGTCACCGCTGGCCAGGGTCCAGGCCACTGGCAGCGCATCCCGAACCCGGCCACCCAGCAGTTCGCTGACCGGCAGACCGAGGCGTTTGCCCTGGGCGTCGAGCAGCGCGGTTTCGATACCTGACTTGGCGAAGGTGTTGCCGCGGATGCTGCGCTCCAGGCGCAACATCGCGGCGTTGACGTTGGCGCTATCCTGACCGAGCAGCAGCGGCGCGAAGTGTCGGTCAATGTTGGTCTTGATGCTGTCCGGGCTTTCATTGCCATACGCCAGGCCACCGATGGTGGTGGATTCGCCAATGCCTTCGATGCCATCGGCGCAACGCACGCGAATGATCACCAGCGTCTGGTTCTGCATGGTGTGCATCGCCAGCTTGTGCGGACGGATGGTCGGCAGATCGACGATGATCGTCTCGATCGATTCAATGGCAGTTGCAAGCATGTCGATACCCGTCAGGTTCTTAAAGTTCTGGAACCGATTCTGGTACGGCTTTTTTCGTGACGCCAATATAGAATTGGTCTGACTTGATACCTTTAAGGTATGCAAACTGCTTTATGGAGGCCTCATGGAACTGCGTCACCTGCGGTATTTTCAGGTGTTGGCTCAAACCCTCAACTTCACCCGCGCCGCCGAGCTGCTGCACATCGCCCAGCCGCCGCTGAGCCGGCAGATTCAGCAACTGGAGGATGAACTCGGGGTGTTGTTGCTGGAACGCGGGCGGCCGCTGAAGCTGACCGATGCCGGGCGGTTTTTCCATGAGCACAGCACGGCCCTGCTCGAACAACTGGGCAAGGTCTGTGACAACACGCGACGCATCGGGCTAGGTGAAAAAACCTGGTTGGGCATCGGTTTTGCGCCGTCGACCCTGTATGGCGTGCTGCCGGAACTGATTCGCCGTTTGCGCAGCGGCGAGCCCCTGGAACTGGAACTGGGGCTCTCGGAAATGACCACCCTGCAACAGGTGCAGGCGCTCAAGGCCGGACGGATCGATATTGGTTTCGGCCGCATTCGCATCGACGACCCGGCCATCATCCAGACCGTGTTGACCGAAGACCGCCTGGTGGCCGCCCTGCCCGCCGGCCATCCGCTGTTGGCCGGGCCGATCAGCCTGCGCGAACTGGCGAAAGAACCTTTCGTGCTGTACCCCGGCAACCCGCGCCCGAGCTACGCCGACCATGTGATCGGGTTGTTCGAGTCCTATGGCGTGAGCATTCACGTGGCGCAGTGGACCAACGAGCTGCAAACCGCCATCGGCCTGGTGGGCGCGGGAATCGGCGTCACCCTGGTGCCGGCCTCGGTGCAATTGCTGCACCGCGACGACATCGGTTTCACGGCACTGCTGGAAGACAACGCGACCTCGCCGATTATTCTCAGCAGGCGCGTGGGCGATGTCTCGCCGGGGTTGAATCATTGCTTGCGGATGATCGATGAATTACTGCCGCAACAGCTGGCCTCTCCGTAGGCGCCGACTTGCCGGCGATGGCGTCCGCAAGATCGCCATCGCCAGCAAGCCGGCTCCTGCAGGATTTGGCGGTTATTCGTCAGCCGGCAAACGCCCGGCGACCGGCGCGCATTTCGGTGCGCAGTTCGCCAATCAGGTTGGAGATGGCACGAACGCTCGTCAATTGCGCGGGCGACACACCGGTGATCAGCAGATCAATCCTGCCGGTGGCGCGCTCGAAAACCTTGATCCGTAGCGACCCGTCAGGGTTCACCGTGCAGGCGCAGGAAAGCGGTTGAAAACCGGACTCCACAATGCGGCAAAGTTCTGGAACTGAAACCATGACTGGGCGCTTCCGTGACGGTTGATCGGATTCGATCCGTTGAGGATAGCTGCGCTTTTTCGGTTCTGCGCCAGCGAACATTGGGGGAAGTGTTATCTGTGTCCCAATTCAGAAATCACGCACTGATACCTTTTGTCATAACGCCCCGCTAAACCTGCTTAGGAAAAAATGTGGGCCACCGCGATTACCTGCAGGAGCCGCTTTGCGGGCGAAGGGCCCGCGAATCCGGTGTTTTAATCACTGCGCATCCGCTCCCCAGATCCAGTTCCAGATCCCCGGCAATGTCACCGGTTGCGAACTATCGCGAACAGTGCGCGCCATCGCCGCCCTTTGCAGTTCGGCCTGATCATCGTAAAACGGCTTCTGCGCCGTTTTCACGCCGGTCGCCTGCGCGCTGTCGAGCAGGATTTGCAGGTACTCGCGGGCATGCCGCGCGGTGTAGCGATTGAGGTCATGGAAGGTCACCACCACCGGGATCACCCCTTCTACGGTCGGCAACTCACCCAATGCGATGCGCTCACGCACCTCCGACATCTGCCGCAGCATGTTGGCCCGGCGCCTGGGGCTGGCGTTGAAGCCCCAGATCTTGCCATCGTTGGCGCTCAGGTCGGTAAGCAACACGTGCATGCCGTGCTTTTGATACGCGGCGAAGACCCGTTTGTCGTAGTTCCAGAAAGGCGGCCGTACCAGGGTCGGCGGCGCGCCAGTGATGGCGGCAATGTCAGCGCTGCCTTTGGTCAGCGACTGTTCCAGCGCTTGCGGGCTCAGGGACCGATGATTGGTGTGCCAGTGAGTGCCGGTGTGGAAACCGAGAATCTGCCCGTCCGCATGCTCGCGGCGCATGACCTCGCGGCCAATGTCGCTGTCGCCTGCCCGTGGCGCGCCGGTCTGCACAAAGAACACCGCTTTGAGGTTCGGTTGCACCGGGTTGGTGGCGAGACTGTCGAGTATCGTCATCGTCGGGTTCCAGAAGCTCGACGCGCTGGGACCGTCGTCGAAGGTCAGCAGAAACCGGATCGGTGCTTGCGCGCGCAGACGCTGTTCGGTCTGGGGCGTCATTTCAATGGGAGCAGCGATGCAACCCGCCAGCCCGACGGCAATAGCAAGTGCGCAGAGAACCTTGAACAGCTGTTTCATGTTGTGCCTTGGGCCAGACCGTTGAGCCCGCACAGGTGTGCGGGCGCAGGTTGGATCAGGGTACACAGAGTTTGGTTCCGGTGCCGCCCGGCATGCTCGGTTATTGGGTAAACGCCTGCTCGAACGAGTTGTCGATAATCGGCGCGGTCGCCAGTGCCGTCGGCAGTGCTTTGACCTTGAACAGGAAATCCGCCGTACTTTGCAGGTCCTTGGCGGCCTGCGCATCCACCGGACCCACGGTCATGTGCGCCTGGCGCAACCAGTGACGCGAAACGTTCTGGTCGAGGTTGGCCTTCTTCGCCCACAGATCGGCATATTCATCGGTGTGGTTGTCGACCCAGGCCCGCGCCTTTTTCAGGCGGACCAGGAAGTCGGCGATGGCTTCACGCTTGCTGTCGATCGACGGTGTCGAAGCGGCGATGGCGCTGAGGCCTGGCATCAGGTTCTTCGCGGTGAGAATCGGTCGGGCGCCGGAGAACAGGATCTGTTGGGAAATGTAGGGTTCCCAGACCGGGAAGGCATCAATGCTGCCCTGAGGCAGCGCGGCGGCGGCATCGATCGGCATCAGTTTGATGAAGTCGACGTAGTCTTCCGGCAGGTCAGCTTGTTGCAAGGCGCGCAGGGTCAATTGCTGGCTCCAGGCGCCGGGCCAGTAAGCGACTTTCTTGCCCTTGAGGTCGGGGATGGTCTTGACCGGAGAATCCTTGGGCACGAGCAAGGCGATGGTGTCCGGGTTCTGCCGCGAGACGCCGATCAGCTTGACCGGTGCCTGTTTGGCGGCGAGGAACAGGAAGCCTGAATCACCCAGAAAGCCCACATCCAGCGCGCCGGTGTTCAATGCTTCGGCCAACGGCGCAGCAGCCTGGAAGTGCTTCCAGTCGACGGTGTAAGGCGCCCCTTCCAGTACGCCCGAAGCCTCCACCGAGGCGCGCACGTTGTAGTAGTTCTGATCACCGACATGCAGGACGACGGGCTCGGCGGCGTAGGCCATTGGTGCTGCAAACAATGCGCTGGTCAGCACACTGCGGACAAATTTGGACAGGTTCATCGGGGGCTCCTTGAGGGTGAATGTCATAGACCATAACGCTCTTACAGGATGCTTTTTAAATTCGATTTATGCATAAGCTCATGACTGCGAGCCAACACTGTTCACCCGGCAACAGTGAGGCGACAGACTGTTTGCACTGCAACACCCTTGCGCTTCGTCCCGCGCATTGCCCCCTTGAAAACGCCTGATACCCCAGACATGGCACAGAGCCTGCAATATTCCTTTTACGCAGGAAAAATTTATAAAAAATGAATTTTTAGACATAAGAAACTCAACGCCTTGTCCGGAGCTGATCCCATGAAATCCACCTTCCGTTTTCCTAATGTCAGGTATCTGCTCAGCGCCTGCGCCCTGGCCTTGAGCCTGCAACCCGCAGCGCAAGCCGCCGAAACGCCGCCGGCCGAAGTGCATCTGGATTACGCCTATTACTCGCCGGTCAGCCTGGTGCTCAAACACTTTGGATTTCTCGAGAAAGCCTTGCCACAGACCAAGGTCAGTTGGGTGCTGAGTCAGGGCAGCAACCGCTCGCTGGAATACCTCAACAGCGGCGGCGTCGATTTCGCCTCCTCCGCGAGCCTCGCCGCGGTCCTCAGCCGCGCCAATGGCAGCCCGATCAAATCGGTTTACGTCTACAGCCGCGCCGAATGGACTGCGCTGGTGGTGCGCAAGGATTCGCCCTACAAGACCGTCGCCGACCTCAAAGGCAAAAAAATCGCCGCCACCAAAGGCACCGACCCGTACCTGTTCACCCTGCGCAGCCTGCAACAGGCCGGATTGAGCAAAGACGATGTGGAACTGGTGCACTTGCAACACCCGGATGGCCGCACGGCCCTGGAAAAAGGCGATGTCGACGCCTGGGCCGGCCTCGATCCGCACATGGCCGCCAGCCAGGTCCAGGCCGGTTCGCGCCTGTTGTATCGCAACGCTCAATTCAACAGTTATGGCGTGGTCAGCGTTACCGACACTTATGCGAAAGAGCACCCGCAAACCATCGAAACAGTACTGAACGCGTACGAAAAGGCTCGCGACTGGGCGGTAAAAAACCCTGACGAACTGGCGAAACTGCTCGCTAGCGAATCAGGTCTGCCGCTGGAAGTGGCCAAGCTGCAACTGTCGCGGACCGACCTGAGCAGTCCGCAACTGACCGCCAAGGATGTGATCGCCTCCAAGGCCGCCGCGCCGATTCTGGTCTCCGAGGAATTGGTGCGTCGTGGGGTGAATGTCGATCAGGTCATTGATCAGCTGATCGATACCGGCTTCAAGGAAACCGTGGCCCGTCAGTAAATAATCGCCAACGGATAGCAACGAATCCGCGCCAGTCGCGGATTCGTCGTGACCGGAGAACCCCATGACCAGCAAAAGCAAAGACCTCTCCCTCGAACTGCCGACGCCACGTCGTGCCACTCTGTCCTTGAACAACGCCTGGTGCCTGCGTCTCAAAGGTCTGGCGTTGCCGGTGCTGATGCTCCTGGTGCTGGAATTTGTCGTACGCATCGGCTGGCTACCGTCCTACCAAATGCCGGCGCCCAGCGAAATCGCCCTGACCTTGAGGGACCTTGCCGAAGGCGCGCTGTGGAAACACATCAGCGCCAGCCTGTTGCGCGTGTTACTCGGTTTCGCCATCGGTGCCGGTCTGGCGCTGGTGTTTGCCGCGTGGGTCGGTTTGAGCCGTGAAGCCGAAGCCTGGCTGGAACCCACCTTCGCCGGCCTGCGTTCGATTCCGAGCCTGGCCTGGGTGCCACTGTTGTTGCTGTGGCTGGGCATCGACGAAACCTCGAAAATCGTCCTGATTGCCATCGGCGCGTTCTTCCCGGTGTACCTCAACGGCGTCGCGGCGATTCGCGACATCGACCGCAAACTGGTGGAAGTCGGGCAGATGTATGGCTTCAGTCGCACGCGGCTAGTCCGGCGGATTCTGTTGCCCGCCGCCCTGCCCGGCCTGTTTACCGGGTTGCGCAGCGGCATGAGCCTGGCGTGGATGTTTCTGGTGGCCGCCGAGCTGATCGCTGCGACCAAAGGGTTGGGTTATCTACTCAGTGACGGACGCGAGACGTCCCGCCCGGACATCGTGCTCGCGGCAATCATCGTGCTGGCGCTGCTGGGCAAACTCAGCGATGGCATTCTCGCCAGCCTGGAGAAACGCTTTTTGGCGTGGCGCGACACGTTCAACGGCCAAAGCGCAGAGGATTGAGCCATGACCGATTACCTGCTGGACATTCGCGTCGAGCGCAAAACCTTCGCCAGCACCACGGTGCTCAGGGATATTCACCTGCAATTGCGGCACCGGGAAACCGTCAGCCTGCTGGGCCCCAGCGGGTGCGGAAAAAGCACGTTGTTACGGATCGTCGCCGGCCTGGAAAAAGACTTTCAGGGCGAACTCAGTCGCAGCACCGGTGAGGTTGCGTTCGTGTTTCAAGAACCTCGATTGATGCCGTGGCTAACCGTCGAGCAAAACATCGGTTTCAGCGCCGACAACCGATATGACAAGGCCTGGGTCGCGCAACTGATCGATGAAGTCGGCCTCAGCGGGTTCGCGCAAGCCTTGCCCAAGGCGCTCTCCGGCGGCATGGCGCAGCGGGTCGCGATTGCTCGCGGCCTCTACTCGCGGCCCGACGTGCTGTTACTCGACGAACCTTTCAGCGCGGTGGACGCTTTCACCCGGATGAAGCTGCAGGACCTGTTGCTGCAACTGGCCGAGCGTCACGCCATCGCCCTGCTGCTGGTGACCCATGATGTCGATGAAGCGCTGTACCTCAGCGATCGCGTGCTGGTCATGGACAATCGCCCCAGCAGCATTCGCCAGGAACTGGCGGTGCAACTGTCCCATCCGCGTGATCGGCGCGATCCGCTGCTGGCGCAATTGAAGGCGTTGTCGTTGACCGAGTTGCAACGGGCGCATGTCATCTGAACCGCCCCCTCGGTCCGTAAGAGCTGGCTTGCCGACGATGGCACCCGCCAAATCGTCATCGCCGGCAAGCCGGGCTCCTACAGGCCAAACGTCTAAGCTGAAGGCTCCAGCAGGAGGTTCAGTCGATGTGCGGAAGACTCTCGCAATACCGGGGCATTCATGACTTCGTGGCGGTGCTGAGTATTCCCGACGCGCTGATCAACCATGTCGGCGATGAACCGTTAGCTCGATACAACGCCGCGCCGACGAATCAACTCGCATTGTTTCATCGCGATAGTAATGGGCTCCGGGCGGACAAGGTGCGCTGGGGATGGCGGCCGCACTGGGCGAAGGACCGTGCAGCGCCGATCAATGCGCGGGTGGAGAAAGTTGCCCACGGCCCGTTCTTCCGCGCAATCTGGCCGCACCGCGCAATTGTGCCGATCGATAATTGGTTCGAATGGGTCGATGCGCCGGATTCAACGAGACAGCCATGGCTCATCCGTCGGCAGGACCGCGCGCCGATTTTCTGTGCTGCGATTGGTCGGTTTCCCGCAGATGGCGAGAAACCGCGAGACGACGACGGTTTCGTGATCATTACCGCGGACAGCGCCGGTGGCATGCTCGACATTCATGACCGGCGGCCGGTGGTGTTGTCGCCGGAACTGGCGCGGGAATGGCTCGATCCCGCCACGCCCCTGGCACGCGCGGAACAGATGGCCTTGTTTCAGGGGGAAGGCAGCGAGGTTTTCGAGTGGTACAAGGTCGGCAAAGCCGTAGGCAACGTGAGAAATCAAGACGCGTCGTTGATTGACGAACGTGTATGACTTATCAATACCGACAGTAATACTTGCATCAATGACAGTGAGTTATGCAAACAAATAACGCCAACGTTACACAGACTGTTTCACCCAAGAAACACATATAGACAGAGGGCACTTCGCTGTCTCAACCGCTTGTCCGACATCTCGATACATTTACAATAACTACGGCTAGCATGCGCGCCGCATTTCCATTGGCATTGCCTAGTTGACCAAAGAGTCAACAACTAAGGAAATCCCTACTACAACAAGCCTTACAGAGAATTAAATGCGCGACGATTTAGCAATCAATCAAGTCGTTGGTCTGGAGTGCGTTTATCTTTCGACGACAGAGCACTATCGGCTGGACTGTTTTATCGAGCAGTACATAAAGACCCGTAACCTGCGATCAGTTCCGGGAATAGACGGCACCTTGCGTTCAACGCTCAAACACTATCCGGGCAAGCCGCCGGTCATGGTCAACGAAGTGAACGCCTGGATCGACAAAACCCTCGGCTATCGGGCGTTGCACCCTGATGTATTGCAACTGGACGACGCTTGAAACGACCCACAGGACCCGTTTGGCAAAAGAACTGAACGAACCCGTCGTCGAACGACTCTGATTAGCAGAGGCTCGCTGAGCCTCATCCTTTTTCAGCCTTGTCATTTCTGCACGAACTCGCACCGCAGATCTCTCTGAATGTCCTGTTCTACGACTAAGCCAAATGACTTGGCTGGCTTCAAGAGAAATACATGAGCGAACTCGTTCCTTATGCCGTGCACTACTTGTTCGATGGCGTGCGACAGCACTTTTTCAAACTGGCCGTGCATTTTTCCGATGTCGACGCGATTCATTCGGCGTCCGCGCATGCGTACCCGAAATCCGGCAATAAGATCGCCGAACACGCCACCCTGGACGCGGCACGCATCAAAGCGCAGCAACTGGGCATTACCCAGGTTCGCTGGAACGTGTCGATCTGATTGACTGGCAAAAAAAGCCCCGCTCATCGGCGGGGCTTTGTTGTATGCGCAGTCCGATCAGGGCTCCGACTAAAATTTTTGATCCAGATCTGACAGCTCCTTCCCGTCGTCGGGGTGCTTCCAGTCAGGGGTCGAACGTCTCTGCCGCTCGATCTCCTCCTCCGTCGGTTCATCCATGTTTTCTTCATCCGGATCGGGACGCTTTTGTTCAGTGGCCATGCTCACCTCTCTTCCTAAGGGATCAGTCATCAGCTTTAAGCGTAGAACAGTTTCGAGCACCCGGCTCAGAGCCACCAGCGCAGCAAAAAGAAAAACCCCATGCTCAACAACATGCTGAGCAAGGTGTTGCGGGTGTACAGCACCAGCCCCACCGCCACCAGCGAACTGATCAGGTACGGATTGTCCCACTGCAGGTTCAGCTGTTTATCCGGCATAAACACAATCGGGCCGCAGATCGCGGTCAACATGCCCGGCACCGCAAAACCGAGGAATTGCCGGGCATTGCTGCTCAGGCGCAGCGGCAGCCGTGGCTCGAGAAATACATAACGGTTGAGGAACACCAGGATCCCCATACCGACAATCACTGCCCAGACCATCATGTGCGTGCACCGTAGAATTTATTGCAGATGAAACCTGCGGTCATGCCCGCCAACCCCGACAACACCAGCGCCGAGCCCCATTGCCAGTAGCTGAACAACACCGAGCAAAACAGCGAAACCGCCACACAGACCACCGTCGGTACGTTGCGCACCACCGGGGTGATCAGGGCGATGAAGGTCGCGGCGATGGAGAAATCCAGGCCCAGATGTTCCAGGCCGGGAATGCTGCTGCCCAGCACGATACCGGCCAGCGTGAAGAGGTTCCACGCGATGTAAAACGTCAGGCCGACGCCCAGGGCATACCAGCGGTTGAATTGCTGTTTGTCGTGCTGGCTGACTAGGGCGAACAGTTCGTCGGTGAGCAAAAAACCCAACCCGGCACGCCAGCGACCCGGCAGCGGGGAAATCACCGAACGCAGGCTCATGCCGTAGAGCAAGTGCTGCGACGTCAGCAGTAACGTGGTCAGCAGAATCGAAAAGATCCCGGCGCCGCCCTTGAGCATGCCGATGGCCACCAGTTGCGCCGCCCCGGCAAACACGATGCTCGACAACCCCTGGCCTTGCAGCGGCGTGAGGTTGGCTTCAATGGCCATGGAGCCGGCCAGCAACCCCCACGGCGCGGTCGCCAGGGACAACGGCATGATCGCCGCGGCGCCGCGCAGAAAGGCACTGCGCGGCATGAGTGAGTGAGTCATAACGCTCTACAAACAGAAAAAGATGCCTGACTGTGCCAGCAGTCGCGCCCGATGGCTTGAACAATCTTGCGCACCTGTGCCGATTTTCGTGATTGACAAAATTCCCGCCGACTTTTAAAACTGAGCGCCTCATTCAGGGTGTAAACAAACATGTCCGCAACTTTCAACCTCAACATTGACGCTATTGGCTTGATTGCCAAGGCGCAAGGTTGCGTTGCGCACGCCCTCAAATCGAAGAAACAGTCGCTCATGTGACCGGGGCGCGCTGTCCCGTCAGATGAGCTGACAGGACATTGAGCGCGACGGACACCCTCCCCTTGCTTACTTCCTTCTACGCTGCTGACGGTGACGAAATCGGTCAACTTTCAGGAGTAAGTGCATGTCATCGTTTCAAGGTATCTGGGTTCCGCTGGTTACGCCGTTTCAACACGGTGCGATTGATTTCGTCGGGTTGCGTCGGCTCGTCAGCCATCTGCTGGATAAAGGCGTCGATGGCCTGGTGGTGTGCGGCACTACCGCTGAAGCGGCGGCGCTGAGTAAACATGAACAACTGGCGGTGTTGGATGCCGTGCTGGAGTTAGTGCCTGCGGATCGGGTGGTCATGGGGCTGGCCGGCAACAACCTGACGGAACTGCTGCAGTTGCAGAGCGAAATCCTCAAACGACCACTGGCCGGGTTGCTGGTGCCGCCGCCGTATTACATCCGCCCGTCCCAAGCAGGCCTTGAAGCGTTTTTCAAAACAGTTGCCGATGCGTCCACCGTGCCGATCATTCTGTACGACATCCCCTATCGCACCGGCATCGCCTTCGAACAGGCAACATTGCTCAACATTGTCGCCCACGAGCGGATCGTCGCGATCAAGGATTGCGGCGGCAATCAGGCCAACACCCTGGCGCTGCTGACCAGCGGCAAGATTGACGTGTTGTGCGGTGAAGACAATCAGATTTTCAGCGCCCTGTGCCTCGGCGCCAAAGGGGCGATTGCCGCCTCGGCGCATGTGCATCCGGAGTTGTTCGTGGCGCTGTATCAACAGATCCGTGACCAGCGGCTGGCAGAAGGCCGGACCACGTTTTTCCAGTTGCTGCCGCTGATTAACAGTCTGTTCATCGAACCCAATCCTGCCCCGGTGAAAACCGCACTGGCCCTTGAAGGCTTGATCGGCGATGAACTACGCGCGCCGATGCAACGCAGCAGTGAGGCCATGGTGCTGCGATTGAAGGCTGTGCTCGCCGGGCTTGGCAGCAACAATCGATAGAGCGCCGACGCCCCGCCCGAGTACCATGGAGCGATTCGCATCACGCGTCAGGGAGTCGCCATGCTTTACCGGATCGCCGCCGATGGGCTGGTGCTGTTTCACCTGTTGTTCATTCTGTTCGTGCTGTTCGGCGGGCTGCTGGTGCTCAAATGGCGCCACCTGGCCTGGTGGCACCTGCCGGCTGCTGCGTGGGGGGTTGCGGTCGAGGTCTTCCACCTGACCTGCCCGCTGACACAGTGGGAAAACCTCATGCGCAACGCGGCCGGGCAAACCGGCTATGGCGGTGGTTTCATCGAACATTATGTGTGGCCGGTGATTTACCCGGCCGGGTTGACCCCGAACATCCAGTTAGGGCTCGGCGGCGTGGTGCTGGCGATCAACGTGTGGGTCTATGTTCGGGTGTTCCGGCAGCGCAAGTCCCGCCGGATGTCCACCCTTTCCAACTCCACACGATCTCTGTAGGGCCGGCCTGCCAGCGCCTACAAGGTTCTCGTCGCTCCAGACATTTGTTTCCAGGCCGCTCGCTCGAGGATTCAAAACATGTTGTCGATTGAAGACTTGGCGTTACTGGAGGCCATTCGGGAAACCGGCAGCCTGTCGCGGGCGGCGGTCCATCTGGGCAAGGCGCCATCGACCGTGTCGTACGCGGCGCGGCAACTGGAAGAGCGTTTCGACGCCTTGCTCTTCGATCGCCGTCGCTACCGCTTGCAGCTCACCCCGGCCGGGGAATTGCTGGTGAACGAGGCGGCGCGACTGATGCAGGACGTCTCGCGCCTGACCCAACGGGTGCAGCAAGTGGCCAATGGCTGGGAAAGTCGCCTGTGGATCGTCACTGACGAACTGCTGGAGTTCGAAACCTTGATCCCGGTGATTCAAGAGTTCGATGCACTGGAATCCGGCGTACCGCTGCGCATCACCCAGGAAGTGCTCAAAGGTGTTTGGGAAGCCCTGCGTGAAGGCCGGGCGGACCTGATCATCGGTGCCACCAACGAACCGCCGGCCATCCCTTCCTTGCGCTGGATGCAATTGGGGGAAATGGAATGGGTGTTTGCGATCTCGCCCAGGCACCCGCTGGCCAGGGCCAAGGAACCGATCTCTCGGGCAACGGTGACGCAGCACCGGGCGATTGTCGTGGCCGACTCGTCCAGAGTCACCGAGGGCAGCACTTATGGCGTCTCCGGCGGGCAACCGGTGCTCGCCGTGCCGACCATGCGCGCCAAAATCCTCGCCCAGTGCGACGGACTGGGCGTGGGGTGGCTGCCAAAACGTCGGGTCGGTTCGTTACTGAAAAACGGCACGCTGGTGGAAAAGCAGATGGCCGATCCACGCGAACCGAACATCCTGTATGCCGGTTGGCGCGGCGACCATGACGGTCGTGCCCTGGGCTGGTGGCTGGAAAAACTCAAGCAATCGTACCTGGCGACCCAACTGGTGCAGGGCAGCGGTGGCTTTGTTTGAATTCAGTTGGCAATGACGCTCATGTTCCTGCCGCTGGCCTTGGCCACGTAAAGTGCCTTGTCCGCAGCGCCAACCAGGTCGTCCGGCTGGGCCTGTGACGCCGGATCGTAAGCGGCGACGCCGATACTGACCGTCACCATGCCTTCCGCGCCTTCACGGTGGCGAATACCGGCCTGCAACACCGCGCGACGGATTTTTTCCGCGACCAGGAACGCCCCCACATAGTCAGTTCCTGGCAGCACCACCGTAAACTCTTCACCGCCATAACGCGCCGCCAGATCCCCGGGCCGATTGATGTTGTCGGTGATGATCGCGCTGATCTTGCGCAAACACTCGTCGCCGGCCACATGGCCGTAGTGGTCGTTGAACAGTTTGAAGTGATCGACATCGATCATCAGCAGCGCGAGACCGCTCAGGCTGCGCCGGGCGCGGCCCATTTCCGAGTGGATGAACAGATCGAACTGACGCCGGTTGGACAGCCCCGTCAGCGCGTCTTCCAGGGCCAGCAATTCCAGGCCGCGATTGGCCTCGAGTAGTTTGTCCTGAGCGTCCAGCAGTTGGTTCTGAATGCGGTTCTGCTGCTTCATCAGATTGATCAGGCGATAGCCCAGTACGCCGAGAAAACCCAGCAACAGTGCGACGATGCCGGCACTGAGCAAGGACTCCTCACGCCAGACAGTCAGGACTTCGTCCTTGTCGAGCGCAGCGAAAACGATCAGCGGATACCCCTCGACCCGGCGAAATCCCACTACCCGAACCACGCCATCTACCACGGATTTGACCGTTGCCGTCCCAAAATCCCCCGTGGGCAACAACTGTTTGAAGAGCGGGCCGTTGACGAGGCTGGTGCCGATTTCCGCTTCGTTGAACGGCCGGCGAACGATGATCGTGGCGTCGTTGGCGATCAGGTTGATCACGCCGTTTCGGCCCATGTCGATGCTGTCGTACAGGGACAGAAAATGATTGAGGTAAATCGTCGCCAGCGCCACACCGGCAAAACTTCCATCGGCATGATTGATCCGTCGCGACACTGTCATGATCCATTCGCCGCTGGAACGGCTTTTGATCGACGGACCGATATGCGGCCCACGGTCGGGATGATCGCGATGGAAGATGAAATATCCACGGTCGGCGTTGTTGGCATCGGTCAGGGCGGCGCCGTTGGAATTGGCAATCCAGCGCCCCGTTTCGTCATAGACGAACAGGCCATGCAACTGGCTCAACTCACTGCGCTGTGCGCTGAGCAAGCGTTCCAGATGGGGTATCCCGGCCGGGTTGAAGCCGTCGGTTTCGAGGCGTTCCACCAGCGTAAACAGCAGCGTATCGGCTTGCTTGATCGTTGCCTGCGCTTGCGAGGCCAGGGTCTGCGCAAGGTTGGACATCGCCACTTCCTTGTCATGCAGATGGTACTGGCGCGAATTCCACGCTTCCCAGATCACGATGACGATCATCGACAAGCACACCGCGACGAGCAGCACCACGGCGGAGCGGACCTTGATCCTGGCCCCGGCCTGTTCGGTGACCAAAGGCACGTCGTGGCGCAATTGTTCAATTCGGTCTTTGACGGACGGGTTACCCATGACGCTCCCTGACTCCTGATGAATGGCGACTGATCCCGTTCGCCTTTTTTATTATCAATGTGCCTTAACCCGACACCGGTTAACGGGGCGTCTGTTTCACTGTTTCAAGCCATGCCGGGTTCAATTGTGTCTGTTCGGTCTCGATGCCCAGCGCTTCCATTCGTGCCTTGTGAAGGTCCATTTCACGTACCAATTGGCTGTGATCACTGGAGTTGCCGTCCAGTTGGTGCATCTGGCTCAACCCCAGGTGATAAAAACGCAGCAGCTTCATCGCGCTCGGATCCCCCGCGTCCACCGCCGCCGTCACCTGGTGCATGACGTTGGTGATGCTCATCAGGCTGCGTTTGAGCTGCCAGCCGTAGACCGCCGGCGCCATCCACGCCTGGGTCCAGAACGTGCCGCGCATCAGCGCCGCCATCAACAACACCGCGACAAACACGCCGCCGACGTTGAAGCGTAGATTGTCGCCCCCCGGTTCGCCGAACATCGCCACCGCCGCGGTGGACAAAACCATCGCCAGGGCGAGGAAAACCAGGGCGATGATGATCGTGCTGCGGCGCGTCTGGCTTCGATAGATTTCGGGATTCTGCGGCTGGATTTCGAACATCTCGACGGGTTTCCTCGGGGGCGTGGGCAAAAAGACTGCGAGGCATTATCGCCTCTGCGGGGGATTTAGCTATGCTGGGGCTCCTTTTCATCTTTTCATCGTCAAAGGGGAACGTGGCGATACCGCGCAGTTCGTGCCATCTTCTTTTGTGGATACATACTATTCGGATGTCATGCGTCCTCGGCGGGTGACATCGTTTTAAGGATCATTGAATGTCCCAACGACAAGTAATCAACGCCTCCGTCAGCCCGAAAGGCAGCCTGGAAACCCTCTCTCAACGTGAAGTGCAGCAACTGAGCGAAGCCGGATCCGGCAGCACCTACACCCTCTTCCGCCAATGCGCCCTGGCCATCCTCAATACCGGCGCCCATGTCGATAACGCCAAGACCATCCTCGAAGCCTACAAGGACTTCGAAATCCGCATCCACCAGCAGGATCGCGGCGTGCGCCTGGAACTGCTGAACGCCCCGGCCGACGCGTTCGTCGACGGCGAAATGATCGCCAGCACCCGGGAAATGCTGTTCAGCGCCCTGCGCGACATCGTCTACACCGAAAACGAACTCGACGCCCAGCGCATCGACCTGAGCACTTCCCAGGGCATCAGCGATTACGTATTCCACCTGTTGCGCAATGCCCGCACCCTGCGTCCCGGCGTCGAGCCGAAGATCGTGGTGTGCTGGGGTGGCCATTCGATCAACACCGAAGAATACAAATACACCAAGAAAGTCGGCCACGAACTGGGCCTGCGCAGCCTCGACATCTGCACCGGTTGCGGTCCCGGTGTGATGAAAGGCCCGATGAAAGGCGCGACCATCGCCCATGCCAAGCAGCGCATCCACGGTGGTCGTTACCTGGGCCTGACCGAGCCGGGGATCATCGCGGCTGAGGCGCCGAACCCGATTGTCAATGAACTGGTGATCCTGCCGGACATCGAAAAACGTCTGGAAGCGTTTGTGCGTGTTGGCCACGGCATCATCATTTTTCCCGGCGGCGCGGGCACGGCGGAAGAGTTCCTGTACTTGCTCGGTATCCTGATGCACCCGGACAACAAGGGCCTGCCCTTCCCGGTCATCCTCACCGGGCCGAAACACGCGGCGCCGTATCTGGAGCAACTGGACGCGTTCGTCGGCGCCACCTTGGGTGACGCGGCGAAGCAGCACTACGAGATCATCATCGACGACCCGGCTGAAGTCGCGCGGCAGATGACTGCTGGCCTGAAAGCAGTGAAACAGTTCCGCCGCGAGCGCAACGACGCGTTCCATTTCAACTGGCTGCTGAAGATCGACGAAGGCTTCCAGCGCCCGTTCGACCCGACCCACGAAAACATGGCCAACCTGAAACTGAGCCGTAGCCTGCCGGCCCACGAACTGGCCGCCAACCTGCGCCGCGCGTTCTCCGGCATCGTCGCCGGCAACGTCAAGGACAAGGGCATCCGCCTGATCGAAGAACACGGTCCGTACCAGATCCGTGGCGACGCGGCGGTGATGCAGCCGCTGGATCAATTGCTCAAGGCGTTCGTGGCCCAGCACCGGATGAAACTGCCGGGCGGCGCGGCGTATGTGCCGTGTTATCGGGTGGTTGCGTAACAAGACCTCAGGAAGAGGTCAAGTCGCGAGCCGTGCATTGCTCATCCGGGCGCCATCGCTGGCAAGCCAGCTTCTACAGGTTCGGTGTCGTGAAAGCTTACGGACACCCACCCTTCCCGTAGGCGCCGGCTTGCTGGCGATGAAGCCCTTGAGGCGTGCATCGCTCTCAGAGGTGATCCGCGTCAATCACTGCCTTGGCAAAGGCCTGCGGGTCTTCCTGCGGCAAGTTGTGGCCGATGCCGCCGCTGATGAGTCGGTATTCGTATTTGCCGGTGAAACGCTTGGCGTAATCCTCGGCGGCCGGATGCGGCGCGCCGTTGGCGTCGCCTTCCATGGTGATGGTTGGCACCGTAATGACCGGGGCCTTGGCCAGCCGCTGTTCCAGCGCTTCATATTGCGGTTCGCCCTGAACCATGCCCAAGCGCCAGCGATAGTTGAAAATCGTGATAGCGACGTGATCCGGGTTGTCCAGGGCCGCTGCGCTGCGGTCGAAGGTCGCGTCGTCGAAGCGCCATTTCGGCGATGCCAGCTCCCAGATCAACTTGGCGAAGTCGTGGCGATTCTTTTCATAGCCAGCCTGGCCGCGCTCGGTTGCGAAGTAAAACTGATACCACCATTGCAACTCGGCCTTGGGCGGCAACGGGTTCTTGCCCGCGGCCTGATTGCCGATCAGGTAACCGCTGACGGCGACCAGCGCCTCGACCCGCTCCGGCCAAAGCGCAGCAACGATGTCCGCCGAGCGCGCACCCCAGTCGTAGCCGCCCAGCACCGCCTTCTTGATGTTCAGTGCATCCATAAAGTCGATGACATCACTCGCCAACGCCGCAGGCTGGCCGTTGCGAACAGTCTTGTCGGACAGGAAATGCGTGTCGCCGTAGCCCCGTGCGTACGGGATCAGCACCCGGTAACCCTGGGCCGCCAGCAACGGCGCCACTTCGCTATAGCTGTGAATGTCGTAAGGCCAGCCATGCAGGAGAATCACCACCGGCCCATCGGCGGGGCCGACTTCGGCGTAAGCCACACTCAGCAACCCGGCATTGACGTGCTTGAGCGGGCCGAACGTGTCCGTTTTGAGGGGCGCGGCAGTGGCCACCACCGGCTCCGCGGTCGCGGCTTGCGCATTCACAGCCACGAGGGCACCGAGCTGCATCAGCGCGAACGCGAGGACCGAGGGGCCAATGAAACGACGCCGACGCGAGGCCGAGGTATTGCTCAACACTTTGATCTTCATGGTGATTTCCCTGCAAGTCATGGATCTGCTGTTCGGACGACATGAATCAGCCATCGCGGGGCGCTGAGCAAACGGTGCGTTGCTCGACATTGACAGCGATGAGCGTAGTGGAAAGATCAGCCGCCCTGGTTGGCGCAGTCTGCGAATTTATGGTAACCGGCGACTTTCTGCGTGCCACTGGAATCGAGGTAGGTCAGACGGGCATCAACAATGCCGCAGGTGCCGCCACCGTTGTCGACGATAGACACGACTTGCTTGATATCCAGGTGGGTGCCGTACGCCGTGGTCTGCGCCGGGGCTTTAACATCGGCATGGGCGGAAAATGCGGCAACGTTCAGGACCGCGAAGAAGCTGGCGGCAATCAGTTTGTTCCAGTTCATGGTGATTTCCTCTGGGTTGCAATGGGCAATGGTTGCGAGGCAGTTGTGTTGTCTCGATGGAACCCATTTAACCGGCCCGAGGTATCTGCCATGTGTCGTAGAAACACGGGTATTAAGGCGTAAGGTGTCAAACAGGGCCGCGGATACACTGCGATACAAAGCCTATGGGCAGGTGCACCGTGGCTGCCTAGAATGCGCAACGTGCGAATAACAAGAGGGATGAGCAATGGAACATGTAAACCACATCCTGATCGTCGACGACGACCGGGAGATTCGCGAACTGGTCGGCAATTACCTGAAGAAGAACGGCCTGCGTACCACGGTGGTTGCCGATGGCCGGCAAATGCGCAGTTTTCTCGAAGCCAATCAGGTGGACCTGATCGTGCTGGACATCATGATGCCCGGCGATGACGGCCTCTTGCTGTGCCGCGAGTTGCGCTCGGGTAAACATAAAGCCACGCCGATCCTGATGCTCACCGCACGCGATGACGAAACTGATCGCATCCTCGGCCTGGAAATGGGCGCCGACGACTACCTGACCAAACCTTTCGCCGCCCGCGAATTGCTGGCGCGGATCAACGCCGTGTTGCGCCGTACACGAATGCTGCCGCCCAACCTGCTGATCACCGAAAGTGGCCGACTGTTGGGTTTTGGCCGCTGGCGCCTGGACACGACCGCCCGCCACCTGATCGACGGCGACGGCACGATGGTCGCCCTCAGTGGTGCCGAGTACCGCTTGTTGCGCGTATTTCTCGATCACCCGCAACGGGTACTCAGCCGCGACCAGTTGCTCAACCTGACCCAGGGTCGCGATGCCGACCTGTTCGATCGCTCCATCGATTTGCTGGTGAGCCGTTTGCGCCAACGCTTGATGGATGACTCGCGCGAGTCGACCTACATCAAGACCGTGCGCAGCGAAGGCTATGTGTTCTCCTACCCGGTGGAAATGCTCGGCGCAGAATCATGAAGTGTGCCTGGCGACGGCCACGTGCATTTGCCGAGGATGGCCTGCGCGTCAAGCCCTGAGCACGTGTGCCCTTCACCTGCAAAGGGTTTTGTATCCGTCTGTATAAGAACCCGCGACAGATACGCAGACAGCGATTTCGTTGTGTTCGAGCACACATCACCGATACACCCGGGCGTTTAACTGTGATCACCGGATAGCAGCAGCTACCGACCACTCAAACTAAACGCACGGAGAATCACCATGTTCAACTTCTCGAAAGTTTCGTCCCTGGCCCTCGGCCTGGCACTGGTAGGTGGCCTAGGGCTGTCGAACCTGGCCTCGGCCAGCACCGTGAGCGCGGTGTCCCATGGCCAGACCCAGCAGTTGCTGGTGGAAGGTGGTTCGGATCGGCTGCAACAGAATCGCGTGGCTGAAGGCGGTGCAGAGCGTTTGCAAGAGCTGCGTGAACGTGTCGCTGAAGGCGGCGCCGATCGCCTGCAAGAGCTGCGCGAACGTGTCGCTGAAGGCGGCGCCGATCGCCTGCAAGAGTTGCGTGAACGTGTCGCCCTGATCAGCCCGGACAACGCAGTACGCGGCGGCGTGATTGTGGCGGATAACCGCGCAGAGTTCGGTTCGAAATATCAGCGGTATTGATCCCGCGGTCACCTGACCACCCCCAAAAGCCCGGTTCCCCGGGCTTTTTGCTGTGTGGCCAACAGTGCCCGGTGATACCCATAAATCCTCAGGTCTGACGCAAAAGCCCGCTCAATTCCTCGGGACAGTGACCGCCTAGCCGTACTAAGCTTTGCGCCTCATTTGATCAAGGACGATTCATGAAGCGTTTCGCCGTTTGTCTGCTGTCGCTATTGACGTTCACTGCGGTCGCGGCAGACCTGAACATGCTGACAGACAACCATCCGCCCCTGCACTTCCAGCAGGGTAATCATCTGGTGGGGTTTGGCGTGGATGTGGTGCAGGCGCTGGCCGACACGGCTGGCGACCAGGTGCACTTTCAAAAAGTCCCGCTGCTGCGCGCCTTGCACGTGGCCAGCACTGAACCTGCCACCGGCGTGTTCACCGTGTTGCGCACCGCCGAGCGGGATCGCCAGTACCAGTGGGTCGGTCCGCTGCTGGAGGTGGAAACCGCTCTGTATTCCACTGAAAGCAAGCGGCAACCGGTGCGCAGCCTGCTGGAGGCCGATCGTCAGGGCCGCATCGCCGTTCCGCGAAAATGGCTGGTCTACAGCTACTTGCAGAAACAGGACGTGAACAACCTGTATGGCGTGGAAACCCCCGAACAAATGATGCGTCTGGCCCGCCTGGGGCGCACGGAGTTCGTCGTGGCCGACACCCTCTCCGTCACCGCCCTGGCCCGTGAAGAAGGATTGCCCCCCGAGCAATTGCACTACCAGATACCGCTGATGAAGGAAGCCACCTACATCGCCTTTTCGCCGTTGACCGATCCGCGCCAGGTCGCGCGCTGGCAACAGGCGCTGGACGCGATGCGCCAGGACGGACGCCTGGAACAGCTCAAGCAGCGCTGGCTGGTGGACCGCCCACCACGCTGACGGCATGGATCAACGTTCTCGATAACGACTATGCGTCAGGGTGTTTTTTCATCGCCAGGCTCCAGCACTACAGTGGCCACATCTTCTTCCCTCAGTTCTGGAGCAACCTCATGAAAAGCATCATCGGTCTTGGTTTCGCCCTTTCGGTTCTTGGCGCTACATCCGCCATGGCGGCCCCGCATGCCACGTTGCCCGTGGTGGCGGCGGCGAAGGTCAGCCAGCCGGCTACGTTGAATGTGAATACGGTTGGCGTGGATCATAACGACAGCCAGGCGAGCAAACTCTACGTGGCTGATAACCGTCCTGAGTTTGGTTCGAAGTATCAGCGTTATTGATTGGCTGGTTTGTGTGGCTGGAACGGGGAACCCCGGGGAGACTTGATCTTCCGGGGTTTCCTGGTTTTTTGATGGGAGTGTATGCCCCTGATCTAAAACCCAGCCAAGCGCAAAGCCAACGCCTTGGCCTGACTCGCCACATCCGTCACCGCCGTACTCTCCCACCACATCCCCCGCAACGGCGGTCCCATGGCAAACAGTCGACGGGCCACCTGGCCATCACTCCCCTGCACCGCGCCATCGACCGCCGCCGCAATCCCCAACGCCAACGGCCCGGGCCGCACCAGCCCACGGGCCAACAGCTGCTGTGGCAACGGTCGCGCCACCCGCCGCCAGTCATACTCGATGCCACTGGAATTGATCAACGCTGCGCCACTGACGACAACCGTTTGCGCGTCACCACGTCGACGAATGCGGATACTGACCCCGCCCGAAGCCGGCTCCAGCCCTTTGAACGAAGCCGCCTGAATCCGCAACCGCCCTTCCGTGTGCAGTCGCGCCACCAACTGCGCACTCAACGGCGGCGACCGGTGGTGATGGCTCTCCCACCACGGCCGCACATGCCGCACAAACTGCCAACGCTGCACGTCCGTCGCCTGATTCCACAACCGGCCGATGTGCGCCCGCACCGTATCCAGCGGCGCCTGCCAGTCGATGCCCTGCGCAATGGCATCCCGACAATGCCGGCGCAATTCACGCACCAACTGTCGTGGTGTGCGAATGCTGTGATCTTCAGCCAGAAAATCCACCCACGCCGGAGGTTGCCGACGCACGTGCGGCAGTAACCCATGACGGGAAAACACTTCGATCGGCCCACGATGCCCGGCCTGTTCCAGCGACACCACCGCATCGACCATGGTCAAACCCGAACCAATGATCAGCACCGTCGATTGCGGGTCCAGCTCACGCATCGCGGCCACATCCCAGGGATCAAGCGCCGCAGCGTTCAAGCCGCTGGACTCGGTCTGCGGCGTGCGTGCGGCGGGGAACATTCCCGTGGCCAGCACTGCATAAGCGCCCTGCAACCGCTGGCCGTCACTCAAGCTCAGTCGCACCGAATCATCCAGCGTTTGCAGATCCACCACCTCGGCCCGGACATGCTCGACGGTCGAGCCATTCAACGCGCCCAGCGCTTGCGCTTCGGCCAAACGTTGCTGCACGTACAAGCCGAAAATCCCCCGGGGCGGAAATAGCTCGCTGATCGGTACATGCTGCTCATCGGATTCCGGCCAGCCACCGGCGGCGATGTACTCGGTCAGCCACTGAGTCAGGTCATCCGCGTTGTCCGGGTCGACACTCATGCGCGCCGCGTTGCCGTTCAGCGTATGGCCCAGCTCGACCGCGCTGTAGGCCTCGCCCCGGCCGAGTTCCGCTCGGGGTTCGATCACCAGCAACGAGCGCTTGCCGGGCAAACGCAATAACTGCGCCGCCAGCATCGCGCCGCTGAGGCCGCCGCCGACGATCAGGATGTCCGCGTGGCGGATGGCGTCGGTCGCCTGTCCGCGTTGGGTTTCAGTCATGGCGTTCTCACTGCTCAGTGTTTACCTAAATAAAAGTCATGCAGATCGCCCCGTGCCAACAGCGCCTCGCTGCTGCCCGACAACACCACCCGGCCGGTGTCGAGCACGTAAGCCGTCGAGGCGTATTTGAGCGCCACATTAATGTTTTGCTCGGCGATCAGAAAGCTCACCTGCTCGTCGCGATTGAGCTGGGCGACGATCTCGAAAATCTCCTGGACGATAATAGGCGCCAAACCCATGGAAGGTTCATCAAGCAGTACCAAAGTAGGACGCGTCATCAACGCGCGACCGATGGCGACCATCTGCTGCTCGCCCCCGGAGGTCAGCCCGGCCTGGGTCTTGCGCTTGGTTTTCAGACGCGGGAACCAGGCGTAAATCCGCTCCAGGTCCCGGGCCATGTCCTGGCGGCTCAACCCCCGCACAAAACCACCACTGCGCAGGTTGTCCTCGACCGTCAGTTGCGCGAATACGTGCCGACCTTCCAGCACATGCACCATCCCCTGACGCACTCGCAGACTGGGATCGACACCCGCCGTATCGCGGCCGAGAAACTCGATGGTGCCGCGACTGACCTGCGCCCGCTCGGCCCGCACCAACCCGGAAATCGCCTTGAGCGTGGTGCTTTTACCCGCGCCGTTGGCACCGAGCAACGCGACGATGCCGCCCTTGGGCACCGTCAGCGAAACCCCGGCCACGGCCAGGATCGCGCCGTCGTAGATCACCTCGATATCGTTGACTCGCAACAGGTCGTTGGCGGCTATGTCGCTGGCGGCTTGGCTCATGGTTTATTCATCCCCGGCGCAGGTGCGTGGCGTCAGGCCTTTTTCCTTGGCGAACGCGGCGGATTTTTCATCGATCAACGGCCGCAACAAAGCGCGGTCGGCGGCGATCCAGTCGCTGATCAGTGTCCAGTTCGCGCCGTCCCACTGCTGAACCCGCGCCGAGCCGCCACCCTCGTGGTCCTTGCAGGACAATTTGAGGTTCTGCATCAGGCCGAAATAGCCCATGTCCTTGAGCCGCGCATCGTCGATGTTCAGGTGTTCCAGGCCCCAGCGGCCTTCTTCGCCATTTAACGGCCGCTTGCCGAATTTGCCTTGGGCGGTGCGGATCGCTTCCACCATCACGGCGGCGTTCACCAGCCCGGAGTTGTAGTAGACGCTGCCGAAGTTCTTCAGGTCCTTGAGGTCGCTTTTACCCTTGTCGAGGATGAATTGCTTGAGGCGTTTGTGGATCTCGAAATTACTGCCGGCCGGGTATGGCGTCAGTGCCAGATAGCCTTTGGCAGCCGCGCCGGCAGGCAACACGTCTTCGCTGGAACTGGCCCAGATGTCGCCGACGATGTGGTCCACCGGGAAGCCGAAACGCGCGGCGGTTTTCACCGCGACCGGCGTCGACACGCCCCAGGTACGCAGGAACACCCAGTCCGGGTTGACCTGGCGAATCTGCCGCCATTGCGCCGATTGCTCGTTGCCCGGATCGGCCACGGGAATCTGAATGTTCGCAAAACCGTACTTTTCCGCCAGCAACTTCAGCGGGCCGAGGGTTTCCCGACCGTACGCCGAGTCGTGGTAGACCGTGGCAATCTTCTTGCCCTTGAGTTTGTCGAAACCGCCCTCACGCTGGGCGATGTAGTTGATCAGGCTCGACGCCTCGCTGTAGAAGGTCAGCATCACCGGAAAGTTGTACGGGAACACCGTGCCGTCGGTGGCTTCGGTGCGCCCGTAGCCGAGGGTGATCAAGGGGATTTTGTCGACTTCCGCACGCTCGCTCAGCGCATAGGCCGCTGGCGCGCCGTTGGGTGAATAGATCGCCACCGGGGCGCCATCCAGGCCTTTCTTGAAGCGCTCGTAGCACTCGATGCCCTTCTCCGCCGTCCACTCGGTTTCGCATTCCTGCCAGACCAGTTTGACGCCGTTGATCCCGCCTTCCACATCGTTGATGTAGTTGAGGTAATCGAGCATTCCCGCCCATACCTGCACGCCGCTGGAGGCATAGGCGCCGACGCGATAGGTGGCCAACGGGAAGAATTGCTGGTCCGCCGAGGCCTGGACCACCGGCACCGCACTGCTGAAAACCGCCAGCGTTAAAGCGGCGCCGACCAACGAACGTTTCAAGGATGCACGCATGTTGTCTCTCTATCTAAAAATGGGAAGGATTCAGAAGCGCAGCGGCCAGTGACGCAGCCGTTCACGGAGGTTGCCCAGCAGGCGAATCAGGCCTTCCGGTTCCTTGATCAGGAACAGGATGATCAGCACGCCGAAGATGATTTTTTGCAGGTTCTGCAATTGCCCGGCGTCTACCGAACCGCCGAACAAGGCTTGTCCGGCGTGGCTGAGCAGGATCGGCAACAGGCTGATAAACGCCGCGCCGACGAAGTTGCCGGCGATGCTGCCCATGCCGCCGATAATGATGATGAACAGGATCTGGAACGAGCGATTGATATCGAAGCTGCTGGCGCTCGCGGTGCCCAGATAGGCGAAGGCCCACAGCGCCCCGGCGATGCCGAGGTAGAACGAACTGACGGCGAACGCCAGGTGTTTGTAGCGCACCACCGGAATGCCGATCACCGCTGCGGCGGTGTCCATGTCGCGGATCGCCATCCAGTTGCGGCCGATCTGGCTTTTCACCAGGTTCACGGCGACCCAGGTCAGCAACAACACGGTGGTCAGGGTCAGTAAATAACGGCCGACCGGCGTATTGAGGTCGTGGCCGAACAGCGCCAGTTTCGGCGCGGAAATGGTCCCGGATGATCCGTAGTTATAGAACCAGGGAAATTTGACGAACAGCCACTCCAGGAAGAACTGCGCCGCCAGCGTGGTGACCATCAGGTAAAAACCCTTGATCCGCGAACTCGGCAGGCCGAAGACAAAGCCCACCACCGCGCTGATCAAGCCGCCGCCGAGCAGCGCGACGGGCAAACCCAGCTCAGGCAAACGCAGCAAAAATCCATACGTGGCGAACGCCCCGACCGCCATGAACCCGGCCGCGCCGACCGAAGTCTGGCCGGTGTAGCCGGTGAGCAAATTCAGACCGAGTCCGGCCAGCGACAGCACCAGGAACGGGATCAGAATCGCGTTCAGCCAATAGTCGTTGCCGGTCAGCGGCACAACCACGAAGGCGATCAATAACAGGCCAAGCAGTCCGAACGGAACGCGGCGCTGGATTAACACCGACGGCGCGGTTTCGCGGGTAAGGGATATCGACATGGGTTCAGACTCGCTCGATGGCGCGCTCGCCGAACAGGCCGGCGGGACGGATGTACAGGAAGGCCAAGGCCAGGACGTAAGCGAACCAAGGCGTGATGCCGCCGCCAATCAGCGGACCGAGGTAGACCTCGGCGAGGTTCTCCGCCGCGCCGACAATCAGCCCGCCGACAATCGCCCCGCCAATCGAAGTGAAGCCGCCAATGATCAGCACCGGCAAAGCCTTAAGCACCACCAGCGACAGCGAAAACTGCACCCCTTGGCGTGCGCCCCAGAGCAATCCGGCGACCAGCCCGACAACCCCGGCCACGGCCCAGACGATCTGCCAGATGCGGTTGAGGTTGATGCCGATCGACAACGCGGCAGTGGTGTCATCCGCCACCGCACGCAACGACACGCCGATGCGGGTCTTGTTGAACAACAACGCCAACACCGTCACCAGCACAATGGCCACCGCCGCTGCGATCAGGTCGAACTGACTGACCATCATCGCGCCGATAAACACCGGCACGTCGTCGATGCCCAGGTCCAGCGCCCGCACTTGCGAGCCCATCAAGCCTTGAGCCAGGCCTTCGATGATGAATGACAGCCCGAGCGTGGCCATGAACAAGGTGATCTGTGAGCGATTGACCAGCGGCCGCAGCACCAGCCGTTCGATCAGCAACGCGCCGATGATCATCACCCCCACGGTCAGCACCAGCGCCAGGGCAAACGGCACGCCCTGATCGTGCAGGCTGACGAAGGTCAGCGCGGCGAACAACAGCATCGCGCCCTGGGCAAAATTGAACACGCCGCTGGCCTTGTAGATCAGCACGAAGCCGATGGCGACCAGCGAATACAGGGTGCCGGCGAGCAGGCCGCCGAGCAGGGTTTCGAAGAAGAACGTCATCAGTGCACCACTCCCAGATACGCCGCGATCACTTCGGGATCGGCCTGCACTTCGGCGGGCGTGCCGTCACCGACCTTGCGCCCGTAATCGAGCACCACGACGTGGTCGGACAGGCCCATGACCACGCTCATGTCGTGCTCGATCAACACCACCGTGGTGCCGAGGTCTCGGTTGATGTCCGCAATGAAACGGGCCATTTCCTGTTTCTCTTCGGCGTTCATCCCGGCCATCGGCTCATCCAGCAGCAACAGGCGCGGACCGGCGATCAAGGCGCGGCCAAGCTCTACGCGTTTTTGCAGGCCGTAGGACAGATTGCCCACCGGCACCTCGCGATGCGCTTGCAGCTCAAGGAATTCGAGAATGCCCTGGGCTTGTTGGCGGAAGGCTGCGGCTTCGCGTCGTGCTCGCGGCAGGTTCAGCGCCTGTTCGATGAAGCTGCTGCGCAAGTGCCGCGACAGGCCGGTAAGGATGTTGTCGATCACGCTCATTTTTTTGAACAGCGCGTTGTTCTGGAACGTGCGACCAATGCCTCGGCGCGCAGCGGTCAACGGGTCGATGCGTTTGAACGGCTGTTGTTCGAAGACAATCGAACCGGCGTCGAAGCGGTACACGCCGTTCAGCACGTTGAGCAGCGAACTCTTGCCCGCGCCGTTAGGGCCGATCAGCGCGCAGATCTCGCCCCGACGCACGTCGAAGGACAGTTCGTTGATCGCTTTCACGCCTTTGAAGGACAGGGAAATGCCGCTGACTTGCAGGATGGAATCGGTCGAGGTCATGCGATGTCCCGTTTGAATTCAGTCAGCCAGGTTGGCGCGGCTTTCACCTCAGGCGTGCGCGTGGCCTGCCAGATGTAATGCAGGTTGTGAAACCCGAGCAGTCGGCGAACGCGATTTTTGATCAGCCGTTGCAGGCCTTTTTCCGGCTGAGCGATGGCCCACTCGCACAGACGTCGACGCCAGGTGCCTTGCGCGGCGAGACGACTGTCGATTTCCCCGGCCAACCATTGCAGACGCTCGGCCGACAGCAACAGCCCGGATGGCGCCACTTCACGACGGTCGCGACTGGCACTGCCGGGGCTTTCCGGAAAGGCCAGCGATTGGCCGCTGCTCAACCATTGCTCCAGCACCACCGTCAGGCCGGCCTGCCATTGCGTGCCCTCTTCGCTCCACAGTTGCGCGCTCTGACTCCAGCGGTTGAGGCGTTGCGGGGTGTCCACCGGCCCGAGCAGCTCGTTGAAATTCAGCAGCGTTTGGCCCTGATTGAGCCATAGCTGTCGCGTTTGCCGCCCCTGAACGAAGGCGTGCGTGGGACCGCTGCGCCAGAGGATTTTGTGCAGGGATTCGGGGTCGAGGCTGTCCGGCAGCGTCAGCAATTGCGCGCCAATGTGTTGTGCGGCCAGGGCCAGCAGCAACAGATTCGGCTCGAAGGCACCACTGAGGGCCAGGCGCGAATCCTCGGTGAAACCTTGCTGGCGCAAGCCGTCGGCCAAGCGCTCGACATCACGCAGGGCATCGATCCAGCGCCAGACAAACCACTGGCCGTGGCGCTTGTGGCGTAGCGCCGGTTGCAACGGACTGACCTGCGCCCAGTGGCGCAATTGCTCCAGCGCCGTGGGCAGTTCGACCCGCCACTCGGCGGTGTCCGCAACGGGCGGACGTTTGAGTTCATGCACGCTCATGGGTTGACCTCCTGTTCATGGGCAAAAGCGTGCGGTGGTCCGCTGGGCTGAAATCTTTTACACACCACAAAACCCTGTGGGAGCGGGCTTGCCCGCGATAGCGGTGTGACAGACAACATCAATGTTGGAAGTGCCGGCCTCATCGCGGGCAAGCCCGCTCCCACAGGTTTCGCGTCGGTGGTGAAATTTGTGGACGACATAACACCTTGAAGCCGGCTGGCCGGCGATGGCGTCTAGGCCGACACCACGCTCTTCTCCTGCTGCCGCAACGCCGCCAAATCCCGATATCCCGCGCCCGGATGAATCTGCGGCAGCCGCGGTCCTTCGCCGAACAACTTCTCGCGCAAGGTCCCGGGGGCGTATTCGGTCTTGTAGACCCCACGTTTCTGCAACTCCGGCACCAGCAATTCCACGGCGTCGATGAAGGTTTCGTGAGTCAACGCATAGGCCAGGTTGAAACCGTCGACCTCGGTCTCCTCAACCCACTCCTGCAGCAGGTCGGCCACGGTCTCGGGACTGCCGACAAACAGCGGACCAAACCCGCCAATCCCGACCCAATCGGCCAGTTCGTTGGGCGTCCAGACCTTGTTCGGATCAGCCGTGGAGAACGCTTCCACCGCCGATTGGATGGCGTTGGTGTGCACATGCTTGAGCGGTTCATCCGGTTTGAACTGACTGAAGTCGATCCCGGTCCAGCCCGAAATCAATGCCATCGCGCCTTCGTAACTGACCCAGGTTTTGTATTCCTCGAACTTGGCTTTGGCCTTGGCGTCGGTCTCGCCGAGGATCACCGTTTGCAGGTTGAAGATCAGGATTTTCTTCGGATCACGCCCGGCCTCGGCGGCGCGGCGACGGATGTCAGCCACAGTCTTCTTCAGCAGCACTTTGGACGGCGCCGCGACGAACACGCATTCGGCATGTTCAGCGGCAAACTGCTTGCCGCGACTCGATGCGCCGGCTTGATACAACACAGGCGTACGCTGCGGCGAAGGTTCGCAGAGGTGAATGCCCGGCACCTGGAAGTGTTTGCCGACGTGCCGGATCTCATGGATCTTGCTCGGATCGCTGAAAATCCGACGCTCGCGATCACGCAGGATCGCACCCTCTTCCCAACTGCCTTCCCAGAGCTTGTAGCAAACCTCCAGATACTCTTCGGCAAAATCGTAGCGGGCGTCGTGTTCGGTCTGGGCTTTCTGCCCGAGGTTCTTTGCACCACTTTCCAGGTACGAGGTCACGATGTTCCAACCCGCGCGGCCCTTGGTCAGGTGATCAAGCGTCGACAAACGTCGGGCAAACGGATATGGGTGTTCAAACGACAGCGACGCGGTCAGGCCGAAACCCAGATGCTCGGTGACCAGCGCCATCGGCGGAATCAGTTGCAGCGGATCATTGACCGGCACCTGCGCCGCCTGACGAATCGCCGCATCACCATTGCCGTTGTAGACGTCGTAGATGCCCAGCACGTCGGCGATGAACAACCCGTCGAATTTGCCGCGCTCGAGGATTTTCGCCAGATCGGTCCAGTACTCGAGGTCTTTGTACTGCCACGAGCGGTCCCGTGGGTGCGCCCACAAACCGGGCGACTGGTGACCGACGCAGTTCATGTCGAAAGCATTGAGACGAATTTCCCGGGCCATCAAACGGCGCTCCTGAAACTTGGGGGATGAATGCCGTTGAGGCGAAAATTACCGATGAGGTGGAGTTTCCAGCGCAGCGGATCGTGCAGTGAACCGGGCAACACAGTGCGTTGTCCGGTGAGTTCGAATTCGGCGTTGCTGACGGCGTTCAACGCATCTGCACTGGCCAGATGCGACTCGGCGATGGCGATGCTGATTTCGGTGTCGTCTTGGTGACTGTTCAGAAAAGCTTCGGCACGTTCCAGCAGTGCGGCAGCGACTTCGATGCGAATGTGCAAATCACCGAAACGGCTGATGACGTAAGGGTCATCCTTGATGTGGCTCTGCTGACGAACGAAGCGCAGGCTCGCATCGAGCAAACTGCGCGCGTTGTGCAAGTCATGCTGACTGTTGGCCAGGGGTTGCCCGGCAACAATCGGTTGGGTCAAGGCATTCATGGTGGACTCCTCAGTTCCAGGCGTGGCGCGCAGGCTTGACGCCGTTGAGCAGGTAGTTGCCGATCAGGTGGTATTTCCAGCGCGCCGGGTCGTGCAGCGTGTGCGTACGGGCGTTGCGCCAGTGACGGTCGAGGTTGTACTTGCCGAGCACCGAGCGGGTGCCGGCCAGTTCGAAGAGTTTGCTGCTGGCGAGCAAGGCGATTTCGGCCGAGAGGACTTTGGCCTGGGCAACCACCACCGAGGCGTGGGCCACCGTGTCTTCATTGGCGTCAAGCAACGCCGCGTCAATGGCTTGTCCGGCCTTGTTGAGGATCGCTTCGGTGCCGTGGACCCGCCATTCGAGGTCGCCGATGGCGGCGATGCTGAACGGGTCCTGCCAGCCGTGGTCCTGTCCGCTGTCGATCCATGGGCGGGATTCACGGGCGTAGCGCTTGGTTTCTTCCAGCGCGCCGACGGCGATCCCGGTGTCCACTGCGGCTTGAATGATTTGCGAAATCGGGCCGTCGGCGGTGGGTTCGTCAAACGCCTTGTGGGCCGGGATCACCGCGCTCAACGGCACTTTCACTGCGTTCAGGGTGACACCGCCGCTGGCCGTGGTGCGCTGACCAAAGCCGTCCCAACTGTCGATCACCGTCAAGCCTGGATTGTCGCGCTCGATGAACGCGATGAACGCCTGGTTCTGCTCGTTGACCGCCACCGCCGGGACAATGTGCGCGAACAGCGCGCCGGTGCAGTAGAACTTCTCGCCGTCGATTTGCGCCGTGTCTTTGTCAAAACGGATGCGGGTTTCAAAGGCCCCGGCGTTTTTGCTTTTGGCTTCGGAGAAGGCATTGCCGAAGCGGTAACCCTGCAGGACTTTGCCGAAGTAGTAACGCTTCTGCTCTTCGGTGGCGGTTTGCAGCAGGATGTCGAGCACGCCGAGGTGGTTTTGCGGGATCTGGCCGAGGGACGAGTCGGCGGCGGAGATGATCTTGATCACTTGCGCGACGGTCACGTAGGAAACGCCAGCGCCACCGTATTCCTTGGGAACGGTGATGCCCCAGAGACCGCTGGCGGAAAACTCGTCGAGTTCAGCGACCGGCAAACGTCGCTTGCGATCGCGCGCACTGGCCTCGATGGCGAAACGTGCGGCGAGTTTCTGAGCGACGGCGATTGCCTCGGCGTCCGAGCGGATCACATGGGCAGTGCGAGGGGTTTGGGCAGAGGCTGTCATGGGCCGACTCCGGGATTCTGGTGGATGCACCAGAGCTTTTGCAGGAGTCGTGCCCGAAATATATTTTCTTATTTATCAGCTAGTTGAATAACTATCAGAGAAAGTCTTGCAGCTTAAAAACAACAAAGTGTCCGTCCAGTGTTGGTCGGCGAACAGTTAGATCACCACGTTTCGCACGAACCGAACGGCGACCGGCCCATCATTGCGATAGCTGTGCGGCTGGTTGCTGGCAAACATATAGAACTCGCCGGCGGCGATCTCATGGGGCGTGTCGCTGAGCATCAGGGTCAGGCAGCCTTCGAACACATAGATCTGTTCGCTCCAGCCTTCGGCATCCGGTTGCGATGGGTATATTTCGCCCGGTTGCAGGCACCATTCCCATTGCTCGACCTCGCGGGTGGCGCTGGCTTTGGACAACAACACGGCTTTGCTGCCCGGAATCACCCCGGCCCAGGCCAGCTCGTTGATGCGGCTCGGGTCGCGGGCGTCCGGCGCCTGGATCAGGTCGCTGAAGGCCACGTCCAGCGCTTCGGCCACACGGTCGAGGGTGGTCAGGCTGACGTTCTTTTCGCCGGCCTCGATGGCCACCAGCATGCGGCGGCTGACCCCGGACTTTTCCGCCAGCGCGGTCTGGCTCATGTCAGCGGCGTGGCGCAGACGCCGAACGTTCAGGCTGACGTGCTGAAGGACCGAAGCCCGTTGCGTTGAATCTTTGTGCACTATATTGCTCACTTGGTGGGGTTGGGCAGTATACTGCCCAACATTCGGCGCATTGTGCGTCGCCCTCAGGTAGCGCGCAAGGTCATGACGTCGTTGAACTCCTCCCAGGCTTCTTCCCGCAAGTTCAGCAAGGCCGAGTGTGTGCTGGTGTTGATCACCATGGTCTGGGGCGGGACCTTCTTGCTGGTGCAGCACGCGATGACCGTCAGCGGCCCGATGTTCTTCGTCGGCCTGCGCTTTGCGGCGGCGGCGATTATCGTCGCCCTGTTCTCCTGGCGTCATCTGCGGGAACTGACCCTGTTCGAACTTAAAGCCGGCGCCTTTATCGGTGTGGCGATCATGCTCGGTTACGGCTTGCAGACCGTGGGCTTGCAGAGCATTCCCAGCAGCCAGTCGGCATTCATTACCGCGTTGTATGTGCCCTTTGTGCCGTTGCTGCAATGGCTGGTACTGGGGCGGCGTCCGGGGTTAATGCCAAGCATCGGGATCATGTTGGCGTTTACCGGGTTGATGTTGCTGTCGGGGCCTGCGGGTGCTTCGTTCAATTTCAGCCCCGGTGAAATCGCCACGTTGATCAGCGCTATCGCGATTGCCGCGGAGATCATTCTGATCAGCACCTACGCCGGACAGGTCGATGTGCGGCGGGTGACGGTGGTGCAATTGGCAACCACCTCGGTGTTGTCGTTCTTGCTGGTGGTGCCGACTCAGGAAGTCATTCCGGATTTTTCATGGTTACTGCTGTGCAGCGCCCTCGGCCTCGGCGCGGCAAGCGCTGCGATTCAAGTGGCGATGAACTGGGCGCAGAAGAGCGTTTCGCCAACGCGGGCGACGTTGATTTATGCGGGTGAGCCGGTCTGGGCCGGGATCGTCGGGCGGATCGCCGGGGAGCGGTTGCCGGCGATTGCGTTGGTTGGGGCTGGGTTGATTGTGGCGGCGGTGATTGTGAGTGAGTTGAAGACCAAGGGTAAAAATCGCGAGCAAATCGAGGATGCGTTGGAGAACGAGGCCGTCGATTCAAACGAGTGACCTTCCTTGTACGGTATCCACTGACAGGCGCTGCTGGACAACCAATGAGGTGCCATGTCTCGCCACGGACGCGGTGCTTTGTAGTGGTTGAATGGGCGATTTTTGATCAGGTCGCGGGAGTCTTGAGTATTCGTCGTCAAGCCAACTCTCGCTCTGCCTGCGTGGCGAGTTCAGCCTCTCGTTTGGCGATGGCGGCTTCTAGTTCCGGGGACCGTTTGGCCCACTGTTCCTGGGGTAATGGTTTTGACCATTCGGTGATTTCGGGATAGGGCAGCTCTGGCGGATGCGAAAGTATCAAATCCTGAACTTTCTCTGCCAAGTACGTCCCCAAAATCGTAATGCAAAATATTCCCCATAAAACGCCCAACAAGTTGCCCTTGCGCAAGTCGGTGATGATCGAGCCAATTTGTGTTTCTTCATAGGGCGCAACGCCAACTCGACTTTCAGGGACTGCCTCTGGCCCAATCTCCATATAACTGCGCATGCACTCCCATAACGCCATGGCAGTGGTGCCGCCGCCACAGTTGAAACCC
>NZ_JBJGXN010000013.1:0-212964 GCF_045447035.1 Pseudomonas sp. O230 | reverse complement strand
TCTAATTTCACATTTCTGTCATATAGGTCAAAAAAGCCCAGAAACACGAAGGCCGAGCCCAAGGGGCTCGGCCTTCTTCCCTTCTACTTACAAGCTAGGGAACGCAAATTGCGACGCTTCATGGCTCGCCCGTTGCGGCCAGCGCTGGGTGATGGCCTTGCGACGGGTGTAGAAGCGCACGCCATCCGGGCCATACGCATGCAGATCGCCGAACAGCGAACGCTTCCAGCCGCCAAAGCTGTGATAAGCCACCGGCACCGGCAACGGCACGTTAACGCCGACCATGCCGACTTCGATCTCATCGCAGAACAACCGCGCCGCTTCGCCATCACGGGTAAAGATGCAGGTGCCGTTGCCATACTCGTGATCGTTGATCAGTTGCATCGCTTCTTCGAGGCTATTGACCCGGACGACACAAAGCACAGGACCAAAGATCTCTTCTTTATAGATACGCATCTCTGGCGTGACGTTATCGAACAGGCAGCCACCCAGGAAGAACCCTTCCTCATGACCGGCCACGCTCAGGCCACGACCATCCACCACCAAGGTTGCCCCCGATGCAACGCCGTCTTCTACATAGCCACTGACTTTGTCACGAGCCTGACCGGTGACCAATGGCCCCATGTCCAGGCCACAAGTGGTACCGGCACCGATCTTCAATGCCTTGATCTGCGGCGTCAGTTTCGCCACCAACGCATCCGCCACCTGGTCGCCGACACACACGGCTACCGAAATCGCCATGCAACGCTCTCCGCAAGAACCGTAAGCCGCGCCCATCAGTGCGCTGACGGCGTTATCCAGGTCCGCGTCCGGCATCAGCACCGCGTGGTTCTTCGCGCCGCCCAGTGCCTGAACGCGTTTGCCGCGTTTGGTGCCTTCGGCATAGATGTATTCGGCAATCGGCGTCGAACCGACAAAACTCAGCGCTTTGACTTCCGGCGCTTCGATCAGCGCATCTACGGCAGCCTTGTCGCCATGCACAACGCTCAGCACGCCTTTCGGCAGACCGGCTTCCAGCAACAACTGAGCGATCAACAGCGTCGAGCTTGGATCACGCTCGGACGGTTTGAGAATGAAGCAGTTACCGCAAACGATCGCCAGTGGATACATCCACAGCGGCACCATCGCCGGAAAGTTGAACGGAGTAATACCGGCAACCACGCCCAACGGCTGGAAGTCCGACCAGGCATCAATGTTCGGGCCGACGTTACGGCTGTATTCGCCCTTGAGGATTTCCGGTGCCGCGCACGCGAACTCGACGTTCTCAATACCGCGCTTCAGTTCACCGGCTGCATCTTCCAGGGTCTTGCCGTGTTCTTCGCTGATCAGTTGAGCGATACGCGCTTCGTTCTGTTCCAGCAGTTGCTTGAAGCGGAACATCACCTGCGCACGTTTGGCCGGCGGAGTATTGCGCCAGGCCGGGAACGCAGCCTTGGCCGAGTCGATGGCTTTCTGGATGGTTTCACGGCTGGCCAATGGCAGCTTGTGGATCGCCTGGCCGGTAGACGGGTTAAACACGTCGGCGGTGCGACCGTCTTCGGTCACCAGTTCGCCGTTGATCAAATGCGGGATAAGGCTCATGCGGGGCTCCTGAAAAGTTGTCCACAGGCGCCCGTCACCGGGCGCCTCTATATAGAAGGGAAAAATCAGTCGATTTTGTTCAGCACTTCGCCGACCGCGTCGAACAGACGATCAAGGTCTTGCGGCTTGCTGTTGAAGGTTGGGCCGAACTGCAGGGTGTCGCCGCCGAAGCGCACGTAGAACCCGGCTTTCCACAGCGCCATGCCCGCTTCGAACGGACGTACGATGGCGTCGCCGTCACGCGGGGCGATCTGGATTGCACCGGCCAGACCGTAGTTGCGAATGTCGATGATGTTTTTCGAACCCTTCAGGCCGTGCAGCGCATTTTCGAAATGCGGTGCGACGTCGGCCACGCTCTGCACCAGGTTTTCCTTTTGCAGCAGGTCGAGGGCGGCCAGGCCTGCAGCGCAAGCCACCGGGTGCGCGGAGTAGGTGTAACCGTGCGGGAATTCCACGGCGTACTCAGGCGTCGCCTGGTTCATGAAAGTCTGGTAGATCTCGGAACTGGCAATCACCGCGCCCATCGGGATCGCGCCGTTGGTGACTTGCTTGGCGATGCACATCAGGTCCGGGGTCACGCCGAAGCTGTCAGCGCCGAACATCGAACCGGTACGGCCGAAACCGGTGATCACTTCGTCGAACACCAGCAGGATGTTGTGCTGATCGCAGATTTCGCGCAAACGCTTGAGGTAGCCCTCAGGCGGAACCAGCACACCAGCGGAACCGGCCATTGGTTCAACGAATACGGCAGCGATGTTCGACGCGTCATGCAGTTCGATCAACTTGAGCAGCTCATCGGCCAGCGCGATACCGCCCTCTTTCGGCATACCGCGCGAGTAAGCATTGCTCGCCAGCAAGGTGTGCGGCAGGTGATCGACATCCATCAAACCCTGGCCGAACAATTTACGGTTGCCGTTCACACCGCCAAGGCTGGTGCCGGCGATGTTCACGCCATGGTAACCACGGGCACGGCCGATCATTTTGGTTTTGGTTGCCTGGCCTTTCAGGCGCCAGTACGCGCGGACCATCTTCACTGCAGTGTCAGCGCACTCGGAACCCGAGTCGGTGAAGAACACGTGATTCAGATTGCCCGGCGTCAGGTCGGTGATTTTTTCCGCCAGTTGGAACGACAACGGGTGACCGTACTGGAAGCCCGGCGAGTAATCGAGCGTGCCCAGTTGCCTGGCAACCGCTTCCTGGATTTCCTTGCGGGTGTGCCCGGCGCCGCAGGTCCACAGACCAGACAGCGAATCGTAGACCTTGCGCCCCTTGTCGTCCGTCAGCCAACTGCCTTCAGCCGCCACGATCAGTCGCGGATCGCGCTGGAAATTTCGGTTGGCGGTGTAGGGCATCCAGTGAGCATCGAGCTTGAGCTGGCTGGCCAGGGAAGTCGGGGCGTTTTCAGGCAAGTTCATGGGCAAAACCTCGCAAGGCAATAAGCGGCGTGGAGATGAAAAGCGTTCTTGCAGCTAAATTGCCATGGGGATAAAGTCTGTGAAATCCAACTTTTCTAACGTTCAGTCAGGCCGCTACTAAACTATGAGCACTCGTCGCCCCGATCCGCTGGCACAAGTCAGCGACTTTGATATCCGCCTGCTACGGATTTTTCGCAGCGTGGTGGAGTGCGGCGGTTTCTCTGCGGCGGAATCGGTGCTCGGGATTGGCCGCTCGGCGATCAGTCAGCAAATGAGCGACCTGGAACAGCGCCTCGGCCTGCGCCTGTGCCAACGCGGTCGCGCCGGGTTTTCCCTGACAGAAGAAGGCCGCGAGGTCTATCAATCGGCGTTGCAGCTATTGAGTGCGCTGGAAAGTTTCCGCACCGAGGTCAACGGTCTGCATCAACACCTGCGCGGCGAATTGACCATTGGCCTGACCGACAACCTCGTCACCCTGCCCCACATGCGTATCACCCACGCCCTGGCGCAATTGAAGGAGCGCGGACCGGACGTGCAGATTCAGATCCGCATGATCGCGCCAAATGAAGTCGAGCAAGGCGTGCTCGACGGCCGTTTGCATGTCGGCGTGGTGCCGCAGGCCAGCGCACTGTCGGGGTTGGAATATCAGCCGCTCTACAGCGAACGTTCGCTGTTGTATTGCGCGGTCGGCCATCCATTGTTTTATGTCGATGACAAACAACTGGACGACGAGCGCCTCAACAGTCAGGACGCCATCGCCCCGACTTTCCGTTTGCCGGCCGAGATTCAGGCGCATTACCAGGCACTCAATTGCACCGCCAGTGCATCGGACCGCGAAGGCATGGCGTTTCTGATTCTGACCGGGCGCTACATCGGTTACCTGCCGGATCATTACGCCAGCCTCTGGGTACAACAAGGTCGCTTGCGTGCACTGAAACCGAAAGCACGTTTCTATGACTTGAGCCTCGCATCCGTCACTCGCAAGGGTCGTCGCCCGCATTTGGTGCTGGAAAGCTTCCTTGAGAGCCTGGCCGCAACACGATGAAACCTTGTGGGAGCGGGCTTGCTCGCGAAAGTGGTGGGTCAGTCAATATTCATGCGGCTGACCCACCGCCTTCGCGAGCAAGCCCGCTCCCACAGGGGGTGTGGTGTTCGGGTTTTATTGCTTCGGGACTTGTCTGAAAACTGTGGTTGCGCTATCAACGCACTGGTTGCACCCACCCACTTGTCCGGAAGTGCCTATGACCTTTGAAGTCCCCGCTCACGGCGGCAAACCTGCCAGCCGCATTCGTCAGAAGAACGAAGAGACCATCATCAAAGCCGCCGAAGACGAGTTCGCCCGTCACGGATTCAAAGGCACGAGCATGAACACCATCGCCCTGAATGCCGGGTTGCCCAAGGCGAACCTGCATTACTACTTCACCAACAAGCTCGGCTTGTATGTGGCGGTGTTGAGCAACATCCTGCAGTTGTGGGACAGCACCTTCAACACCCTCACCGCCGAGGATGATCCGGCCGAAGCGCTGACGCGGTACATTCGCGCCAAAATGGAATTCTCCCGCCGCCAGCCGCAAGCCTCGCGAGTCTTCGCCATGGAAGTGATCAGCGGCGGTGAGTGCCTGACCGAATATTTCAACCAGGACTACCGCGCCTGGTTCCAGGGCCGGGCGGCGGTGTTTCAAGCGTGGATCGACGCTGGCAAAATGGACCCGGTCGAGCCGGTCAACCTGATCTTTCTGCTGTGGGGCAGCACCCAGCATTACGCGGACTTTGCCACGCAGATTTGCCGGGTCAGCGGCCGTACCAAGTTGACCAAGCAAGACATGGAAGACGCCGGCGACAACCTGATCCGCATCATTCTCAAAGGCTGCGGCCTGACTCCAGCCATTTAAGACTCTTATGCCATTTACCCTCAGCGGCGTTTGCGAATACCGCGAAGAAATTCGCAAAAGCCGCTTCATCACCTTAGCCGCACCGATCAGCAGCCCATCTGAAGCCCAGGCCTTCATCGAACAGCACAGCGACCTGAACGCCACGCACAATTGTTGGGCATGGAAGCTCGGCGCCCAATACCGCAGCACCGATGACGGAGAACCTGGCGGCACGGCCGGGCGACCGATTCTGGCGGCCATCGACGCACAGGATTGCGATCAGGTCGCGGTGCTGGTGATCCGATGGTATGGCGGCATTCAACTCGGCACCGGCGGCCTCGCCCGAGCGTATGGCGGCGGTGCGAACAAGTGCCTGCAAGCGGCACCGAAAGTTGAGCTGATCAGCCGTGTGCCGCTGAGTTGCAACTGCGGGTTTGGCGAATTGACCCTGGTGAAACTTCGGGTGAGCGAACTGGGCGGATTGGTGGTGGAAGAAACGTTCACGGCCAACGGTGTGGAGCTGAAACTGGCGATGGGCGAAGCGCAAATCGAGCAGCTACAAAGCCAGCTCGCGGACCTGAGTCGCGGGCGCATTCTGTTGCAGCGCTGATCGCACCAACAACGCTCAACAGCCTTTCGTCGATCCAGCGTATTTGCCCACATCTACTGTGCACCCGGCTGTGGATAACCTGAGCACATTCCGCTGTAACCCTTCTGTCATGCGGCTTTGCGGCCGTTGTTCATTTTTCATCCAATCTGCGATCAAAACGATCAAATCCACGCAAAAACAATAAGTTAGGGTGGTTTAGCACCTTTAGAAGAAAGCCGGTCAGTGCTTATGCCCGAGCTTTGCGCTTGCGCACAAATACTGTGGAGCAATCTGTGGATAACCCGTTCATGGCTGGCGCGGCCCCATATCCGGCATGGCTTGCAGTGGGTTGCTCGTTTTTTGACCAAATCTGCCTGCGCAAAACCGGAGCCTGTTCAACGGCTTCGCCCTCATGTGGTGCCTGGTTCGGGATCGAAAGATGTCGAAGCAGCCCACCGGAGCCTCGGCCCATACGCTTTTTCATTTTTCCTGACTCAATGGCCAGGAAATTGCTTTATCCACAGGCACAACTTCCATCGACCCGAGCCTGTCATGCCCAACCCCGTGCCGATCCCCGACCAAACGCCTCGCCTGCAACTGCGCAGAATCAGCAAACGCTACCCGGGTTGCCTGGCCAACGATGCCATCGACTTGAGTATTGCGCCGGGAGAAATCCATGCGCTGCTCGGCGAAAACGGCGCGGGCAAAAGTACGCTGATGAAAATTATCTACGGCGTCACCCAAGCCGATGCTGGCGAGATGATCTGGCAAGGCCAACGCGTGACCATGCGCAACCCGGCCCAGGCTCGCGGTTTAGGAATCGGCATGGTGTTCCAGCACTTCTCGTTGTTCGAAACCCTCAGCGTGGCGCAAAACATTGCGCTGGCGATGGGCGCAGCCGCCGGCACACCGAAACAACTTGAGCCAAAAATTCGTGAAGTGTCCCGGCGCTACGGCATGGCACTGGAACCGGAGCGAATGGTCCACAGCCTGTCGATTGGCGAACGGCAGCGGGTTGAAATCATTCGGTGCCTGATGCAGGACATCCGCCTGCTGATTCTCGATGAACCGACCTCGGTGCTGACCCCGCAAGAGGCCGACGAATTGTTCGTCACCCTGCGCCGGCTCGCGGCCGAGGGTTGCAGCATTCTGTTTATCAGCCACAAGCTCGGTGAAGTGCGTGCGTTGTGCCACAGCGCCACGGTGCTGCGCGGCGGTCGCGTGGCCGGGCATTGCGTGCCGGCGCAGTGCTCGGATCAGCAACTGGCGCAGTTGATGGTCGGGGAAGCGGCCGAGCTGATTACTGATTATCCAAAGGTGGTTGGCGATCAGGCATTTTTGAACGTGAGCGGATTGTCGTGGCACAACCCCGATCCGTTTGGCTGCTCGCTGAAGGACATCGATCTCGAAGTGCGCGGCGGCGAAATCGTCGGCATCGCCGGGGTGGCCGGCAATGGCCAGGATGAGTTGCTGGCAATGCTCAGCGGCGAACAACGCCTGCACCGCAATGACGGTGCAACCCTGCGTTTTGGCGGGCAAGCGGTGGCTCATTTAGCCCCAGATGCCCGTCGCACACTCGGCCTGGCATTCGTCCCCGCCGAACGTCTGGGTCACGGCGCGGTGCCGGAGTTGAGCCTGGCCGACAACGCCCTGCTCACTGCATTTCAACAAGGTCTGGTCAGCTACGGGTTGATTCAGCGAAGCAAGGTCAACGCGCTGGCCGAAGACATCATCCGCCGCTTCGGCGTCAAGACACCCGACGCGCAAACGCCGGCCCGCAGCCTGTCCGGTGGCAACTTGCAGAAATTCATCCTCGGTCGGGAAATGCTTCAGCAACCGAAATTGCTGGTGGCCGCGCACCCGACCTGGGGCGTGGACGTCGGCGCTGCCGCGACCATTCACCGCGCGCTGATTGCCTTGCGCGATGCTGGCGCGGCGATCCTGGTGATCTCCGAAGACCTCGACGAACTGTTCCAGATCAGCGACCGGCTCGGCGCCTTGTGCAGTGGACGCTTGTCGCCACTCAAGGCAACTGTCGACACCTGCCTGATCGACGTCGGCGGCTGGATGGCCGGCCAGTTCGACACCCCAACATCACTTGCACCGGCAACGGTTTAACGGAGTTTCACATGCTGCTTTCTCTCGAACCCCGTGGCCAGCAATCGCGGCTGATGCTCTGGTGCTCGCCGTTGTTGGCGGCGGTCCTGACGTTGGGCTGCGGCTCGCTGCTGTTTATCGCGCTCGGCCATGACCCGTTATTGACGTTGCATACATTGCTGATCGCACCGGTCAGCGACCTGTACGGCGTCTCCGAATTGCTGGTCAAAGCGCTGCCGATTCTGCTTTGCGCGTTGGGCCTGGCCGTGGCGTATCAGGCGCGGATCTGGAACATCGGCGCCGAAGGTCAATTGCTACTCGGCGCGCTGGCCGGCAGTGCGTTGGCGGTCAACCTTATCGGCCTGCAAAGCCGCTGGGCATTGGTCTTGATCCTGCTCGTCGGCACGCTGGCCGGCGCAGCCTGGGCCGGGCTGACGGCGTGGTTACGCACACGCTTCAATGCCAACGAAATCCTTACCAGCATCATGCTCAACTACATCGCCCTGAACCTGCTGCTGTTTTGCGTGCATGGGCCGTTGAAGGACCCGGCCGGGTTCAACTTTCCGGAGTCGGCGATGTTTGGCGACGCCAGCCGTTTGCCGCTGTTGATGGAGGACGGTCGGGTTCATGCCGGGGTGTATTTCGCGTTGCTCGCGTTGGTGGCGGTGTGGGTTTTGTTGCAGAAAAGCTTCATCGGTTTCCAGATCAAAGTGCTCGGGCTGGACAAGCGCGCGGCGGGTTTTGTCGGGTTTCGCGAGAAGCGCCTGATCTGGCTGGCGCTGTTGATCAGCGGCGGATTGGCCGGGCTGGCCGGGGTGTGTGAAGTCACCGGGCCGATTGGCCAACTGGTGCCGCAAGTCTCGCCGGGGTACGGCTACGCCGCGATCACCGTGGCGTTTCTCGGGCGACTCAACCCCATCGGGATTTTGTTTTCCAGCCTGTTGATGGCATTGCTGTATATCGGTGGCGAGAGCGCGCAGATGAGCATGAACCTGCCGCAAGCGATCAGCCAATTGTTCCAGGGCATGATGCTGTTTTTCCTGTTGGCCAGTGACGTGCTGATTCTCTATCGACCGCGTTTGAATCTGCGCTGGGTGCGCCGTTCGCCCGCCACCGCCGTTCATGCAGGAGCGCTGTGATGGATATCGATCTGCTGAGCAATATTTTCTACGCCATGGTGCGCTGCGGCACGCCGTTGCTATTGGTGGCGCTGGGTGAACTGATCTGTGAGAAAAGCGGCGTCCTCAACCTCGGCCAGGAAGGCATGATGCTGTTTGGCGCGGTGATCGGTTTTATCGTCGCGTTGAACAGCGGCAACCTCTGGCTTGGCGTGTTGCTGGCGATGCTCGCCGGGATGTTGCTGTCGTCGCTGTTTGCGTTGGTGGCGCTGGTGTTCAACGCCAATCAGGTGGCCACCGGGTTGGCGCTGACGATCTTCGGCGTGGGCCTGTCGACGTTTGTCGGGGCGGCATGGGTGGGTAAACCGCTGGCGGGTTTTGAGCCGGTGGCGATCCCCTGGTTGAGCGAGATCCCGCTGATCGGGCGGATGCTGTTTGCGCAGGATCTGCTGGTGTACCTGTCGTTCGCGTTGTTTGCGCTGGTGGCGTGGGTGATTGTGAAAAGTCGTGTCGGGCTGATCATTCAGGCCGTCGGCGAAAACCCGGATGCGGCCAGTGCGATGGGCTTGCCGGTGTTGGGCGTGCGCACCTTGGCGGTGTTGTTCGGCGGGGCGATGGCCGGGTTGGCCGGGGCTTATCTGTCGCTGGCTTACACGCCGATGTGGGCGGAGAACATGAGCGCGGGCAGAGGCTGGATTGCGTTGGCGCTGGTGGTGTTTGCCAGTTGGCGGGTGTGGCGGTTGCTGCTGGGGGCCTATCTGTTCGGGCTCGCCAGCATCCTGCACCTGGTGGCGCAGGGGTTGGGGCTGGCGATTCCATCGAGCCTGCTGGCGATGCTGCCGTATGTTGCAACCATTGTGGTGCTGGTGCTGTTGTCGCGGGATGCCGTGCGCACACGGTTGTATGCGCCGGTGTCGTTGGGGCAGCCGTGGCAGGCGGGGCACTAGAGGTTGCCTGCACCGGCCCCTTCGCGGGCACCGCTCCCACTTGCCCGCGAAGGGGCCCGAACAGGTAACACTTGAACCACGCCCCACGCCAATTCAAAGACCAGGAAAAGCACCAACAGCGAACTGGCGCCATGGAGCAAGGCATAGAGCTGCCAAGCCGAAAACAGAAATCTGCCGACTGCGTCATAACGGCCATACACCTGCTGCGGATCACGAATCCGCAGCACCGCCCACACGCACACGATCGAGCCCAACAGGTTCGCCATCAGCATGTGCATCGGCTCAAACGCCGGCAGTTCACCGGGCAAATCCAAAGCCTGGCTAACACTCGCCAGCACCCCATGCAACGCCGCAAAACTCCATGGCGTGGCAAACGCGGCCGTCACGATCAAGTCATACCAGGCGCTGCCGCGCACCAAACGGCGATATTGCGCTGAAGTCCACATCCGTCTTGCTCCAAAAAATCAGGGAGCAACAAGGCTAAAGCCTGGAGTATGCTCCAGGGTCAAGCCCTCTCGAGACGTCAGAATGCGCATCGGTGAACTAGCCCAGGCCAGCGCCGTCAGCCGTGACACGCTGCGCTTCTATGAGCAGCGCGGATTGATCGCGGCGCAACGCAGCGCCAATGGTTATCGCGAGTATCCAGACGACATGGTGCAACTGGTGCTCTACATCAAGACCGCTCAACGGCTGGGCTTTACCCTCGGCGAGATCGGCAACAGCGTCGCCGCGTTGTGGCAGTCGCCCGATCCGGACAGCGCCGTCACGCAATTGCTGCAAGACAAACTCAAACTGATCGAAACCCGAATGGACGAACTCGGCGCGTTGCGCAACGAGTTGCAACAACGGCTCGGGCAGCGTTGTCCATTGAATCCGTGATCCTCACTTACCAAGGAAGCCACTCATGTCTACGGCAAAAACCGCACTCATCATCGGCGCCTCCCGGGGCTTGGGCCTCGGTCTGGTGAAAACCCTGCTGGCCGATGGCTGGCAAGTCACCGCCACCGTGCGCAACCCGCAGAACGCCGACGCCTTGCAGGCGCTGGGCAAGGTGCGGATCGAAAAACTCGACATGGATGATCAGCAGGCCGTCATTGCCTTGAGTCAGCAGCTCAAGGGCGAAGTGTTTGATCTGCTGTTCGTGAATGCCGGGGTCAAAGGACCTGACGTGCAGACACCGGGCGGCGCAACGCTGGCGGAAGTCGGTCAGTTGTTCTTCACCAATGCGGTGGCGCCGATCAACCTGGCACAGCGTTTTGTCGGGCAGATTCGCCCGGACAGCGGCGTCCTGGCGTTCATGAGTTCAGTGCTCGGCAGCGTGACCATGCCGGACGCGCCGGAACTGGCGTTGTACAAGGCGAGCAAGGCTGCGTTGAACTCGATGACCAACAGTTTTGTGACGCAATTGGGCGAGCAGAAACTGACCGTGTTGTCGCTGCATCCGGGCTGGGTGAAGACCGACATGGGTGGTGAGGGTGCCGACCTGGATGTGGAAACCAGCACGCGTGGCTTGGTTGATCAGGTGAATGCCTACACCGGCAAGGGCGGTCACCACTTCGTCAATTACAAGGGCGAAACCATTCCCTGGTAATCACCGCCGCCCTTCTGTAGGAGCCGGCTTGCCGGCGATGGTGTGTCAGCTGCATGGATGTCGACTGACACACCATCGCCGGCAAGCCAGCTCCTATAGGTTATTGATCGTCTGGTCGGGCGGGGCTTGCCCGTTTCGCGGTTTTGTTTGAAACTCCGCACCTCGTCCTCGCGGCGACCCTGGATCAGCAGACAGGGTAATCACTGAGCTGGCTAACCTGAACCCCACTTTCAGAGGAGCCGGCCAACATGCCTGCGACCCGTACCTGGTTAAAAAACCCCCTCGCGATCTTCACTGCCAATGGCCTCGATGCCCGTGGCGGTTTGGTGCTGCAAGACGGCTTGATCGTCGAAGTCCTCGCTGCCGGCCAGCAACCGTCCGCGCCCTGTGGACACGTGTTCGATGCTCGTGAACATGTGATCCTGCCGGGGCTGATCAACACTCATCACCACTTCTATCAAACCCTGACCCGCGCCTGGGCGCCGGTGGTCAATCAGCCGTTGTTCCCGTGGCTGAAAACCCTGTACCCGGTCTGGGCACGCCTCACCCCTGAAAAGCTCGCCCTCGCCACAAAAGTCGCGCTGGCCGAGCTCCTGCTGTCCGGCTGTACCACCGCCGCCGATCACCATTACCTGTTCCCGAAAGGCCTGGAAAATGCGATCGACGTGCAAGTCGAAAGCGTTCGCGAACTGGGCATGCGCGCCATGCTGACGCGCGGTTCCATGAGCCTCGGCGAAAAGGACGGCGGCTTGCCCCCGCAGCAGACCGTGCAGGAAGGCGAAGTAATCCTCGACGACAGTCAGCGCCTGATCGCCGAGTACCACGAGCGTGGCGATGGCGCGCAAATCCAGATCGCCCTGGCGCCGTGCTCACCGTTTTCGGTGACCCCGCAAATCATGTCCGCCAGCGCCGAACTGGCGAACAAACTCGACGTGCGTTTGCACACGCACCTGGCGGAGACCCTCGACGAAGAAGACTTCTGCCTGCAACGCTTCGGCCTGCGCACCGTCGATTATCTGGACAGCGTCGGCTGGCTCGGCCCGCGCACCTGGCTGGCCCACGGCATCCACTTCAACCCGGATGAAATCGCCCGCCTCGGCGCGGCCGGCACCGGCATTTGCCATTGCCCGAGCTCGAACATGCGCCTCGCTTCCGGTATCTGCCCGACCCTGGAGCTGACCGCCGCCGGCGCGTTGCTGGGCTTGGGCGTCGATGGCTCGGCGTCCAACGACGCGTCGAACATGATGCTCGAAACCCGCCAGGCGCTTTACATCCAGCGGCTGCGTTACGGCGCCGAGAAGATCACGCCGGAATTGGTGTTGGGCTGGGCGACCAAGGGCTCGGCCAGTTTGCTCGGGCGTAGCGACATCGGTGAACTGGCGGTGGGCAAGCAGGCGGATCTGGCGTTGTTCAAGCTGGATGAACTGCGTTTCTCCGGTAGCCATGATCCGGTTTCGGCGTTGCTGTTGTGCGGCGCGGATCGGGCGGATCGGGTGATGGTCGGCGGGAAATGGCGAGTGATTGACGGGCAGGTTGAGGGGCTGGATCTCAAAGGCCTGATCGCCGATCACAGCCAGGCGGCGCGGCAGTTGATCAGCGGCGCCTGACAGACGCAATCGCCGGCAAGCCGGCTCCTACAGGTTATGCGCGGTGCCTGTAGGAGCCGGCTTGCCGGCGATGTTTTACAGGCCCAACACCGACAACATGATGAACGTCGCAAACAGCACAAAATGGGTCATGCCTTCGATGGCATTGGTTTCGCCATCGTTGAGATTGATCGCGCTGACGATCAGGGTGAGGAAGATCATCACCGTCTGCACCGGCGTCATTGCCATCTGAAACGGCTGGCCGGTGTAGAGCGCCATCGCTTCCATCACCGGCACCGTGAGGATCACCGTCGACAACGATGCCCCCATGGCGATGTTGACCACCGATTGCATGCGATTGGCCAACGCGGCGCGCAACGCGGTCAGAATCTCGGGCGCAGCGGAAATCGCCGCCACCAGAATCGCCGTGATCACCGGCGGCGCACCCGTGCCCTCCAGGCCCAGGTCGAGGGTTTTCGACATCACCTCGGCCAAGGCGCCGATCACCACCACGCCAAACACCAACGTGCCGATACTCAAGGCAAGATTGACCGGCGGCGCTTCATCCTCCGAGGCTTTCTTGCGCCGTTTTTCCGGGTAGCTGTAGCTGAAGAAATAGCTGTGCGGCCCGACCTGCATGCGCAGGAACAGGGTGTAAAGCACGACCATCGCGCCAATGGTGAACGCCGAATACACCTTCCAGTTCGCCTCGGGAATGAACTCCGGCACCACCATGGAAACGCCCATGGCGGTGAGGATCATCACGCTGTAGCTGCGCGCCGAGTCATCGTTGTAAGACTGCTCGCCGTGCTTGATTCCGCCCATCAACGCGGCGAGGCCGAGGATGCCATTGATGTCGAGCATCACCGCCGAATAGATCGTGTCGCGCACCAGCGTCGACGAGGCTTCGTTGCTCATCATGATCGCCAGGATCACCACTTCGACCAGCACCGCGGCCAGGGTCAGGATCATCGTGCCGTAAGGGTCGCCGACCTTTTCCGCCAGCAGTTCGGCGTGATGGGCGACGCGCATGGACGCGGCGACGATGAAGGCGATCAGGGCCAGGCCGGCGGCCAGCGCAATGGGCTGGCCGCTGTGCAGCATCCATGGCTCCAGCGGATAGGCGATGAACGCGGCGATCAGGGCCAGCAGCAGAAATTTTTCTTGCTTGAGGAGTGTGAGCATTGCGGGCCTTTTGCCGAGTGGAGCGAAATCAGTGCGATGAGCTACTGACTGCGGGGCGGCGCTAACGTTTCGTTACACCTTAGCGCACCACGGGCAGGCAGGAAGATTCAGCGGCGCACCGCAGTGCGTCATCGCCAGCAAACTGGCTCCTGCAAAAGCCGATCACCGCGTCCCTGTAGGAGCCGGTTTGCCGGCGATGGCGCCCTCCCAATCACCACAAAACCTGAAACCTGAATTTTAGTTGTCCTGTTGGTCAGCAATTTGCATTACCCCCTCCAACCTCAAAACAAAATGGAGTTGGAATTCATGCATAAACGTCCGTTGAAGCTGCTGTGCGCCGTCGCCGCAACCCTTGGTCTGAGCGTCAGCCTGACCGCCAGCGCCGCCGACCCGCTGAAAGTCGGCTTCGTCTACATTGGCCCGATCGGCGACCACGGCTGGACCTATCAGCATGAACAGGGGCGCAAGGCGCTGGCGGAAAAACTCGGCCCACAGATCACCACCCACTACGTGGAAAACGTCGCCGAAGGCGCCGACGCCGAACGGGTGATCCGCAACATGGCCAAGGACAACTACGACCTGATTTTCACCACGTCTTTCGGCTACATGAACCCGACCCTGAAAGTTGCGAAGCAGTTTCCCAAAGTGACCTTCGAACACGCCACCGGCTACAAGCAGGACACAAACCTTGGCACCTACCTCGCGCGCACCTATGAAGGTCGCTACGTCGGCGGCTTCCTCGCGGCGAAAATGACCAAGACCAAGAAGATCGGTTACGTCGCCTCGTTCTCGATCCCGGAAGTGATCCGCGACATCAACGCCATTCAACTGGCCCTGAACAAGTACAACCCCGGCACCGAGATCAAAGTGGTGTGGGTCAATTCCTGGTTCGATCCGGGCAAGGAAGCCGACGCCGCCAACGCGCTGATCGACCAAGGCGTGGACGTGGTGTTCCAGCACACCGACAGCCCGGCGCCGATTCAGGCGGCCGAACGTCGCGGCGTGTATGCCGTGGGCTACGCTTCGGACATGGCGCACTTCGGGCCGAAAGCGGTGCTGACCTCGATCGTCAACGATTGGGCACCGCACTACATTCAGGCGACCCAAAGCGTGATCGATCATGCGTGGAAATCGCAGGACTACTGGGGCGGTCTGAAGGAAGGCACGGTTGAACTGCCGATCAGCGACCTGGTGCCGGCGCCGGTGAAAGCCGAGGCCGAACAGCTCATCGCGGACATCAAGAGCGGTGCGCTGCATCCGTTTACCGGGCCGATCAAGGATCAGGCCGGCGTCGAGAAAATTGCGGCGGGCGCGACGGCGAGCAACGCGGAACTGGCCTCGATGAATTACTACGTTGAAGGCATGAAGGCCGATATTCCGAAGTAATCCTTTCAATGGAAACACAGTACCTGTGGGAGCGGGCTTGCTCGCGAAAGCGGACTGTCAGTTAACATCTTGCCACCTGACACACCGTTTTCGCGAGCAAGCCCGCTCCCACATTGGATCTTCAGCGTTATTAAGGATTGCGCATGAACAGCCTTCCGATCATCGACATCGCCCCGCTCTACCGCGACGACCAAACTGCCTGGCAAACCGTCGCTACGCACATCGACCGCGCCTGCCGCGAGTGGGGCTTTTTCTACATCAAGGGTCACCCGATCAGCACCGCACGCATCGACGCCGTGCTCGATCACGCCACCCGTTTCTTCGACCTGCCCGCCGCCGAAAAGCTCACCATCGACATCACCCAGACCCGACACCATCGCGGCTACGGCGCGATAGCCACGGAACAGCTCGACCCGAGCAAGCCCAGCGACCTCAAAGAAACCTTCGACATGGGCCTGCACCTGCCCGCCGATCACCCGCAAGTCCTCGCGGAAAAACCGCTGCGCGGCCCCAACCGTCATCCCTCGATACCCGGTTGGCAAGCGCTGATGGAGCAGCACTACGTCGACATGCAGGCGCTGGCCCAAACCCTGTTGCGCGCGATGACGATGGCGCTGAACATCGAGCGCGACTTCTTTGACACGCGCTTCCACGAACCGGTCAGCGTGCTGCGAATGATCCACTACCCGCCGCGCCACACCGCCAGTTCCGCAGAACAACAAGGCGCCGGGGCCCACACTGATTACGGCTGCATCACCCTGCTGTATCAAGACGCGGCCGGTGGCCTGCAAGTGCGCAACGTCAAAGGCGACTGGATCGACGCGCCGCCTATCGAAGGCACGTTCGTGGTCAACCTCGGCGACATGATGGCGCGCTGGAGCAACGACCGTTACCTGTCGACGCCGCACCGGGTGATCAGCCCGCTGGGGGTGGACCGTTACTCGATGCCGTTCTTCGCCGAGCCGCACCCCGACACGCGCATCGAATGCCTGCCCGGTTGCCAGGATGAGTCGCACCCGGCGAAATACCCGGCCACCACCTGCGCCGAATTCCTGCTCTCGCGCTTCGCCGAGACCTATGCGTACCGGCGGGAACAGGACGCGGGAAGATGAACCGCTTGGTCAGGTTTTACCAATTATTGCAGTCAGCATCTGTAGAATGCCGGCATTGCACCTGATGAGATGTCGAAAATGTACGATTGGCTGAACGCCCTGCCCAAGGCAGAACTGCACTTGCACCTGGAGGGTTCGCTGGAGCCCGAGTTGCTGTTCGCCCTGGCCGAACGCAACAAGATCGCCCTGCCGTGGAGCGATGTCGAAACCCTGCGCAAGGCGTACGCCTTCAACAACCTGCAAGAGTTTCTCGACCTGTATTACCAGGGCGCCGACGTGCTGCGCACCTCTCAGGATTTCTACGACCTGACCTGGGCCTACCTGTTGCGTTGCAAGGCGCAGAACGTGATTCACACCGAGCCGTTCTTCGACCCGCAAACCCACACCGACCGTGGCATCCCGTTCGAAGTGGTGCTCAACGGCATCGCCGCCGCGCTGAAGGATGGCGAGCAGCAACTGGGCATCAGCAGTGGTTTGATCCTGAGTTTCCTGCGCCACTTGAGTGAAGAAGAAGCCGAGAAAACCCTCGACCAGGCGCTGCCGTTCCGCGATGCGTTTGTGGCCGTCGGCCTCGACAGTTCGGAAATGGGTCACCCGCCGAGCAAGTTCCAGCGTGTGTTTGATCGCGCCCGTCACGAAGGCTTCCTGACCGTCGCCCACGCCGGTGAAGAAGGCCCGCCCGAGTACATCTGGGAAGCCCTCGACCTGCTGAAAATCCAGCGCATCGACCATGGCGTGCGCGCCATCGAAGACGAGCGCCTGATGCAGCGGATCATCGACGAGCAGATCCCGTTGACCGTGTGCCCGTTGTCGAATACCAAGCTCTGCGTGTTCGATCACATGTCCCAGCACAACATTCTCGACATGCTTGAACGCGGCGTGAAAGTCACGGTGAACTCGGATGACCCGGCGTATTTCGGCGGGTATGTGACCGAGAACTTCCATGCGTTGTACACCGATCTGGGCATGACCCAGGATCAAGCCAAGCGTCTGGCACAAAACAGCCTGGATGCGCGGTTGGTAAAACCGTAAGCCTCACCGCATAACCCCTGTGGGGGCGGGCCCGCGATGACGGAGTGCCAGTCAAGATCGTTGGCCCCTGATACACCGCGATCGCGGGCAAGCCCGCTCCCACAGGTTATGCGTTCAGCCGATGACAGAAGATTCAGTCAACTCCTCCAGCGTCTTGCCCCGCGTCTCCATCCCGAACACCCACACCACTGCCGCCGCAATCGCAAAACACATCGCCCCCAGCGCAAACACCCCACCCTGCCCGGTCATCGGGAACACCAGCCCGGTCACCAACGGCCCAAGCAATGAACCCACGCGGCCAATAGCCGAGGCGAACCCCGAACCCGTGGCCCGCGCCGATGTCGGGTACAACTCCGGCGTGTAGGTGTAGAGCACCGCCCACATGCCGAACAGGAAGAACTGCATCAACAGCCCCGAGGTAATCAGCAAGCCGACATTGCCGCCAAATACCGCGCTCTGACCGTAAAGAAACGCCATCACCCCGCCACCCAGCAGCGTCACCACGCACACCGGTTTACGCCCCCAGCGCTCCACCAGCCACGCCGCCATGAGGAAACCGGGGATCCCGCCGAGGGAAATCAGCACCGTGTAATACACCGATTGCGTCACGGCAAAACCCGACTGTTGCAACAGCGCGCTGAGCCACGACGTCAGGCCGTAGAAACCCAGCAAGGCAAAGAACCAGACGCTCCAGATCATCATCGTGCGTTGGCGATACAGCGGCGACCAGATCTGCTGCAAAGCCGAGAAGAAGTTGCCCGGCGTACTCTCCACACGCGGCAGGCGCACAGGCTCAGGTAAATCCGATTGACCCAGCGAAGCCCGGACCCGCTCTTCGATGCCCAGCAACACCTTGTCTGCCGCCTCATGCCGCCCGGCCTGTTCCAGCCAGCGCGGTGACTCGGGGATGAAAAAGCGGATCGCCAGGACGAACACCGCCGGCACGGCCAGGACCAGGAAGATGTCCCGCCAACCGATCACCGGCAACAGGAAGTACGACAGCACCCCGGCCGCGACGAACCCGAGCGGCCAGAAACCGTCCATCAACGCGATGTAACGCCCGCGTCGTTTGGCGGGAATCAGCTCGGACAGCATCGACTGCGCGATGGGAAACTCCATACCCATGCCGATCCCCAGGAGGATGCGGAACATGGTCAGCGTTTCGACGTTCTGTGCCGTGGAGCACAGATAACTGGCGATGCCCCACAACACGATGCTCCACTGGAATACCGGTTTGCGACCGAAACGGTCGGCGAGCATGCCGGACAGCGACGCGCCCAGCACCATGCCGAAGAAACTCGAACTGGCCAGCAACCCGGCCTGCGCCGTGCTGAGGCCGAACTCGGTTTTGATCGAGCCGAGGAGGAAGGTCATCATCGCCAGGTCCATGGAGTCGAAGAAAAACGCCAAGGCAATGATGATGAAAATGATCCGGTGATACCCACTGACAGGCAGCCGTTCCAAACGTTCTGCCGCGCTGAAGCCACGTGTTTCCATGCCACATCCCCCCCAATCCGAAAGTCCCTGGATCGAGTGTGCGCGATAGCCGCAGAGGGTTATTGCTGGATGCGACATGGCCACAGCTCTGAACGACGCCCGAGATTCCAGACGTCGCTCCCGAGGCCTCTACAACGCCATTTCCAGCTCGGTCTCCTTGGCGAACCGATGGATTTCACGCTGCCCCGCCGCCGTCACGTGCAAGGCCCGCGAATCGTTCGGCAAGCTCAGCCAGCCGGATTGCATGAACAATTGCAGCAACGCCGCGCCCAGCGAACCGCCCATGTGCGGACGTCTTTCGCTCCAGTCGGGACAGGCGCAAGCGGCTCGGCGGGGGCTGTGCGCCAGCGCCTGGACGAACACACCGCGCTTGGCCAACTGCGTGGCGCCCTTGTGAGTGATCGACACCCGCTGATCGAACTGTTCGATCCAGCCCGCATCCAGCAAACGCTGGTAAAGGTCGGCGGCCAACGTGCCCCCCAAATGATCGTCGCAGAGTCGCGCGCGCAACAACGACGAAGGTGCCGCCTGAGGTTTCGAGAGGGGGGCCGTGCTTTTGAAAATGTCCGGGACGTCACGGGGTGTGCTGGCAATCGTTGCACTGGCCAAAGCTTCTATCGCAGCGCCAACTTCGGGTGCGGCCAAGCGGAAAAACCGCTTGCGGCCACGGGTTTCGATTTTCAACAGACCTCCGGCGGACAAACGCCCCAGGTGTGCACTGGCCGAAGACGGTGACAGGCCGGCCAGCAAGGCCAGTTCTTCGGTTTGTCGCGCGGTGCCGTCCATCAAGGCCCACATCATTGCGCTGCGCTTTGGGTCAGCCAGCAACGTGGCGATCTGGCTGATGCAAGGTGCATGTTCCATGTATTCACTCCCTGTTGAATCGTTTCGTCTACTGCTCAGAGACATCTTGACCAGTAATGTGTCGTCGGCCAAGACGCGGAATCCGCGACAAACCGGACAAAGCCATCCACTCACACAAGCCAATGCCTTGCGGATTGTGCAAAGGCTCGGCGATCGACCGCTGGCCTGGGGACTCGAACGCCGGCTCACCATGGCGAGATCGACCGTGCGCCCCTGAGGCGAGCGCTAGTATAAGCGCGTTAACCGTCGGTTCCTGCCCTCTGAAATCGCTTGATGGTGATAGTTCCTGAGTGAAATTTCGCTATTTGCCTGCGACTAATGATCGGTGACCGCCAACATCGGAAATTGACTACTCAAACCGGCGCATCGGCTGGCGAGCATTTCCCGCAAAAGGTTCACCGGCTTACTCAATTGCGCGCGATGGGCGCACAGCAAATTCAGCGGTGCGCGCTCACACAGCAGCTCTGGCATCAGCACTTTCAAGCGACCGGCCAACACATCGGCGGCGACATCCAGCCAGGATTTGTAAGCGATTCCGGCGCCCGCCACGGCCCACAGGCGCACCACATCGGCATCGTCACTGAAACGATCGCCGCTGACGGTCAGGCTGACATCGCGTTTGCCGTCGTGAAAACTCCAGTGGTCGTGAACCCGGCTGCCGAGCATGAACAGCAAACAATTGTGCTGCGCCAGTTGCTCCAGTTGCCGCGGCTCGCCGTGTCGGGCCAGGTAACTCGGGGCGGCACACAGCACGCGGCGGTTTTGCGGGGCGATGGGCAGCGCCACCAGGCTTGAGTCTTCCGGCTCGCCATAACGCAGGGCGATGTCCACCGGTTGGCGAAACAGGTCAGCAATGCGGTCGCCCAACAGCAGGCGTACCGTGAGTTTCGGGTGCTCGCGCTGAAACTCGTCCAGCCACGGCAGCAACAGGTTGCGGCCGAAGTCCGACGGCGCCGACAGTTGCAACACCCCGCTGACCTGATCCTGGCCGCTGGCCAGCAAACGGCGGCCCTCGTCGAGGTTGCTCAGAGCGGCCCGGGCGTATTCGAGAAACCCCTCGCCCTCCGCGGTCAGGCGCAGGCTGCGGGTGGAACGGGCGAGTAGCCGGGCGCCGAGTTGCTGTTCGATGCGCTTCAATGCGGCACTGGCGACCGCCGCCGACAGGTCCATTCCCCGCGCCGCCGCCGACAGACTGCCCAGGTCTGCGGCCCGGACAAACAACTGCAAGTCATCAAAACGCAGCATTCCAGCCTCGATTATCAAAAAAATATTGAAAGAGACTGCTCTTTTAGCGGGTTTTATCTTGCAGAGAAATAGCCAATCATCTGCCCCATCGAAATCATCCCGTTATCGGAGTCGAACATGTCCCAGCCGTTTACCGTCATTGCCACCCTGATCGCCAAAACCGGTCAGCAAGACGCCCTCGAACAGCACCTGCGTGCACTGCTGGAACCGACCCGCGCCGAAGCCGGTTGCAGCCAATACGACCTGCATCAGGACCTGGCCAATCCACTCGCCTTCTACATGATCGAGCAGTGGAGCAGCGACGAAGCCCTGCAGGCCCATGACGCCAGCGCGCACATTCAAGACTTTCGCGCCAAGGCCGGCGACTTTCTCGAGCACTTCGAACTCAAGCGCCTGCGCTCCGTGGCTTGACCCCTTCTTCTATTACTGTTCGGAAATTCCTTATGAAAGCCGTTGCCTACTACACCGCGTTGCCGATCAGCGACGCCAATTCCCTGCAAGACATCGAACTGCCAGAACCGGTCGCCGGCCCGCGCGACCTGTTGGTGGAAGTCAAAGCCATCTCGGTCAACCCGGTGGACACCAAGGTCCGCCAGAACGTCCAGCCTGAAGGTGGCACGGCCAAAGTGCTGGGCTGGGACGTGGCCGGTGTGGTCAAGTCAGTCGGCAGTGACGTGACACTGTTCAAGGCCGGCGACAAGGTGTTCTACGCCGGTTCCATCGCCCGTGCCGGCGGGAACAGCGAGCTGCACGTGGTGGACGAGCGGATCGTCGGCCATATGCCGAAAACCCTCGGTTTCGCCGAAGCCGCCGCGCTGCCGTTGACGGCGATCACCGCCTGGGAATTGTTGTTCGACCGCCTGCAAGTGCGCGAAGGCAATACTGACGAAGGCCAGAGTTTGCTGATCGTCGGTGCGGCCGGCGGTGTCGGTTCAATCCTTACGCAACTGGCCAGCCAGCTCACAGGGCTGAAAGTCATCGGCACTGCGTCCCGTGCGCAAACCCAGAGCTGGGTGCGAGAACTGGGCGCTGACCTGGTGATCGATCACAGCCAACCGCTGAGCGAAGCGCTGAAACGCGAGGGCGTGAATTCGGTGACCCACGTCGCCAGCCTGACCCAGACCGATCAGCATCTGGATCAATTGGTCGAGGCGTTGGCACCGCAGGGCAAACTGGCGCTGATCGATGACCCGAAAGCCCTGGACGTGACCAAGCTCAAGCGCAAAAGCCTGTCGCTGCACTGGGAGTTCATGTACACCCGTTCGCTGTTCGAAACCACGGACATGATCGAGCAGCACAAACTGCTCAACCGCGTGGCAGCACTGATCGATGCCGGGACGTTGAAAACCACGTTGGGCGAACACTTCGGAACGATCAACGCGGCGAATTTGCGGCGTGCGCATGAGCTGCTGGAGAGCGGCAAGTCCAAGGGCAAGATTGTCCTCGAAGGCTTCTGAAACAGATTGATACAAGTGTCGTCCGAATGGACGACACCGTCAGTCCGAAGGTTGACCGTTGTCATAATTGCGATCGTATTCGGGTCTACAATCGAGAACTCTGCGATGCAATCTTTTAACCGAGGAGGTCAGTAATGAAGATCCTGATAAAAGAATTGGCAAAATCCCAGTGGCAGGTCCGCCTGGACCAACACGCGGTGACGTTCCGTAGCGAAGCCGAAGCGCGCGCTTTCACCCGAACCCTCGAAGCACGATTGCTCGCCCCCCATCAGATTCCCGCCCAACAGCAACGCGCTGCTGGCTGAGGCCTTCCTCACACCTGAGCTTTCACTAATGCCCGGGCATTTTGCAAACGCCGGGTGAGCATCGCGATGCTCACCACCAAAATTCCACACAGGCTGATGACCATGGCCATCGGCATGGCGCTGCCGTCGTACAAAATCCCCACCAGCGACGCGGCCCCGGCGGCGACGCTGAATTGCAGGCAACCGAGCATTGCCGACGCACTGCCCGCGCGCGCGCCCTGCCCGTTCATGGCGCAGGCCGAGGCGTTGGGCAGGATGCAACCGAGGCTGGCAATGCAGATAAACAGCGGAATCAGCAACGGCCACAGTTGCTCGGTGTGCAGCGAGCTGACCGCTAACAACGCCAGACCCGCCGCAAGGTAGATCCACACGGTGCGCGCCAGCAGGAACGCCGGGCCACGCTTGGCCAGTAGCCGTGCGTTGACCTGCGCTACCAGAATGAACCCCGCCGCATTGGTGCCGAACAACCAGCCGAAGTGCTCGGCCGGCACGCCGTAGAGTTTGATGAAGACGAACGGCGAACCGGCGATGTAGGCAAACATCCCGGCGATGGCGATGCCACCGGTCAGGGCGTGGCCGAGGTACACCGGGTCCGATAACAGCCGACCGTACTGACGCAGTGCGCCGGACAACGGCTGGCGCGGCACATCCGCCGGCATGCTTTCCGACAAACCCAGTGCCACGGCCAGCGCAGCCAAGGCACTGAAACCGGTCAGCACGAGGAAGATCGATTGCCAGCCCGTGGTGTTGACCAACAACCCGCCGAGCATCGGCGCGAGAATCGGCGCCAGGCCCATGACCAGCATCAGCTGTGAAAAGACTTTCGCCGAACCCACCGCATCGCATTTGTCACTGACGATCGCCCGTGAAATCACCATCCCCGCACAACCGCCCAGCGCCTGGACGAACCGCGCGCCGAGCAGCCATTCCAGGTTTGGCGCGTAGGCGCACGCCAGGGAAGCAACGGTGAACAGGCCGACACCCGCCAGCAACGGAATGCGTCGGCCAAAACGATCCGCCACTGGGCCGTACATCAGCTGACCGATGGACAAACCGAGGAAATACGCTGCCAGCGTCAGTTGAACGTGTTGTTCATCGGTGCCGAACGCCAGCGCCATGGCCGGGAACGCAGGCAGGTAGAAATCGATCGCGAGCGGCCCAAAAGCGCTCAGGGCGCCAAGTATCAAAATGGTACGGAAGTTCATCGGGCATCCAGTGGGACGGAGGTCGGCGGCCCCGCAGTTTAGCCGCGCATCGACGCCTTGAACATTCAGATAGCTCGCTAACTATTAAAAAACCACGGACAGCTGATACCTGTCAGTTAAAACTCAGAAACTGTGGGAGCGAGCTTGCTCGCGATAGCGATGCAACATTCAACATTTCGGTGACTGTCAAACCGCTATCGCGAGCAAGCTCGCTCCCACAGGTTTTTGCGTTTGGCCTTAAGCGACTTTCACTTCGTAGCCTTCTTCGCTGATCGCGGCGATCACTTGATCCGCAGTCAACGCACTTTCGACGCCGACTTCCTTTGCCGCCAGGTCGATCCGCACGCTGGCCGCAGGATCCTTGGCTTGCAGCGCTTGAGTGATCGCTTTGACGCAATGACCGCAGGACATGCCTTGAACGTTGAACACTTGCATGGAATGACTCCTTGAGTGAGGTTGCGAGCAGTCTCGAGCTTGCCACCATGGCAAGGTCAAGTTCTGAAGTGATCTGCCGGGCTGGCAATCGGCGCCGCGCTCGGCCAAGCTGCGTGCATCAATGACTCGATCTCAGGAGATTCAGCCATGCGCTGGTCAGCTCTCAGCCTGTTTGGCTTACTTAGCCTTTTCGCCGCCGTGCCCTCGGTCAATGCGGCCGGGGAGGATTACGGCGTGTTGATCATTTCCCGCGAGCGCCTGGAAGTGTCGACCAACTGCGAAATCGGCGTGTACCTCCAGGATCAACTGTCTGCACGGCTGTTTCAGGAGCAAACCACCTCGTTCAACCTGCCGCCGGGTAATGTTTCCCTGCGTTTGAAACTGCTGCCGGGCCAGGCGCCGGGCTGCAATCCAGGCATGCTCGCGCCGGGGTCGCAGATCATCACGCTCAAGGCCGGCGATGTGTTGAAGTTCCGGATTGCGATGACGCAGGAAGGGATGTATCTGAAGCCGACAGCCCTCGATTACTGATCTTACCTTCGATGTTGAACGTTATGGCCTCTTCGCGAGCAAGCCCGCTCCCACATTGGTTCTGCGGTGTACACAGATCCAATGTGGGAGCGGGCTTGCTCGCGAAGGGCGCGACTCGGTCCTCCTGCCCAAACCAAACCGAGCCTGCGACAATCTGCAGATTGGCGCTTGACCTTACCAGCATGGCAAGGTTGATTCTGTAGACATCTTCTACAGGGAGCGCGACCGATGTCCGAATCCACCACGTTTGATCTGCCGATTGCCGGCATGACCTGCGCCAGTTGCGCCGGGCGTGTCGAGCGTGCCTTGAGCAAAGTCATCGGCACCAGCGCTGTCAGTGTCAACCTGGCCACCGAGCAGGCACGGGTTCAAGCGTCCAGCGACAGCTTGCCGGCGTTGATCGACGCGGTGCAGCAGGCCGGTTACAGCGTGCCGCAGCAGACTCTTGAATTGAGCATCGACGGCATGACTTGCGCCTCCTGCGTCGGTCGGGTCGAACGGGCGCTGGCCAAAGTGCCCGGGGTCAACAGCGTCAGCGTCAATCTGGCCAACGAACGCGCCCACCTCGAACTGCTCGGGCAGATCGACCCACAAAGCCTGATCGCTGCCGTGACCAAGGCGGGCTACAACGCCAGCGTCCGGGAGGTCGAACACCCGTCAACCGACACGCAACATCAGCGCCTGCACCGCGAACGCTGGGTGTTGATCATGGCGATCGCCCTCGCCTTGCCGCTGGTGTTGCCGATGCTGCTGCAACCGTTCGGTGTGCACTGGATGCTCCCGGCCTGGGCGCAATTCGCGTTAGCCACGCCGGTGCAGTTCATCTTCGGCGCACGCTTTTATGTAGCCGCCTGGAAAGCGCTGCGCGCCGGCGCCGGCAACATGGACTTGCTGGTCGCCCTCGGCACCAGCGCCGGTTATGGCTTGAGCCTCTACGAATGGGCCACCGCCGCCGGGCACATGCCGCACCTGTATTTCGAAGCCTCTGCGGTTGTGATCGCCCTGGTGCTGCTGGGCAAATACCTCGAAAGCCGCGCCAAGCGCCAGACGGCCAGCGCCATTCGCGCGCTCGAAGCCTTGCGCCCGGAGCGGGCGATTCAAGTCATCGACGGTCGCGAGCAGGACGTGGCCATCAGCGCCCTGCGCCTGAATGATCTGGTGTTGGTCAAACCCGGTGAACGCTTTCCGGTGGACGGCGAAGTGGTCGAAGGCCAGAGCCACGCCGACGAAGCGCTGATCAGCGGCGAAAGCCTGCCGGTGCCGAAACAACCCGGCGACAAAGTCACCGGCGGCGCGATCAACGGTGAGGGTCGCCTGTTGGTTCGCACCCTGGCATTGGGTGCGGAAACCGTGCTGGCGCGGATCATCCGTCTGGTCGAAGACGCGCAAGCGGCGAAAGCACCGATCCAGAAACTGGTGGATAAAGTCAGCCAGGTGTTTGTGCCGACGGTGCTGCTGATTGCACTGGCGACCTTGATCGGTTGGTGGCTGTACGGCGCACCAATGGAAACCGCGCTGATCAACGCCGTCGCGGTCTTGGTGATCGCCTGCCCTTGCGCCCTCGGTCTGGCCACGCCAACCGCGATCATGGCCGGCACTGGCGTGGCGGCGCGCTACGGGATTCTGATCAAGGACGCCGAAGCACTGGAACGTGCCCATGAAGTCAGCGCGGTGGTGTTCGACAAGACCGGCACGCTGACCTCGGGTGCGCCGCGCATCGCTCATCTAAGCGCCATCGACGGTGACGAAGCCGCCCTGCTGCAAATGGCCGGCGCCCTGCAACGCGGCAGTGAGCATCCATTGGCCAAGGCGGTTCTGGATGCCTGCGCCGAACGCGGGTTGACCGTGGCCGATGTCAGCGACAGCCAATCCCTGACCGGGCGCGGCATTGCCGGCAACCTCGACGGTCGGCGCCTGGCGCTGGGCAATCGTCGTTTGCTGGAAGAAAGCGGGTTGAGCGCGGGCCCATTGGCCGATGCGGCAACTGCATGGGAAACCGAAGGCCGGACCCTGTCCTGGCTGATCGAGCAAAGCCCCGCGCCGACCGTGTTGGGTCTGTTCGCCTTCGGTGACACCCTCAAACCCGGTGCGCTGCAAGCGGTGCAACAACTCAGCGCCCGCCACATCAGCAGCCACTTGCTGACCGGCGATAATCGCGGCAGCGCCAAAGTGGTCGCCGAGGCATTGGGCATCACCGACGTGCACGCCGAAGTGCTGCCGGCCGATAAAGCCGCCACTGTCGCCGAACTGAAAAAAACCGGGGTGGTGGCGATGGTCGGTGACGGCATCAACGACGCCCCGGCCCTGGCCGCTGCCGACATCGGCATTGCCATGGGCGGCGGCACCGATGTCGCCATGCACGCAGCGGGCATCACCCTGATGCGCGGCGATCCACGGCTGGTGCCGGCGGCGCTGGAGATCAGCCGCAAGACCTACGCGAAGATTCGTCAGAACCTGTTCTGGGCTTTTGTCTACAACTTGATCGGCATTCCGCTGGCAGCGTTCGGTTTCCTCAACCCGGTGCTGGCCGGCGCGGCGATGGCGTTGTCGAGCGTCAGCGTGGTGAGCAATGCGCTACTGTTGAAAACCTGGAAACCCAAGGACCTGGAGGACAACCGATGAACATCGGCCAAGCAGCCCGCCAAAGTGGCCTGAGCGCGAAGATGATCCGTTATTACGAGTCCATCGGTTTGCTCAAGGCGGCCCATCGCACCGACAGCGGTTACCGGGTTTACGGCGCTGACGACTTGCACACGCTGGCCTTTATCAAGCGTTCGCGGGACTTGGGGTTCTCCCTGGAAGAGGTCGGCAAACTGCTGACCCTCTGGCAGGACCGTCAGCGCGCCAGTGCTGACGTGAAGGCCTTGGCTCGTCAGCACATCGACGAGCTCAACCAGAAAATCCTCGAACTCGGCCAATTGCGCGACACCCTGCAGGACCTGGTCGAACACTGCCACGGCGATCACCGCCCGGACTGCCCGATCCTCAAAAATCTTGAGTCGGGTTGCTGCGCCGGACCCGCTCGCCCCTGATCGCGAGCACCTTCACCACCAGCAAGGTGGTAAGGGGAATGCCGTGAAACAACAGCACCACCGCGCCGGGCGTCCACCATGAATAGAACGGCGCGGCGATCAGCATGCCGATGCCGAAGCCGGTCATTTGCAGCAAGGTCAGGAAGCTGAAAATCGGCAGGCGCAGATTGTCCGGTTCCCGTTGCAGACGCGACATCAGGCCGACTTCAGAGAAACCGTCGCCCAACCCTGCTGGGAGCGAGAACAGCAACAAACCGTAAAGGGTCTGTTGCTGGAACATCAGGATGAAGCCGCAGGACATCAGCAGCACGCCGAAGAAAAACCGCCGCTCCAGATTGACGTTGTCCGAGCCTTTCAAGCGGCTGGCGATCCGCGCGCCGATGAGCTTGCCAACGGCCCATACCGCCAGCATCAGGCCCAGGGTGGTGCTGGCCGATTCCGGCGTCATTAGCTTTGAAACAATCGGCAAGCCGACGTTGTGTGCGGCGCTGCCCAAGGTGTCGGCCATGGCGACCACGAGCATGGCCGCCACCACCGGTGCAGTGCGCAGGCCTTGGCGCAGCGCTGACCATTCGCCGCGTTCATGATCGGGCTTGGCACCGGGAGACGGTCCGGCAAACCGCAGCGGCAGGATGAACAACGCGGCCAGCAGATAAGTGACCACGTTCAGCGCAAAAACCGTTTCAAAGCCGAACGCCGCCACCAACAGCCCCGCCACCAGACTTCCGCCGACCATCGCCGCCGACGAGGCGGAGGTGATCCAGGCGTTGGTCTTGAGCAAGTGCTCGCCATCGATCAAATGCGGCAACTGGCTGTTGAGGCCGATGGCGAACATTGAATTGCCCAAGCCCAGACCAAACGCGATCACCGGCAGCAGAAGCGCTTGTTGGCTGACGGGCAGTACCAGCAGCAGGCCCAGCAATCCGGCGCGCAGCAGATCGAAAGCGATCAACGGCAGGCGCCCGGCCCAGCGGCGATAAAACCTCGTGCCGATCAGGCTGGCGAAAATCCCTCCACCCACGCGACTGGCGAGGAAGATACCGACGCTCATGGCACTGTTGCTGAGCAGGTAAACGTAGGTGGCCAGGGCGACCATGTTGAGGAACGCCCCGAAGTCCGAGACCAGACGGGCGGCGATGATCAACTGGGCGTTGCGGGTGGAGGTGTTCACATTCAATCCTTGAGTGTGGGATGCATGGCCGTTGCGCATTGTCTGGTCTGACGCCATCGCGGGCAAGTCGGATCGCCGCACCGCACGCTCCCACAAGTTGAGTGTCAGCCGCTAATTCAATGGACGACACATGACCTGTGGGAGCGTGGCTTGCCCGCGATGCAGGCGACGCGGTTTCAAAACAGTGCATCCATAAAAAACCCGGCCGAAGCCGGGTTTCTTTTCAACCGATCACTGCATCCACGGTGGAGGCGGCTCTTCGGTTTTGCCCGGTGGCGCATCATCTGCCGCTCGGACCGCTTGTTTGCGTTCTTCATCCAAGCGTGCCGCCTCGATTTCGCGTATGACCCCGCCAACGTCGGCCAACTCTTCCGGCTCATCGAACTCGCCGGTCAAGACACTGGCCGGGTGCAAGGTGCCGGCTTCGTACAAGGCCCACATTTCCTTGGCGTACTTGGTCTTTTTCAACTCCGGGGCAAACCGCCCGAAGTAGGAGGCCATGTTGCCCACGTCGCGCTCCAGCATGCTGAACGCGTGGTTGTTGCCCGCCGCGTCGACCGCTTGCGGCAAGTCGATGATGACCGGGCCGGTCGGCGTCAACAGGACGTTGAACTCGGACAGGTCACCGTGCACCAGACCGGTACACAACATCAGCACGATCTGCGAGATCAGGAACGCGTGATATTCGCGCGCCTGGTCCGGCTCCAGCACCACGTCGTTCAGACGCGGCGCGGCATCGCCGTACTCGTCGGCGACCAGCTCCATCAACAGCACGCCTTCAAGGAAGTCGTAAGGCTTAGGGACCCGAACACCCGCGCCGGCCAGACGGAACAGCGCCGCCACTTCGGCGTTCTGCCAGGCGTCTTCGGTTTCTTTCTTGCCGAACTTGGAGCCCTTGGCCATCGCCCGGGCCTGACGGCTGTTGCGCACCTTGCGGCCTTCCTGATACTCGGCCGCCTGACGGAAACTGCGTTTATTCGCCTCCTTGTAGACCTTCGCGCAACGTAACTCGTTGCCGCAGCGCACCACATAAACAGCTGCTTCTTTACCACTCATGAGTGGGCGCAGCACCTCGTCGACCAGACCGTCCTCGATCAGGGGTTCAATGCGTTTTGGAGTCTTCATCAGCTTTTATTGTGGGTCCTTTATTACCAAACACGCGAAAGTCATTCGTTATACGGCAATCCACTCATTCGGGGGAGGGGTTGCCGACCTATGAACGTAGCGGAAGCACACAATGTGCCGAAAAAAACCGGTAAACCCGCCGATGTTCATCGACCGACAAGGATCATAGCTGAGCCGCCAGCACTTGTTGGAGAAGGAATGCGAGGGGATTTACGACAGAGTCCGACATACCTATCCCTATCCGCCGCAGGATTTTTTTCAATGACCCTAAATTTCCGCCTTCAGCGGCCGAAGTCATCAGTAACAAAGTGAATTGTCCGACGATCGTTCCGACAGAAAACGATGACGTACCCAAGGGATCGGGTTCAAAAATACGTTTACGGCTGCCAATAATTCCGCGAGTCATCTGCACTGCGTGGGCCTACAAGAAAATCTGGAGCGCGGATGAACATCAAACAGAAGTTGACGTGGGCGTTTGCAATCATTGCCTGCTTGCCCGTGGTACTGGTCGCCACCCTCGTTGTGCTGAACTTGCGCAGTGATGCCAAGGACGAATTCGTCGACAACAGCGGTCGCGAAATCCGTCAGGTGAGCAATGCCATGCAGCTGTTCTTCGACGGCATCAGCCAGAACGTCGAATACCTGGCCAAGCAACCGCTGATCACGAACTCCGACGACAGCCTCAAGACCTACATGAATGCCAACGCCGCCAGCATTCCTCAGGGCGAGACGGACAAAAAAGTCTTCGGCTTCCTGCAAGACCTGGGCAACGCCCATCCGTCCTACGCCTACGCCATTCTCGGCACTGCGGCCGGCGGTTACGTGTCGTGGCCGGATGATGCCAAGCTGGCCAACTACGACCCGCGCCAACGTCCGTGGTACAAGGCGGCCCAGGCCAAACCGGGCAAGCCGTTCCGTACCGAGGCCTACTACTGGGCCGAAAATGATACGTCCTATGTCAGCACCGTGCGCACCATCGACAACAAGCTGGGCACCAACGGCGGCGTGGTCAGCATCGACGTGTCGCTCAAACAGCTGACCGAACTGGTCAAACAGATCAAGCTCGGTGAAACCGGCTACCTGATGTTGCTGGAAAACTCCGGCACCGTACTGGTCGATCCGAAACAACCGGAGCACAACTTCAAGGCCCTGGGCAGCCTCGGCGAGGGTTATGCGCAACTGGCCAAGGCCGGCAAAGGCCTGGTCGAAGTCGAACTCAACGGCGAGCGCTACATGGCCAACGTCTGGCCGTCCGAGCAACTGGGCTGGACCTTCATCGGCCTGATCAAGCAAAGCGATGTGATGAGCACCGCGACCCAACTGACCTGGTTGATCGCAATCATCGCCGCCGTGCTGGCCGTGGTCTTCGCCATCGTCGGTGCCAGTTTCGCCAGCGTCATCGTGCGTCCGATCCGCAGCGTGGCCGAAGGCCTGGAAGGCATTGCCCAGGGTGAGGGCGACCTGACCAAGAACCTGCAAATCCGTGGCAGCGACGAAACCGCGCAACTGGCCAACTGGTTCAACCAGTTCCTGACCGCGATTCGCAACCTGATTCAAAGCATCGGCGGCGCCGCGACCAAAATCCTCGCCACCTCCAAGAGCTCGACCCAGGTCTCCAGCGACATGGCCGAGGCGGCCGGACGTCAGCGCGAAGCGGTGGACATGGTGTCCACCGCGTTCCACGAAATGGTTGCCACCGCCAACGAAGTCGCACGCTCGTGCAGCCAGGCGGCAGAATCGGCCGACAGTGGCCAGCGCCAGGCGCGTGAAGGTCAGCAACAGATCGATGCGGCCGTGACCAGCGTTGATCGCCTGAGCCAGGAAATCGAGCAATCGGCCCAGTCGATGCAACAGCTGGAGCGCGACAGCAACGACATTCAATCGATTCTCGGGACTATCCGTTCAATCGCCGAACAGACCAACTTGCTGGCGCTGAACGCCGCCATCGAAGCGGCGCGGGCCGGTGAACAAGGTCGTGGTTTTGCGGTGGTGGCGGATGAAGTGCGGGCCCTGGCCAAGCGCACTGCCGATTCCACGGCGGAAATCGACGGTCTGCTCGGCAACCTCGCCAAGCGCACCAGCCAGGTGACTCAGCAAATGCACGCGAGCCTGGAAGTGTCGCAGCAGTCGGTGACTCGCATCGGCGAGGCGCGCAGCAGCTTCGGGCAGATTCGTGAATCGGTGGACGTGATCCGCGACATGAACACCCAGATCGCCACGGCCGCTGAACAGCAGCATCAGGTGGCCGAAGACATCAACCGGCACATCAGCCAGATTCATGGCGATGCACAGTTGGTGGCAGAACTGGCGAACTCGGCGCGGCTGGATTCGCAGAGCCTGGCCGGGTTGTCGAATGAGCTGGATGGGTTGGTTCGCCGTTTCCGCACCTGATTCAAAATCCCGGTGGCCGCTCGCGGCCATTCGCGAGCAAGCCCGCTCCCACAGGATTTGCGTGATCCCTTGTGGGAGCTGGCTTGCCAGCGATGGCGGTCTCACTGCCGAAACAATTCTCCCGGGGTAAACCCAAACAACCCTTTAAACGCCGCTATAAACGCCGACGTCGAGTCATATCCACAAGACAACGCGGCATTCGTCACGCTGTCCCCCTGCTCCAACAAATTCAACGACGACAGCAGTCGCATCCGCTGACGCCAGCCGCGAAAACTCAGCCCGGTTTCACGCTGGAACAGGCGCATCAGGGTTTTCTCCGACGTGCCCAGTCGCTCCGCCCACTCCTGCAAGGTCACGCTCCGCTCCGGACTTTCGATCAGCTCGTTGCACAGGCCCAGCAAGCGCTCATGACGCGGCAACGGCAGCGAGAAACCGACTTCGGGCAGATTCGCCAACTGGTCCAGCAACACACTCACCAGCCGCGCTGGCGGGCTGTCGCCCTGGGGGTATTCCACCGGCAGCGCACAAAAACTCTTGATCAGTTCCCGGGCCAGCGGCGTCACTTCCAAAACACGACAACGTCCGTCCGCCCATTGGCAATCCTCGCGACGCACATAAAGGCTACGCATCTCGGCCCGCATCGAGGTCACGACCTGATGTTCGAGATCCGCCGGAATCCAGATCCCCCACTGCGGCGGCGCAAAGAAACTTCCCTCGGCGGTGTGCACGCCGAGAACGCCGCTGATGGCGTAGGAAAATTGCACCCAGTCGTGGCGGTGAGACGGCGTCCACGAACCGGCGTTGAGGCTTTCCGCCCGCGCATACAGTGGGCGCGGCAGCACGGTCAGCGCGGGAATCGACCGTTCGAGGGATTGTTGTCCGTTAGTCGGCATTGACTGGCCTTGTGTCGCGAGATGGCATTTAGGAGGCCGACGTTAGGGCATGTAACACATGTATTCAACACCGCTGATCCCCCTGTGGGAGCGGGCTTGCTCGCTCCCACAGGTCTCGGTTTCACCTAATGAAATCAGCGCTCGATGATTGCGGTGACGCCTTGCCCACCCGCCGCACAAATCGAAATCAAACCCCGGCCCTTGCCGGCGGCGTCGAGCAACTTCGCCAGGCTCGCCACAATCCGCCCGCCAGTAGCAGCAAACGGATGCCCCGCCGCCAGTGAACTGCCTTTGACATTGAGCCGGCTGCGGTCGATGGAGCCCAGTGGCGCATCGAGGCCGAGGCGGGTTTTGCAGTACTCCGGATCTTCCCAGGCCTTCAAGGTGCAGAGCACTTGCGCGGCGAAGGCTTCGTGGATTTCGTAGTAATCGAAGTCCTGCAAGGTCAGGCCATTACGCGCCAACAATCGCGGCACCGCGTACACCGGCGCCATCAACAGCCCTTCGGCACCGTTGACGAAATCCACCGCCGCCGCCTCGCCATCACGCAAATACGCGAGGATCGGCAAGCCACGCTCCTTCGCCCATTCTTCACTGCCCAGCAGCACCAGCGACGCGCCGTCGGTGAGCGGCGTCGAGTTACCGGCGGTCAGCGTGCCTTGGGCGCTTTTCTCGAAGGCGGGTTTGAGCGAGGCGAGTTTTTCCAGGGTCAGGTCCGGGCGCAGGTTGTTATCGCGGGTCAGACCGAGGAACGGCGTCATCAGGTCGTTGTGCCAGCCTTCGGTATACGACGCTGCCATTTTCTGATGACTTTCCAGCGCCAGTTGATCCTGCTCGGCGCGCGCAATGCTCCAGGTCTGCGCCATCAACTCGCAATGCTCGCCCATCGACAAGCCAGTGCGCGGTTCGCCGTTGCGCGGAAACTCCGGAATGAGATGCCCAGGTCGCAGTTGCAAAAAGGTTTTCAGTTTGTCGGCGGTGGTCTTGGCACGGTTGGCTTGCAGGAGGATTTTGCGCAAACCTTCGTTGATGCCGATCGGCGCGTCGGACGTGGTGTCGACGCCACCGGCAATGCCGCACTCGATCTGGCCCAGAGCGATTTTATTGGCCACCAGCAACGCCGCTTCCAGACCGGTGCCGCACGCTTGCTGAATGTCATAGGCCGGCGTGGTCGGCGACAGCCGTGAGCCGAGCACGCATTCGCGGGTCAGGTTGAAGTCCCGGGAGTGCTTGAGCACCGCGCCCGCCGCCACTTCGCCCATGCGCAAACCGTGCAGGTTGAAACGCTCGATCAGGCCTTCGAGGGCGGCGGTGAGCATCGCCTGGTTACTCGCGGTGGCGTACGGCCCGTTGGAGCGGGCGAAGGGAATCCGGTTACCGCCGATGATCGCGACGCGGCGCAGCTGAGTCATGAAAAGCTCCTGATGAAAATCCAAATGTGCGCACCACCCCCCTGTAGGAGCCGCCCGCAGCAAGCCGGTTCCTACAAGGATTACGCTACAAAATCCCGGAATAAAACCAATCTGCAATGTCCAAGCGTAGGCCTTATCTCGTGGATCGAACGACTGATTGCCATTCGTGGTCCACACTTTGAACCCCAGCTGCTGGAGCGCGTTCCATGTCTGACCGCTATATCGACTTCGCCAATTCATCCATCGGCCATCGTTTGGTCGGGGCCTTGGGTCTGCCGGCGCCGGTTCGGCTGGAACGCTGGCAAGCGGGCCGGCTGCGCCCTGTCGAAGGGGCGCTGCTGATCGGCGGCGGGCCGCTGGCGCAGAACGTCAGCGCTTTCGCCCAGCGCCTGACCGATGCGATTTACAGCTACGGCAGCGAGCCCTCGATCGCCACCGCGTGGATTCCCGGTCACGGCCCGAAACTCAAGGCGGTGGTGTTCGACGCCAGTCATCTGGTGCACACCGATCAGCTCAAACAGCTGCGCGAGTTCTTCCAGCCACTGATGAAAAACCTCGACGACTGTGCGCACCTGGTCATTCTCGGGCGCGCGCCCCAGACGTTGAGCGATCCGTTTGCGGCCAGCGCTCAGCGTGCCCTGGAAGGCTTCAGTCGTTCGCTGGCCAAGGAACTGCGCAGTGGCGGCACCTTGCAACTGATTCACGTCGGCGTAGGTGCCGAGGATCAATTGGAAGGCCCGCTGCGGTTTTTCCTTTCGCCCAAAAGTGCGTTCGTCTCCGGGCAAGTCATTCACCTGAACCCCTGCGCCACGCCGGTGACGGACTGGACGCGTCCGTTGTCGGGGCGCAAGGCGCTGGTCACCGGCGCCGCGCGCGGCATCGGGGCATCGATTGCCGAAACCCTGGCCCGTGAGGGCGCCGAAGTGATCCTGCTCGACGTGCCGCCGGCGAAAACCGATCTCGACGCCCTCGCCGCACGCCTCGGCGGGCGTAGCATCACCCTGGACATCTGCGCCGACGACGCCGCCACGCAGTTGATCGAGCAGTTGCCTGACGGCGTTGACATCGTGGTGCACAACGCCGGCATCACCCGCGATAAAACCCTGGCCAACATGACTCCGGAATTCTGGGACGCGGTGCTCGCCGTCAACCTCAATGCCCCGCAAGTGTTGACCAAGGCAATGCTCGACAGTGGCACCTTGCGCGACAACGGCCGGGTGATTTTGCTGGCGTCCATCAGCGGCATCGCCGGCAATCGCGGGCAAACCAATTACGCGGCGAGCAAGGCGGGTTTGATCGGTCTCGCCGAGGCGTGGGCGCCGCTGCTCAGCGAGCGCGGCATCAGCATCAACGCGGTGGCACCGGGTTTCATCGAGACGCAAATGACCGCGCACATTCCATTCGGCCTGCGTGAAGCGGGCCGGCGCATGAGTTCGCTGGGCCAGGGCGGCCTGCCGCAAGACGTTGCCGAAGCGGTGGCCTGGCTGGCGCAACCGGGCACCGGCGCGTTTACCGGACAGGCGTTGCGGGTCTGCGGCCAAAGTGTTTTGGGGGCTTAGTGATGATCACCGATTGGCACACACTCAACCGCGAACCAAGCCTGCCTGGGTTGTACGTGCAGGCCGCGATGCGCCGCAAGATCACCGGCACCACGCTGCCCGATTCGGCATTGCGTTGCTGGGTCGATGTCGATCCGAAACGCCTGGCGGCTTATCGTAAGGTCTGCGGGTTTGTCGACAACGGTTTGTTGCCGCCGACGTATCCGCACATCCTGGCGTTCGCGTTGCAGATGCAATTGCTGACTGACAAGGATTTCCCGTTTCCGCTGCTGGGCTTGATTCACCTGAGCAACCGCATTCGCGTCTTGCGGCCCATGGGCGGGGTGAACCGTGCGCGCGTCAGCGTGCAGGTGCAGAATCTGCAACCCCACGCCAAGGGTGCGACGTTCGATCTGCTGACCACGCTCGATGATCAGTTGGGGCCGTTGTGGGAGGCGCAAAGCCGGATGCTCTGTCGTGGGGTCAAACTGCAAGGGGAGCCGGTCGAGGACGTTCTCGCTCCAACGCTGCCGTTGACCGAAGTCACTCGCTGGAAAGCGCCGACGGACGTTGGCCGGCACTACGCCAAAGTGTCCGGGGACTACAACCCGATTCACCTGAGTGCGGTCAGCGCCAAACTGTTCGGCTTCCCGACAGCCATTGCCCATGGGCTGTGGAACAAGGCGCGGACTGTGGCTGCGCTAGCCGATCATTTGCCCACGGCGAACGTCGAGATTGCCGTGCAGTTCCGCAAGCCGGTGCGGCTGCCCAGCGAGGTGACATTGCTCGCCAGCGCGGCGGGCTCCAGTGGCGATTTTCAGTTGGTGGGCGCGGGTGATCTGGAGCACATGGTCGGGCATTGGCGACCGGTTGCCTGACACCCGCTTCGAACCCCACACATAACCTGCAGGAGCTGGCTTGCCAGCGATGAGACCTTCGGATGGGCATTGATTTTCAGGCCGCCATCGCTGGCAAGCCAGCTCCCAAAGGATCGCGTCGGGTCAGTGACTCGGGAGGGATACATGGTTAATTGTGTGTATATAACTTAAGTTTTCCTGCTGCCTCCAACCCCCTCCCCCCAAACCGCCCCATTGATTTAAAACAGATTTTTCTTTGACACCTCTCCCAAGGTATTAGTCCTTAGGCGGCAGCCGCACGCCCGTATACAAGGGGTTAATACCAACTTGAGAATGGCGCTGCAGAGCCCTTGCGATTGTGATGTGGACAACGGACGAAGGCATCGCCGACGACAGAAACGGCGAGCTATCGAAAACAACGACGTTGTTACAGGTGCAAGGAATCTCACTCATGAACACTCAGGTTATCTACAAATCGGCAACAGCATTGGCGCTCATTCTGTCTCTTGGTCTGACCGGTTGCAGCAGCGGCGGTGGCGGTCATCACAGCAGTTCCGACAGTTCATCCCCGGACAGCACGACCGCCGCAGGCGCCGGCGGTGCAAGCGGTGGCGGCACCGGTGGTGGAACTGGCGGTGGGGGCACCGGTGGTGGAACTGGCGGTGGGGGCACCGGTGGAGGTACAGGCGGTGGTGGCACGCCCACGCCGACGGTCTCGCCGCTGGTGACCACCACACTGGTAAAGGATCTCGGCACAACAGTCAGCGGCCTCGGCGATGGCGTCGGGCAGCTCGGCAACTCCCTGAGTTCAGTTCCCGTGGTGGGTGGCGTGGTTCAAAGCGTCGCCAACACCGCAGGCAATGTGGTCACCACACTGGGTGACGGCTTGGGCAACGGCATTGGCAAACTGGCCACCGACCCGAATGGCCTTGGCGTCACGGCCGCCTCGGTGGGTGGCGTGGTGCAGGATGTCGGCAACGGTGTCTCCGATGTCAGTGGCAAGCTCGCCACCGCGACCAGCAGCGTCCCGCTGGTGGGCGGCGTGGTAACCAAAGTCGCGCCAGTGCTGGATGGCGTCGGCGAGAGAGTCACCATGCTCGGCGATACCTTGAGCACTGCAACCACCACAGGTCCTTTGGGTTCGGTGACCAAGGAAGTAGGCAGCAAACTGGTACCGGTGATTGCTCTGGTCGAGAACACCACGGACAAAGTGGGCGACGCCACCGGCCTGGGCGATCCGCTCAAAGGCGTGATCAAGAAAGTCGGCGATACCGTCGATGGCGTGGGTGACAACGTCGCCGATGCCGGCAATGGCAATCCAGTGACGGACACCCTCGGCAACGCCCTGAGCAACACCGGCACCACGGTCGGCAAGGCCGGTGGCCTGGTGTCCAACGGCAAAGGTTCAGGCACCGGCAGCGGCGGTGGTCTGGGTGGCAACGGCCTGCTGGAAACTGTCGGCGGCGCGGTGGTCAATCTCGGCCAGGGCCTGAGCGGCAGTAACGGGGTGGTCGGCACGGCTGGCAAAAACGCGGTTGCCGGCGGCAATCTGGTCGCCACTGTCGGCGGCGGCCTGGGCGGCAGCGGTGTCGCCAATCTCGGCCCGACTGCAGCACTGGCCAGCGTCGGTGGCAACATCGGTACAGCGCTCAACCCCGTGACCAGCGCCGTCACCGGCCTCACCCAAAACGTCGGCGCCGCCACCGGCCTCGGCAGTCCGATCGCGGGTCTGACCGGCCAGGCCGGCGGCGCGGTCGCCAACCTCGGCGGCGCCATTGCCGCCAGCAATGCCAACCCGGTCACCGCTGCACTCGGCAACACCGTGACCTCATTGGGCAACACCGTCACCGCCGCTGGCGGGATCGTCAACGGCGGTACTGGCGGTGGCCTCGGCGGCCTGCTCGGTGGCCTGACCGGCAACAAACGCTGATTTGCACCTGGCCGATTCGACGGCCTTACATACAGCGCCTACGCTTGGTTGAAGGCGGAAGATTCGAATGAGTCTCCCGCCTTTTCTTTGGACATGAAGGTCCAGGCAAATTGAACAGGGAGTGTCCTATGCGCGTCATGGCTTCGTTGCTGTTGTTCACCGTTAGCACCTGCGCCCTTGCAGATACCCTTCCCGGCTTTCTCAACAGCAACGACACCATCCGCAACCTCCCCGTCCCGAACCTTCCCGCCGACGCCTACCGTCCGACGGCCACGCCGTTGCAGGTGCCGGAGCCCGGAGCGACCCAGAGCCAACCGTTGATGATGGGGACCAAAGTCACCCTCAAAACCGTGCAGATCGAAGGCGGGACGATTTACCCGCTCGGCGAACTGGCAACGCTCTTCCAGCCGTTGCTCGGCCACGAAACCAGCCTCGCCGATCTGATCGAAGCCACCCGCAGCATCACTCGTCGTTATCAGCAGGACGGGTATCTGCTGTCCTACGCGTTTCTGCCTCAACAGTCGTTCGATAATGGCGTGGTGCGCGTGGTGCTGGTGGAGGGTTACATCAAGGATTACCGGTTGCAGGGCGACGTCGGACGGGTCAAGGGCCTGCTCGACAAACTGGTGGCCAAACTGCAAACCGAGCGGCCCCTGACGCGCAAGACTTTCGAGCGCTACACCACGTTGATGAGCCGCATTCCCGGCGTGACCCTGCAGGCACAAGTGCCGCCGCCAGGCACCACCGACGGCGCGGCCTACCTCGTTGCCCAGGCCAGTCGAAAGCCGTTTACCAGCTCACTGAGTGCTACCGAGGACAACCGCAACGGCACCCAGGCCTTGCTCGGCGCGAGCAGCAACTCGCAGACGGCCATGGGCGAACAACTGAGCCTCAGCGGACTGTTTCCACCCGGGGACGACGATGAGCATTACTACCGTCTGGACTACAACCAGTTCCTCAACGCAGAAGGCACGCAGCTGGCCTTGTCCGCCTCGCGTTACCGCGCCGACCCGGGCACCAACGTGCAACTGGACAACGGCATCGAACTCAAACCGCACCGGGAAAACGATCGCTATTCCATCGGCTTCAGTCACCCGTTAATTGCTTCACCCAACGAGCTGCTCAGCGCCGGCGCGCGGTTGTACGCGGTCAACGACAAGACGCGTTACCAGGTCGTCGGCTTCCCGCTGACCCTCGAAGAACGCACCGACATTCGTGCCCTCGCCTTCGAAAGCGACTGGCGCAAGGCCGATGAAAAACAACTGCGTATTCTCAGCGGCGGGCTGTATCAGGGCATCGACGGCATGGGAGCAAAAACCAACAACTCTGGCCTCGACCTGGACTTCTTTCGCTTGCGCTTCTCAGGGGTGCAGAGCGACAAGTTTTTCGACAATTGGCAGGGGGTAATTTCGGCCGCGCTGTACTGGAGTGACGACACCTTGCCCGAAAGTGAACGCGCGGTTTTCGGCGGACAAAACTTCGGTCGTGGTTACCCAGACGATCAGTCCTCGGGCGACAAAGGCTGGGGCGTGGCGTATGAGCTGAACTACAGCTTCAACCGCGACGGCAACTGGGTCAGGGTTCTGCAACCTTATGTGGTGATGGATCGCGCCAAGACCTGGTTCAACGAGTTGCCGATCAAGGGCAGCAACCTGTCCTCGGCGGCGGTCGGATTGCGATTTGGCGACGCGAAGTACTACAACATCGCGCTGGAAGCGGCCAAGCCGATGTCGGATGAGGCGCTGGATACGTTCAATCGCAAGCCGAGGTACAGCATCAGTTTCAGTTATCAGCTGTAGGTCGTAACGAACCGGATGAGGGCGGTTGTCAGACCGCCTTCGCTGGCAAGCCAGCGCCTGACGGGTCCGGGGGGGGATTTACAGATTGACCAGATTCAACCGTGGCTGCGGAAACAGGTTGTTCAGCGTCTCCAGCAGCCGCACGTGATAGATCGGCTTGCGGAACAGGTCGAGCACCTGCAGTCGCAGCAGGTCGCTGACGTCCTCCATGTCCGCGTGGCCAGACGTCACGATCACCGGCAAATGTTGCCGGGACGTATGTTCGCGCAACCGTTTGATCAGCGACATGCCGCTCTCTTCAGGCATCCGCAGATCGGTGATGACCAGCGCGATATCCGGGTGGCGAGTCAGATGGTGCAGCGCGAGCTTCACCGAAGTGGCGGCAAAACAATGAAAGCCCTCGCCTTCCAGCAACTCTGCCAACTCCAGCAACGCGTCCTCTTCATCATCGACCAGAAGAAGTTGTTGGCGTGGAAGTGCGGGAGCGTTCATGGGCAACACCTGAAATGAACTAAGCGCTGACGTTAGAACCCCTTGGAGGGGGATCGGCAAGTTGCCCTGCGGCACTTCCACCGCGGTTATGTCAGCGCCGTCCTGATGTTGTTGAACAGGGTGGTGATCGCCCCTTCGATACCCGAACTCAACCCCGCAATTACCAATGCAACCATTGCGGCCACGACCGCGTACTCAATACCCGAAGCACCCTCGGTATCTTTGGCCAGCCCTTTGTAAAAAACGATTTCGGATTTGATCTTCTGAGCGAGCTTGGTGAAGGTCATGACATTTCTCCTTGATGACGACGGGTGTTGCGCAGTCGCAACATGATTCCCCTATGCCAGCATCAGCATTGTCGGCATTCCCCCTGTCAACAACTGTAAAAACGAATTATCACTAAAGTATTAGCCCTTTCGTTGACGCCAAAAGACCGCGTCTTTTGCGCCCTCCGTTAGTTATTTTCACAACAGTAATGGCGTTTCGCTCTAGCTGCGCTACCGTCAAATAGCGAAATAGTTCAAGTTCATAGCTGCCTGTTTGAGAAGTTGCCTCGTTGGATAAGACGGGGTTGTTTGAGCAGCAGGAAAAGGAGAGCCGTTATGAACAGTCGTGTCACCCTGGGCCTGGCCGGCGTGCTGCTGGTGGGCGCCATGATTGCCGGTTACTGGGGCCTCACACTGAGCCGTCAACCCACTGCCGAACCAGTCGCGCAAGTTGACAGGGGCTCGTCCGATCCAACCCCACCGGCACCTGTTTCCGTCGAGGATCCCACCCGTCATCCGGTGGTAGTGCTGCTGCGTGACGTCGCGCCGTTCGAGCAAATCACCGCCGCCGACGTGGCCGTGGAAAAACTCGCCATCGTCCCCGCCGGCAGCCTGAGCCGGATCGATCAAGCCATCGGCAAGACAACCTGGCGCGCCCTGACCGCCGGCACCTGGCTCAATGACGAAAGCTTCGAGGCCGGCAGCAAACTGGCGCGAATGATTCGCCCCGATGAGCGCGCCCTCGCCGTGGCCGTCGATGAAGTTATCAATGCCGGAGGGCAGCTGACACCGGGGGACTATGTGGATGTGCTGCTGTTTTTGCGCCTGGACAGCAACAACCCGCAGCCATCGGCTCAACTGGTGGTCCCGGCCCTGCGCGTACTTGGCGTCGGCGAACAGTTGGGGCTGACCAACGACGGCCAACCCGCCAGCCCGGCGCGCAGCAGCGAAGAAAAGCTCAAGCAGGAACAGTCGCGCGTCAGCGCACGAACGGTGGTGCTCGCCGTTCCCGAAGCACTCTTGAGTCGTCTGATGCTTGCGGCTCAGGCCGGGGTGTTACGCCTGGCGGTGCGTAGCGCCGAGGAGAAACGCCTGGCCCGTTACTGGGCTGGCGCAAGCGATGCTTCGGCCAAACTCGCCAGCGCCAACCGCGAGCTGATCCAGTTCAACCAACTGGCCATGACGCCCGCGCCCAAGCCCATCACCACCAACAGCAGCGTCGCAGCAACGCGTAAGTCGAGTGTGGAAGTCATTCGCGGCAACGAAATCACGCAACAAACTCCCTGAGTCGAGCAAGGACGCATCTAAATGCGCAGACGTTCCATGCCAATGTTTCAAGGCCTGCTCTGGGTCTGGTTATTAAGTGGACTACCGTTCACCGTGACGCTCGCCTCAGTCGGTAATTGCGCCGCACTCGGCCCGTTGCCGGCAGTGCTGGAAGTTGGCGAAGGGCTGCAACAGGCGTTGCAATCGCCGGTGGCAATTACTCGGGTAGCCGTCGGCGATCCGAAAGTCGCCGATGTGCGGGTCAATGGCAATCAGGCGCTCCTGCTGACCGGCATGGCGCCCGGCGCCACCAGCCTGATGGTCTGGACCGCCTGTGCCAGCGCGCCGCGCCAAAGCATGGTGTTCGTTCAGGGCCGGGCCACCGCGGCCATGACCAGCACCCCGCAATTGCCGTCCGATGACCCGCTGCTGCCGTCGCAAGTGCAGACCGATATTCGCTTCGTCGAAGTCAGTCGGACCAAACTGAAAGAGGCCGGCACCTCGATTTTCGGCAAAGGCTCGAATAACTTTCTCTTCGGTGCTCCCGGCACCGTCCCCAACACCGCTGTGACGCCGGGCGTAGTGCCGCTGTTCAACATCGACCCACGGATTGCAGTACCGAGCATCCCGTTGCTCAACGACAGTTTCAATATTGTCTGGGGCGGTGGCAGCAGCAAATTCCTCGGCATCGTCAATGCACTGGAAGGCAGCGGCTTCGCTTATACGCTGGCTAGACCGAGCCTGGTGGCCCTCAGCGGGCAGAGTGCGAGTTTCCTCGCGGGCGGCGAAATCCCGATCCCGGTGCCCAGCGCCAACAGCAACAGCTACTCCATCGAATACAAGGAATTCGGTATCCGTCTGACGCTCACGCCGACCGTGGTCAGCCACGACCGCATCGCTCTCAAAGTGGCACCGGAAGTCAGCGAACTGGATTACAACAACGGCGTGACCATCGGCGGCACTACCGTGCCGGCGTTCACCATTCGCCGCACCGACACCAGCATCTCGCTGGCCGACGGTGAGAGTTTCGTCATCAGCGGTTTGATCAGCACGCACAACGCGTCCGAAGTCAGCAAGTTTCCCGGGCTGGGCGATATTCCGATTCTCGGCGCGTTCTTCCGCAACTCTCAGCTCAAGCGCGAAGAACGCGAACTGCTGATGATCGTCACACCGCACCTGGTGCAACCGCTGGCCGCCAACGCACAGTTGCCCTCGTTGCCCGGGGAAAAACTGCGCAACTACGACCCGAACTGGTATCGCTTGTATTTCCTCGAAAACGGCAACTTCGACAAACGCAGCGGGTTATCGCAATGAGCCAGAGTCCAAGCCTGAGTCAGACCTTCCTCGCGATCACACGCAACAGCACCGACCTTGAGTGGCTGCAAGGCGCCCTCGCGCCCTTGGGCCAGGTGGTCAGCGCCGGTGGCGGCAGCCTCGACGAGTTGCTGGCGCTGGTGGACGTGACCTTCGCCAGCCTGGTGTTCGTCGGCCTCGATCGTGAACACCTGGTGACCCAGAGCGCATTGATCGAAGGTGCGCTGGAAGCCAAACCGATGCTCGCGATCGTCGCGTTGGGCGACGGGATGGACAATCAGCTGGTGCTCAATGCCATGCGCGCCGGGGCCCGGGACTTCGTCGCGTATGGCTCGCGCTCCAGTGAAGTCGCCGGCCTGGTGCGCCGGCTGAGCAAACGGATGCCGTCGGTGGCGCCGAATACGCAACTGGGCGGGTTGACCGTGCTCTACGGCGTGCAGAGCAACGCCGACGGGGCACTGCTTGCCACCCACATGGCGCAAGTGGTGCAGAAGAGTGGCCAGCAAACGCTGTTGCTCGACCTCGGCCTGCCACGCGGCGACAGCCTGGCACTGCTCGGCCTGGAAAGCTCGTTTCACTTCGGCGATGCCCTGCGGCATCTGCGACGCCTCGATGCGACGCTGATCGACAGCGCGTTCACCAGCTGCGATGCCGGGCTGCGAATCCTCGCCTACGCCAACAACGATGAACCTCTGGAACACACTAGCGCCGCCGAGTTGTACATGTTGCTCAGCGCCTTGCGCCAACACTTCCAGCACATCGTCGTGAACCTCACCGGCCAGCCCGACAGCGAAGCCTTGCGCACCTTTGTCAGCCATTGCGACAAGTTGATCTGGTACACCGACCAGAACGTGATCGACTGCCGCCGCAATCTGGCCCTGCTCACCCTCTGGCGCGAAAAAGGCATGAAGCTCGATCACGCCAAACTGCTGGTGGACCGCTACCTGCGCAATGTCGCACCGGACTCGGAAACCCTCGGCAAAAGCTTCGGCATGGAGGTTATTGCGACCCTCGCCTACAGCCCGGAAGTGCGCCTCAATGCCAAAAACCAGGGCGTGACCCTGTTCGAACTGGCACCACGCGAAGGTCTGACGCAAAGCCTGCGCAGCCTCGGCGAACGCTTGGCCAAACGCTCCGAAGGGCTGGCCAAACCCAAGGCGGGCTGGTTCACCCGCTTGAGGGGCACGCCATGAACGGCGAAAAACTGTTCGGTGCTCCGGTGCGCACCACCACCGGCAACACAGACCACGAAGGCCTGAAACTGGTGCTGCACCGCTACATCATCGACGCTATCGAAGAGTCCGGAAAAAACCTGCTGGAAGGCTCACGGCAAGTGCTTTCGCAATTCGTCATCGACAAAGTGGCCGAGTACATCGCCCGTTTGCACCTGGCGATTTCCCGTTATGAGATGGAGCGTCTGGCCGAAGAAATCGTCGATGAGCTCACCGGATTCGGTCCACTGGAAGTGTTGTTGCGCGATCCGGCGGTCAGCGAAATCCTGGTCAACGGGCCGCATCGGGTGTTCGTCGAACGCGACGGCGTCCTGCATCAGAGCGATCTGCGTTTTATCGACGCGCATCACGTCGAACGCGTGATGCAGCGGATCCTCGCGCCCCTCGGCCGACGGCTGGACGAGTCGTCACCGATGGTCGATGCGCGCTTGCCGGATGGCAGCCGGGTCAACGCGATCATCCCGCCGATCGCCCTCGACGGCCCGTGCCTGTCAATTCGAAAGTTCCGCAAGGACATGCTCAAAAGCACCGACCTGATGGCGATGCAAACCATCGATCAGGCGATCCTGGATTTCATTCAGGAGGCCGTGGGCAAGCGCTGCAACATCCTGATCAGCGGCGGCACCGGCACCGGCAAGACCACGTTACTGAACATCCTCAGCCAGTTGATCAACCCACATGAGCGGCTTGTGACCATCGAGGACGTGGCCGAGCTGCAACTCGGCCACCCGCACGTTGTGCGCCTGGAGACACGCCCGCCGAATGCCGAGGGCCACGGCGAAGTGAAGGCCAGCGACCTGATCCGCAACGCCCTGCGGATGCGTCCCGACCGGATCATCCTCGGCGAGATTCGCGGCGTCGAAGTGGTCGATGTGCTCACCGCGATGAATACCGGCCACGACGGTTCCATGAGCACCGTGCACGCCAACAACGCCCAGGACGCGCTGTTGCGCCTGGAAACGCTGGTCGGCCTGACCGGACGCACCATCGCCGAACGGACCCTGCGGCAAATGATCTGCGCGGCGCTGGACGTGGTGATTCAGTTGACGCGCATGCCCGATGGCCGCCGCTGTGTCAGCGAAGTGGTGGAGGTAATCGGCATCCGCGACGACGTCTACGTCACCAACACCTTGTTCCGTCTCGACCGGCGCAGCGGTGTCGGTTTCCTGCGCGAGGCGGTCAACCCCGCCGGCGACAAACTGCGCCGCGAGTCGGCGCTTTCTCCCTCCGCGTATTGAAGGCCACGGCATGCTCAAACCGCTGTTGCTGATCCTCGTTTGCCTGGGTTTGTTCGGGTGGTCGGTGCGCTTGTTCTATCGCGGCCTTCGCCAGTCCGGGACCGATCGGGTCCTTGATCGACTGGCCCATGAGCAGCCGCAGCGAGTGATCGAGAAATCCTCATGGGCCGGCCTGGAACGGGCGTTTTTGCGCGCCGGACTCGGCCGCCCCACCGAGCGCATCGGCCTGTGGCTGACACTCTGGGTGTTTGGCATCCTGCTCGGTTTTGCCGTCGGCAGCTGGATCGGCGCCCTGCTGTTGTTACTGGTGCCGCCCCTGGCGGTGCGGCTGTATGTCAGTTGGCGTTATCAGCGCCGGCTCAAACGCATGATCGAACAACTGCCGCAGCTACTCGATCACGCGGTACGCAGCCTGAAGTCCGGGCGAACCCTGGCGGATGCGGTGCTGGGCGCCATCGAGACCGCGGAACATCCGCTGAAACAGGCCATGGGCCGGGTGCAGCGCAACGTGCAATTGGGGGTCAGTTTGCCGGACGCCGCTTCTGACCTCGCCAAGTTGTATGAAAGAGACGAACTGCATTTGTTTGCCCTCGGCTTGAAGGTCAACCATCGCTACGGCGGCAACGCCAGCGAGCTGCTGGAGAACCTGATCAAGATGATCCGCGAACGCGAACAGGCTGCGCGCCAACTCAGCGCCATGACCGGTGAAACCCGCGTCACAGCGTGGGTACTGGGCTGTTTGCCTATTGGCCTGGCCGGCTATTTCCTGATGGCCAATCCTCACTACTTGCTTGCCATGTGGCACGACCATTCCGGGCGAATCATGCTCGCGACGGCGTTCGGCCTGCAGTTGGTGGGCAGCCTTGCGCTCTGGCGCATGTTGCGCAGCGTATGAAGATCCCCTTGCTGATCAGCGCGCTGCTGTTTTTGGCCGCCGGGCTCCTGCTCATTAGTGGATTGCTGAAGCAGCAGCGGCAGGTCCGACAGGTGTCTCAAAGGCTGGACGGCAAATCGCCGAGCGACAACCGCGTCGGGCATTGGCTGCAAGCCTTGGGCAGCAGCCGCATCGGCCAGCGCTCGGTCAATCTGGACAATGAAACCCAGATCCTGCTCAACCGTCTGGGCTGGCGCAGCACCCGGCGACGCTCGTTGTTCGCGGCGTTCCAGGTGGGCGTGCCGGTGCTCGCACTGGCCTTGAGCTTGCTGGTCCAAAGCCTGTTCTTCCCGCCTGTGGAAAACCACTGGATCGCCCCTGCCTTCGCCACCGGCATCGGCTACCTGCTGCCCAAACGCCTGCTGGCTGCGGCCGCCAAACGTCGACAAAAACAACTGGCCATCGAGATTTCCACCTTCATTGCGCTGCTGCGCATCCTGTTCGAATCGGGCATGGCAGTGGAGCAGTCGCTGCGCGTCCTGAGCAACGAAGGCAAACAGTTGCTGCCGGCGCTGACCCATGAACTGCGCCTGGTGCTGGCCCGTGTCGATTCCGGCCTGGAGCTGGGCGACGAACTGAACAAGGCCGCCCGGCTGCTGGCGGTGGAAGAGTTCACCGACACCTGCGTGATCCTTCAGCAGTTGATCCACCAGGGCGGCGGCGCGATGAAATCCCTGCAGGCCCTCAAACAGTTGCTCGATGACCGGCGCCTGACGCGCTTGCAGGAATACATATCGAAGATGTCCGCCAAAATGTCCGTCGTGATGATGCTGTTTCTCTTCCCGGCGTTGTTGATTGTGCTGGCCGGCCCCGGCTTTACCGCCCTGGCCCGGGCCTTTGCTTCCTAGAGGGAACCTGATGAAAGCCATGATTGCCGGTTTGAGTCTGCTGCTGTTGAGCGGTTGTGCGAGCAACGGCCAGACGCCCTGGAGCGCCCTGACCAACACCACCAGTTGCGGCAAGCTGAGTTCCGATGAGCAGCTGTCGATGAACCTGGCCGACGACATGGCCAACGACGGCAAACTGCACGCCAGCCTGGCCAACCTGCAAAGCCTGCCCGACAACCTCGCCGACGTCCGCCTGCGCAAGGCCAAGGTCTACCGACTGTTGGGCCGCAGCGAAGCCGAGCCGTTGTACCGCAGCCTGCTCGGCAGTTGCCTCGCTGCCGAAGCCGAACACGGCCTGGGCCAACTCGCCGCCACGAAGGGCGATAACGGTCAGGCTCAAGCCCACTTGCAACGGGCTGCGCGGCTGGCACCCACCGACGAAAAAATCCGCAACGACCTCGGCGTGGTGTACCTCAATCAATTGCGCGTCGAGGATGCGCGCTTCGAGTTTCTGACGGCGATGGAACTCAAGCAAAGCGATCAACTGGCGGCGTTGAATATGGTGACGTTGCTGATCTACCAGGACGATTGGAGCCGCGCCGCCCAACTGGTCAGCCGCCTCGGCCTGAGCCCCGCCCAAGTCACCGAAGCCCAGGCCCGCGCGGAAAAACTCAAGGCCCCGGGCAAAACAGTCCCGACCAATGCCAACCAGGTCGCCGCCGTCACGGCCCCGAACCTTTAATAGGGAGACGTCATGAAAATGACACTGATCTGCTGCCTCGGCCTGCTGACCCTGCCTATCGCTGCGCACGCAATCGACGCTGGCCCCGCGTCGCCGCAACAACAGGAAACCGAAGGCTGGCTGCAACTGCAAAGCCGCAACAAGGCTGCATCCACCAAACAGCAAACCTCAACCGCGACGGAGCGCGAGTTGAGCATGCAGCGCTGGCTGAAGAGTTATGAGCATGAGATCCCACAGTTCTTCGATCAGGATGAGGGCGGGAAGGTTGACAGTGGATCGGGGGGATAACAGCCCCCTTAACGAGCCTAAGTGGCGCGATGGATGCGAAAGTCCCGATCATGCAGGCAACAGCTTGCCAGCGAAAGATTTGGGATTCTGGATGCCTTCGCTGACAAGCCCATGCATTGAGACGGCGCACAGCGCTAGTGAGCCGTAACCCTCTGGCGCAAACCCGAATTGCTGGGCGACAACGCCAACGCCAGCTGCGTCCGATTATGCATGTGCGTCAACCGCAACACCTGCGACACGTAAAGCTTCACCGTGTTCTCGGTAATCCCCAGCTCACAGGCAATCTGATAGTTGGTCTGTCCCTTGCCCACCAAACGCGCCACATCCAACTGCCTGGGCGACAGTTGATTGAAAACCGCCGGGATCTCAATCCGATCCAGATCACTGACATCGCTATCAGAAGAATCCGATAACTGCGGACGACGCCGAACCTTGTCCAGATCCTGATACAGGTCATCGATCGACTCGGAAAGATACTGCAACTTCTGATTCAAATGCCCCAGCTGCAAATTCTTCTGCCGCTCCTGCAACGCCACCTCCTGTCGCGCAATGCCCTCGAGCAACTCATCCAGGTCAATCGGCTTCTGATAGTAATCGGCAATCCCGGCACGCAAAGCCTTGATCACATCCTGCTTGTCCGCGCGCCCGGTGAGCATGATCGCTTCGAACGCTCGATGCTTGCCGGACAGCCGCTGCAGCTCCTGGACCAACTGGATGCCGTCCAGGCCGGGCATGTGCAAATCGCAAAGCACCAGGCCGATGTCCGCGTCTTCAGTGAACCGCTCGACCGCCTGTGCGCTGGACTCACATGGCACGCAACGGTAACCGCTACTTTCAAGAAACTCGCAAAGCTCTTCAACAATCAAAGGTTGATCATCAACCACAAGGACTTTCACCGCGGAGGTAGGCTTGTTCACACACAACTCCCTGCAAAACCAAAGGCTGGCTGTTCCTATACCGACAGCCACGGGCTGTACAACTACTGATTTGAAAGTAGACGTACTTTTTGACTATGTACATAGAACAGGTGACTAGTGGATCCAGGCGAGGGAGAGCAAAAAACCGAGCAGCACGAACGGTGCAAATGGCTGCTTATTTGACGTTCCGGGCCCTAGATATCGAAGATGATTCCTAAGGCCTTGACTCATATGAAGCCAGACTCTTGGCGCCAGCAGCAGCCAACACACACTGGCCAATCCGGCGCCAATAAATGTGCCAAGTACAAGCCTACCGTCCGTCGCAAGAGCCAATGCTGTCATCAGTTTCACATCGCCTGCGCCCAGGCGCCGCGCCGCATAGCCGGGCAACGTGAAGGCCAGCGCCAACAGAAAAGCCCAGCCGCCCTGCACGGCTTCGGCCCCGAGCCAGGTGCGGCCGGTCCACCCCATAAACACCAGTGCCACCACGCTTGCACCCAGGGTCAGGTGATTGGCGATGTGCCGCTGCCGGATATCCTGCGCGGCGCATAGGATCAGCCACATCAGTAGGAAAAAACTCTGCATTCGGTAAAAAACGTCCGTTTTGGCTGAATGATTCTATGCTGACATTACGCAGTGATTGTCAGGGTAGACGCACTCATGAAAACCAACCTCCCCCACCAGCAAAAAGGTGCCATCGCGATTGAATTCGCCCTGGTGTTCGTCATGTTTTTCGCTGTTTTCTACGGCATCGTCACGTACAGCCTGCCGCTGTTGCTCATGCAATCGTTCAACCAGTCGACCGCCGAAGCCGTGCGCCAAAGCGTCGCGCTCGACCCGAACACCCCCGGTTACGACACCGTAATAAAGACCGTTGCCACGGCTGAACTGAGCCGGCAACTGGCCTGGATTCCGGCGGCGCTGAACTTCAACGTCGCCACCGATACCACCACCACTTACGCAGGCGGGGTATTGAAGGTCTCCATCAACTACCCCACCAGCAAACTCAGGCAAGTCATCCCGTTTCTGACCCTGCCGGGGATCGGTTCGGTACCCAATCTGCCGGCCACGCTCACCGCCAGTTCGAGCCTGCAATTTTGAGTTCCGGGGACAGACTGTTCGGGCGCCTGCTCAACCGCCGACCGCCACCGACCCAGGACGCTCCGGGCGGCTTGAGCGTGCCGGATGTCGGTTTACAGATGCATCTGGATGCCGAAGGCCGGGTGCTTTATCTGACCGGTCCGCTGCGGCATGGGCTGGCCCAGCAACTGACCGCCGCGCGGGCGCCGCACCTGATGGATTTTCTCCTGCCCCACAGCTGCCTCGCCGTTGAAGGCACACCGGCCGATTGGCAAGGGCAACCGCTGGATCTGGACTTTTACAGCCTCAGCGGGCAACCCCTGCACCTGCGTGGCTGGGTGCAGCCGTGGGCTGACGCGTGGTTGCTGCAGTTGCTGGACATCGGCGACCTGTTGCACGAACGCCAGCAATCGCGCAGCCGCGAACAATCCCAATGGCTCGCGACGCAGATCGGCGACCAGTTGCGCCTTTGCAGCCTGGCCCGTCTGCCCGAGGTGTTGGCGGAGCAATTGCAGAGTCTGGCGCAGCGTTATCACATCCCCTGCATCGCCCTGGCGTTGCTGGATGAGCACGAAGACGGTTGGCAGATCCACCAGCACTACGCGGGCTTCGACGCCCCACAACTGTGGCAAAACGGTCAGCGCCTGGGCACCGGGCTCGACAGTTTGAACGGTTCCGCCCCGCAGCCTCTTGCCCTCGGCGAGCACCCGCGCCTGCAAGCCACTTTCGGCAATGCTGAAGGGTTTGCAGTGCCCTATCACGATGCGCAAGGCGTGGTCGCGTGGTTGCTGTGCGGGTTTTACCCGGTGCAGCAGCGAGCACCCGACGTCGGCGTCCGCGACTGGTTGCAGCTCGCCGCGGCACTCGCCGGCCCGTTGCTGGAGCGCTTGCGCGAGCATCAGCACCATGTGCAACTGGAGCGGCTGGACTCGTTACAATCCCTGCTGGGCACCGGTTGGTGGGAAGTCTTCAGCGACCGTGCCGAGGTGCAATTGGCGCCATCGCTGGCCAGCACCCTCGACCTGCCCGGCACACGCCTGCCCCTGCCTGACTGGCTTGAGCAGATCCATCCCGCCGACCGCGAAGAACTGCGCAGTCGCCTGCAAGACTTGCAGGATGAGGACACGCCTTTGCTGCTCTGTGTGCGCCTGCATCACCGCGACACGCCGATCTGGTATCGCCTGCAGGGCCAAGCCTTGGGCATCGGCAAAAACCGGCGGCTGGTGGGCTTCATGCTCGACATCAGCGACATCAAGAATCAGGAGCAGCAGGCGGCGGCAGCCCATGCCCGACTGGACAACCTGATCGCCAGTTCACCGGCGGTGATCTATGTGCAGCGCTATGCAGAAGGCGCGCTGCAACCGAGCTTTTTCAGCGACAGCCTGTTGCCTTTGCTGGGGTGGACCCTCGCAGATTGCGCAGCTGTAGCGCTGGTAGAACGGGTTCATCCCGAGGACCGCGACCGCTATTTCGAACGCTCTCGGCAACTGCTTCGCGAAGGGTCAGTCCGTGCGCGCTACCGGCTGCGTGACAGTCGCGGCGACTACCACTGGTTGCTCGACGAAGCCAAGCTGTTACGCGACGACCTTGGCCTGCCGGTCGAAGCCGTCGGGTTATGGCTGGACGTGACCGACGCAACCCTGGCCGCCGAGCAAGTCAAACAAAGCGAAGAGCGCTATCGGATTCTGGTCGAGGATTCCCCGGCGATGATCTGCCGTTATCGGCCGGACCTGACCCTGACCTTCGGCAATCGCCCGTTGGCAACGTATCTGGAATGCCAGCCCGAGCAACTGCCAGGCGTGAACCTGGGCAGCTGGATGTCGGCGGAACAACAGGAAGCGTTTCTGCACCGACTGGGCCAACTGAGTCCGGAGTTTCCGGTCAGCACGGCGGAAATCAACCTGCAGCTGCCGGGACGGGAACACGCCTGGTGGGTCTGGTCGGATCGCGGCGTATTCGATGCGCAAGGTCGCTTGCTTGAGGTTCAGGCCGTGGGCCGCGATAACACCGAAGTCCGCCGTTCGCAGCAGCAACTTGCCCAGAGCGCGAAAATGGCCACGCTCGGCGAAATGGCCACCGGCCTGGCCCATGAGATCAACCAGCCGCTGAACGTGATGCGCATGGCCATCGTCAATGTGCTCAAGCGCTTGAGTAACGGCGATGTGCAGATTGATTACCTGACCGACAAACTCAACCGCATCGATGCGCAGGTCCAGCGAGCGGCGCGGGTGGTGGATCACATGCGGGTGTTCGGCCGCCGCTCGGAGATCGAACAGCACCCTTTCAATCCGGTTCAAGCCATCGAAGGCACGCTGTCGTTGCTGGCCGAAGGCATGCGCGGCAAAGGTGTCGAGTTGCGGGTCAGCGAGACCGGCTTCGAAGCTCTGGTGCGCGGTCATGTCGATCAGCTGGAACAGGTCCTGATCAACCTGATGGTCAACGCCCGGGATGCGCTACTCGGCAAACGTGAGGCTGATCAACAATTCAAACCGTGGATTTCGCTGTACGCCGAACGGGATGCGCAGTCGGTTCGACTGTGGGTCGAGGACAACGGCGGCGGGATCGATCCACGCCTGTTGGAGCGGATCTTCGAACCGTTTTTCACCACCAAGCCAGTCGGCGTCGGTACCGGGCTGGGCTTGTCGGTGAGCTATGGGATCGTCGAGAACATGGGCGGCAAACTCAGCGTACGGAACTCGGCCGAGGGCGCACGGTTCTGTATCGAGCTGCCGATTGTCGCGGACGATCAGATCACCAGATAGGCTTTGCCTTTTTGCCCGCAGGTCAGGTTAAAACCCACGTCGACCTTGTTGACGTCAATCCCGAGGTTGAGCAGCAGATTGTCGACGATCGGGTCAATCAGTGGCGCGATCAGGCCACTGATGGCCGTGACCAAAAGCTGGGTCACGTCGGCCAGGGTCGACAGCAAGGTATTGAGCAGCGCGCCTAACAGACTGCCAATGGTTGGAGGGTGTTGAATCAACGTGATCCCTGTGAGCGTCCCCTTCAAACTGCCCACGACACCCGACACCGTCACCGGGTGCGTAGGGGCTGGCGCCACATTGACCTCATGCGGATTGGCGAAGGTGTAATTGGGCTCGCTGGTGCCGGCAACGGGGCTGTCGATCATGAGTTCCGAACCGCCGCCGCCGAACGGTGTGCGCGCGCCGCAGCTGAGCAAGTGGCAAGTCTTCGACCCGATATCCACCAAGGTCAACGGCGACAGGCTGGGCGCCGCAGAAGAGGAGAGCCAGATCACCGGATCGATTTTGCCGACCTTGAGTTGCACCGCAGAAATATTGGTGGTGGCGGTGAGGCTTTTGTTTGCAGGGCTGGCGCAGGAGTAATTGGTGACGTAGCTGCTGCCGACACCGGCTTCAAGACCGACGTTGAGGTTCAATCCATTGGGCAGTAATAGCAGGTCCGTCTGGGTGCAGTTCCCCAGGATGCAGCCCGGCGCCAGAGCTGTATTGATCAGGCCTATCACCGTCTGCAACAGCGCATTGACGGTTTGCAGGACGCTATTGATCAGCGTCAGGTCCACCGACACAAGGATGCGGATTTGTGCAGTGCGCACGTATATTTTGTTCGCACCCAGCGGTGCCAGTTTCGCCAGCGCGGGGTCCCCTACCGCAGAAAACTGCGGCGGCTGAATGACCTTGATGCGGGTGGTCATGCCGGCCAGCCCCAGCACATTCACCGGCAATACCGCGGCCACCGCGCTGTTCTTGTTCGCCAGTTGCACAAACCCTTGAACCAACTGGAACAGTTGCACCGTCGCGTCGAGACCGGCCGCTTGTGTGCCGGTTTGCAGCTGGAGCAAGTCACCCAACTTGATCGGTGAGGCATTGGTGGCCGCCAATTGCAGATTACCCAGCGCGGTCTTGACGGTCGCCGTGGAGCCGTTAGCGGGAAGTACGTCGGCGGCGGCCTGGATGAACTGGGTCACGCTGGCTTGCGTATTCAACAACGTGGTGTAGTCACCCGCCGCCACGCCCAGTTTTATCGCCAGTCGATCCATGAACTTCAGCAAGTTGACGTCGGTTTTGATCAAACCGTCCCAGCCCACGGCCGTGAGGTTGACGTTGCCGCCCAACAGAGTCGAGAACAATGGGTTCAACAGGTTCGATCGGGAGGTATCGGCGCCCACGAGGCTGCTTCGAATGCTGAGTTGCGCCAATGTCAGCTTGGGCTCGGCCGCCACGGCGGTGGCACTGAGCCGGGTGGTGAGCGCGACGGGCCCGCCGGACAGCAATGCGCCGATGCCGGCGGCCACGCTGGTGGCAACGGCTTGGGTGGCGATGACGCGCACGGCGGCGCTTTTTGTCGAGTCGACGGTGAAAGCGCGCAGGTTGTCCGCGCCGGTCTGCAAGATGCCGCAACTGACCGTCAGCGTGCCGTTGGCGTTGACGGTAAAACCGTTACGTGTCGCACTTTGCGTGGCGTAACTGGCAGCGCTGAGCCCGGACAGGCAATTGCCATCGCGCGTCACGGCCTCGAGTGCCGCGGTATCCGCCACCCGCTGCAATTTCCGTTGTTCCAGATAGAGCCGGCCGCTATCGATGACCAGCAACGTGAATCCCAGGGCCATGGCCAGGGTCAGCGCCGCCATCAAACCGATCGCCCCCCGTTGTCGGACCGGGCTGCGAAACTGCAAGCGGGGAGACATGGCCACTCCTTTGCCGGCGCACTGCCGAGCGCTACCTCCATTGGTGAAAAGCAGTGTAGACAAGGCTGGGAGAGCCTGCTGGCAACCCGCCATTCCAGCAAAAAAAACCTGTGGGAGCGGGGTTCCGATTTACCTGGGTGGGTAGTTGGCAAGTATCCGGCCGACCGTTTCGCGTATCGCCGTGCTGCGGTCCGAAGGGTTCGGTGAGCGGCTGAGAATTTGTTCGTCACTGCCGCGCCACACCAGTTTGCCGTCCTTGCCGTCGAGCAGGTCAATCTGGATGATCGCCACCTTGTAGCTGATGTTGCGGGTTTCGTTGTACATCGGCCCGCCCCAGTAGCCATTCCATGGGCCACCCCAACCGCCGCCGTAGTTGGTCGTCACTTGTTGCTGACGGTCTTCGACGATCAGGTAGGTTTGCACGCTCACATCGCCCTTTTTGCCCGCAGCGGCCGGGCGCAGGCCACGCTGATCCAGTTGATCGGCCACCGACTGACGAATGCGTTGCTCGGTCAGGTCGCTCTTGATCCGTGGGTCATCGGGGCGATATTGCAGGGCGGGGTCTTTCCAGCTCCAGCTGCGATAGGCGGCGAAATCGCGGCTGGCATCGAAGTCATGATTGACCTGGTTGCCGGCGCAGGCACTGAGGAGCGCGGCCACGGCCAGTAAAACGAGACGGCGGAACATGATGATTCTCCGGTTGAAGACATGAACCTGCGGAGCGCTTCTCGATTGCAGAAGCTAACTGGGAGGATACGCCGACATGGCCTTTTCCACAGCCTCCCGAATGGCATCGGCGCGTGCACTCTGGCTGCCTTTGTTGCTGGTTTCGGCGCTCGCACTCCAGACAGGTTGACCGCTTTGCGCATCGAACAGGTCCACCCGCACCACCACAACCTGCTCCGAATAAGTGCGAACAATCGGCACCGTGTTGTACATGCCATAACCGCTGCCGTAGCGGTTGTAACCGCCATACCCGCCGCCGTAGGAGCCGTAGTCGTCCTGAACCTGCCGCAAGCGGGTTTCCAGATGCAGATTGGCGCTGACGAACAGGTCTGCCGGGCGATTGTCGTGCAGCGGGCGCAAGCCGCGCTGATCGAGGGCATTGCTCACGGCTTCGGCGACTTGTGCCGAATCCGCCCAGGCCGACCCCGGCGGCAGTTGCCCATTGAGCCAGGCCCAGCTGCGGTAGCGACCGTAGTCACGCGGCGCCGCCGGATAGGCGCTGCGGTCGAACGTGTTGGCGGCCTCGGGCGGCGCCGGCGGCAAGGGTTTGGAACTTGCCACATAGGGATTGGTGCTCTGGCAGGCAGCCAACCCCAGACAGATCACCAGTAACCCTGAACGAGTTTTCATTTCGCGCTCCGATCAGACCGGCCGACAGATCCAGTGCAAGTAACGCCCAAGCCCGGCAAAACTTGGGTGACGCCGGTGGGCCAGTTCCATTTCCAGCAAATCCACCAGTTCGGCGCGGGCCTGGAACTCGACCGGCATGTAATCGTGGAAAACCCGCACCCCGCTCTGGGTTTCGACCTGCCACAGGCCTTCAAGTTGCGCCGCCAATTCACGCGGATCAAGCGGCTGTTGCGGCGTCAGGCTCTGCTTTTCGCCGGCCATGTCATTCTTGCGCATTTTGCGGAAGTGGCCCTTGAGCAGGTTGCGGTAGATAAGCGCATCGCGGTTGTAGAAGGCCAGGGACAACCAGCCGTCCTGTTTCGTCAGTTGATGCAGCACCGGCAGAATCGCGTGGGGTTCGGCCAGCCATTCCAGCACCGCGTGGCACAGCACCAGGTCGTAGGGTTCGGTGAGCTGACCGAGCAGGTCTTGCCACGGCGCCTGAATAAAAGTGGCCGTCTGGCCGGCTTCGGCAAAACGCTGGCGGGCGCCTTCGAGCATTGGCTCGGCGGGTTCGGCCAGTGTCACGTCGTGCCCGCGCTGGGCCAGCCACAACGACATGTGGCCCAGACCAGCGCCGATGTCGAGTACTCGCAAGGGTCGGTCCGGCAGGGTTTCCGCCAGGTCGGCCTGAAGCACCGCCAGACGGATCGCACCTTTGGCGCCACCGTAGATCTTTTCGGCGAAGCGCGTCGCCAGTTGATCGAAATGACGGTCGCTCATCAGCTGAACCTCCGTTCACTGTCCGCGAGCTTGCTGCGCACCACTTCATTCATGTCCAACCCCAACTCGCTGCACAACAGCAATAGATAGAGCACGATGTCGCCGACTTCCTGCCCGGCATGGGCCAGTTTGTCCGCCGGCAATTGGCGCGACTGGTCTTCGCTCAGCCATTGGAAGATCTCCACCAGCTCGGACATTTCCACGCTCGCGGCCATGGCCAGGTTTTTCGGGCTGTGAAATTGCCGCCAGTCATTGCGGTCACGGATGGCGTGCAGGCGTTCGGTCAGTTCAACAAGGTTCATCGGGCTCTCCTGAAGGCGTATAGCTTCGGGGGGATGATGCGTGAAGGCAAGCGGCACACGCCGCAAAACCACTATGCTTGCAGGGAACTCGCCACCGCGTTCAATGGCCCAAGGCTCAACCACTTACATCAGGACGTTAACGACATGCAGGTAGAAAGTTTTTTCGAATGGCTCGGCCAGGCGCTCGGTTCGGTCATCCGCTTTATCATTGACGCCCTCAGTGGCCTGTTCAATCTGTTGAGCAACGCCGGCGGCAACTTCGTCGAAGGATTGTCCCGCGCGCTGGGCATGGATACGTCGATCATCAACATCATCGCGTTGATCCTCGGGCTGATGCTGTTGTGGTCGGCGATCCGGGCATTCATGAATGCGTCGATCATCATGGGGATCATCTGGTTGCTGCTGGGGTTGTGGTTGTTGAGCTGGATAATCCACTAGCCCCGCCCCTCCCTGTCGCTACAATGCCCGCTCCCCGAGGAGCCCGCATGTCCAACCTGATTGCCGACTGGCGCGACCGTCCGACCCATCGCCGGGTCTGGGCGCTCGCCGCACCCATGATCCTCTCGAACATTTCCGTGCCGCTGGTGGCGCTGGTCGACAGCACGGTCATCGGCCACTTGCCCCACGCCCATCAACTGGGCGCCGTCGCGGTCGGGGCCAGCCTGTATACCTTTCTCGCCTGGGCCATGGGCTTTCTGCGCATGGGTTCCACCGGGTTTGCCGCCCAGGCCGCCGGACGCGGGGACGGCGCGGCGTTGCGGCAGATCCTGTTGCAGGGGCTGTTGCTGGCCATGGGGCTGGCCATTGTCTTGGGTGCGCTGGGTGTTCCGTTGAGCGGTGTCGCGTTGCACTTCATGCAACCTTCGGCGGAACTGGATCAGTTGACCCGCGAATTCTTCCACACGCGATTGTTCGGCCTGCCCGCGGCGCTGGCCAGTTATGCACTGGTCGGCTGGTTCCTCGGCACGCAAAACGCCCGGGCGCCACTGGCGATTTTGCTCAGTACCAACCTGGTCAACATTGCGCTGAACCTGTGGTTCGTCCTCGGCCTGGAATGGGGCGTGGTCGGTGCGGCCCGGGCCTCGGTGATTGCCGAGTGGACCGGTGCGCTGATCGGCCTGCTGATGACCCGCAAGGCCCTGCGCGCCTACCCCGGCCACATCGCTTGGGCCGCGCTGGCGCTGTGGCAGAGTTGGCGACCGCTCCTGGCCGTCAACCGCGACATCTTCATTCGCAGCCTGTTGCTGCAATCGGTGTTTTTCCTGATCACCGTGCAAGGTGCGCGGCTGGGTGACGCCACGGTCGCCGCCAACGCTTTGCTGCTCAATGGTTTGCTGCTGACGGCCCACGCGCTCGATGGCTTGGCCCACGCCGTGGAAGCGCTGTGCGGGCACGCGATTGGCGCTCGTGATCGGGATGCCCTGCGCCGTTCTTTGGTTGTCGCCTGCGGCTGGTCGTTGTTGGCGAGCGTGGGGTTTGCCGTGCTGTTCCTGTTCGCAGGGAACCTGTTCATCGAGATGCAGACCGACATTCAGAGCGTGCGCGACACGGCGTTCATCTACCTGCCCTACCTCGCCACCCTGCCCTTGATCGCGGTCTGGAGCTACTTGCTCGACGGGCTGTTCATTGGCGCAACCCGCGCCCGGGAAATGCGCAACGGCATGCTGTTAACCGTGATTCTGCTGCTGCCGTTTGGCTGGGCATTACAAGGTTTGGGCAACCACGGACTGTGGATAACCTTCCTGTTGTTCATGGTGCTGCGCAGCCTGACCCTTGGTGTGATTGCCTGGTTTTTGCGCAACAACGACGGCTGGTTCAGCGGTCGGGCTCACTGACCCGGCGTCGCCTTCACGAACGCGGCGACCTGCTCCAGCACCGGCGCCAGACCGCGCATCGGTCGTGACAGCGACGCTACCAGCGTGGCATGGCCGGGACGCGAAAAGTACAGGTCCTGCACCGGCACGCCCGCCTCGCGCAGCTTGCGTGCCAGCCCGCCGGTGTTGCGCGTCGGGTTGACCAGATCATCGTCCGTCGCGGCCATCAACAAGGCTGGCGGCGCGCCAGGACTGACGTGATTGATCGGCTGCGACTGCGGCGGTGAATCCGGCCAGAAAAACACCGGGCGTACGTGCGGATTCTTGATCGGCAAAAAATCATACGGTCCGGCCAGACCGATCCAGCCGCTGAGATTGTGCGGCGACAGGCCCACCGCGCCGAGCAGGCCGGGGTCCAGCGCCAACATCGCCGCGTTGTACGCCCCGGAACTGTGGCCCATCAGGTACAACCGCTGCGGATTCCCGGAAAACTGCCGAATGTGTTCGTGTGTCCAGGCAACCGCCTGTGCGCCATCCTCCAGGAACAGCGGATAACGCACCTGCGGATACAGCCGATAGTCTGCCAGCACCGCGACAATCCCCCGAGACGCCAACGCCTCGCCGACAAACGCGTAATCGCTGCGCGAACCGCTGTTCCAGCTGCCGCCATAGAAAAACACCACCACAGGGGCGTTTGCCATGAGATGGCGCGGCACATACACATCGAGTTTTTGCCGTGGATCAGCACCGTAGGCGATGCCCTCGGTCTTGTCGAAACTCCCGTCGGGGGTCAGGGCATTGAGCAATTTCAGCGGCGAGCACGCCGTCAGCGCGAACAGAAGATACCCGCCGATTGCCAGGCTGAACATTCGCCGCAGCGTACTTGCCATCAATGCAGAACCTCGTGTTCAGGGTTGATCGTTCTGCCACCGCTTGCGCAGGCTATCGAGGCGCTCCTGCTGGGTCAGCCCCGACAACGGCGGCACCAGCGAAGCGCGGGGGTACTGCAAGCGTAGCCATAACCAGCCATCGAGTACCGGCCGCTCGCTGAAACCCAGCGCCAGCCCTTCCTGCACATGGGACCACAGGCGGCTGTAATCGGTCCCGGTGGATTGGCTCCAGTGCCAGGTATGCTGTTCCAGCAGGCAGGTTTGCAGGGTTTCGCGCTGACGGGGGCTGAGGCTTTCTTCGACCGCCAACGGGCTGACGGCGAGCCCCGGATTGAGCAAGTGCTGCCAGCCCTGACTGCCAATCGCGCGATCGGCCCACGTCCCGCCGAACCAGTGCAACTGGCTGATCGGACCCAGCCAGCGACTCAGCTCCCGGGCATCGCAGGCGTCGAAAAAGTAACTGGCTGTGTTCGGGTTGTAATAACTCAACAAGGCCCGATGGTGCAGCCCACAACTTACGGTGAGCATGCGGCGTAAATGCTCCAGCAATTGCGATGACGGCACCTCGCTGACGATCAGCAAGCCACGCCAGGCCTGCGTTTGGCTGTAGCACAACTCGGCCAGCGCCGGGCACGTTCGAAGGTCGACCAGCGCCGGGCCGTCTTCGCGCAACGCCTGCAGTTCGGTGCCCTCGAACAACCAGAACCACTGGGCCTGCGAGAACGCCTGTTGCAGTGCTGCGCTCGCTTGAGGCGCACTCGGGACGTCCAGCAACAGCCATTGCGGGGTTGCGCCAATCATGCAGCACCGCTCTGGCCAAACAGCGTCGCTGCCCGACAGGTACAGTGCGCCTGCGAGCAGTGACTGAAGCTGCCGCCGCCGGGCAACAGACACAACAGCACCAAGGGCTCGCCCGAGCGCAGGAGCTCCAGCAAGCCGTCATGGGGTGAGCCGGCCTCAGGCGGGCTGGGCTCCTCAACCGCCTCGATCGACGACGGCGTGTGAAGAAACCCGCAAATCAGCGGCTGATCCGGATCGCCCTCGATAAAGCTCACCACCACCTCGGTCCCTTCGCTCAGCGGCGAGACGGACGGCCCTTGCAGTTCAGCCGCCAGCGGCAGCCAGCAATGACTGGGCGTCGCGCCTTCGCCCTGATAGAGCCAGTCAAACTGCACGGCAATCGGTCTGGAGGGATCGGGCCGTGGCTCATCGATATTAACCACCCAGGCCCGTTGCAGGCTGTGCATCCGTGGTTTCGCCGCGCAATGCGGCGAGACGAAAGGCAACTGCCAGTGAATCGCGCGGATCTGGTTGCTGTACGGGGCCAGTGGATCCTGACTGCCCTGGTGGTCGACATGGGTCAGCAACCACAGATGATTCCACTCGCCGAGCGGATGGCCAGACAACGGCATCAACTGACCGCTGCGCAGCGTCGGCAGATCCGTGCAACCTTCGGCACTTTGCGCGGTGCGTTGCCCCGCCTGACGCTGAAACTGGCGCACCGCAGGGGAAGCTTGCTCGACCGCGAACACCACGTTTTCGCCGAGGCGAAAATGCCCGTGACCGTCGCCAAAAACCACACAGTGCCCATCGGGCTGATGCTCGAAATGGTAGTGAAGGCGTTCCTGGGCGCACAGCCGCTGGAGAAACTGCAGATCCGATTCCCGATACTGCGTACAGAAATCACGGGGCGGGTAAGCGCCAGACAATTCGAAGCGCCGATCCTTGCCGGTAATGCCGTGTTCCTTGAGCACCTGGCTGAGGATCTCAGGCACCGACAGCGCACTGAAAATGCGCTGGCTGAAACGTTGGGACAGGCACGCCAGCTTCGGCCCCAGTCGGACGTGGCAAAGCCTGACCTCCGGGCCATGGTCACGCTGGACCAGTTCATGCAATTGCCCGTGAAAAACGCTGCCCTCAGGCCCGACCTGCAAAACGGCCGGACGGTACAGCAAGCTTGCAAGGTCGAGCGTCGGGTCATCGATCAGCAGATCCACATCGAACACAAAGGGCTCGCTGATCGCTTCTTTACCGGTAAAGGCCAGGACTTCGAAAGGGTCGGGCAGACCGGCTACATCCAGACGAAATGAAGGTTCGTTGACTGGATCGAACATCGGCGATTCTCTACAGGAGGGGCGGCCGGGGATTCTCGCCGAGAGACATGGCCGAGTAGAGTGCCGAAGTACAACTTAGGAAATGGCCTACGAGAAAAGAAGACCATATGGCTTTGATAGTCGGGAGTGTGGGACGTTTCGCTGAAAAATAGAGAACCGTCGCACCAGGTCATCTGAAATTTCCGCAGCGTGCGGAACATTTTCAGACAACCTGGCGAGAACGGCGCCTTACCTCAAGAAGACAGGTAAGACGAACGGGTCAGGCCCAGGCGCAGGGCGTCAAGGAACTGCGTGCGTTCGGCGGCGGTGATGCGCGCACTGGCGCACTTGTCGCGGTAGTGGGTCATCAGCTCTTCCGGCGACAAATGCACGTAGCGCAGCATGTCTTCGATGGTGTCGTGGGTTTCGATACCCGCGTGGTACACGCTGCCGTCGGCATTCTGGTAGATGTTCACCGAGTCGGTGTCACCGAACAGGTTGTGCATGTCGCCCAGAATTTCCTGGTACGCGCCCACCAGGAAGATCCCCAGCAGGTAGTCTTCGCCCTCGTTCAGTGCGTGCACTGGCAGGCTGGTTTCGATGCTCTGCTCGTCGACGTATTGCTTGATCTTGCCGTCGGAGTCGCAGGTCAGGTCTTGCAGCACCGCGCGGCGCAGCGGCTCTTCGTCGAGACGGTGCAGCGGCAGGATCGGCAGGACCTGGCCGATGGCCCAGGTGTCCGGCAGACTCTGGAACACCGAGAAGTTGCAGATGTATTTGTCGGCCAGTTTGTCGTTGAGTTCGTCGAGCACCTGACGGTGAGAACGCTGACGCGCCTTCAACGAGTTGTGCAGGCGACGGCACACGGCAAAGTAGCATTGCTCGGCCAGGGCTTTTTCGGCCAGGGTCAGCTTGCCGTCGGCGTACTGGGTGGCCACGTCGCTCATGTAGTGGGTAGCGCGCCAGTAGGTTTCGGTGACCATTTCGATGTCGGTCGGGCCGAGCAGGTCAACCAGCCACTGCACGGTTTCCGGCAGCGCTTCCTTGTTTTCGATCTGCGGCACGTCGTCGTTGTGTTTCTCAACGTCGGTGACTTGCACCACCAGCATGGCGTGGTGCGCGGTCAGGGAACGGCCGCTCTCGGAGAAAATGTTCGGGTGCGGCAGGCTCTGCGCGTCGCAGAACTCCTTGAGCATCCCAACCACGACACCGGCGTAATCGTCCATGTCGTAGTTGATGGAGCTGGCGTTACGCGAGTGCGTGCCGTCGTAATCGACGCCCAGACCGCCACCGACGTCGATGTGATCCACCGGCAAGCCAAGGTTGCGCAATTCGCCGTAGTAACGGATCGCTTCCTTGAAGCCGTGCTGGTAGTCCGCCAGGTTGGCGATCTGCGAGCCCATGTGGAAGTGCAACAGACGGATGCCCTGGTCCAGGCCCGCCGCGCGGAAACGCTCGACCACCGACAGCAATTGCGCCGCCGACAGACCGAACTTGGATTTCTCGCCACCGGTGTCCGCCCACTTGGACGATGCCAGCGACGACAGACGCACGCGCAGACCGACCTGCGGCTTGACCTTCAGCGAGGCGGCTTCTTCGATCACCAGGCCGACTTCGGATTCTTTCTCGATCACGATGAACACGTTGTGGCCGAGCTTCTGGCCAATCAGCGCGAGGCGGATGAACTCGCGGTCCTTGTAACCGTTGCAGACGATGGTGCCGCCCTTCGGCGCCAGGGCCAGCACGGCCAGCAGCTCAGGCTTGGAGCCGGCTTCCAGGCCGATGGACACGTCCTGGGTGGCGATGATGTTCTCGATCACCGCTTCTTGCTGGTTGACCTTGATCGGGTACAGCGCGGTGTACTTGCTCTGGTATTCCAGGCGTTCGATGTTGGCATCGAAGGCACCGGTCAACTGACGCACGCGGTCTTGCAGGATATCCGGGAACCGCACCAGCAATGGCAAGGACAAACCGCTTTTGCGCAGCTGGTCGACTTGCTCGAACAGGTCGATAGGCGAACTGGTCGGACCGTTCGGACGAACTTCGACGCGACCGGCGTCATTGATCGCGAAATATCCGGCCCCCCAATGGCGGATCCCGTAAACACTGCGGCTGTCCGCAACTGTCCATTGGCTGCCATCGTCTTTGCGTGTGCGTCTTACGGACATTGAAGTCCCCTATAAAGAAGTCATAGAGCGTCGCCTGGGTTCAGGCCGGCGCAGTCTAAAGGATGAAAATGACGGTTCGTCAACGAGGGGATAGACCTCGCTGACCGCAGTGAGTTTAGAAACCGGTCAGAACAGGCTCTGTGAAAACCATGTGGGCGACACCGGACCGGAAGGAAATCGGGACCGGGTCAAGCCGAGGGTGGTTTTCACAGAGGCTGCTAGCCGCCGGACTTCTTTGCCTTGAAACCGAGTTTGATCAGCTCACCCAACAACAGCTCGACATGATCGCCCTGGATCTCAATGATTCCGTCTTTCAACGCCCCACCGGTGCCACAGCGTTTCTTCAACGTGGTGGCCAGGTCCTTGAGCGCGTCTTCAGCCAACGGCACGCCAGTGATGGTGGTCACCGTCTTGCCGCCACGGCCCTTGCTTTCGCGACGCACACGAGCGATGCCGTCGCCGGCCGGGATAACGGTCTGTTTGCAGATACAGGCGTCCACCGGTTTACTGCAATCCGGGCAATGACGACCTGCGTCGGTGGAAAATACCAAGCCACCAAGGGCGGCGAAGGATGCGGCTTTTTTGGCCACCGGCAATCCTCTTGGGAGGACAAAGACTGGTCGCGGCAACCTGGGCAGGTGCCATCGACCGCGAAGCCCCACTCAGGCAGGGGCAGCGCTACTGAACCAGGATTTGCCGGCTCAGCTTGAAAAGGTCGCGCAGTGTAACGGCAAAAAGCCGACTTGCTAAGAGCCAATCGGCGCCAATTTATGCCTCTTTTGCGACGCCGCCGCCACGAGCCCGGAGATAGCGCTTCAACGCGGCCAGAGAGTCCGGGCAGTAAGGCTTTTCGTCGATTTCCCGAAGCACTTGATCGATGGGCAAAAAGCGCGCTTCGAGCACCTCTTCCGGTTGCAGGACCAACGGCCCGTCCCACACCGCCGAAAATGCCGAACACCACAAACGATTACCGGTGTCTTCGAAGAAAAAGTGATCGTGGGCCGTGAGTTCCACCCCGCCCACGCCCAGCTCTTCTTCGAGCTCACGGGCGGCCGATTCGGCGTAGGTTTCGCTGGCGAGCACCATGCCCCCCGCCGCCACGTCCCAATAACCGGGATAAATCGCTTTGCTCAGGGTGCGCCGGTGAACGCAGAGTTCGCCAGCCGAATTGAACAGCATGATGTAGGTGCCGCGCCCGATCAGCCCGCGCTCACGCAGGTCCGAGCGGACCAGCGCGCCGAGCAGGTTGTCCTGCTCGTCGACCCAGGCAATCTGTTCGGCATCCGAAGCCGCGCGGTGTGCCGCCTCTTTGGCGTTATCGACCATGACTCAGCCCTGATTGAGCAGTTGACGCAAATCGATCACTGCAGCGTTGGCCCGGGAAATGTAATTGGCCATGACCAGCGAGTGGTTGGCCAGTACGCCGAAGCCGCTACCGTTGAGGATCATCGGGCTCCAGACCGGTTCCTGCGACGCTTCCAGCTCACGAATGATCTGGCGCACGCTGACGGTCGCGTTCTTCTTCGCCAGCACATCGGCGAAGTCGACTTCGATGGCGCGCAACAAGTGGGACAAGGCCCAGGCCTGACCGCGAGCTTCATAGAACACGTTGTCGATCTGCATCCACGGGGTTTCGACGATCTCCTCGTCCACCTGTGGCACCTGACCCGGCGCAACCACTTCAGTCTTCAGCGCGGTATTGAGCTTGACCCGCCCAACGCTGGCCGACAGGCGTTGCGACAGCGAACCCAAACGGGTGCCGACATCGCCCAGCCAATTGTTCAGGTTGTCAGCGCGGGCATAGAACAGCGCGTTTTTCTGCGAAGGATCGGACAGGCGTGCCTGATAGCGGCTCAGGGAGTTGATGCCTTCCTGATACTCGGACTCGCTGGATGGCAGCACCCAGCTTTTATTGTCGAAGTTGAAACGCGGCTCGGCCTTGGCCAGATCGGAGTCTTCGGCCGATTGCGATTGCGAACGGGCGAAGTCTTTGCGCAACGCCCGCGTCAAGTCGCGGACCTGGACCAGCACGCCGTATTCCCAGCTCGGCGTGTTGTCCATCCACAGGCCCGGCGGGAAACGGTCGTTGGAAATATAGCCACCCGGCTTGTTCAGCAACGTACCGGCGACGGTCTTGAGGGTTTCGACCGTGGTGTAGCCGATGACCATCTGCTTGCCTTCTTTCTCGGCCGCCAGCTGGGCGTTCTGTTGGACCGGGAACAGCGCCGGCTCCTGGCTCCAATACCAACCCAGCGCAATCGCGACCAGCAGATAAAGACCAATCAGTGTGGCCAGCGCCCGGCTGAACAAGAGGCCGCCAATGTAACTGCGGGTGGCCGATTTCGGTTCGGCGGCACGTTCAGGCGCGCTGCCCGCGCGGTTCTTCCAGTCCAGCATGGCGATATCCTTTCAATTACTTGAGTTCATCGGTTCGACCACAACCATACAACAACGTGCCTTTGCCCGGCACCCGTCGTTGGGTTATCCGGATAAATTTGCGTCGGGTAGCAGTGACAACCGTGCGCCCATGAACTCAAGCGCCGCCTGGGTTAAACGCCGATGATCGCCATCGATATCTGCTGCACCCCGGGCGAAACAAACAGATGCGCAATGCCTGCGCCGTCGGTACTGCGCGGCGCAGTGCCCCCATCCACCGTCGCGATGTAGTGACGCTGCGGCAGCGGCTCACCGGTTGCGCTGCCTACGAGGAGAAAGATTCTGGGTGACCTCGAAGGCTGGACGGGCGGGTTTTGCATCAGTTCCATCACCCTTGGATCAAAGGTGCGATCAGGCACTTTCCAGTCAGCGTAGTCGGCTTCAGGCCTGACCAATCGCCATTCTCCCCGCTCGATCTGGTCAAGCACCTCGCTGTCTATATCGATCAGCAGCCCCATACGCAGCTCGTTCATTCCATCGATGGGCTGCCGATCCAGCAGCGCCTGGCGCACAAGCCCCAGCGCTTGCTCACGGGGCAAGGCATGTTGGCGCTCCCGTTCGGACAGATGAACGTCATTGACCAACCTCATTGCTGCACCTCGGTGTTCCAATCATCGGAACCCATGGTGCGGCTGACTTCATGCCGCCAATTAATTCGCCGGTAACTGAAGTGGACTTTCTCCAGTTGAGTCAGGTGCGCGGTGCCGGGATCCTGGCAATGGGGCATCAGCACTTCAGCGCCGATGATCAGCGCGTCTTCCAGCTCCATTGTGTAGAAATGCTCTTGGGTGCCCTGAGCCGAGGTGCGATACCACTCTACGCGGCACTCTTTGAGCAACTCTCCCGAACACAAAGCGTTGATGATCAGCGGTGTCGCTTTGTCGATGGTCTTGGTGATGATCAGCGGCTTGTGCATCCGATGCCCGCTCCCCAACCCATTCGGCACGAAAATGCCGTGGTTCAGGGCTTGAATCATGATCCGGTCTTCACGACCCAGTTGGTAAACGTTGCCGACTGAAGCCTCGGTAAAAGCACCAGCGCTGATCAGGCCTTGTCGCTCGCCGCGAAGGGTCATGAAGGCGGGGGTTGGCATGGTGGGGCTCCTTTTTTATTTGGGTTGCGGGGCGGGGAAGTGACTGGGTTCGTCGTACATGTCTTCGATTTCGTCGAAGGGCGTCCAGGGTTTGGCGAGTGCAAGGGTGATGAGGTAGCGCTCTTCTGCAGGATTTCGATAATCCTCGAAACGTCCCAATATCAACATGGCCTGGTACTTATCCCCCGCCAGCCAATAGGACCGTCCGGCAAGAATTCCTTCGCGAAGCCATTCACGCCACTCAGGGGTATCGGCGATCGTGGGATTGTTTCGTAGCCCCTTTGCCACCCAACCTTTTTCACGCCATTGGTCTTGCAGATCGAGAACTACGTTGAGGGCATCATCGATTAGCAGCGGTTCGACCTGCGGGGACATGCGGATACCGGAAATGACATAGTCGTCAAAATTGACAGTGAAAAAGCGCGCCGCCGGCGTGGTGAATCCGAACTGTGGATCAACAAATCGCAATCGTGCGTCGGTCATGGGAATGCCGAACCAGATGCGGTCACGGATCTCCGGACTAAAGGGAGCTGAAGAGTTTCTGAGCAGGTTTTCATACGTCCCCCCCATTTCCACGACGATTTCGGGTTCATCCCAGAGAGGTTGCGTCAGGCGGTGTATGACGGCCCACGTCAGGCCAGCCAGGACAAGAAGATAGGCGCCGCAGCGCCAGCCAAACCAATGTGATCGAAGAGTCATTGACTACTACCGCTTGCTGCGATCTCGTTGATCGACTGCTCCAATGCATAACGGTTGTGGTCACCGAGCATCTGATCAAAACGCGCGGCGGCCTGAAGCACGAATTCCATTCGCTGCTTAATATCGGACAAGTCCGCCAGTGGGCTGTCGCCAAAATCGATGGTGCGCCCATCCTCGACACGTTGACATTGGCTGGTAAGCGTCAACTCAATCGCTTGGGCAACGCCTGAAGGAAACCCCGTGACGTAGGATGCGTGATTGGCACGCAGCAAAGCCACCAGTTGGCGGTCCTGGTAAATCGTTGGCTGGAGGATATTCTTCTGCTCATGCCGCGCCAAATGCCTAACACTACCAGCAATATCTCCGTCTTCTATCGCCTCAAAACCCAGAAAAATCTCGGTGTAATCCAGCCCGAATTCCAGCGTTTCCTCCCCCACCGGCCACAACACCGGGAACTTCGGATGCCCGTAAATTCTCTTGCGGGCTTCCAGACACTTTTTCATCTCTCTGAACCCACGTTTCGCATAAAACTCATGCAACGGAAAAACATCCAGAAACAGCGTGGTATTCCCCAGCGCCATCATGTCGTGCACATGCCGGAACTGTTGTTGCACCAACGACAAGTCGTCCCCCGTCGCACGAAAATCCACAGAGGGCACCGGATTACGTGCATCCGCTTCTTTATAGTCGCGCAGCTCACCCGCCTGCTCGGACATCTTGTCGGGCGTCAGCAGCCCGAACTCGCGGCGGCTATCGCGCACACGCTGCAGCGACTCATATTCATCACGAATATGTTCAATACTGTCCGCCGCATGCAGCAACCCGCAGCCGACCTGCTTGGAGGCAAACGCCGCCAGCCCGGCCCACTGAAACCTTAAATCGTGCAGCCACAGGCGAGCGTAGGCAGCGTTGATCACGCGGTTGCGCTCTACCGGGTCGGCAATCAGTACCCCACCGGGTGCAACAATCTCTTCCGCCTCGCGCTGGTAGTGTCGCCATAGGCAGTCGCACGTAAGGATTGGCACTTCGGTAATGAGCGTCCTGGTGCCGTAAAGCAGCTCCTCTCTGCATTCACATTCAGCCACGGGGGTGCTGTTGTGGTTGAGGCGCTGCTGATCGCTGGGGTGGTCTTTGAAACACTGGGTCATGATTCACGGCTGGCATCTAAGGGTTTCCCTGACACCCTACCAGCCAAAAAGCCGGCTCGAATCCAGCACGCTAAAAACCAGAATCCCCTGACAAATAACGCTCGCGGAGCTTACGGACGCTTCGCACAAAAACAAAAAAAATGGCCTGAGACACCCAACCCATGGGGCTTTCCAAATAACCTTCAGGCATTTTCAGACCTGCCAGTCAGAAACTGAATGACGTTGCTTTGCAGATTATTGACGTACGACACTCATGTGACGGAAAAGAGGTGCTAGCATAGAGCCACCAGTCGATCTCAGCATGCACCCTAACTAGTAGTCAGGATATGACCGAGCCAGAAGACCCCAGCCGTGAGCGCCTCAAGCACCACTTTGCCCAGCGGGTAATTCATCAGGCACGTCAAATTCTTGAGATCTGGCAGCGCCTGCAACGCAGTGAGTGGTCCACCACCGACTTATCGGAGCTGAGCGAAGCCAACCTGCGCCTGCTGCGTTTCGCCGAGCGTTTCGAACAACCGGAACACTCGCAACTGGCGCGCCACATCGGCCAGTCGCTGGAGGCTGTCGACGCCAATCGCGGACGCCTCAGCAGCGGCCTGATCACTGACCTCAATCGCTTGATGCAGCGCCTGTCGCGCACGGGCCTGCGCCATGGCGATCAGCTCGAACAAACCTTTCTGCCGCCGCTGCGCAAACCGATCTACGTGATGCTGCAGGATCACGACCGTGCCGAGCGCCTGGCCAAACAACTGGAATTTTTCGGGCTCAGCGCCCAGTCCCTCGACAGCGTGGCGGCATTTCGCTCCTCGATGGTCGAACGTCTGCCCGCCGCCATCGTCATGGACGTGGACTTCAGCGGCCCGGGCATCGGCCTGAAATTGGCCGCCGAAGCCCAGGTCGGTCTGGATGAGCCGTTGCCGTTGCTGTTTTTCAGCCTGCTCGAAACCGACACCCCGACCCGCCTCGCCGCCGTGCGCGCCGGTGGCCAGGAATTTCTCACCGGCACCCTCGAAGCTTCGAGCCTGCTGGAAAAGATCGAAGTCCTGACCTGCGTCGCGCAGTACGAACCTTATAAAGTGCTGATCATCGACGACTCCCGCGCTCAGGCGTTGCACACCGAACGCCTGCTCAACAGCGCCGGGATCGTTACGCGGACCTTGATCGAGCCGATCCAGGCCATGGCCGAACTGGCGGATTTCCAGCCCGACCTGATCATTCTCGACATGTACATGCCGGCCTGCACCGGCACTGAACTGGCGAAAGTGATCCGCCACAACGACCGTTATGTCAGCGTGCCGATCATTTACCTGTCGGCCGAAGATGACCTGGACAAACAGCTCGACGCCATGAGCGAGGGCGGCGACGACTTCCTGACCAAACCGATCAAGCCCCGGCACCTGATCACCACTGTGCGCAATCGCGCGGCGCGGGCGCGCAATCTGAAAGCTCGGATGGTCCGCGACAGCCTCACCGGGCTCTACAACCACACGCACATCCTGCAATTGCTTGAAGACTGCACCTTCCGCGCCCGCCGCGAGAGCAAGCCACTGAGTTTTGCGATGCTCGACATCGACCACTTCAAACGGGTCAACGACAGCCACGGCCACCCCATGGGCGACCGAGTGATCAAAAGCCTGGCGCTGTTCCTCAAGCAGCGTTTGCGCAAGACCGACTTCATCGGCCGCTACGGTGGTGAAGAATTCGCCATCGTCATGCCCGACACCGATATTGAAGCGGCCTGCATAGTCCTCGACGAAATCCGGCAGCGCTTCGCCGAAATCCACTACCCCGCTCAGCCCCAGGACCTCTGGTGCACTTTCAGCGCCGGAGTGGTCGAACTGTGCGAAGACTCCGACGGCCTGATGATGGCCAGCCAGGCAGACGAGGCGCTGTACCGCGCCAAGCATGCCGGACGCAACCGCGTACAAGCCGCACGGACGTCAAAGCAAAGTGCCACTTTTTCATCGGAATCGACCCAGTCAGTCATAACCCTGTAACAGAAACGCAATAACTTCAGGCACTTACCATTTAGCCGTTGGTAGTACCGCGATGCGCCTGAAGCTGCTGACCAATCTCAACACCCTCCTTTTAGTCGCCGTGTGCGTGGCCCTCGGCGCCACGCTTTGGTGGTCGCAAAAAGCCCTGGAACGCCCCTATCTGTTGATGGAGCGCTACCTCGGGCTGTCCCAGCAATTTCAAAATGAAGTGGCGCGCAACATTGAGGACTACCTCGCCAGCGGTGATGCCCTGCGCCTGAGCAGCGCCAGTCAGGCCATCGACGGCCTGCAAAAGGAACTTGGGGAATTACCGCCGACGTTGGCCGACAGCTTGCGCCCGAGCCTGTCGAACCTGGATGAATTCAGCAAAACCGACCTGCTGGCCGCTGGCAAACTCGCGGGCGATCCTCAGGCGCTGCTGCTGCAAGCCGAACGCGAACTCGGGGCCAGCCTCGATCAGCTGAGTCAATACGCCAGCGCCAACGCGAGCTATCTGACGCCACTGCTCGCGGCCTCTCAACACCTGGGCAAACTCAGTCTGGCGCGGGACAAACTGGTCAGCAGCGGCCGCAGCGAACTGGCCGCCGATGTCGAGCGTGAAGTCACCAGCATCCGCACGCAAGCCGAACTTCTGAACGCCTTGCCGCTCCTGGGCGTGACCAGTAAAAGTGAATCGGGCACGGATGACTTCGCGGCGCTGATGGGCCTGGAGAACACTGAAAAAACCGTTGCGGAAGATGCTGGCGTCGGCCTCAAACGTGAGCTCAACAGCCTGCTGACACGCTACCCCGCCGAACTTGCGCGCACCCGCGAGCAGATCCAGAAACGCGCCGACCTCAGCGCTGCGACGCACCAGAAAATCGCTGCCGTGCAACAGTCCATCGCCGGGCTGGAACCGGTGGTCCGTGCCCAGCACGGGCAGATCCAGGGCGAAGTACGACTGATGCAAGGGGTGATGATCGGCCTGATTCTGCTGATCGCATTGCTTATCGACACCCTGCAACGGCGCCTGGCCCGGACACTGACCAACCTCGCGCCGGCACTCTCGACCTGGGCCGAAGGCGACTTCAGCCGCGACATTGAATTGGGCAAGACCAATCGCGAGTTGCATGACATCCAGGCCTCGCTCAATCGTCTGCGCGCCTACCTCGTCGACCTGGTCGGGACCATCCGCCTAAACGCCGAGCAGGTCGCCGGCAGCAGCCGCACCCTGGCCGAGTTGAGTAATGACTTGCACAGCGGCGCCGAGCATCAGGCGGGGGACACCGCGTTGATCCGCGATTCCCTTGGTGAACTGGAAGCGACCATTCAACAAGTCGCCGGCGATGCCAGCCAGGCTGCCGACGCCAGCCGCCATGCTGGTTTGGCGGTGGAACACGGACAGAAAGTCATCGGTTTGAGCCTCACCGGGCTGCATGCGCTGGTGGGCGAAGTTCAAAGCAACGCACAGATGATCGAACACCTGGCCTCGGAATCGGCCACCATCGGCGGCGTGCTGACGGTGATTCGCTCGATTGCCGACCAGACCAACCTGCTGGCCCTCAACGCCGCCATTGAAGCGGCCCGTGCCGGGGAAATGGGTCGCGGTTTTGCCGTCGTGGCTGAAGAGGTTCGCTCACTGGCACAACGCACCGCGGGCGCCACGGCCGAAATTCAGGTCTTGATCGCCGGATTACAAACAGCGGCGCAACAATCGGTGGAGGGCATGCGCGCGCAGGTCGAGCATGCTGAAGCAACGGCTAATCAGGCTCAGGCCGCTGACGGTGCGCTGGATAAAATCGTCGGGGCAATCCAGACCATTTCCGACACCGCCGTGCGCATTGCCGATGTCACTGCCCAGCAAAGCGGCGCTGTCAGCGAGATCCGCGATCACAGTGAGCGGATTCACCAATTGGGTGGGGATAACTTGCTGCGTATCGGCGAGGGGCGCGAACAGGGCGAACATTTGTTGGTGTTGGGCGGGCGGTTGCATACGGCCGTTCAGGCTTTCCGCGTCTGATAGACCGCCATCGCCGGCAAGCCGGCTCCTACAGGTACGGCGGCGTCCTTGTGGGAGCAGGCTTGCTCGCGAAGGCGTTAGAACAACCACCGCAAAACTCCCCGCTCTGCACCCCCCGCAACTGTCCGCTATCATGCCCCCAACTCCGATACGCGAGATCGTCATGCGCCGTTTGCTCTGCCTGCTGCTATTTGTCCTCGCCCTGCCGGCCAACGCCGCCGGTTTGCTGGAGAGTCGGCCCAGTTCCACCCTGGGCTCGATCAACAACAGCGCCGACTTCCTGCCGGTGCGCAAAGCCTTTCAACTGAGCCTGGTAGAAAGCACGCCACAATCGATCAAGCTGCGTTTCGTCGCCACCGAGGGTTATTACCTTTACCGGCATCGCTTCCAGTTTCGCGCCGATCCCGTCGAGGTCGTCGTCGGCCCGGCGCAACTGCCCAAGGGCGAGCAGAAGCACGATGAGTACTTCGGCGACGTCGAGGTTTACCACGGGATTCTCGATGTAGAACTACCGCGCAGCGATCAACGCTCCTTCACGCTCGCTGTGACCTATCAAGGTTGCGCCGACAAAGGCCTGTGCTATCCACCCGAGACTGAACGCCTGACGATCGAGGGCAGTGGCGGCACCAACACAAGTTGGAGCTGGCGAGCGCTGGCATTGTTCTTCCTTGCGGGCCTGGGCCTGACCTTCACCCCTTGCGTGCTGCCGATGCTGCCAATCCTGTCCGGCGTGGTGTTGCGCGGCCAGGTGGGTGGCTTGCGCGGCTTCAATCTGTCGCTCGCGTACGTGCTGCCGATGGCCGCTTGCTTCGCTTTGCTCGGTGCGTTGATGGGGATGTTCGGCGCGCAGCTCAATCTTCAGGCGCGACTGCAATCGGCGTGGGTGCTGGTGCCGTTCGCGATGTTTTTTGCGCTGTTTGGGCTGGCGATGTTCGGCGTCTTCGAACTCAAGTTGCCGCAGGCGATCAGCAGTCGGCTCGACCGGATTGCCGGGCGCACCGAAGGCGGCTCGTTGTGGGGCGCAGCGGTGCTGGGCGTGGTTTCCAGCCTGCTGGTTTCGCCCTGCGTCTCGGCACCACTGGCTGGCGCGTTGCTGTATATCAGCGCCAGTGGCGATGCGTTGGGCGGCGGCTTGAAACTGTTCATGCTCGGCCTCGGCATGGGCGCTCCGCTGTTGCTGGTCGCCACCGGTGGCGCTGCCTGGTTGCCGAAAAGCGGACCATGGCTGGTCTATGTGAAAAACGCGATTGGCGTGCTGTTGCTGGGTCTGGCGATTGGTCTTCTCAGTCGGGTTTTGCCGGGGCAGATCACCTTGCTGCTGATCGGCTTACTCGCCGGTGGCGTCGGTCTATTCATGGGCGCGCTGGAGTTCGTCTACAAACCTCCGCGAAAACGCGTAGGTCAGTTGCTCCGGATGTTCCTGCTGTTTTATGCGCTGGCCTGTTGGTACGGCGCCTTCAGTGGCCAGACCGATCCGCTCAACCCAATCAGCCAGCCCCGCATCGTCAGCAGCAATGAGCAGCGGCAAAGCACCAGCGACTGGCAAACCCTGACCACCCCGGCGGAACTGGATCGCGTGCTCAGTGAGGCCAGATCCTCCGGCACGCCAATGCTGCTCGACTGGTACGCCGACTGGTGCATCAGCTGCAAAGTCATCGAACACGAAGTGCTCAACGACGCGCAGGTCGTCGAACGCCTCAAGGGCTATCGGTTGATCCGCTTCGACATCACCGCGAGCAACGCCGAGCAACGTGCGCTGCTCGACCGCTACAAATTGTTCGGCCCACCGGCGCTGATGTTTTTCGGCAAGGACGGCGTCGAACGCACCGAGGTGCGAGTGATCGGCGAGATCAATGCCACGGACTTCGCCGAACGTGTCGCGAAAGCAAATGACCGGATTTAATCACCCGGTCACATATTTCGCGCAAACATCGGCCATCGTGCTGGCTATTGCATAGAACTGGACAGTCACAAAGGCTTTGCGGCATAGTCGCCGGGTTCTGACAATTGCACATGGATAACAAGGAACAGCAGATGGCGACCCTATTGGTTCTGCACGGCCCCAACCTGAACTTGCTCGGCACCCGTGAACCGGGCACCTATGGCGCTACGACGCTGGCGCAGATCAACCAGGACCTGGAGCGCCGCGCCCGCGAAGCCGGCCATCATTTGCTGCACTTGCAAAGCAACGCCGAGTACGAATTGATCGACCGCATCCACGCTGCCCGCAGCGAAGGTGTGGACTTCATTTTGATCAATCCAGCAGCTTTTACGCACACAAGTGTCGCATTACGTGACGCGCTGCTGGCGGTGAGCATCCCATTCATCGAAGTGCATTTGTCTAACGTGCACAAACGCGAACCTTTCCGCCATCACTCTTACTTCTCCGACGTAGCGGTGGGAGTGATCTGCGGCCTTGGCGCCAGCGGTTATCGACTGGCCCTGGAGGCTGCACTAGAGCAGCTTGAACAACAAGCTATACGCCCCTGACCGACCCTTGGGAGTTGATGATTCATGGATATCCGTAAAGTTAAGAAACTGATCGAACTGCTGGAAGAGTCCGGCATCGACGAGCTCGAGATCAAGGAAGGCGAAGAGTCCGTTCGCATCAGCCGCCATAGCAAGACCCCGGCTCAGCAGTACTACGCACCGGCACCAATGCACGCTCCGGCTCCAGCGCCTGCCGCTGCCCCGGTTGCGGCTGCCGCACCTGCTGCTCCGGCCGCACCAGTGCTGAACGGCACCGTTGCCCGTTCGCCAATGGTCGGCACCTTCTATCGCAAATCTTCGCCAAGCTCGCCGTCCTTCGTTGAAGTCGGCCAGACCGTGAAGAAAGGCGACACCCTGTGCATCGTCGAAGCCATGAAGATGATGAACCACATCGAAGCTGAAACCAGCGGTGTGATCGAATCCATCCTCGTCGAAGACGGCCAGCCGGTTGAGTACGACCAACCGCTGTTCACCATCGTTTGAACCGCGGAGAAACTTTGATGACTGCGAAGTTGGAAAAAGTTCTGATCGCCAACCGCGGTGAGATCGCACTGCGGATTCTGCGTGCCTGCAAAGAGATGGGCATCAAGACCGTCGCCGTTTACTCCAAGGCTGACAAAGAGCTGATGCACCTGGGCCTGGCAGATGAATCCGTCTGCATCGGTCCGGCCTCCGCCGCCCACTCTTACCTGCACATCCCGGCAATCATCGCTGCGGCTGAAGTGACTGGCGCTACCGCCATTCACCCAGGCTACGGTTTCCTAGCGGAAAACGCTGATTTCGCCGAACAGGTCGAGAACTCCGGCTTCGCCTTCATCGGTCCGAAAGCCGACACCATTCGCCTCATGGGCGACAAGGTTTCGGCCAAGCACGCGATGATCGCTGCCGGCGTTCCAACCGTTCCGGGTTCCGACGGCCCGCTGCCGGAAGACGAAGAAACCGCTCTGCGCATCGGTCGCGAAGTCGGTTACCCAGTGATCATCAAAGCCGCTGGCGGCGGTGGTGGTCGTGGCATGCGCGTTGTGCATAAAGAAGAAGACCTGATCTCCTTCGCCAAACTGACCCGCACCGAAGCAGGCGCGGCGTTCGGCAACCCGATGGTCTACCTGGAAAAATTCCTGACCAACCCACGTCACGTGGAAGTTCAGGTGCTTTCCGATGGCCAGGGTCACGCCATCCATCTGGGCGACCGCGATTGCTCGCTGCAACGTCGTCACCAGAAGGTCCTCGAAGAAGCGCCGGCACCGGGCATCGACGAGAAAGCACGGGCTGAAGTCCTCGCACGCTGCGTTAAAGCGTGCATCGACATCAACTACCGTGGCGCGGGCACTTTCGAGTTCCTGTACGAGAACGGCGCGTTCTATTTCATTGAAATGAACACCCGCGTTCAGGTTGAGCACCCGGTTTCGGAAATGGTCACCGGCATCGACATCGTCAAGGAGATGCTCAGCATCGCCGCCGGCAACAAGCTGTCGTTCACCCAGGATGACGTGGTCATCCGCGGTCACGCGCTGGAATGCCGGATCAACGCCGAAGACCCGAAAACCTTCATGCCAAGCCCAGGCACGGTCAAGCACTTCCACGCCCCAGGCGGCAACGGCGTTCGCGTCGATTCGCACCTGTACAGTGGTTACGCCGTTCCGCCGAACTACGATTCGTTGATCGGCAAGCTGATCACCTACGGCGCAACCCGTGACGAAGCCTTGGCGCGCATGCGCAATGCGCTGGACGAAATCGTTGTCGACGGGATCAAGACCAACATCCCGCTGCACCGCGATCTGGTCCGCGATGAAGGCTTCTGCAAAGGTGGAATCAACATCCACTACCTGGAACACAAGCTGGCTGGCGAAAAGCATTAAGCTTTAGCCCGATCAACAAAGCCGCCTTCGGGCGGCTTTGTTGTTTCTGGGCATTTCATCAAACCTGCAACCCTTTACAGTCCCTGTGGGATCGAGCTTGCTCGCGAAGGCGTCGGCACATCCAACATCAATGCGATAGACAGTCCGCTTTCGCGAGCAAGCTCGCTCCCACAGGTACAGTGGACTCCCACAAAAGCATCGCGCTCGCGTAAACTTGCGCGCTTCTCGCAGCCCGCTAGGCTGCAATCAATATTTTTCAAAGGTGCCCGCCATGCCTTGGCTGCAAGTCCGTCTCGCCATCAGCCCAGAACAAGCCGAAACCTACGAAGACGCTTTCCTTGAAGTGGGCGCCGTATCGGTGACCTTCATGGACGCCGAAGACCAGCCGATCTTCGAGCCGGAACTCAACACCACCCCGCTGTGGTCGCACACTCACCTGCTGGCCCTGTTCGAAGGTGGCACCGAAGCCGCCACCGTACTGGCGCACCTTGAGTTGCTGACCGGCAGCCCGCTGCCCGAGCATCACAGCGAAGTCATCGAAGACCAGGACTGGGAACGCACCTGGATGGACGATTTCCAGCCAATGCGCTTCGGCCAGCGCCTGTGGATCGTGCCGAGCTGGCACGCGGCTCCTGAACCCGACGCCGTGAACATTCTGCTGGACCCGGGCCTCGCATTCGGCACCGGCACGCACCCGACCACCGCGCTGTGCCTGGAATGGCTCGACGGTCAGGACCTCAAAGACTGCAACGTGCTGGATTTCGGTTGCGGCTCGGGAATCCTGGCGATTGCAGCCCTGTTGTTGGGCGCCAAGGAAGCCGTCGGCACCGACATCGACGTGCAGGCGCTGGAAGCCTCGCGCGACAACGCCGGTCGCAACAACATCGCCGAAGCGCTGTTCCCGCTGTATCTGCCGGAAGATCTGCCGCAGGTTCAGGCCGATGTACTGGTGGCCAACATCCTCGCCGGCCCGCTGGTCTCGCTGGCACCGCAACTGTCCAGCCTGGTCAAACCGGGCGGTCGCCTGGCGCTGTCGGGCATCCTCGCCGAACAAGGTGATGAAGTGGCCGCCGCCTACGCGCAGGACTTCGATCTTGACCCGATCGCCAATCGCGATGGCTGGGTGCGCATCACTGGCCGTCGGCGCTAGAATGGGCGCCTGCATAATCCGGATCGCCGCATGACCGACAGCTTCGTCACCCAGTGCCCGCAATGCCAAACCAGCTTCCGCGTCAGCCATGCGCAATTGAGCGTGGCCCGTGGAGTGGTTCGTTGCGGCTCGTGCCTGCAGGTGTTCAACGCCGCCAAGCAATTGCTTGAGCAGGCGGGCAAGGAAGTGATCCTCCCGGCGGCTCCGGCCATCGTCGAGACAGCCGAGCCAGAACCTCGGGCCATCAGCCAGAAGCAGTGGACTGCCGCCGAACTGGACCTCGACAGCCTGGATCTGGATGAAGAGCTCGCTCGCCTGGAACAGCGGGAAATCCAGCCGACTACCGAGTTCGGCCGCCACCGCGAAGACAGCCTGAGCGCCCGTCGGGATAGCGCCGAGCACGACGAAGAGCCGTGGTCCGACAGCCTGTTCAGCGAATCGGCCGCCGATCGCGCCGAAGCGGCGGAAGCGGCGGAAGTCATCCTCACGCCAGAGCCGACGATCGAGCCGAGCAAACCTTCGCGCACCGAACCCTCGCTGTCCCTGGAGCCGGTGGAACTGGACGAAGAGACGCTGCCGCCCCAACTGCGCCTGAACGATCCGCTCGACGCCCCGCTTCATCACGAACGCCTGTCAGCGACCGACGCCAGCGACGACATCGACGACGACCTGCCGTCGATCGAGCCGCTGCGCAAGCGCCGCGAACGCAGCGAACCGGGCGTACGCGCCGAAGTCCTGCAAGACCTGACCGACGACCCGCTGCAACTCGATTGGCAAAAACGCCGTTCACCCTGGGGCCGACGGTTTTTCTGGTTGCTGTTGATCCTGCTCGGCGCTGGCGCGCTCGCGGGCCAATACATCGCCTACCATTTTGATGAACTGGCGCGTCAGGATCAGTACCGTCCGTGGTTCCAGCAGTTTTGCCCGCAAATCGGCTGCACCGTGCCGTCAAAAGTCGACATCGCGAAAATCAAGAGCAGCAACCTGGTGGTGCGCAGCCATCCGGATTTCAGCGGCGCACTGGTGGTCGACGCCATCATTTACAACCGCGCGCCCTTCTCCCAGCCGTTCCCGTTGTTGGAGCTGCGTTTTGCCGACCTCAACGGTCACCTGATCGCCAGCCGTCGCTTCAAGCCCGGCGAGTACCTCAACGGCGATCTTGAAGGCATGGCCGAAATGCCACCGCAAACACCGATCCACATCGCCCTGGATATCCTCGACCCAGGCGCCAAAGCCGTGAACTACAGCCTGAGCTTTCATTCGCCCGAGTGAAACGGTTCAGTATTGCGGGTTTGACGGCACATTTCTGACAGAGACCGCTCATACCAAACTGCTGGCGATAACAGAATAACTGTTCAGATTTTGTTCAATTCAGCCTTTATCCAGTCATCGAGAGCGGGTATCATGCCAACCCTTTTTCGAACTCTCATGATCCGGCCCCACAACAGGGAAGTCCTATGTCGGCGGTACGCATCGGTCCATATACATTGCACAACGGCTTGATTCTCGCCCCTATGGCGGGCGTCACCGACCAGCCCTTTCGTCAGCTGTGCAAGCGACTGGGCGCAGGACTTGTAGTGTCGGAAATGGTCACCAGCGACATGAGTTTGTGGAACACCCGCAAATCGCGCATGCGCATGATCCACGAAGGTGATCCCGAGCCACGCTCGGTACAGATCGCCGGTGGCGATGCGCAGATGCTGGCGGATGCGGCCCGGGCCAACGTCGAACTGGGCGCACAGATTATTGATATCAACATGGGCTGCCCGGCGAAGAAGGTCTGCAACAAGGCTGCCGGTTCTGCGCTGTTGAAGGATGAAGCACTGGTGACCGAGATCCTGCAGGCCGTGGTGGCCGCGGTTGATGTACCGGTTACCTTGAAGATCCGTACCGGCTGGGACCGGGACAACAAGAACGGCCTGACGGTGGCGAAGATCGCCGAGCAGGCAGGCATTACGGCGTTGGCGGTTCATGGCCGCACCCGTGCCGATCTGTACATCGGTGAAGCCGAGTACGACACCATCGCCGCGATCAAGCAGGCGGTGTCGATGCCGGTCTTTGCCAACGGCGACATCGATTCGCCGGAGAAGGCCCGTTACGTGCTTGACGCGACCGGTGCCGATGGATTGTTGGTTGGACGGGCTGCCCAGGGGCGGCCATGGATTTTTCGTGAGATCGATCATTTTCTGCGTACCGGCGAAAAACTCCCGGCGCTGGAACTGATCGAGGTGGAACGCATTCTGCTAGAGCATCTGGCCGCACTGCACGTCTTCTATGGCGATGTCATGGGTGTCCGGATCGCTCGGAAGCATGTGGGCTGGTATCTCGCAACCTTGCCGGGCGCCAGGGAGTTCCGCGCCCACTTCAATCGTTTGGAAGATACGGAAGCACAATGCGCCAACGTTCAGGGCTTCTTCGCCGAACGTTACAAGAGCCTGACAGGGGACGGAGACGAGGTGGCCGCATGACGATGATGACCGAGACTTTAGTGAGTGGAACAACACCCGTGAGCGACAACGTGAATTTGAAACAGCACCTCAATACGCCGAGCGAAGAAGGCCAGACCCTTCGCGGGAGTGTCGAGAAGGCGCTGCACAATTATTTCGCCCACCTTGAGGGCGCTGCCGTCACGGATGTGTACAACCTGGTGCTCTCCGAAGTCGAGGCGCCTCTGCTCGAGTGCGTGATGAACTACGTCAAGGGCAACCAGACCAAGGCCAGCGAGCTGCTCGGACTGAACCGAGGCACCCTGCGCAAAAAACTCAAGCAGTACGATTTGCTGTAAGCATTCAATCAAACCAGAAAGGCGCCCGCGTAAAAACGGTCGCCTTTTTTGCTGACTCCTTTGCTTTTGATGGAAATTGAAATGACCGACCAGACTACCCGCCTGCCGATCCGCCGCGCCTTGATCAGCGTTTCCGACAAGACCGGGATCCTCGAATTCGCCAAAGAGCTTGAAGCCCTGGGCGTCGAGATCCTCTCCACCGGCGGAACGTTCAAGCTGCTGCGTGATAACGGTGTTGCCGCAGTGGAAGTCGCGGATTACACCGGTTTCGCAGAAATGATGGACGGTCGGGTGAAAACCCTGCACCCGAAAATCCACGGCGGGATCCTCGGTCGTCGCGGTATCGACGACGCGATCATGAACGAGCACGGCATCAAGCCGATCGATCTGGTGGCGGTCAACCTGTACCCGTTCGAAGCCACCATCAACAAGCCAGGCTGCGACCTGCCGACCGCCATCGAGAACATCGACATCGGCGGCCCGACCATGGTCCGTTCCGCAGCAAAAAACCATAAAGACGTGGCCATCGTGGTGAATGCCAGCGACTACGCCAGTGTTCTCGAAGGCCTGAAGGCCGGCGGCCTGACCTACGCTCAGCGTTTCGACCTGATGCTCAAGGCCTTCGAACACACCGCTGCCTACGACGGCATGATCGCCAACTACATGGGCACGGTGAACCAGGCCGCTGAAACACTCAGCACCGAAGGTCGCAGCGAGTTCCCGCGCACCTTCAACAGCCAGTTCATCAAGGCACAGGAAATGCGCTACGGCGAGAACCCGCACCAGAGCGCGGCGTTCTACGTTGAAGCCAAGCCTGCTGAAGTCGGCATCGCCACCGCGACCCAACTGCAAGGCAAAGAGCTGTCATACAACAACGTGGCCGATACCGACGCTGCGCTGGAATGCGTGAAGAGTTTCGTCAAACCTGCCTGCGTCATCGTCAAGCACGCCAACCCGTGCGGCGTTGCCGTCAGCCCGGACGCCGAAGGCGGCATTCGTCAGGCTTACGAACTGGCCTACGCCACCGACACCGAATCCGCCTTCGGCGGCATCATCGCCTTCAACCGCGAACTGGATGCCGAGACCGCCAAGGCCATCGTCGAGCGTCAGTTCGTCGAAGTGATCATCGCCCCAAGCGTCAGCGCAGAAGCCCGCGCCATTGTGGCGGCCAAAGCCAACGTGCGCCTGCTGGTCTGCGGCGAGTGGTCGGCTGACCGCGCCGCTGCCTGGGACTACAAGCGCGTCAACGGCGGCCTGCTGGTGCAGAGCCGCGACATCGGCATGATCGGCGCCGATGACCTGAAAGTCGTGACCAAACGCGCTCCGACCGAACAGGAAATCCACGACCTGATCTTCGCCTGGAAAGTCGCCAAGTACGTCAAGTCCAACGCCATTGTCTACGCCAAGAACCGTCAGACCATCGGTGTCGGCGCGGGCCAGATGAGCCGCGTGAACTCGGCCCGTATCGCTGCGATCAAGGCTGAACATGCCGGTTTGCAGGTGGCGGGTTCGGTCATGGCATCCGACGCGTTTTTCCCGTTCCGCGACGGTCTGGACAACGCGGCCAAGGTTGGCATCACTGCGGTGATCCAGCCAGGTGGCTCGATGCGTGACAACGAAGTGATTGCTGCGGCTGACGAGGCCGGCATCGCCATGGTCTTCACCGGTATGCGCCACTTCCGTCACTGATACACGCACCCACTGTAGGAGCCGGCTTGCCGGCGATGAGGCCAGCGATACATGTTGCGTTCTTGCGACCGCCATCGCCGGCAAGCCGGCTCCTACAGTCAGCGTCCAGTGGGATGCTCTCTTAGAATTCAGCGTCATCCGAGGTTTTTGAAATGAATGTTTTGATCATTGGCAGCGGTGGCCGTGAACACGCCCTGGCCTGGAAAGTGGCTCAGGATCCGCGCGTGCAGAAAGTTTTCGTGGCTCCCGGCAATGCCGGCACCGCCATTGAAGCCAAGTGCGAAAACGTCGCTATCGATGTGCTGGCCCTTGAGCAACTCGCCGACTTCGCCGAGAAGAACGTCTCTCTGACCATCGTCGGTCCGGAAGTGCCGCTGGTTGCCGGCGTCGTCGATCTGTTCCGCGCCCGTGGCCTGGACTGCTTCGGCCCGACCGCTGGCGCCGCTCAGCTGGAAGGTTCGAAAGCCTTCACCAAAGACTTCCTGGCACGCCACAAAATCCCGACCGCCGACTACCAGAACTTCACCGAGATCGAGCCAGCGCTGGCTTATCTGCGTGAAAAAGGCGCGCCGATCGTGATCAAGGCTGATGGCCTGGCCGCCGGTAAAGGCGTGATCGTTGCCATGACGTTAGCCGAAGCCGAAGACGCCGTGCGCGACATGCTCGCGGGTAACGCGTTTGGTGACGCCGGCTCGCGTGTAGTGATCGAAGAATTCCTCGACGGCGAAGAAGCCAGCTTCATCGTCATGGTCGACGGCAAGAACGTCCTGCCGATGGCCACCAGCCAGGACCACAAACGCGTCGGCGACGGCGACACCGGCCCGAACACCGGCGGCATGGGTGCTTACTCCCCTGCCCCGGTCGTCACCAGCGAAGTGCACAAGCGTGTCATGGACCTAGTGATCTGGCCGACCGTGCGCGGCATGGCCGAGGAAGGCAATGTCTACACAGGTTTCCTGTATGCCGGCCTGATGATCGACAAGGCTGGTAACCCAAAAGTCATCGAATTCAACTGCCGTTTCGGCGACCCTGAGACCCAACCGGTTATGCTGCGTTTGCAGTCGAGCCTGGTGTTGCTGGTCGAGGCCGCCCTGGCGCAAGCGCTGGACAAGGTCGAAGCCCAATGGGATCCACGTCCGAGCGTCGGTATTGTATTGGCGGCGGGCGGCTATCCTGGCGACTACGCTAAAGGCGTTGCCATCAACGGTCTGGATGCAGCCGCCGCATTGGAAGGCAAAGTCTTCCACGCCGGTACTGCGCTCAAGGACGGTCAAGTGGTGACGGCCGGCGGTCGGGTGCTTTGCGCCACCGCCATGGGTGCCAGCGTCGATGCTGCTCAGCAGCAGGCTTACAAGCTGGCCGCGAAGATTGAATGGGACGGCTGCTTCTATCGCAAGGACATTGGCTACCGCGCCATTGCCCGTGAACGTGGCGAAAATCAGGAATAAGCGATCCATTCGGCAGGGCTTGGGATTCAGGCCCTTGCCGGACTATTCCGGCGCCGCGCATAGTTATATTCTGGCATCAACCTACGAAGGGATTTCGCCGTGCGCTGGCTCAGGATTGCCATAGGTTTCACTGTCACGCTGCTGACGCTGCTCTGCATGCTCCCGGCCCAAGCCGCGCAAGGCAGTGGTTGGGCGCTATTGCTCGACGAACAGGGCGACCTGCAGCTCAGCGACATCCGTTCCGCTCGCTTCACCAATCAATTCAGCCCCATCGAACTCGAACGCCTCACCGCAGCCGAACGCGGTGGTGCGCTATGGCTGCGCTTCAGGCTGGCACCCGGCAAGCATGAGCAATTGCTGCGGGTGTTCGCTCCTGACCTGTCGCACCTCAATCTTTATGTGCTGGACGGCGACAAGCTGATCGAGCAATTGAACACCGGCACCGAACAGCCCCAGGCAGAACGACCATTACCCAACAGCGACTTCATGTTGCCGTTGCCGCAAAGCGACAAACCCCTCGACGTTTACCTGCGCCTGGTGTCCGAACACCAGATGCGGCCTTACATCACCCTGCAATCGGCAATCATGACCGCGGCCAATCAGAGCCAGACGCTGATTTACGGTCTGTTGTTCGGTTGCATCGGGATGCTGATTCTGCACAATCTGATCCGTTACGCCTACACCCGGTCGCGCAGCAGCCTGTGGCTGGCGGGTTGTGAAGCGTTGTTGATGCTCAGCCTGGCGTTGCTGCTGAACCTCGCGGGCCCATGGTTGCCGGACTGGCATGCGCTGCAAACACCCGGCGCTTACCTCGCCCTGCTGCTGACCGCGCCGTGCGGGCTGATGTTCGCCTACCGATTCTTCGCCCCGCTCGGCCCGCACCCGCTGAACAAGCTGCTGCTGGGCGACATTCTGTTCATTGTGGCCTGCGGCCTGCTGCTGCTGTTCGTCAACACGCTGCCGCTGAACATCATCACCTACGCATTGGTCGCCCTCGCGGGCCTGACGATGTTGTTCGTCAGCGCCTGGCACTGGCAACAAGGCTATCGCCCGGCCCGACTGTTCGTCGCCGCCATGGTGGTGTTCAACGTCGGCACGCTGATTATCCTGCCGGCGCTGCTCGGCCTCACGCTGGTAGAACCGCAAGGCCTGATCATTGCCCTGCTGGTGTTCATTTGTATCAGCGGCCTGTTGATGAGCATTGCCCTGAGCGAACGCCAGCGCAGCATCACCGAAGACCGTTTCAGCGTCAGCCGCGATCTGGCCGCCAGCAACGCCGAGATCAATGCCAAGGCCGAGTTCCTGGCGAAGATCAGTCATGAAATCCGTACCCCGATGAATGGCGTGCTGGGCATGACCGAGCTGTTGCTGGGCACGCCACTCTCGGTCAAGCAGCGCGACTATGTGCAGACCATTCACAGCGCCGGCAACGAACTGCTGACCCTGATCAACGAGATTCTCGACATCTCCAAGCTCGAGTCCGGGCAGATCGAACTCGACGATGTGCAGTTCGATCTCAATGCGCTGATCGAAGACTGCCTGAGTATCTTCCGCGCCAAGGCCGAACAGCAGAACGTCGAGCTGATCAGCTTTATCCAGCCGCAAGTACCGCGGGTCATCAGCGGTGACCCGACGCGCCTGCGCCAGACGCTGCTGAGCCTGCTGGAAAACGCCCTGAAGAAAACCGACGAAGGCGAAATCCTGATCGTCGTCGCCCTCGACGAGCGCACGGCCAAACCGCGTTTGCGCATTGCCGTACAAGACAGCGGCGAGCCGATGGACGCCGAAGAGCGTGACGCGCTGATGCACGCCGAACTGCACAGCAAGAACTTCCTTTCGACCACCCGCCTGGGCGGCAACCTCGGGCTGGTGATCGCCCGTCAGTTGATCCGTCTGATGCAAGGGGAATTCGGCATCAAGAGCGGCACCAGCCAGGGCAGCACCTTATGGCTGACCTTGCCGCTGGACCCCGACCGCCTCGAACACCCGACGTCCGACCTCGATGGCCCGCTGCAAGGCGCACGGGTGTTGGTGGTGGACGACAACGACACCTGCCGCAAAGTACTGGTGCAACAGTGCAGCGCCTGGGGCCTGAATGTCAGTGCAGTCTCGTCCGGCAAGGAAGCCCTGGCACTGCTGCGCACAAAGGCTCACCTGCGCGACTACTTCGACGTGGTCCTGCTGGACCAGAACATGCCCGGCATGACCGGCATGCAACTGGCGGCCAAGATCAAGGAAGACCCGAGCCTGAACCACGACATCCTGCTGATCATGCTCACGGGCATCAGCAATGCGCCGAGCAAGATCATCGCGCGCAACTCCGGGATCAAACGCATCCTCGCCAAACCGGTGGCCGGCTACACCCTCAAGACCACCCTGGCGGATGAACTGAATCAACGCAACAAGGGCCTCGCGGTGTCGCAGTTTCCAGCCACCGGCCCGACTCTGCCGGTCAAGGTCCCGAGTGATTTCCGCATCCTGGTGGCCGAAGACAACAGCATCTCGACCAAGGTGATTCGCGGCATGCTGGGCAAACTCAACCTGCATCCGGACACCGCCAGCAATGGCGAAGAAGCCTTGCAGGCAATGAAAGCCCAACGTTACGACCTGGTGCTGATGGATTGCGAAATGCCGATCCTCGACGGTTTCTCGGCCACCCAGCAACTGCGTGCCTGGGAAGTCAGCAACCAGCGGGTCCGCACTCCCGTGGTCGCGTTGACCGCACACATCCTCGCCGAGCATAAAGAGCGTGCCCGCCAGGCGGGCATGGACGGCCACATGGCCAAACCGGTCGAGCTGTCGCAGTTGCGCGAGCTGATCGAACATTGGGTTGCCCAGCGCGATCAGCAGCAACGGACGGCGACGCAACCGTCCTGAGCCGACAGACCCTGCAACGCCTGATAGACTCCCCCACGACTTCTCTCGCCAGTGAGCCTGCACCATGCTCCACGTGTTGTTCAGCGTTTACCTGAAGATGCTGGTGCTCTACAGCCCGTTCTTCGTATTGTCCTGCTTCATCAGCCTGACCCGCGGTTATTCGCGCAAGGAACAACGACGGCTGGCCTGGAAAGTGGCGACGGCCACACTGGTTTCCAGTGTCTTGCTGTACTTGTTCGGACGGGTCATTTTCAGTGTTTTCGGCATCACCGTGGACGCGTTCCGCATCGGTGCCGGCAGCGTACTGTTCATCTCGGCACTGGGCATGGCCCAGGGCAAATCGGCGGTCCAGACCGATAACGTGCAGCAGGACGTCACCATCGTCCCGCTGACCATTCCGCTGACCGTCGGCCCCGGCACCATCGGCGCCTTGCTGGTGATGGGTGTGAGCCAGCCCCACTGGGATGACAAGCTCACCGCCATCCTCAGCATTGCCCTGGCCAGCTTTACCGTCGGCGTGGTGCTTTACCTGTCGAACCGCATCGAGCGCATTCTCGGCGACCAGGGTTTGCAGATTGTCAGCCGGTTAATGGGGTTGTTCGTGTGTGCGCTGGCAGCCCAGATTATTTTCACGGGCGTAAAAGGGTATCTGGTGCCTTAGTGCCAACCCGTTGCTGAAAGCCAGAGGCTTACTGGCCCTGGCGGCCGGGTTACATTAAACCGGGGCAAACTCCATGAAAACGGCCTCTCTGAGATCATCAAGGTACTTGATGCATTCAGCCTCTTTCCTCAAGTCTTCCTCGTGAATGGTAAAGTGCGCCTTACCTTGAAAAATCGGAAGCTCAGAACTATCCCACTCCACAAAAAGAATTTTTGCATTATTGTCCAATGAGTCGTAACGGACCGTCGCCACGGCCATTGTTACTTCAGCTTCTTCGTCTTGCTTGCAAACGGACACGCCAAAGTTGCCACCACTGGCCTCAGTAGCATGACGCTCAAAAAGTTTGACGGCCTCAGGTTGTTTCTTCAGCGCATCCATGGTTTTGTCCGCAACAACTTTCAGCGCATTCGCGGCTGTGCCCGCCAGGCCACCCGCCACAGAATGAACAATATCCAGCGCTACATTATCCAGCGTCAACTTGGCAGAGGTGGATTTGTACTGGGTAAAGGCACTGTGGTATTCGGTCCAGCCCGTGGCAAACATCAGCTTTTTAAAGCACTCGTATCGGGCAAGTTTTTCGTCTTTACCAGGAAACAGCACTTTTGAAGCGATATCGGCGTACGCGTACGTGTTTTTTACGATGCGCTTGTTACGCCTCGACATCCCGTCCAGGAAGCCAACCACGCCGCTGCCCATGATCGCGGCATTCATTTCATCCCGATCAAACGGCAACTTTACTGCAGAGCGCGCCTGGATCTTCGGGCCGGAAAGCTCAAGCTTGGCCCGACACTGTTCAAGACATTGATCGAAATAAAGACAGGCGTCTGCTTCATTCACTTTATTCATTTTGTTAAACCTTAAATTTAAATGTATAGAAAAGCCGAAATGGCTCTATCAAAAAAACTATCGCACTCACCGAATAGATTCAACCGCGCCAGACTTTATAAAAACCCAACAAAATCCAGACAAGTACTTAGATGTAACAACTCACTATCAATTACAACAAAACAACAAGATTTAAATAAAATGGAAAACCCCAACAAACCCGCACACTCCTGCACGAACCAAAAGAAAAACCAAAACCAAACTTACACGAACAGGTAAATAATCCGACTCACCAATAGAGTTCGAAAGTAAATTCTCCCTGCTCATGCAGGAATTAACCTACATCCTCTAGCGAATGTTTTTTACGGCACCGCAAAGAAAAAGCCACGGCAAATCGAGTAACAACTCGGCCGTGGCTTTTTTGAGCGAAGCGCAGCACTTCAGGTGGCAGGCTTTTCTCCGTACCAACGCGGCGTGTACACCCAGTCACCGCCCTCCATACGCGCAAACACGCAGGTCGTAGACGAACCCACCAGGACCATGGTGCGCATATCTACCTGATCCGGAGTCAACTGACCGAGTGTCGTCACTCGCAGCGTCTGTCCCGGGCGACCGATGTCACGGCCCAAAACCACCGGCGTCTGCGGGGTGCGATATCGCGCGACGATCTCCAGCGCCCGGCCCAGTTGCCATGGCCGGGACCGTGAAATCGGGTTGTAGAAAGCCAGGGCAAGGTCAGCCTGTGATGCAAGGTCCAGACGCTTCTCGATGATTTCCCAAGGCTTGAGGTTGTCCGACAGCGACAGCACACAGAAGTCATGCCCCAGCGGCGCACCCGCCTGAGCAGCGGTCGCCAGAGACGCAGAAACCCCTGGCAGAATCTCCAGATCGACGTTGTGCCACGCCGGATCGTTGGACTCGTGAAGTGCTTCCAGCACCGCAGCCGCCATGGCGAACACTCCCGGATCACCGGAAGAAACCACCACCACCGAACGCCCTTGCGCCGCCAGTTCGAAGGCGTGACGCGCGCGCTGCATCTCTTCGCGGTTGTCGGTGCAATGCATGACTTGATCAGCACGGAACGGGCCAGCCATGCGCACATAGGTTTCATAACCGAGCACATCGTTGGCACGCGCCAGTTCGGCCTTGACCGCCGGCACCATCAGGTCGGCAGCGCCAGGGCCAAGACCGATCACTGCCAGGCGACCGCGAGGACGACCGATCGACAATGGGTGCAGAGGTTGCTCGGCCACCGCGATGGCAAGGGTGTCATCGCCGAAGATCTTCACCGACTGACCGAGGGCGTTGCGCACCAGCTCACTGACTGCGCCGACATCGTTGCCAAACCGCAGCGGCACACCCAGCTCAAGCGCCGCTTCACGCAGCGCCGCACTCGACATGTCGCTATCGGCGGCCAGCAGGCAAGCCACCGATTGCACGGCGATTTTTGCCTGATGCAACGCTTCGCGAACCGCAGCTGGCAGATCGGCCACGCCGGCACTGACGGCCACCAACACGTTGCGCGGATAGATCAACAGCTCGTTGGCCGCCGGCGAACGCTCGACATGACCGATGTGAACGGCCAGCCGCGCCTGTGGGTCCTCGGGCAACTGCGCCTGCGCCAACCACGGTGCCGCGCCTTCGATTCGCACCGTTTCACCGGCCAGCAAATCGGAAACGAAGCGCTTGCCCAATTCCAGATCGCCCAGGGCATAACCGCTGGGTGGATTGAGCAGGCAGGTGCCGAAGCGCAATTCACCGCTGGTGGTGATCGCCGCCGCCACGTCCAGCGCAGCCGCCATTTCTCGCGCCATGACGTTCACGCCGCCCAGGCCACCCAGCAGCGGCACCACCGCGCTGCCGTCTTCAGCAACGGCCAGCACCGGCGGCTCGGCCCCCTTTTCCAGCAGCAGCGGCGCCAGGGTACGAATCACGATGCCAGCGGCGCACAGGGCAATGATCGGTGTGTTCTGTTGATAGAGCTCGCGCAGGGTGGTGCCGAACTCGTGATAGACACGGTCCGCGCCCTCGACCCGCTCGGCCAGGCCGTGGATCAAGGCGCCCGGGTACACCTGCTGAATTGTGCGCGCGGTCGCGAGGCTGCCATTACCGAGAATGACAATCGCCGGAACTGGACGAGTCATCAGCCTTGCCACCTTTCACCTGGAACGATGATCAGCGAGAAGTACGGCGAGGACATCGGCTCGACCTGATCCAGCGGCACAATCTTCTGATTGGCCATGGTCGCGCGCTCGACGTACAGGGCACGTTCGGCCAACCCGAGTTCTTCCAGCACCTGACGGACTTTGGGAAAGTTACGCCCCAGCTTCATGATCACCGCCGCATCCGCGTCGGCGAGACGACGCTTGAGATCATCGGGCGGCAACACGCCGGACAGCACCGACAGGCTCTGATTGCGATACACCAACGGCGCGCCAAGTACCGAAGCGCCGCCAAGCATCGAACAGACACCCGGCACGACTTCAGCCTCATAACGCTCGGACAGGCGATCGTGCAGGTACATGTAGGAGCCGTAGAAGAACGGGTCGCCTTCGCAGATCACCGCCACGTCTCGGCCCGCATCCAGGTGCGCGGCGAGTTCTTCGCCGGCCGCGTCGTAGAAATCGCTGATCACCTGTTCATAGGACAGCGGGGCCGGCAAGGCTTCGGTGGTCACCGGATACACCAGCGGCAGCAGGGTTTGAGCGTCCTGCAAATGTGCTTCGATGATGCCGAAGGCGTTACCCTTTTTGCCCTTGGCGACGAAGTACGCCACCACTGGTGATTCGCGCAGCAGGCGCAGGGCCTTGACGGTAATCAGTTCAGGATCACCGGGGCCGACGCCGAGGCCGATCAAACGTCCAGGTTGCTGCATCATTCGATCTCCGTGGCGAGGGCATTGACGGCGGCGGCGGCCATGGCGCTACCGCCCAGCCTTCCTTGCATGATGACGAACGGCACGCCGCGACTGTCAGCGGCGAGTGCAGCCTTGGATTCGGCGGCGCCGACGAAGCCCACCGGGAAACCCAGAATCAGCGCCGGTTTCGGTGCGCCGGCGTCGAGCATTTCCAGCAGATAAAACAGTGCGGTCGGCGCGTTGCCGATCACCACCACACTGCCTTCCAAATGCGGGCGCCACAGTTCCAGTGCTGCGGCGGACCGGGTGTTGCCCAATTCACGGGCCAGCTCCGGAACGCTTTCATCGCGCAGGGTGCAGATGACCTGATTGTTCGCGGGCAAACGCGTGCGGGTTACGCCTTCGGACACCATCCGTGCATCACACAGGATCGGCGCACCGGCGGCCAGTGCCTCGCGCCCGGCCTTGCCCGCGCCTTCGGAAAATTGCAGACCATCAATCGCATCGACCATGCCGCAGGCGTGTATCACCCGCACCGCGAGTTTTTCCAGGTCGGCCGGGATTCGTTCGAGGTTGGCCTCGGCGCGAATGATCGCGAAGGAATTGCGATAGATCTCCTGACCGTCGCGGATGTAATCAAGCATCAAGGGGGCTCCGTGAGCGGACGTCGAGCAAGGCTGCGACCGCTTCAATAGTAAGGTTGCGTGCGTGCAGGGCGCCGAATCCCGGCTGCCCTGCTTCGCGAAAATAGAGGTCGTAATGACCGGGGGTGACGGCCAATAAAGTGACTGGCGCGCTATGCGCGGCGGCACAGGAACGCGCACAACCGCTCAGATGCACATTCAGCACCTGGCCATGACGCTGCAGCAGCGCGGCCAGTTGCAGGGCGTCGCCCTTGGTGTCGGCCAGGCCTTTGCCGCAGCCAGTGGAACCGGTGCAGGCAATCAACCGCGCCAAGGGCTGATCGGCGTCGCCCAGCAGGCCCAACTGATGCAGGCGGCGGATGACTTCATCGGCGTTGTCGTGGCGAATGTTCGGCAACAGCAGGCTTTGCCATGGCGTAAACCGCAGCGTTGCATCGCCGTATTCCTGCGCCAGACGAGCGGCGCCCCGAAGCATGGCGCTATCGAGACGTCCCAGCGGCGGCACGGCGCCGACATAGACATACCCGGCTTGCGCCTGCGGATGGGCGCCAATGTGCAGAACCTCGTCATTGACTGAACGTTGCCAGGTGCCAACGGGTTGAAAGCGCAGCCGCTCAGCGAGGCGAACGAGAAATTCGGCAGGAGCGACGTCGACCAGCAAATGACGCATTCGCGTGTGTTCAGGCCCCGCCAGTTCCAGGAACAGCTCAAGCACGGCGACCACCAACGCGTGGCCATTTTCCAGTGGAACACGACCGGCCGGTTGATCGGTGGGACATCCCGCCAGACCGAAAGCCAGCCAGCGCTCGCCCTCTCGCTCGACCGCAGACAGCCAAAGATCATGGGGATGTTCGAGCATCGCCAGGCGTTCGCCGCCATCCAGTTGCACGGCGAATTTGGCGCTGAGAGTGTGAAAGCGCTCTTGCCCTTGCAGGGTGGCGAGAATCTGTCCGGCCAAATCTCGCGTGTCGAACAGCATCTGCCGATCGATGCCCGCACTCGGGCTCACCATCAGATTACGCACGTCGTCGCCCGCCGCATGCGAAGGGCCAAGGCCTGCGGCGAGCAGACTTTCGATCAACGCGGCCTGCTCATGTTTGATGCCGCGAATCTGCAGGTTGGCCCGGTTAGTGGCCTCGATCACTGAACCGGCATACCGCTGCGCACCCTCGGCAATGGCGTTGGCCTGCTCGGAACTGAGGGTGCCGCCGGCGAGTTTTATCCGGCAGATACCGCCATCTCTGGCCTGGACGATACGCAGCAACCCCGGACAGGCCGAGGGGCGTATAGCGCGGGACATAGGGAGTTCGTTCAAAGGCATGACCGGATCTGAAGTGGGAGCGCCCCCCGTCGGAGGCGAGCGGTATTATGCCTGCTTTGCCGCGCGGCATCATAAGACCGCGTGTCGCAAATGCTCCGACCTTGCATCCATCAGCTGGCCACCCTCACAGGCGCTCTGAATAGAACTCGAATATGGCGTCAGCGATTCGGTCGAGTCGGTCCTTCAACTGCGGGCGGATCTCTTCGAAGCGTGCTTTGTTCAGGGTGAAAGGAGCGGCTCGATGCGTGAGCGTCACGCTGCCTTCCTTCCAGTCCCAAAACAGAAAATCCTCCCGCTGTGCCAGCGCTCTGAGCGAAAAGTCATTCAGGTCCAGTGATAACTTCCCTTGTTTGTCGTATTCGGCGGGCGCAATGGAAAACTCCCTGCCACGCCGACTTTCGGTGGCCAATGACCAAAGCGCCGACGAATTAGCCAATAGCGATTCAAACATGTCTTTTGTAACTATCGCCATCTGACTATTCACAGCGGCCATTCTATTGAAATAAACCTGACTGACTTTGCCAGCGAAGTTACTGTAACTTTTCTCGACAAGCCTGCGCTCGTCAATGTCCCAGCCCAGATCCCATAACACCACGGCAAACAAGGAAAACCAGCCCTGAGGATCTGTTTCCCGACTGCGCTCCTGACTCGCATACCACTGCGCATAGCGCACGCTCGAGTTGACGTCGCGCTTGTCCTGACGCGACACGCCCCTGGCCGTGCTGACCAGGTTGCCGCCCAATAGCGACCCGGCCGCGCCATGCTGATCCGGCGGGGCATAACGCCGAGAGAACTTTGTTTGCCGTGGCGCGAAGTCCCGGTTAAAAGCATCACAATAAGCCGTCAAGTCCAGGTTCGCGGAGTTATCAATAACCATAGTCAATTCCTTTTAAACCATTATCAGAGCAACCAAAGAAGATTCAGGCTATATAACTTCCCCGTCGCCAACCACAGACTAAGCAAACCAACTTAAAACATTCTATTACTCGCATTCACTGCCGACGCGTATCATGTGCCGCTTTATGCAGATCAATAGAGATTACACATGGCACGCTGGCTGACCGTGACAGGCATTGGTGAGGATGGCTTCAAAGGTCTGGGCAGGAACGCCCGGCATGCGTTGCTGGCTGCATCGAAGATCTTCGGCAGTCAGCGGCAACTGGACCTGCTGCCGCCGTGCATTCGCGGCGAACGCCAACTGTGGCCGAGTCCATTCTCGGTTGATCCGGTGTTGGCCTTGCGGGGTGAGCCGGTGTGCGTGCTGGCCAGCGGTGATCCGATGTTCTTCGGGGTCGGCGCCAGCCTCGCCCGGCAATTGCCCAGCGCTGAAATGTTGATTCTGCCGGCGCCCTCTTCCTGCTCGCTGGCCGCTGCGCGAATGGGCTGGCCGTTGCAGGAGGTGGTCACACTGTCGGTGGTCGCGCGCCCGGTCGCGGCGCTTAACGCGCAGTTATACAGCGGTGTGCGCTTGCTGGTGCTCAGCAACGATGGACAAAGCCCCGCCGCAATTGCGGCGTTGTTGCGCGAGCGCGGCTTCGGGCCGAGTCGCCTGAGCGTGCTGGAACATGTGGGCGGCGAGGCCGAGCGACGCATCGACGCTGTCGCCAACGACTGGGCCGATCCGGCGATCGCCGACCTCAACCTGATCGCCATCGAGTGCATCGCTGAACCCGATACGCCACGCCTTTCGCGACTGGCTGGCCTGCCGGATTCAGCCTTCAGGCACGACGGTCAATTGACCAAGCGTGATGTGCGCGCAATCACTCTCGCGCGCCTGGCCCCGGTTCCCGGTGAACTGTTATGGGACGTCGGCGCCGGCAGCGGCTCGATCGGCATCGAGTGGATGCGCGCCCATCCAAGTTGTCGGGCGCTGGCGGTCGAGGCCGATGAAGGTCGGCAACTGTTGATCGAGCACAACCGCGACGCGCTCGGCGTGCCCGGCCTGCAACTGGTTCGCGGCAGTGCGCCGCAAGCCCTCGCCGGACTGGAACGCCCGGACGCGATCTTCATCGGTGGCGGCGTCACCCGCGAAGGCGTGCTGGACGCCTGCTGGGCCCGGCTCAAACCCGGTGGCCGACTGATTGCCAACGCGGTCACGCTGCAAAGTGAAATGACCCTGATGGCCTGGCGCGAGCAACACGGCGGCGAGCTGACGCGTATTCATATCGCCCAGGCGCAACCCCTGGGCGACTTTGATACCTGGCGCCAGGCCTTGCCGATTACCCTGCTGGACGTGGTCAAACCTTTCGATGCGTGACGAAACCGCCGAACAACCCGCACCGCTGCGCAGCGGCCTGACCACCGGCAGTTGCGCCACCGCCACCAGCCTGGCGGCCGCTCGCTTGCTGCTCGGCGGCGAGCGCGCGGACGCGGTGGAGATCGTCCTGCCCAAAGGGAAGCAGGTGCAGATGCGTCTGGAGTTCTGTCGACTCCTGGATGACGGCGCCGAAGCCGGCACGATCAAGGATGCCGGCGACGATCCAGACGTGACCCACGGCGCGCTGCTGTTTTCCCAAGTGCGATTGAACGCCGAACCGGGCATTCGTTTCAGTGCCGGTCGGGGGGTGGGAACGGTCACCCGACCAGGACTGGTGCTGGGTGTCGGCGAACCGGCGATCAACCCGGTCCCGCGCAAGATGATCACCGACCATTTGACCCTGCTCGCGGAGGAATACGGCTATCCCGGCGGCTTCGAGGTCACGGTCAACGTCGAGGGCGGCGAGGCGCTGGCGTTGAAAACCATGAACCCGCGGCTGGGCATTCTCGGTGGTCTGTCGATTCTCGGCACCAGCGGCATCGTCCGGCCGTTTTCCTGCGCGGCTTACATTGCCTCGATCCATCAGGGCATCGACGTGGCGAAAACCAACGGCTACCTGCACATCGCCGCGTGCACCGGCAACGCCAGCGAAGACACCATGCGCCGGGTCTACGACCTGCCGGAAATCGCCCTGATTGAAATGGGCGACTTTGTCGGTGCGGTGCTCAAGCACCTGCGCAAAGTGCCGGTGGCTAAACTCAGCATTTGTGGTGGTTTCGGCAAGATCAGCAAACTGGCGGCCGGGCACATGGATCTGCACAGTCGCCATTCGAGCATCGACCTGCCGCAACTGGCCGAATGGGCGGCAGCGGTCGGCGCCGATCAAGCGTTGCAGCAAGCGATCCGCGAAGCCAACACCAGTCAGCAAGCATTGGCGATGGCCAGCGCGGCCGGCATTGCGCTTGGCGATGCGGTGTGTGGACACGCGCTGGCGTTTGCCCGCAGCGTGGTGCCGGCGCAGGTTCAGGTTGAAGTGTTTGCCATCGATCGCCAGGGCGGGATCGTCGGCCATGCGGGGGCATTTCAATGAAGCGTATTTTGCTGCTCGGCGGCGTCACAGAAGCGCTGGCCATCGCCCGCACGCTGGGGCCGGAACACATCTATAGCCTGGCCGGCGTCGGTCGCGTGCCGACCGATCTGACCTGTCGGGTCCGTGTCGGTGGCTATGGCGGCGCGGACGGCCTGGCGCAGTTCATCCGTGACGAAGGGATCGATCTGCTGCTGGACGCGACGCACCCCTACGCGGCGCAAATCAGCCAGAACGCCGCGACCGCCGCGCAGGTCTCCGGCGTTCCTTGTTGGGCACTGCGCCGCCCCGCCTGGCAACCGCAAGCCGGGGATGACTGGCGCGAAGTCAGCGACTGGGCAGAGTTGATCGAAGCCCTCAAACCGTTCCGCCGACCGCTGTTCACCCTCGGCCGCGAACCTTTGCAACATCTGCATGAAATCCCCCCGCAGCAATTCTGGACGCTGCGCGCCCTGGACGTTTATCCGGGCAACGAGCGCTGTGAAGTGATCGGCGCACGGGGGCCGTTTCTGATCGCAGATGAACGTGAGTTGTTTGAACGGCGGCAGATTGATGTGCTGATCAGCAAAAACAGCGGCAGCACTGCCACCGAGCCGAAACTGGACGTAGCGCGGGAGCGGGGGGTGCCAGTGCTGGTGTTGAAGCGGCCGGTGTTGGCGAGGGTGGATCGGGAGTTTGGGTCGGTGGGTGAAGTCCTGGCCGCACTGACGGACGCCTAAGTATTTGTGGCGAGCCACAACTCCTCCCGGCATTTCAAACGGGAGCCGCTACACTCCTTTGTTATGCGCTGCGACACCAAACCGCAGGCCACGTTTTTACTTATCGGCACTGATCAGGCTAAATAGCCGCGCCTGATCTCCCACCCAACCGGATCTGTCCCATGTCCCGACAACGGCTCGCAATTGCCTGGATAGCCTGCTTCGCAGTGCTGTTCAACATGCTCGCCATGCCGATGACCGGAGCGATGGCGCAGACGGCGACATCGCCGGCCGAACAGGTGTTGTGGGGGAGTTTCTGTTCGTCCACCGGCACAAAAATGGTGGCGATTTCCCTGGGGACGCTTGAGCAGAAAGCGCCGCAGAACGACGATCATTCCAGCATGCAGCATTGCTGGTGCTGCTCCGGTTCCGCGCCACTGGTGGCGTTGCCCGGGCACGTGCCGCCGTTGTATTTCGCGCGTTTCGAGGCCCAACGAAGCCTGCCCGCACCTGCTCTCGACACTCCCACTCCGCGCCAGCAATGGCCGAATCTCAACCCCCGCGCCTCCCCTCTGGTGTGATTCCTTTTCGCAATTGACCTGCGTTTTGAATCGTTCTGGAGAACTGCCATGTTGAACAAACTCATCGTTCTGGCTGCGTTGCTGCTGCCTGCCTGCTTTGCCAATGCCCATGAATACAAGGCCGGCGAATTGGAAATCGCGCATCCGTGGTCGCAGGAATTACCACCGAATGCGCCGACCGTCGCGGCTTACTTTGTGATTCAAAACCACGGTAAAGCCGCTGACAAACTGCTCAGCGTCGACTCGCCGATTGCAGGCATCGCCCAGTTGCACGAGCACGTGATGCAGAACGATCTGATGAAAATGCAGCAGGTGCCGACCGTCGAAATCCCGGCGGGTGGCGGCGTCACGTTTGCCCCGATGGCGTATCACGTGATGCTGCTGGAACTGAAAGACCGCAGTCTGCTGAGCGACGGCAAGCGGTTCCCGCTGACGATGCATTTCGAGAAATCCGGTGATGTGACTGTCGAGGTCACGGTGCAGAAAAAAGCGCCGGACGGCGCGCAAGAACACGCACACAATCCGTAAGCGCCAGAGCTGAATACGCCCATGCGCCCGCTTAGCGCCAGGTCATCCGCTCCCCGTCGTCAGCCCTTGAGCCTGACCCGCGGCAGCTGGATCAGCCTGTTCGCCATGTTGATGATCTTCATCGGCCCGCTGATTTCTCAGTCGATGCCGATGGATCAGCGCGCCTCTTCAATGTCCATGAACATGTCGATGGACATGAGCATGGACATGTCAGCGATGGCGCACGGCGAGCACGATGCAACGCCCGCCGCCGAGCACTGCCCGCCCAAAACCTCCCATCACGCCATCTGGGAAAAATGCGGCTATTGCAGCCTGCTGTTCAACTGCCCGGCGCTGACGGGCGGCCAGTCTTTCGTTGCATTCGACGCGCCCAAAACCAGCACCTTCGCCACACCCGCCACCCGCCTGGGCCACGCCTGGCAAACCTTCTTCCCCGGCGCCCGCACCCGCGCGCCGCCCATCGTCACGTAAACACCCCCCAAATCTCACACGGTTAGAAGACAGCCAGGCAACCCGTGGGAGCGGGCTTGCTCGCGAAAGCGCCGGGGCATTCAACATTGATGTTGGCGGCCCCGGCCAAATCGCGAGCAGGCTCGGTTCCACAGAGATTGCCCAGGCTGGCGGCCGTGTCGTTTACGACTGTTCGATGGAAATTGTCATGTCCAGGTTTTCTGCTGACACACGCTTGAGCGCCGCCCGAGCTTCTTTTGCCCTGAACGAAACGCGCTTTCGTTTCAGGCACACCGCCGCCGTACTTTGCGGCGCACTGCTGACACCGATGGTGCTGGCCGATGATCACGCCGGCCACAGTGAAGAGCTGAGCCCGACGGTGATCACCGCCATCGCACCGAGTTCGCCGCTGACCATCGTCACCAACCCTAAAGACCCGCGCCAACCCGTGCCGGCCAGCGACGGTGGTGACTACCTGAAGACCATCCCCGGCTTCGCCCTGGTGCGCAATGGCGGCACCAACGGTGACCCGGTACTGCGCGGCATGTTCGGCTCGCGCCTGAACATCCTCACCAACGGCGGCCAGATGCTCGGCGCCTGCCCCGGCCGGATGGACGCGCCAACCTCCTACATCTCGCCGGAAACCTACGACAAACTCACCGTCATCAAAGGCCCGCAAACCGTGCTCTGGGGACCGGGCGCGTCCGCCGGCACCATCCTGTTCGACCGCGAGCCGGAAAGCTTCGGCGAACTCGATACCCGAGTGAATGCCAGCGTACTGGCCGGCTCCAACGGTCGCTTCGACAAAGTGGTGGATGCTGCCGCCGGCGGCCCGTTGGGTTACCTGCGAGTGATCGGCAACACCGCGCACTCCGACGACTACCGTGACGGCAACAACGACACCGTGGCCTCGCGTTACGACAAGTGGAACGGCGACGTGGCACTCGGCTGGACCCCGGACGCCGATACCCTGCTGGAGCTGACCGCCGGCAAGGGCGATGGCGAAGCACGATACGCCGGACGCGGCATGGACGGCTCACAGTTCAAGCGTGAAAGCCTCGGCCTGCGCTTCGAGAAATCCAGCATCGGTGACGTGCTGGACAAGGTCGAAGCGCAGATCTACTACAACTACGCCGACCACGTGATGGACAACTACACCCTGCGCACGCCGTCCGGCACCGGGATGATGGCCGGCCCGATGGCCTCCAGTGTCGATCGCCGAACCCTAGGCGCACGGATCAAGGCCACCTGGCGCTGGGCCGATGTGCAATTGATCAGCGGCATCGACGCGCAGACCAACGAACACCGCAAGCGCAGCGCCATGGGCATCGACACCTACAAGGATCTGCCGCGCGACAAGGACGCCGACTTCCACAACTACGGCGTGTTCAGCGAACTGACCTGGTACGCCGCCGATCGTGATCGCTTGATCACCGGTGCGCGACTGGACCGTGCCTCGGCCAAGGATTTTCGCCAGACCACTGGCTCGGGGATGATGACCCGGCGCAACCCGACCGCCGACGACACCCGCGCCGACACCTTGCCCAGCGGTTTCGTCCGCTACGAACACGACCTCACCGACAGCCCGACCACGCTGTACGCCGGTCTCGGCCACACCCAGCGTTTCCCGGATTACTGGGAGCTGTTTTCGCCCAACTCGGGACCTGCCGGTTCGGTCAACGCCTTCGATTCGATCAAGCCCGAAAAAACCACCCAGCTCGACTTCGGCCTGCAATACAAGACCGAAGACCTCGAAGCCTGGGCCTCGGGTTACGTCGGACAGGTGCGCGATTACATCCTGTTCAATTACAGGCCAGGAATGATGGGCATGACTTCGCAAGCCGAGAACATCGACGCGCGGATCATGGGCGGTGAACTGGGGGCGGCCTACAAGCTGACGTCGAACTGGAAGGCCGACGCAACCCTGGCCTACGCCTGGGGCAAGAACAGCAGCGACGGCAAGGCATTGCCGCAAATGCCGCCGCTGGACGCGCGATTCGGCCTGACCTACAGCGAAGACAACTGGAGCGCCGGCGCCTTGTGGCGAGTGGTCGCGGCGCAAAACCGCATTGACCAGAACAAGGGCAACGTGGTCGGCAAGGACTTCGACAAGACCTCGGGATTCGGTGTGTTCTCGCTCAACGGTGCCTATCGGATCAACCAGAACTGGAAGGTCAGCAGCGGCGTCGACAACCTGTTCGGCAAGGCGTACGCCGAGCATTTGAACCTGGCCGGCAACGCTGGTTTTGGCTACCCGGCCAATGACCCGCAGGCCATCAAAGAACCGGGGCGAACGCTCTGGACCAAGGTGGACATGAGTTTCTAAAAACGCCGCGAGCAGGCTCGCCCCCACATGGACAGTGTTGAACCTGTGGGAGCGAGCCTGCTCGCGAATGACTGCACAGCAGTCACCAGACAACAACAAAAGATCCAAGCCAAGCGGAGCACAACCGATGAAACAGCCCAAACCGAATTTCTACAACCTGGCCTGGCGCTGGCATTTCTATGCCGGTCTGTTCGTCGCGCCATTCATGGTGATGCTGGCCCTGACCGGTGTCATTTACCTGTTCAAGCCGCAACTCGATTCGTTGATGTACGGCAGCCTGATGAACGTCCCGGCCGGTCATCACAGCGTCCCGGCCGACGACCTGCTCAAGCGGGTAAAAGAGGCTTATCCACAAGCAACGATCAAGCAGTACCTGCCGCCGATCAACGCCGAACGCAGCGCGCAATTTGTCGTACTCAATGGCAACAATGAGCTGAACGTTTTCGTCGATCCTTACCACGGCGACATCCTCGGCGAGCAAGACGCCAAGAAGAATCTGCAAGCCGTTGCCCGTGCGATCCACGGTGAACTGATGATCGGCACCGTCGGTGATCGACTGATCGAACTGGCCGCCGGTTGGGGCGTGGTGCTGGTGGTTTCAGGGGTCTTTCTGTGGTGGCCGCGCGGTCAGGCAGCCGGTATTTTGTGGCCGCGCCTGAGCAGCCGCGGTCGAGTGCTCTGGCGCGACCTGCATGCCGTTACCGGGTTCTGGGGCGCCACGTTGTTGCTGGTGATGCTGCTGAGCGGCATGACCTGGACCGGGTTCTGGGGCAAGACCTATGCGCAAGTCTGGAACGTGTTTCCGGCAGCGATGTGGGACGACGTACCCAAGTCCGATGTTGAGGCCCGCAGCCTGAACACCGCCACGCGCCAGACCGTGCCATGGGCGATGGAAAACACGCCGATGCCGATGTCCGGCGACCACGCCGAACACATGGCCCACGGCGGCGCGCAAGCCGGCCCCGCCGCACCGACCATCAGCCTGCAAGACGTGCAGAACATCGCCGTGCAACGCAAGGTTGAACCGGGTTACAGCATTACTTTCCCGACCACGGCCACCGGCGTATTTACCATCGCCGTGTTCGCCGACGACCCGCGCAACGATGCCACCCTGCACGTCGATCAATACACCGGCAACGTCCTCGCCGATGTGCGCTTCGAGCAATACGGCACCGTCGCCCGCGCCACGGAAATCGGCGTGATGTTGCACGAAGGCAAGATGTTCGGTGTGCTCAACCAGATCATCGTGCTGCTGATCTGCCTGATGATTCTGCTCAGTGCCGTCAGCGGCGTGGTGATCTGGTGGAAACGTCGGCCACAAGGCAAGTTCGGTGTTCCACCGCTGCGCCATGACCTGCCGAAATGGAAATCCGGCGTGGCAATCATGCTGGTGCTGGCGGTGGTGTTTCCGCTGGTGGGGGCTTCGTTGGTGATGGTCTGGCTGCTGGATCACGTGCTCTTGTCACGATTCACCCGACAAACTGAATCAGCCTCATCTTCATCATGAAACAGGCGAGATGCGTGCATTAGAGGCATCTGTAGACTTCGGCACTTATCGCCTGGCCACTTAAAGTGTTACTGTATAACTCAAGCGCGTCATTCAACCCGCAGCCATGGCTGCGGGTTTTCTTTTGAAGAAGTGATTCACGGTCCCGATGAACAGTACCTCTCGACCGGCCTCTGCCTGCTCGCCCTGAACAACAGTGCCCAGGTGCAGCCGAAGCTTTTGTGGCGAAGGCGCTTGCTCCCTCACCACAGATGATGTGCAGATTTAAAACGATCAACAGGAATGCAATGACCTCGCTGAACCTCACCAACCTCGCCTGGACACCCTTGGGCCACGGCCATTGTCATCACCAGTTCAAACTGCGTGATGCTTCGTTGCATGTGGCCGCCGGTGAGTTTGTCGGGTTGATCGGTCCCAACGGCAGCGGCAAGACCAGCCTGCTGCGCTGCGCCTATCGCTTCAGCAAACCGGAAAACGGTGAGGTCCGGCTCGATCATCACAACGTCTGGAAACAATCCTCGCGCTGGTGCGCGCAACGCATCGCCGTGGTGTTGCAGGAATTCCCCGACGCCTTCGGCCTGACCGTCGATGAAGTGGTCGCCATGGGCCGCACACCGCACAAAGGTTTGTTCGATAGCGACACCCTCGAAGACCGAAATCTCGCGACGCAAGCACTGAAATCCGTCGGCCTCAACGGTTTCGAAGACCACGCTTTCGCCACGCTCTCCGGCGGTGAAAAACAGCGGGTGATCCTCGCCCGCGCCCTGGCCCAGCAACCGCAACTGCTGATCCTCGACGAGCCCACAAATCACCTCGACCCGCGCTATCAGCTTGAGTTACTGCAACTGGTCAAACGCTTGCAGATCGGCACCCTGGCGAGCATCCATGACCTCAATCTCGCCGCCGCGTTCTGTGACCGGCTGTACGTGCTCAATCACGGCCGCATCGTCGCCAGCGGCACACCGAAACAAGTCCTCACCGCCCCGCTGCTGCGTGATGTGTTCGGCGTCGAAGCGCTGATCGATGAACACCCTTTGCACGGCTACCCACGAATCACCTGGATAACCCAACCATGACTTTGCGTTCCCTGCTGTGCGTCGCTCTGTTGCTGGGCAGTGCCCAAGCGCTTGCCGAGGCGACGAAATATCCGCTGACGATCCAAAGCTGCAACCGCGCAGTGACCTTCACACACGCGCCGAAACACGCGATCAGCCACGACATCAACATGACGCAGATGATGCTCGCCCTCGGCCTCAAACCGAGCATGGCCGGCTACAGCGGCGTCAGCGGCTGGAAGTCGGTCACGCCCCAGATGCAGAGCCTCCTCGACGGCCTCCCGGAGCTGGCGGCCAAGTACCCGTCAGTAGAAACCCTGCTCAACGCCAACGTCGATTTCTTCTTTGCCGGTTGGGATTACGGCATGCGCGTCGGCGGTGATCTCACGCCGCAAACCTTGCAGCCGCTGGGTATCAACGTCTATGAGCTGACCGAGTCCTGCGCCTTCGTCATGAAGCGCCCACCGGCCAGCCTGGAAGACACCTACAACGACCTGCGCAACCTCGGCAAAATCTTCGACGTGCAGGATCGCGCCAATGCCCTGATCGCCGACATGCAGGCGCAAGTCGGCGAGGTACACAAGAATCTGCCGGCCAACAAACCACGGGTGTTCCTTTACGACAGTGGCGAAGACCGCGCCATGACCTCGGGTCGCCTGGGCATGCCGCAAGCGCTGATCGACGCCGCGGGCGGGCGCAACATTCTGGATGACGTCGAGGCGAGCTGGACCCGGGTGAATTGGGAAAACGTGGTCGAGCGCAATCCGCAGGTGATCGTGATCGTCGATTACGGCGAAGTCACCGCCGAGCAGAAGGTGCAGTTCCTGCTCAACAACAAGGCGCTGCAATCGGTGGACGCGATCAAGAACCAGCGCTTCATCGTCATTCCGTATGTGCAGGCCACGCCGGGGATCGACAACGTGTTGGCGGTTGAAACCCTGGCCAAAGGTTTCCACGGCGAATGATCAATCGTCGCTACGCCCTGTTGCTGATCGCCCTCGGCGCGTTGCTGCTGGTGTCGTGTGTGGTGTCGCTGGGCTTTGGCCCGGCGCGGGTGCCGGTGGACGTGGTGTGGCGAATTTTGCTGCACAAGGTGTTCGGTTTTGGCGAGGTAAGCTGGACGGCCGGGCAGGAACACATCGTGTGGTTGATCCGCGTGCCACGCATGTTGCTCGGCGCGTTGGTCGGCGCTGGCCTGGCGTTGATCGGCGCGGTGCTGCAAGCGGTGACGCGCAATCCGCTGGCCGATCCGCATTTGCTCGGGGTGACCTCCGGCGCGACGCTTGGCGCTGTGATTGTGGTGCTGCATGTCGGCGAAATCGTCGGCCTGCTGACCTTGCCGATCGCGGCGTTCATCGGCGCGCTGCTGAGCATGCTTATCGTGCTGATAATCGCCAACCGCAACGGTCGGCTGGACAGTGATCGGCTGCTGCTGTGCGGTGTGGCGGTGTCGTTCGTGATGATGGCAATCGCCAATCTGCTGCTGTTTCTCGGCGATCACCGCGCCAGTTCGGCGGTGATGTTCTGGATGCTAGGCGGGCTCGGACTGGCGCGCTGGGAATTGCTCGCGGTGCCGGCAGCGAGCGTGTTGCTGGGGCTGGTTTTGCTGCTGGGCATGGCCCGTCCGTTGAACGCGTTGATGGCGGGTGAACAGACGGCCGTGACGTTGGGACTCAACGCCCGCAGCGTACGCCTGCGAGTGTTTTTGATTGCGTCGCTGATGACCGGGGTGCTGGTGTCGATCAGCGGCTCCATCGGGTTTGTCGGGCTGATGGTGCCGCACATTGCCCGTCGATTGGTCGGCGCCGAGCACCGGCGATTGCTGCCGGTGTGCGTGCTGTTGGGCAGTGTGTTTCTGGTGTGGGTCGATGTCGCCGCGCGCACGCTGATCGCCCCCGAGGACTTGCCCATAGGCGTGGCCACGGCGGCGATTGGCGGCTTGTTTTTCATTGGCCTCATGCGCAAGCGTTGACCGGGTGCGCCGTGGTCAGCCTCCGGACACGGTTACAACTCATCCCGGGGGTGTTGGACGGATACGTCCGGAAACTGCTGGCGTATGTCTTGCCAGTCGGTGCCCAGTCGTCCGGCCTGGCGCCAATAACCGGCGGCCTTCAACACCTCTAAATGGCTGTTGTTCGCCAGCCTGGAAATGAACGCCTCGAACGACAGCACGGTGGTCCATCGATCATCGGGAGGCTGCACCAGCTTTACTTCAAGCAGTGCTTGCTCTGCTATCGAATAGGTCGGTACGTACTTCAGCAATGCGCCGTCGCGTGACGAATAGTAGAAAGCCGTCATATCGAAGCCTTTGTTTTTCACGGCCTGAGTGTGCGAATGAATCGACTCGGGCGAAGCAAAGTTCACAGCGTCAGCCTCTGATCCCGTGTGCGCGTTGCCTGACTGATCAAACTGATGGCTGGCCATCCATGTGTAGCCGTCAGGCAAGCGCGGCACTCTAGTGCCTGGTGCAGCTGAAACGTCGTTCGCCGTACGAAAGATCAGGCTGATGGCTGCATCGGGATGACTCGTGCCAGCCAGCGGCTGCAGGCCAACGTATGAATAGCTATCGGGTTTGGCCAGGATTGCGCCTGTACACGCCAGGCCTTGATTGAATCGCGCCGCTCGAAGCTGCGCATAACAAGCGGCATCGTCGGGATGATGAAACATCGGCCCCAACGGCAGCCTGGATTGGTTTGCCCACCTGGCCTCGACGGACACCGTCGGCATACCAGCAAGCCAGTCCTGCCCCACCTCACCCGCACGGGACCAGTAAGCGCTGGTCAGCAGCACCTCCAGTTTCCCCGCCGCCGCCATACGCCGAATGTAATCCGTCAGTTTGAATGAGCCACGGTTGATATCGTCTTGATCACGCTGAGCCTGCGCCGTTGTCGCAAACGGGTTGTCCCTGACCTGAACCTGGCCAAATTCGTCCCGAGACACAACCGGATCGAATGGCGCGAGTTCAAGACGCAGCAGTGCGCCGTCGCCACAGGAAAAATAGATCGGCCTGTAGCCGTTGGACGAACGTACGCTGTCACGCGCCAGACTCACCTCCATCGGTGAAAAGAAGTGCCGGTGGTCATCGTCCGGCAACCCCGCCGGCGTAGCCGCCGCACACATGATGAGGCCACTGTCCACGTAGCGATAAGGCAATACACCGGGAAAGACACGGTCATACGCCAACCGTGAGTTGCGCACACTCACGGGCAGCGTCGCGAGGAATGAACCGTCACGAGCGTTGCGCAGGATAAATCCAAAGCCGAGTAGTGAACGACTGCCTGCCTGTTCATGTGCCAGGCGCGCGGCATCCTGCTCCTGGATGCAGACCGCGCTGTAAGCCGGTTCCACCAACGCCCTGGGGTAACCCGTCGTTTGGGGCATCGTCTGATACGGCTCGAACTCCGTGACTTCACGTGCCGGGCCCCATAGGCGACTTCCTGCAACCACTTTCAGATACCCGGAACTGACCAGCTTTTTGACCCACGCGGTAGGCGTCAACGTACCGCTATGGATCTGTTCCTTGATCCAGGTGGCGTCCAGATCACGAGCTGGCTGCCCCGACAGACTGAGCGCAATGCCCAGATCCGCGCGGATGCGCTCCCATGTACCGATTCGGTAACGGATGATCGATCCGTCGGGTGCAAACAGGTATTCATCGTGCGCCTGAGTTCTGCGCATGAAGGCGGTGTAAACAGAATCGACAGAGAGCATGTTGCGATAGAGCTCTTTGTCGACGTCCGATAACAAGACAGGTAACGCGCGCAGCACCCGTGAGCGATAGCGCGCAACGATCGTGCAGTCGGGCGGAAACTGGCCGAGCTCGATCGCTGAATCCGCAAAAATCCACCGGATATCAAAGTCTTCCCGGGGGATATCGACAGGATCAGTGGCCACATACCGACCGTCAGCGCGCTGCAGAATCAGACCGCCGAAAGCGCTTGGCGTGCCGGCAGGTACTTGTGAACGCGCATGCACGGCGGCGTCATCGGCCGTCAGGAACACCGGACCGAGCGCACGACGCGGCAAGTTCCGGCTCGGCGCCCAATGGGTGTCAACCGGCCCTTTCCTGTCCCAGCACAGGCTGGTGCGCAACACGTGCAATGCATCGTTGCGGGCGACCGTCGCGACAAAATCGGTTGCGCTCGACACGCCCTTGACCAGATTGTTTTGAATGGCCTCCAGGCCCATGTTCGGGACGTCGTTGTCGAACAGCGGGGTGTCCGGGCGGGGAACGTACTTCAGCAGCGCGCCGTCCGGCGTCGACACGTAGAGCAACGCCGGAACCCTTTCCCCAAAGACCGGGCGTTTTTTTGCGTTGTAGACAGCAACCCACAAATCTTTCGGAACAATGAAATGCTCGGCCAACCAGCGTCGGGGCACATCCCGCTCATGCTTGACGCGCTGGCGCGAATAGAAATAGGAGTGGGAGGTGAATGACTCGGGATAGACATACTCCCCGGTCGTTGGGGAACGTCGGAACACACTGCGTTCCAGGAAGAGCTTGTCTCTTGGGTAACTGACGGGAACCAGTTCCGAAGCGACATATTCTTCTTTGTCCTTGTGCTTGAGAATGAAGCCGAACCAGGTCTGTCCTGCATCACGTTGTACGGTGTTTCGGGCATAACGATCGAGCGCCGCTGCGTCGGATGACTGGAAAACCGCACCCAACGACACCCTCTCCGGTACATTGCGCTCCCAGGGGCCGGGGACGAAGTGCTCCGTGACGTTGCCTCGAGGTCGCCAGCGACCGTTGCTGATAATGACCTGCAAATCGCCGGCGGCTGCCGCCTCAGTCACGAGTTGCTCCGGTTTGACCACTCCCTTTTCCAGGTCGAGGGCAAGCTTGCCGGGCGATTGGGTGGTTCCCAACTGTTTGAGCAGCGCCTGCGAGCGCGAGCTGTCCGGGGTGAACACGATCAAGCTGTCTTCGGCCCCCGACAGATAGGACGACAGGTCAGTTGCGAGAATAGTGCGCAGCTCTTTGACACTGAACATCAGCAAGCTCGTCGCCGCATCATCGACAGACCATTCCAGCTCCGCGACCGTGTGCACATCAAGTGTCGAAAGCGCAGGGTGAGAATAAAACCGACTGTGCAAGACATGATTGTCGGGGACTAGCGGGTGATGCGTACTTGAACTGGCCGATTGTTCGGCGGGCTCGGTCATCACGTACCGCTGATCATCTCGCTGGAGGATATAGCCGTAGTAGCCGCGATTACGGCGCCGCCCGACCCGTTCGTGGGCATGACAGGCGGCGGCGTCCGCCGACAGGAAGGTCTGGTCCAGCACATTTAGTGTTGATACAGCGTTTGTCGAATCGGGTTGTTGTTCATCCATGAGGGGGTACTCCATTGAGTCGTCATTGAGCGCTCACTGTCGCACCGTGAAATACGCCCATGGCGGTACATAGTTATTCCTATTCCCTGAGTGTTTGCGTTCGTATGCCCAGGCGGGAAATTGTGCCGTCGCCCGGGCGGCTGAAGGTGTATTGATCAAGGTGCTGTCCATGCTCTGCGCGCTTGCTTGAGAGTCCCTCATCAGCAAGATTGCGCAGCGCAGCGGACGGTACCTATTTATCGCCAGCCCGGATTGGGTGTTAAACACCGCCAGCACCAATGCTGCGCACGCAAGTGCACCCGCCTCGCAATCCGGCCCCAGTCTGGTGCGAGCCCCAGCCCGCCGCCGGCTCTATCTCGAGTTTTTCCGGCCTTTTCCGAACAGGCACAGCCCTTGCTAAAGACCCTTCAGTAGTCCGCATCTGCCAACCAAGAAAATTCATAAGTTCATGGAGATCGCACAATGAAGCGTCGCAGCTTGATCAAGGCTTTTACACTCACGGCAAGCATTGCCGCGATGGGCATGACCTGGACTGTCCAGGCGGCCGAGACCATCAAGGTCGGTATTCTGCATTCGTTGTCCGGCACCATGGCGATCTCCGAAACGTCCCTGAAAGACATGGCGTTGATGACCATCGACGAGATCAACGCCAAGGGCGGCGTCAACGGCAAGATGCTGGAACCGGTGGTGGTCGACCCGGCGTCGAACTGGCCGCTGTTCGCGGAAAAGGGCCGGCAGTTGCTGACCCAGGACAAGGTCGCCGTGGTGTTCGGTTGCTGGACCTCGGTGTCGCGTAAATCGGTGCTGCCGGTGTTCGAAGAACTCAACGGTCTGCTGTTCTACCCGGTGCAATACGAAGGCGAAGAGATGTCGCCGAACGTGTTCTACACCGGTGCGGCGCCGAACCAGCAGGCGATCCCGGCGGTGGAATACCTGATGAGCGAAGAAGGCGGCAGCGCCAAACGCTACTTCCTGCTCGGCACCGACTACGTCTACCCGCGCACCACCAACAAGATCCTGCGCTCGTTCCTGCACTCCAAAGGGGTGGCCGACAAGGACATCGAAGAGGTTTACACCCCGTTCGGCCACAGCGACTATCAAACCATCGTGGCCAACATCAAAAAATTCTCGGCCGGTGGCAAAACCGCCGTCATCTCCACCGTCAACGGCGACTCCAACGTGCCGTTCTATAAAGAGCTGGCGAACCAGGGCCTGAAAGCCACCGAAGTGCCGGTCGTGGCGTTCTCCGTGGGCGAAGAAGAATTGCGTGGCATCGACACCAAACCGCTGGTGGGCAACCTCGCGGCGTGGAACTACTTCGAGTCGGTGGAGAACCCGGCGAACAAGAAATTCGTCGCCGACTGGAAAGCCTACGCGAAGAAACACAACCTGCCGGGCGCCGACAAAGCGGTGACCAACGACCCGATGGAAGCCACTTACGTCGGCATTCACATGTGGGCGCAGGCCGCTGAAAAAGCCAAATCCACCGACGTCGACAAAGTCCGCGAAGCCCTCGCCGGCCAGACCTTTGCCGCGCCGTCCGGCTACACCCTGACCATGGACAAGACCAACCACCACCTGCACAAGCCGGTGATGATCGGCGAGATCCAGGCGGACGGTCAGTTCAACGTGGTGTGGCAGACCGAAGGGCCGATCCGCGCCCAGCCGTGGAGCCCGTTCATCTCGGGTAACGACAAGAAGCCGGATTATGCGGTGAAGAGCAACTAAGCCACTGGGTGTTGGCCTCGGACACTGCGCCTGAGGCCAACGAGAATCCTGTGGGAGCTGGCTTGCCTGCGATGCGGACACCTCGGTGTACCTGATGCACCGGGGTGATGCCATCGCTGGCAAGCCAGCTCCCACAATGTCTGCGTCAAGGCGACTTCCTATGCCCACTGCCCTTTACCGCTTCATCCTCGCCATCGCATTTTTATTGCCGATGGCCGCGCATTCCGGCGACGCCGAAGACTTCGTCGCCGCCAATCCGGTGCAGCAAGCCAAGCTTCTGGAAGCCTGGGCCGCACAGCCCGATCCGGCCCGTGTCGAACTGATCAACGCCCTGCAACAAGGCGAGTTGACGGTCGACGGTCAACCGAAAACCTTGCGCCTGAACAATCGCCTGCGGGGTCTGATCGACACCGCGCTGGCCAGCCACCAATTGCTCGCCGCCGACGCCAAAATCCGTCTGGGCGCCGCGCAGCAATTGCAGAAAAGCGCCAAGCCTGCGCAGCTGAAATTCCTCGACCAGCAACTGACTGGCGAACGAGACGAAAACGTTCACGCCGCGCTCAGCCTCGCGCTGGCCAACCTGCAACTGGTGGACACCGATCCAGCCGTGCGCCTCGCCGCTGTGCGTCTGCTCGGGGAAACCGGCGATCCACTTGCCCGCACTCGTCTGGAGAGTCTGCTCGAACCGGGTGTTGAAGCCGACGCCAGCGTGCGCACGGCCGCCGAAACCAGCCTGGCGCAAGTCAAACGCAAACTGCTGATCGGCGAGATGCTCGGCCAGGCCTTCAGCGGCATGTCGCTGGGCTCGATCCTGCTGCTCGCGGCGCTCGGTCTGGCGATCACTTTCGGCCTGCTCGGCGTGATCAACATGGCCCACGGCGAGATGCTGATGCTCGGTGCCTACTCGACCTACGTCGTGCAACTGATGTTCCAGCGCTTCGCGCCGCAAGCCATCGAGTTTTATCCGCTGATCGCGTTGCCGGTGGCGTTTTTCGTCACCGCTGCGATCGGCATGGCGCTGGAGCGCACGGTGATTCGTCACCTCTACGGCCGCCCTTTGGAGACCCTGCTCGCCACTTGGGGCATCAGCCTGATGCTGATTCAGCTTGTCCGATTGGTGTTCGGCGCGCAGAACGTCGAAGTGGCCAACCCGGCGTGGCTGTCCGGCGGGATTCAGGTACTGCCGAATCTGGTGCTGCCGTACAACCGCATCGTCATCATCGCCTTCGCCTTGTTTGTGGTGGTGCTGACCTGGCTGCTGCTGAACAAGACGCGCCTCGGTTTGAACGTGCGCGCCGTCACTCAGAATCGCAACATGGCGGCCTGCTGCGGGGTGCCGACCGGGCGCGTCGACATGCTCGCATTTGGCCTCGGCTCCGGCATCGCCGGCCTCGGCGGTGTGGCGCTGAGCCAGATCGGCAACGTCGGCCCGGACCTCGGCCAGAGCTACATCATCGACTCGTTCCTGGTGGTGGTGCTCGGCGGCGTCGGGCAACTGGCCGGTAGCGTGCTCGCCGCCTTCGGCCTGGGCATCGCCAACAAGATTCTCGAACCGCAGATCGGTGCCGTACTTGGCAAGATCCTGATCCTCGCGCTGATCATTCTGTTCATCCAGAAACGTCCGCAAGGCCTCTTCGCACTGAAAGGACGGGTGATCGACTGATGAACCAGCCCCTGATGCTCACAGCCAGCCAAAAGGCCGGCCCCAAAGTCACGATTGCCGTCGGTGCGGTGATCCTTGTTTTGCTGTTGGCGTTGCCGCTGCTGTCGCTGTTGTCGCCGGACAGCGCGTTTCACGTCTCGGCTTATACGCTGACACTGATGGGCAAGATTCTTTGCTACGCCATCGTCGCCCTCGCCCTCGATCTGGTCTGGGGCTACGCCGGCCTGTTGTCCCTCGGCCACGGTCTGTTCTTCGCCCTCGGCGGTTATGCGATGGGCATGTACCTGATGCGCCAGGCCTCGGGCGATGCCTTGCCGGCGTTCATGACCTTCCTCTCGTGGACCGAATTGCCGTGGTACTGGACCGGCACCAGCAGCTTCCTCTGGTCGATGTGCCTGGTGGTATTGGCCCCGGGATTGTTGGCGCTGGTGTTCGGCTTCTTTGCCTTCCGCTCGCGGATCAAAGGCGTGTATTTCTCGATCATGACCCAGGCGCTGACCTTCGCCGGGATGCTGCTGTTCTTCCGCAACGAAACCGGATTTGGCGGCAACAACGGCTTCACCAATTTCCGCACCATTCTTGGCTTTGGCATCACCGAACCGGGGACGCGCGCGGCGCTGTTTTTCGCCACCGTGCTGTTGCTGGTGGCGAGCCTGTTCATCGGCTGGCGCCTGGCGCAGAGCAAATTTGGCCGGGTGCTGACGGCACTGCGCGATGCGGAAAACCGCTTGATGTTCTGCGGTTACGACCCTCGCGGTTTCAAGCTGTTTGTCTGGGTCTTGAGTGCGGTCCTGTGCGGTCTGGCGGGCGCGCTGTACGTGCCGCAAGTCGGCATCATCAACCCGAGTGAAATGTCGCCGACCAACTCAATCGAAGCCGCCGTCTGGGTGGCGTTGGGTGGTCGCGGCACGCTGATCGGTCCGCTGCTTGGCGCTGGCGTGGTCAACGGCATGAAGAGCTGGTTCACCGTGGCGTTCCCGGAGTACTGGCTGTTCTTCCTCGGCGCGCTGTTCATCGTCGTGACCTTGTACCTGCCCAAAGGCGTGATCGGCCTGCTGAAAAAAAGGGGTGACCAATGAGAGTGACTGCGACGGCTGAATTCATGCTCGAACCGGCCTTCTATCCACCGGAGCCGAACAAGGACGCCGGCAGCAGCCGCGACGCCATCGGCCTCGGTCAACGCGTCGGCCCCGGCCTGGATACCCGCCACGGCACCATCCTGACGCTGGAAGACATCAGCGTCAGCTTCGATGGTTTCAAGGCCCTGAACGATTTGAACCTGTACATCGGCGTCGGCGAATTGCGCTGCATCATCGGCCCCAACGGCGCGGGAAAAACCACGCTGATGGACGTGATCACCGGCAAGACTCGCCCCAGTCACGGCAAGGCCTGGTTCGGTGAAACCCTCGATCTGACGCAGATGAGCGAAGTGCAGATCGCCCAGGCCGGCATCGGTCGCAAGTTCCAGAAGCCGACCGTGTTTGAAGCGCTGAGCGTGTTTGAAAACCTCGAACTGGCGCAGAAAACCGACAAGTCGGTGTGGGCCAGCCTGCGGGCTCGCCTGAGTGGCGAACAGAAAGATCGCATCAGCGAAGTGCTGGAAACCATTCGCCTGACCACCTCGGTCAATCGCCCGGCAGGCTTGTTGTCCCACGGTCAGAAGCAGTTTCTGGAAATCGGCATGTTGTTGATGCAAGACCCGAAATTGCTGCTGCTCGACGAACCCGTGGCGGGCATGACCGATGCCGAAACCGAATTCACCGCCGAACTGTTCAAGAGCCTGGCGGGCAAGCATTCGCTGATGGTGGTGGAACACGACATGGGGTTTGTCGGCTCGATTGCCGACCACGTCACCGTGTTGCACCAGGGCAGCGTGCTGGCCGAGGGGTCGCTGGAGCAGGTGCAGGAAAACGAGCGGGTGATCGAGGTGTACCTCGGTCGCTAGATCTGCGAACACAGAACCTGTGGGAGCTGGCTTGCCAGCGATAGCGGTGGGTCAGTCAACATCATTTTCGGATGTGCCGGCCTCATCGCTGGCAAGCCAGCTCCCACAGGGTTCGGTGTGAACCACAAGGAATTTGAACATGCTGCAAGTCGACAAGCTGCACCAGTACTACGGCGGTAGCCATATCCTGCGCGGCCTGACGTTTGACGTGAAGGTCGGCGAAGTCACGTGCCTGCTCGGGCGCAACGGCGTCGGTAAAACCACCTTGCTCAAATGCCTGATGGGTTTGCTGCCGGCCAAAGAAGGCGCGGTGAACTGGGAAGGCAAACCGATCACCACGTTCAAACCGCACCAGCGGGTGCATGCCGGAATCGCTTATGTGCCTCAGGGCCGGGAGATTTTCGGTCGGTTGACGGTGGAGGAAAACCTGCTGATGGGCCTGTCGCGGTTTCCCGGCAGCGAAGCGAAAGAAGTCCCGGCGTTCATCTACGAGCTGTTCCCGGTGTTGCTGCAAATGAAGCAACGACGCGGCGGCGACCTGTCCGGTGGCCAACAGCAGCAATTGGCAATCGGCCGGGCGCTGGCCAGTCGTCCTCGGTTGCTGATCCTCGACGAGCCGACTGAGGGCATCCAGCCGTCGGTGATCAAGGAGATTGGCGCGGTGATCAAAAAACTCGCAGCACGCGGCGACATGGCGATTCTGCTGGTGGAGCAGTTCTACGATTTCGCTGCCGAACTGGCCGATCAATACCTGGTGATGTCCCGTGGCGAGATCGTGCAGCAGGGGCGCGGCGAAAATATGGAAGCCGAGGGTGTACGCGGTTTGGTAACGATCTAATCTGTAGCGACCTAACGATAATTAGAAACCATGAATTTACCTCTTGCCACTGTCCTGTTTACCCCGAGCTGGCACGCCGAGCTGGAGTTGGGCTATGCCCGATTCGGCGACACCACGCGCCCGGTCCAGCGCCGGCATCAAGGCCCGTTGCGGGTGCAAAAGCACCTGTATGCCGAAGGCCCCGAGGTGTGCCAGCACATCATCGTCCACCCGCCTGGCGGGATTGCCGGCGGTGATCGGCTGGACATTTCGGCCAGTGTCGGCCGCGATGCGTGGGCGCAAATCACCAGTCCTGGCGCGGCCAAGTGGTATCGCGCCGCAGGTCCGGCTTATCAGACACTCGAGCTGAAAGTGGCTGCAGGCGCGACCCTGGAATGGTTGCCGCAAGAGACGATTATCTTCAGCGCCGCACAAGCCGAACTGCGCACCGCCATTGAACTGGAAGGTGATGCGCGGCTGTTCTACTGGGACGTGGTGGCGCTGGGTCGTCCGGCCAGCGGCGAGCGCTTCGACCTCGGGCATTTTCAGGCGCAGCTGGATATCCGCCGCGACGGCCAGTTGCTCTGGCACGAACGCCAGCGCATTGTCGGGGATGACGGTTTGCTCGACTCGCCGATTGGCCTGGATGGGCAACCGGTATTTGCGACGTTGTTGGTGACCGGCGAGGTGGACAGTGAACTGCTGGAGAAATGCCGCTCGTTGGGCAATGACGTGCGTGGAGATTTGACGCAGTTGCCGGGGCTGATCGTGGCCCGGTGCCTGGCCAGTGAGGCGCTGTTGGCGCGAGGCTGGTTGATTGATTTGTGGCGATTGCTCAGGCCGGCGCTGTTAGGCCGAGAAGCCGTCCCACCCCGAATATGGAGCACCTGAAACGCAATCCTGTGGGAGCGGGCTTGCCCGCGATAGCGGTGGATCAGTCGACATGTCTATCGACTGAAAGGACGCCATCGCCGGAACGCCGCCCGCAGCAAGCCGGCTCCTACAGGGTTATGTATTCACAGATCCGAATACCTTTTTAATCTGCCGATTATGGATTCCCAACGATGGACCTGACCCCACGCGAAAAAGACAAGCTGCTGATCTTCACCGCCGGCCTCGTGGCCGAGCGGCGTTTGGCGCGCGGCGTGAAACTCAACTACCCGGAAGCCATGGCCTACATCTCCGCGGCGCTGCTCGAAGGCGCGCGTGACGGTCGGACCGTGGCCGAGCTGATGCACTTCGGCACCACCCTGCTCAGCCGCGAACAAGTGATGGAAGGCATTCCGGAAATGATCCCGGAGATTCAGGTCGAAGCCACGTTCCCTGACGGCACCAAACTGGTCACCGTCCACCAACCCATCGCCTGAGGACGCGCCATGACTTACCACATCCGCGATGCGGTGCATGCCGATCTGCCGGCGATCCGCGACATCTACAACGACGCCGTGCTCAACACCACGGCGATCTGGAACGAACAGGCCGTCGACCTCGGCAACCGTCAGGCCTGGTTCAGCGCCCGGCAAGCGCAGGGCTATCCGATCCTGGTGATCGTCGACGGCGATAACAGCGTACTCGGCTACGCTTCATTTGGTGACTGGCGACCGTTCGATGGTTTCCGCCACACCGTCGAGCACTCGGTCTACGTGCGCAGCGATCAACGCGGCAATGGACTGGGTCCGCAATTGATGGACGTGTTGATCGAGCGCGCCAAAGGCTGCGACAAGCATGTGATGGTCGCGGCCATCGAAAGTGGCAATGCCGCCTCCATCCGCCTGCATGAACGCGTCGGTTTCGTGACCACCGGGCAGATGCCGCAGGTGGGCACCAAGTTCGGTCGCTGGCTGGACCTGACCTTCATGCAACTGACCCTCAATCCTGGCGCCGAACCGCCGCCCGCCAGCAAGGAGTAATGTCCGATGAACGCCGCCCAACTGCGCCGCGTCAATGTTGAAAGCTTTGCGCACTATCGCCAGGGGTTGATTGATTTGCTGCTCGACGCTGTCGGCTACGGCGCCAGCGTCGGCTTCATGGCCGATCTGGATGCCACTCAGGCGCGCGCCTATTTCGATGAAGTCCAGGACAACCTGAACAAGGGCAACGTGCTGCTGTGGGTGGTGGTCAAGGACGAGCAAGTGCAGGCCAGTGTGCAACTGACCTTGTGCCAGAAAGCCAACGGCCTGAACCGCGCCGAAGTGCAGAAGCTGCTGGTGCGTGAACACGCGCGCCGCCGTGGGTTGGGTCAACAGTTGATGAGCGCCCTGGAACAGGCCGCGCTCCAGCACAAGCGCGGCATGCTTTACCTCGACACCGAAGCCGGTTCCCCGGCCGAGGACTTCTACAAGGCCCTGGGCTACACCCGTGCGGGACAAATCCCCGACTACGCCTGCGACCCGAGCGGCCAGTACAAGCCGACCGCCCTCTACTACAAGATTCTCCAAGGAGCCCATTGATGATTCCCGGTGAGTACCAGATCCAGCCCGGCGACATCGAACTCAACGTCGGCCGCCGCACCGTCAGCCTGAAAGTGGCCAACAGCGGCGACCGGCCGATCCAGGTCGGCTCGCATTACCATTTTTTCGAAACCAACGACGCCCTGACCTTCGACCGCGCCGCCAGCCGCGGCATGCGCCTGAACATCCCCGCCGGCACCGCCGTGCGCTTCGAACCGGGGCAGAGCCGCGAGGTCGAGCTGGTGGATTTGGCCGGGCATCGGCGGGTGTTCGGGTTTGCCGGGCGGGTCATGGGTGACCTGTAAATAATGCGTTGTCCGCTCCAGCCCGATCGCCGGCAAGCCGGCTCCTACAGTGGATCGCATTCCACCCGTCTATCGGCGTGGAATGCGAACCTGTAGGAGCCGGCTTGCCGGCGATAGCGAGCGCAGCGAACGATTTCAAATTCAATTGAATCTCAAGGCGAACGAATGAAGATTTCCCGTCAAGCCTACGCCGACATGTTCGGCCCCACCGTCGGTGACAAGGTCCGCCTGGCCGACACCGAACTGTGGATCGAGGTCGAAAAAGACTTCACCACCTACGGCGAAGAAGTGAAATTCGGCGGCGGCAAAGTCATCCGCGACGGCCAGGGCCAAAGCCAACTGCTGGCCGCCGAAGTCGTCGACACGGTGATCACCAACGCACTGATCATCGACCACTGGGGCATCGTCAAAGCCGACGTCGGCCTCAAGGACGGCCGCGTTGCGGGTATCGGCAAGGCCGGCAATCCGGACGTGCAGCCCAACGTCACCATTGCCATCGGCGCCAGCACCGAAGTGATCGCCGGTGAAGGCATGATCCTCACCGCCGGCGGCATCGACACGCACATCCACTTCATCTGCCCGCAGCAGATCGAAGAGGCGCTGATGAGCGGCGTCACCACCATGATCGGCGGCGGCACCGGCCCGGCCACCGGCACCAACGCGACCACTTGCACGTCCGGGACATGGCACCTGGCGCGGATGCTTCAAGCGGCGGACGCCTTCCCGATGAACATCGGCCTCACCGGCAAGGGCAACGCCAGCCTGCCGGAGCCGTTGATCGAGCAGGTCAAGGCCGGCGCCATCGGTCTCAAGTTGCACGAAGACTGGGGCACAACACCCGCGAGCATCGACAACTGCCTGAATGTCGCCGATCAGTACGATGTGCAGGTGGCGATCCACACCGACACCCTCAACGAATCCGGCTTCGTCGAAACCACCCTCGCCGCGTTCAAGGGCCGCACTATCCACACCTATCACACCGAGGGCGCGGGCGGCGGTCATGCGCCGGACATCATCAAGGCCTGCGGCTTCGCCAACGTACTGCCGAGCTCGACCAACCCGACCCGGCCGTTCACCCGCAACACCATCGACGAACACCTCGACATGCTGATGGTCTGCCACCACCTCGACCCAAGCATTGCCGAAGACGTGGCCTTCGCCGAAAGCCGCATCCGCCGCGAGACGATTGCCGCCGAAGACATCCTCCACGACCTCGGCGCGTTTTCGATGATCAGCTCCGACAGCCAGGCCATGGGCCGCGTCGGTGAAGTCATCACGCGCACCTGGCAGACCGCCGACAAGATGAAAAAACAGCGCGGCCCGTTGCCCGGTGATGGCGAAGGCAACGACAACTTCCGCGCCAAACGCTACATCGCCAAGTACACAATCAACCCGGCGATCACCCACGGCATCAGCCATGAAGTGGGTTCGATTGAAGTTGGAAAGTGGGCGGATCTGGTGCTCTGGCGCCCGGCGTTTTTCGGCGTCAAACCGACGCTGATCCTCAAGGGCGGCGCCATTGCGGCGAGCCTGATGGGCGATGCCAACGCCTCGATTCCGACACCGCAGCCGGTGCACTACCGCCCGATGTTCGCCAGCTACGGCGGTTCGTTGCACGCCACCAGCCTGACGTTTATCAGCCAGGCGGCGCACGAGGCCGGTCTGCCCGAGGCCTTGGGTTTGAAGAAGAAAATCGCCGTGGTCAAAGGCTGCCGAGAGGTGCAAAAAACCGACCTGATCCACAACGACTACCTGCCGAGTATCGATGTCGATCCGCAGACGTATCAGGTCAAGGCCGACGGTGTGTTGTTGTGGTGCGAGCCAGCGGATGTGCTGCCGATGGCTCAGCGTTACTTCCTGTTTTGATCAGACGGTTGAATCACCGGGGCCTCGCCGGGCCCCGGTGTAAAGCAATAACGATCAGCTGTTCGGCTGTACGGTGAAGGGAATTTCCATGCGTTGCAGTTTTGCCCGTTCGATCGCCTGGCGTGTGAACGTTTTGATAAACGCTTTCTTGTCTTCGTCGATGACTTCCAGCTCGGCGGCACATTCCGCGTCAGTCATGACGCGTCCCGGCGCAAACGCGCTTTCCGGTTTGTTCAACTCAGCACCGAGCACCCTGAGTTCTTCCTTTAACCGAGCCTTTTGCTCCAGAGAAAGTGTTGTCTCGGTTGCGCGTTTTTCCAACGCTGAGTAGAACTCGATTGTGGCTTCGATCCGGCGACTGAAACCTTTGATAACCCCCCGGTTGACCCCCTCGGCATAGGATGCCCAGAACGGCTGATCGACGAGTAAATCAGCCAGCAGCTCTCCTTCCTCAAGGTCCAGTACGCGCCGCAAAGCATCCTCGATCATCTCTGGCGTAACTGCGGCGATTTTTCTGAACTGCATTTTTCGCGTCTGCCACGGCAGGTCCAGCCGCTCGGCAAGATCCGTCATGAACGCCAGGTGAACTTCAACCTCATCAATCGTGCCGGTGACCTCGCCCGCGGCATTGACGCGCCTGAATTGCTCGCCCATCGCCTCGCGCTCGGACACCGTTTTGCGGGCAATCCTGCTGAGTTCATCCAGACGTGACTTGCCCCGCGCCAGCGACACCAGTTCAGTCTCCACCAGCGCGGGATTGGCCAGTTCATAGGCTTCATGTATCAGCACCTCCATCCCCATGGCGTTGAACAGCTGCGCGCCAGCATCGACACACGCTGTGGGCGCGCTGGTCAGGGTGAAGAGTTTTTGCCGCAGCTCGGTATTTTTCGACATTGCATCGAGCATTCGCCAGACCTTGGCGGTCATGTCGACCCGAAACCCGGGGTCGTGCTTGAAATGCCCCGATTCGGTGAGTTTGCGAATCTCATTGAAAAACCCGAGCGAGCCGATCTCATCCTCGACGCTGTTCCACACCCCCTGTTTGGCCACCCATTCTGGCCGGGTCATGCCGGCCTCCCAATCGAGACTGTCGCGTACGCCACGAGGCGGATACGGTCGATCGGGGTCCATGCCGACGGACGCGATGTACTCCCTGAGCGTCTGCAGATTGAAGGCCGGCAGAAAATCCGTGTCCCGGCTCAACACCGTGCGCGCCAGCAATTCCGCCTGAACGGAACCCCGCGGGACCATGGGCACGTAGGTGATTTCGTTGTGCTGCATGTCCAGGTAAAAATGCCGGAAGCGTGGCTGCGCGAACAAACCTTCCGGCCAGGTCCGAATGCCGGTATCGGCCAGGATCAGCGTATGCAACATGCGCATGCTGCCAATATCCGGTTCCCGGCCCAGAGGGTTGCCGTACAGGTCCAGGGCCTGAAGCCGTGTCAGGTTGCGCAGGTCCGCGACGCCTTGCGCATCCAGAACAATGCGGTTTCCTCGCATGTTCAGCTCCGTCAGCGCGCGCATACGACCGACTGCGCGAGGAATCCGAGTGAGCGAATTACCGTTGACGTTGAGCGAACGCAATCGCGGAAAATGATCGAGCAGGGAAATATGCGCATCGGTCATTTCAGTCAGGGTCAGATTGAGGCGGGTGACGTGGTCGAAGGTGCCCTCCAGCATGGGCATGGAACGCAGATGACGACCCAACGGCAGGTTCTCGAGGTCGAGTACAACGCCTTGCAGCTCGCCGAACGAATCCACATGGCGCAACCCGGTGTGCTGCCAACACTCCCTGATCGCTTTGTATACCGCGTTTCGGGATTGCCATTCGGCGGCGCCGGCGCCAGTGAACCAGGACCCTTCGGTCGGCGACCTCAGCCAACGTTGAAAATGGCTATTGAGCCGATTGAATTCCGCCTCCAGGGCGCTCGCCCTCTGCTCAACACTGACATCGCTACCACCCGCCTGCAGATAGGCCTGCGCCTCGGCCTCCGTCCAGCCCGGGCGGACAACCCGGACTCGTTCCTGTGGCGTAATGTTTCCGGTGACCCGCCGCAGCCCCTGGGAAACCCCGCGCATGCCACCACGCAGCCGCATCGTGGCCGGGTCGAAGTTGGGCTTGCGAACAGGGTTCTGTGCCAGAAGCGCGTTGAACCTGTCCCGTGGCAATAGCGCTTTTTGAACGGCCTGCTTGAGCGTTGCGCCTTGATTGATGTGATACCCCAGCGCGTTTCGTTCGGCATCCGGCAGGGCATGCAAAACGGACGAGTAGAGGTCATCGCGCCCATGCAGGTGCAGATCATCGTCATCGCGGGCCTGGTACTGACCGTCCTCGCTGACCAGGACCCGGCGAACAGAGGCATCTGTCGGGCCGACACTGTAGTGCAACGGTCCATCGAATGAAGTCTCACGGATTTCGATCCGCACGTTGTCTGGCCAGTTCGGCAATGCTTGCAACGAGTGCAACGCCAGCCGCTCGGTATCGACACTGTACGTGGCATCGAAGAAAAGTCCTTCGTAAGCACGTGCGGCGCGTAACGTGCGCAAGGCCAACCGCGTGCGTTCGCTGAGTTGCAAGGGGATGCGCGAAGGCTCGGTGATGCTGAGCCGTGTTTGCGGATCGACGTCGGCCAGCAACTCCCGGGCGATCACCGCGGGGAGTCCACTGAACGCGTTCTGGAGCACCTGCACTTGCGGGTTGTCGGTTTGTTGCAAACGGCGATCCAGCGCTTTGAACAGCGCTTCACGCTGATTGCCCGCCCGTTCGGCCAGCTTGTTTTTCAACGCATCGATCCGGATGTGCTCGTCAGTCGAAATGCCCGGCCCGAACACCGCTCGGACATCGGCCTCGTTCATGAACTTCACGGCAAGCCCCGGAAGTTTTCCCGCGCTGACCTCGGCACGGCTTGTTTTCAGCGTGTTGGCCGGCGACGCGTCGACATTGCCGTACTTTGTCGAGGGCCCCGTATTACCTGCGCCGTCAAAAAGCTCGATGCTTTTTTGCTCAGGCCATCTCGGCAGGTCAACCAGCAAACGGGGCACCTGCTCGATGAACGCTTCAGGCACCTCATCGCGCATTATCTGGTCGGGCAGCTTTTGCACGTCGGCCCAGGTCTTGAACCGTTCGATCGTGTCGGTCAGCAATGCTGGCGCGGGTTCGTTGACCACATGCAACCTGCGCAACTGGCCTTCATCGATACCACTGACGACCCGAATCTGCTCCAGCGTGGCATCGGAGAACCCCTCGACCGCCGGCCCCATGCGCCGCATGAGTGTGGTTTTGTCCCACTCGACGGGTCGGTCGAGCTCGGTCTTCCAGACGCCCGCACCGTCGTGTTCGAGTGTTGGCTGATACGCCTGCGGTCGATCCGGATGTTGCAGGCGTGGCTGACCCGTGCGCGGATCGTTTCTGACTTCGAAGTGTTTGCTTTCATGTTTCAGGAAGTCTTTTTCGCTGTGTCGGTACAGCCCCTGTTCGTTTGGCGACACCCCTTTGGGCAGCGTCAGGTCATGGGCATAGGGCGACAGGTCCGGCTTCCACAGGCGTGTCTTGCCGTCAGGCAGTTCAACCTTTTGCAGCTGATCGATAAAGGCCGACGGTTTGACCGACGCCGCTGCACCGGCGGGCAAAACATTCCCCGTCGCCATGATCGCCAGTTGCGCGAAATTGATCATGACCCCGGTGAGATGGGCCGCCGCTTCCTCCTTGTCGCCCTTACTCCACTCTTCAATGCCTTCCATGGTTTCGAACAGCATCTGCCCGACCATGACCGCCAGCATCGCTTCGCCGAGACCGGGCACCAACATGGCGCCAAAGTTGAACACGTTCCAGCCGATGGTCAGATAACTGGTCAACCGATTCCAGCGGGTGGTCGCGTCTTCGTCACCGGTCGGCACAGCGATGAACCGCGCATCCGCAATCGCCTTGTCCCTGCGCCAGCGACCGATTTGCGGCCAGAGGTCGCCTGAAACGATGTTGGTGATGGGCTCTGCATTGGCGTTTTCAATCGCGGTCTCTCGCCACCACGGCCCCATGTTCAGCGGTTCACGCTGGGTCCAGGTGAACGTGGTGAAACGCTCGCGAACCCGGGCAAAGAATTTGCCATGGTCTTTTTGTGCGACGAATCGGCTGAAAAACTGTTGATAGTCCGGCGAGCGTAACTGGCTCGTCAGCTCCTTCATGAAGTCAGTGAAGGACGCGTACTCTTTGAGCGGGTGCTCGGGATCATCCGGGACATACGCGATCAACCTCCCGTCGAGACGGCTTTGTTGAAAATCATCTTCCCTTCGCAACATGGCATCGACGAGACCGCTGGGGCCATTGGCGAAAAACGCCTCGAGTAGTTTGAACTGTTCAAATTCCTGGCCTGGCAGCAGCGTCAAACGCCTGGACCAGTCCAGCAGTGTGCGCTGGTGCGCGGGAATCAGACCGTCGTAAATTCTTTTAACTTCAGTGGGGTCTGCCACCGCGCTGAATAACAGGATGCCGGATAACCTGAACCCCATCAGCGACAGTCGATGACATTGCAAAGGGCGATTGTTCCAAAGGATGCCCTTTTCATTGTCACGAACTTGCTTGAGTTTGCCGTAGCCATAGGAGCTGATGTCGTTTTTCAAGTAAGCGATCAGCGCGGCTTCGTTGAAAGCGGCTTTTTCGCTGGCCAGGCATTGCTGTTCAACCAACGCTTTGGCCGCGCCCTCTTGCGGACTCAACAGGCCCTTGATGTGCTGCTGATAGAGCGCACCAATATCAAGCGTGCGGCACAGGGCAGCAAATCGCTCGACTGTCAGCGCATGCCGCTGTAACTCGTTTTCATCGTCCAGGGTGAAGATGCCGGAGCCATCGCGAAATCCGCCGGCCTGCGTTTCGGGCTCTTCGAAATTGTGAAGCGCCGCTTCGAGCAACGTGGATTGCCTGATCCGACTGGCATTGGTGTCGATGCCAAAGCCCAGCTTTGCCGGGATATACAGGCGAATGAGCGTCGCATTGACGTCCAAATCGAGATTCAGTTGTTCCTTTAATGCTTTGACGAGCAAGGGCTCGGCGAAGGCGAGAATGTCCTGCTGCAGATTCTCCAGCGCTTCGTCCAACGGCACCTGAACGCGCCAGCGCTCATCGGTCAGTTGCTTGAGGTACTGACGGTCAATGGCGCGTGCATTCAAATACCACTCCGGGAAATCCACTGTCGATTCGGCCATCGTGAGCAGCCGCGAAACCGGTGCGTCTTTTACCGGCGAAGGCAGTTGGCTCAGTAGAAAATCACGATGAACATTATTTTTGCCTTCGCCATGTCCGGAATTATTTTGCAACGCCGGAACGGCAGATAGTTGGGTCATTTCGCAAATCCTTATGCGATGAAAAGAACCATCAGACTATTGAATGCGGTTAAAAACAAAAGATTAAAAAACCACTGGGAACATCGCGATAAATCAACATTGCATTGAATTTTAGAATCTAAAAAATAATTAATTAGCTCCCTGAACCCAGCGAAGTATGGTGGCCGGCGTATTGGTAGTTTTTAGGGAACGCCAAAGGGGCTAAGATGCCCCCAGATTGCCACCAGGAAACCGACCATGCGCTTATCCGAATTCATCAGGCAACACGTAGACCGTATCGTCGATGAATGGGAACAGTTCGCCAGAACGATCACTCCGGCGGCCGAAAACATGGACCGGGTTTCCTTGCGTGATCACGCCAGGGAAATCCTGCTGGCTGCCGCGCGGGACATGACCACCGCGCAAACTGCCAGCGAACAACTCGCCAAGGCCAAGGGCGAAGGTCCGGAAAAAACCCCGAGCCTCGACGAAGCCAGCGCCAGCCATGGTGAACTGCGGCATACCGTGGGCTTTGATCTGGTGCAGATGACCAGCGAATTCCGTCACCTGCGCGCCTGTGTGATCCGGTTGTGGGTCAACAGCCTGGAATCGCCGGACCTCGCCTACTTCCAGGACATGATCCGTTTCAATGAAGCCATCGATGAAGCCCTGGCCGAATCCACGGCGGCCTATGCCGAACAGGTCAATCATTCGCGGGACCTGTTTCTGGCGATACTCGGGCATGACCTGCGCGCCCCCTTGCAAGCCGTGAGCATGTCCACTGAATTGCTGATGCGCAAAGCCACGCTTGAAGGCGATGCTATGGCTTGTGCGATCAACATCAAGCACGGTACGCGGAACATGGCGGTGATGGTCGGCGACTTGCTGGAGCTGGTGCGCAGTCGCCTGGGCAAGCGCCTGCCGATTGAACCGAAACCGATGGACCTGGCCGATGCCGCCCACGCGGCGATTGCCCAAGCGTGTGCGGGCAATCCCGAGTGCGATCCGACGATTCATGTCGAGGGAGACACCAAAGGCGTCTGGGATGCCGGTCGCCTGGCTCAACTGCTGCAAAACCTGATCGGCAATGCATTGCAACATGGATCGAACAAGCGCGATGTGACGGTCACTCTAAGCGGCGAGCCCAATGCGGTTCGCCTCACGGTGCATAACTACGGCGCTCCGATTCCCGACGACGCGATTGGCACGATCTTCGATCCGCTGGTGCGCAGCACCGGTGAAGAACTCGGCCAGCCCTCCACCAACCTTGGGCTGGGCTTGTTTATCGTCAAGGAAGTGGTCGATGCCCACGCCGGGACGATCGAGGTCAGTTCGAACGAAACCGACGGGACGCTGTTTACCGTGGTATTGCCTAGATAACCGCCATCTGTAGGAGCCAGCTATTCAACCACCAACCGTCCCAGCCGCTGCTTGAGCATCCGGTTCTCGGCCCGCAGTTGCTGGACTTCTTCGAGCAAATCCAGCGCCAGGGCGACGCCTTCCCACTCCAGTTCCAGGTCGTGCCGCAGCTTGGCGGCACGTTTGGCCAGCGCCAACTCATAATCGTTGAAACGCCAATCCTTGGGCACAGAGCCCTGAGGTTCGAGGATGCCGTGCTCGACGATTTCGATCACGTAGACGTCCGACAGGTCGGTCGCCTCACAGAATTCTGCCAAGTCCAGTTGAACGATCAGGGGGATGCTCATGATGGGCTACTCCGTTTCTTGGATCAGAAATTTTCTCTCGGGTCGAACGCCGCTTTTTTAGCCAGTTCCTGCCACAGCGCCTTGACCTCATCGCTCGAGGTCTTAGGCATGACGGCCTTCAATTGCACGAACAGATAACCGCGTTCTCCGGCCTTGTTCAACAGACCATGGCCCTTGGCGCGCATGCGCTGGCCGTTCTGGCTGCCGGCCGGGACTTTGAGGTTGATCTTGCCGGTGAGTGTAGGCACGGCCACTTCGGTGCCCAGTGCCAACTCCCACGGAGCCAGCGGCAGCGTGATGATCAGATTCTCGCCTTCGACGTCGAACTTCGGATGCGGCGCGAAGCGAATGATCAGGAACAAGTCGCCGTTGGCGCCACCACCGATGCCCGGTGCCCCCTGCCCTTTGAGGCGGATGCGCTCGCCGTCGGTCACGCCGGCGGGGATCTTCACGTTCAGGCTTTTGCTGGTGTTGCTGACGTGCTGGCCGGCAGCGTTGTACTGCGGCACCTGGAAGGTGACCTTCTTCGATTCGTTCGAGAGGGTTTCCTCCAGAAAAATCGCCAGTTCCATTTCCACGTCTTGCCCTCGACGTCCGGCACTGCGACCCGACTGTCCACCACCAAAACCCGGACCACGGTTACCGAAGATCGAACTGAAAAAGTCCGAAAAATCGCCCGTATCCTGGCCGCCACCGAAACCACCGGCACCACCGGCACCACGCCCCTGCCAACCCGGCGGGCCCTGGAACGGTTGGCCGTGTTGGCCATATTTGCGCAAGTCGTCGTATTCGGCGCGCTTGTCGGCGCTTTTCAGCGCTTCATAGGCTTCCGAGGCGTCCTTGAACTTGGCCTCGGCATCCTTTTCCTTGCTGACGTCGGGGTGGTATTTACGCGCCAGTTTGCGATAAGCGGCTTTGATCGTCTTATCGTCCGCGGTCGGTTCCACACCGAGAATCTTGTAATAGTCTTTGAAGTCCATCTAAGGATCACCATCCGTTATCGATATCGCGCCGTCACCGACAGCATGCGCTCATTGCCTGCCGCCGGGTTGACCAATCTCAAGTTTGTGACCGGGCAGCGCATCAGAAGTTTATCGGCAGCAGCGGACGGTTCTTGCGACCGTCCTGTGGCTGCCAAGCCTAATGCAGACAAGTTTGGGGCGAAGGATAGTCTTTCAAGGCGCTAATAGCTGAGATTTAGCGGATAGTCGGCCTTCGAATCTGCGCCGCACTGACATACACTGCGCGGCCGTTTTTTAACCGGAACCTGAAAGACATGAAAAACGCATCTCCAGCCCGTGCCTGTGGTATCGACTTCGGCACGTCCAACTCCACCGTCGGCTGGCTGCGCCCCGGCATGGAAACGCTGATCGCGCTGGAGGACGACAAGATCACCCTGCCTTCGGTGGTCTTCTTCAACATGGAAGAACGCCGCCCGGTGTACGGCCGACTGGCGCTGCACGAGTACCTGGAAGGCTACGAAGGCCGGTTGATGCGCTCGCTCAAGAGCCTGCTGGGTTCCAAGCTGATCAAGCACGACACCAGCGTCCTCGGCACGGCGATGCCGTTCAAGGACCTGCTCGGGCTGTTTATCGGCCAATTGAAGAAGCGCGCCGAGACCGCCGCTGGTCGCGAATTCGAAGAAGTGGTGCTGGGCCGCCCGGTGTTCTTCGTCGATGACGACGAAATGGCTGACCAGGAAGCGGAAAACACCTTGGTGGACGTTGCCCGCGCCATCGGCTTCAAGGATGTGTCGTTCCAGTACGAGCCGATTGCCGCCGCATTCGACTATGAGTCGACCATCGAAAAGGAAGAGCTGGTACTGATCGTCGACATCGGCGGTGGTACGTCCGACTTCTCGCTGGTGCGCCTGTCGCCTGAGCGCCGCAATCACGACAGCCGCCACGATGACATCCTCGCCACTGGCGGCGTGCACATCGGCGGGACCGATTTCGACAAGCAGCTCAGCCTGCAAGGCCTGATGCCGCTGTTCGGCTACGGCAGCCGCATGAAGAGCGGTGCCTACATGCCGACCAGCCACCACATGAACCTGGCGACCTGGCACACGATCAACTCGGTGTACTCGCAGAAGTCGACCCTGGCTTTGGGCAGCATGCGCTACGACATCGAGGACACCGGCGGCATCGACCGTCTGTTCAAGCTGATCGAGCAACGCGCCGGGCACTGGCTGGCGATGGAAGTGGAAGAAACCAAGATCCAGCTGACCCACGCCGACAGCCGTCATGTGCCGCTGGATCGCATCGAACCGGGCCTGAGCGTGGAACTGAGCCGGGCGCTGTTCGAATCGGCCATCGACAACCTGCTGGAGCGAGTGCGCAACAGCGTGACCCAACTGCTGAACGACGCCAACGTGCGGGTCGATCAGGTGGATACGGTGTTTTTCACCGGTGGTTCGAGCGGGATTCCGGCGTTGCGCAATAGTGTTTCGGCGATGTTGCCGAATGCGCGGCATGTGGAAGGGAATATCTTTGGCAGCATCGGCAGCGGGTTGGCGATTGAGGCGATGAAGCGTTACGGCAACATGGACTGATCCGAACCCGAGTCGTCCCCTTCGCGAGCAAGCCCGCTCCCACATTCGACCGCGTTCTTCCAGATGGAATGCGGTCCAATGTGGGAGCGGGCTTGCTCGCGAAGGGGCCTTGCCAGGCAATACACATCTACCTGGTCAAACCATCCCCACCTGCTTCAACTCACTCTTCAAATACGCGTAATAAATCGGCCCCGCCACCACCCCCGGCAGGCCGAACGCGGCCTCGAACACCAGCATCGCCAGCAGCAACTCCCACGACTTGGCACTGATCTGCCCGCCGACAATGCGCGCGTTGAGGAAGTATTCGAGCTTGTGGATAACAATCAGGTAACCCAGCGCGGCCACTGCGACCCAGATCGACAGCGATAGGCCGACGATGGTGATCAGCGTGTTCGACATCAGGTTACCGATCACCGGCAACAGGCCGAGCAGGAAGGTCAGCACGATCAGGGTCTTGGTCAGCGGCAGCTTGATGCCGAACATCGGCAGGACCACCACCAGGAAAATCCCGGTGAAGAAGGTGTTGAGCAGGGAGATCTTGATCTGCGCGAACACAATGTTGCGGAACGCCTGGACCAGCAGGTGCAAGCGATCAAACAGTGCGGCGGCCAGCGGCTTGCGCTTGGTCAGGTCTGGCACCCGTTGCAGGGCGATGATCGCGCCGAGCACCATGCCGATCAGCAACGTCACGAACATGTGTGCCGCGTCCTTGCCCACCAGTTGCAGGTCGCTGAGGTGTTTGCTCATCCACTCGCCAATCGCCACGCGGAACTCGGCAGCACTGGCCGGCAGATAGGCGTCGATGAACGGCGGCAATTGCCCGCGTGCGCGGTCGACCACGTGCATGAATTTATCGAGGGAAGCGCCGGGGTTTTCCGCTTCATGCAGCAAGAAACTGATGGCGCCAGCGAAGATCAGCGTCAGCACACTGACCACCAGCGTCCCCAGCAACGCTACCGCCAGCCAGCGCGCACGCCGACCTTCGATCAGCCGCTGCAATTGCGGGGTGAGCATGTTGACCAGTTCGAACACCAGCAGGCCCGCCAACAGGCTTGGCAGCAAGCGCAACGGGATCACCAGCAGCAAGCCACCAAAGATGATGACCCAACTGATGAGCAGCAAGACTTGGCGTTGAGAAAACGTTGGCATACAGCCTCAAAACGAACGGCGTAAAAGGATTGGCAGTCTGCCAGCGTTCCGATGTCAGCACTAGGGATTGTGTGGGGCGACCTTGGTCGGGGGCTCGGATGTGTTTTTTGCAGTGACCTTACCGGCCCCATCGCTAGCAGGCTAGCTCCCACAGGGGAATGCATTCCAAGTGTGGGAGCTTGCTTGCTAGCGATGAGGTCCTCACAGCCACCCCAGTCCAGTGCTTATTTTTTCTTCAGGCAATCACTCATGAATGTCTTGCGCTCATCACCCTTGAGGGCCTTGGTCGCGGCATCGGCATTACACGTCTTCATCTTTTCTTGCTGAGGGGTCAGGGCTTTGGCGTCATTGGCGGCTGGCGCCGCTTTGAGGCAGGTGCTCATGAAGGCTTTGCGCTCATCGCCCTTGAGGCTTTTCGCGGTAGCGTCGGCATTGCAGGTGGTCATCTTGTTCTGTTGGGCAGTGGCGGCGAAACCCTGGGAGCAGAGCAGCAAACCGATCATCAACAAAGGGACACGCAACATCTTCATGGAGTTTTCTCCTTGTTGCCGCACCGAGGGGCGCGGCCTCGCTCTGGAGTGTAGACAAAGCCTGTTACACCTTCCTGCTCTCGAGATGGCTGCGTCGATACTGCTCCGGCGTGCACCCGGCCTGACGCTGGAACATGGCGATGAACGCCGAACCGGTGCTGTAGCCCATGTCGAACGCGATCTCCTGAATGCTGCGATGACTGTCCAGTGCTTCAATCGCCGCCAGAAAACGCAAGCGCTGCCGCCATTCGCCGAAACTCATGCCCAACTCGCGCACAAACTGCCGCGCAAGAGTTCGTTCGCTGACGTGGATCTGCTCTGCCCACGCCGACAGCGGCCGGTTATCTCCCGGTTCAGCCTGCAAGGCTTCGAGAATGCCGAGCAGCCCAGGGCTGCTGGCGTAGGGCAAATAGCAGTCGTGGACGGGCGCTTGCTGCAGTTGATCGACCAGCACCTGGGCCAGGCGTTGGTCGGCCGCCTGCTCGGGGATCTTCACGTCACGGGCGGCGAAGTCCTTGAGAATCGCTTTGAGGATGTCGCTGATCGCCAGGGTGCAGGCCTGCTTCGGCAGCTCGTCGCACAGCGCCGGCGCGAGGCAGACGGCGCGGTAGTTGATTGGCTGATTGCTGTAGAAACTGTGCTCGATCTGCGGCGGCACCCACACGGCGTATTGCGGCGGCGACATGAAACGGCTGCTGCCGATTTCCATGTGCAAAACACCGTTGGCCGAATATTCCAGGGTGCCCCAGGGGTGACGGTGGGCCGAGGCATATTCGTGGCTATTGAAGTCGGCGTAGCGGAAGTACACCGGTGCGGGCAACTCGCTGAAATCCAGCAGGTCGATGTGTTTGCTGTTCATGCTGTCTGTCATCTGGGTCAGGTTGTCTGGATCGAAGTATAGGCTTGCATCCGGACAGGCGATAATTCGCCCTCATTAACGTTCTGGTTGTTCCTGATGCAATACGCTTATCCCCTGCTGGCCATTTTCATTTGGGCCGGCAACACCGTGATCACCAAAATGTCGGCCGGGGCGATCTTCCCTGCCGAAATCGGTTTTTACCGCTGGCTGCTGGCCGGCTTGTTGTTCACGCCGTTCATGCTCAAACCCGTGATTGCCCATTGGTCGGCCATTCGTCCAAACCTGGGGAAGATTTTCATCCTCGGCGTGCTGGGCATGGCGGTTTATCAGAGCCTGGCGTACTTCGCCGCGACGCTGACCTCAGCCACCAACATGGGCATCATTCTGTCGCTGATGCCGTTGATGTCGCTGGCCATGGCCATCGTCAGCCTCGGTCAGCGTCTGACGGCGGGAGCGCTAGCCGGTGCGGTGTTGTCGTTTGCCGGCGTGTTGGTGGTGGTGTCGTCCGGCAGCCTCAGTGCCTTGCTTGAGCACGGGGTGAACCTGGGCGATGCGATGATGCTGATCGCCACACTGGCCTACGCGATCTACAGCACGTTGCTGAAAAAATGGCAGCTGCGTTTGCCGCCGCTGGTGTTGTTGTATCTGCAGGTGTGGGTGGCGGTGGTGGTGCTGTTTCCGCTGTTCGCCGTGTCACCGAAAATCGGCCCGACGCTGCAGAATATTCCACTGGTGCTCTACGCCTGCCTGCTGGCATCGATGGTTGCGCCGCTGGCGTGGATGCAGGCCGTGGTGCGTCTGGGGCCGAGCCGGACGACGCTGTTTTTCAATTTGCTGCCGGTGATTACCGCACTGATTGCCGCGCTGGTGTTGCATGAGCAATTGGCGATGTATCACCTGGTGGGCGGGATGTTGACGTTGGGTGGAGTGATTGTTTCGGAGCGCTGGACCACGGTGTTGGGCCGCAAAAACAGCGTCGCCTGATCTGGCGTCATCGCGGGCAAGCCCGCTCCCACTGGGGCGAAGTCGTGAGCAAAATTCGTGAACGGCGCCGAACCTGTGGGAGCGTGGCTTGCCCGCGAAGAACGATAACGCGGTCTGGCGTCTAAACCCCCGCCGCCTTCAACCGCGCCGCATGCTCGACAAACAACCGAATCGGCTCAGCCCCCTTCCCCACCAACCCCAGCGACTGATTGACGATATCAAAGTGATCCAGCGGATACTCATCGCCAATCACCGTGCCCAGGTGCGAGCTGTAACGCCCGACCATCCCGTCGCAATGCCCGGTTTCGCGCACGAAGGTTTTGGCAAACAGCCGACAACTGCGATTCGTTCCGTCGAACAGATTGCGCCCGCGATCGGTCTTGCCCGGCTGCAAGGTGCCGGACCACGAGTAATAGCGCACGCCATTGACCTCTTCCGGGCCGTGTCCGCCCCAGGTGTCAGGCAAGCCCTGTGGATAACACTGGTTGAACAGCGCCACACCCGCTGTCGTCAGCGATTCATGGGAGGCGTGGATATCCACCGGCAGCTTCGGCCCGCGATAACCGGTTTCCAGCAGGCTCATCAACGCACCGATCATCCGCAATAAAAACGCCAGCAGCCGTCCCTTCGCGCTGTCCGCCGGGTAGTGCTTGTGCAGGTAATCCGCCAGTTCCGAGCCGTGATTCGGGCCTGCCACCGAGGTGACAGAAGCCACGCGATCCGGGCGTTTGGCGGCGGCGTACCGGGCCGTGAGCGAGCCCTGGCTGTGACCGATCAGGTTGACCTTCTCGGCCCCGGTTTCGCGCAGGATCTCGTCGATGCGCGCCAACAATTGTTCGCCGCGCACCTCGGTCGAGTGCAGCGGCGAAACCTGCACCGCAATCACCGTCGCCCCTCCTTGGCGCAACGCCGCCACGATCCCGTACCAGTACGGATACAGCACCAGACGGATAAACCCGAGCATTCCCGGGACCAGCACCATCGGATAACGCGTGGCAGAACCTTGCGACATGGGTGGACGTCCTTGTGATCGGTGAGGTGACGCAAGGCTGAATGCAAGACATCAGCCAAGCATCGACATCAAAAATGACAACTCGACGACGAGTCTATGACATCTCCCCTATTTCAACCCCGCCACCCCTGCCACGATCAGCCCGACCGACACCAGTTTGACCGCCGTCAGGCTTTCACCGAGCAGCGCAAACCCGAGAAACACCGTGCCCAGCGAACCGATGGCAGTCCAGATCGGATAAGCGATGCTCACCGGCAATTCGCGCATGGCCTGGGTAAGGAAGTAGATCCCGCACACCGCTGCCACAACGGTGATCAGCGAAGGCCAGAGCCGGGTGAAGCCTTCGGCGTATTTCATGCCCATGGCGAAGGTGACTTCGAACCCGGCGGCGATCAGTAAAAACACCCAGGCCATCTAGAACTCCCTGGCCAGCGTCAGTAAACGCTGCTCGGCCTCGGCGGCGGATATCTCGAAGGTACGTGCGGCCGACTCTTCGCCCTCGGCGGCCACGACGGTGACATCAGTCATGCCGATGAACCCCAGCGCCGTGCGCAACAGCGTATCGGCATGGTTCAAAGCTTCGAGTTCTCCCCCTGGACCGAAACCGAACCCGCCACGGCTGGTGACGATCAGCGCTTTCTTGCCGTGCACCAGCGGCTCGTATTGCGCGACGCCATTGTCCAGCGTGTGATTGAAGGTCAGCCCGAGTCGCACGATTTGATCGATCCACGCCTTGAGGCCGCTGGGCACGCTGAAGTTGTGCATCGGCGTGGAAATCAGCAGCAGATCGTGGCCCAGCAGCTCGGCGACCAATTCATCACTGAACGCCAGATCGGCCTGCATCGTCAGCGGCCGCGCCTCGGGATCGGGGTAAAACGCGGCGGCGATGAAGGCTTCGTTGACCGGCGCAATCAACGCGCGTCCGACTTCGCGGCGGGTCAATTGCGCGTGCGGATGGCGGGCCTGCCAGGCGCTGAGAAACACTTCCGCCAGGCGACGGGAGTGGGAGCGCTCGCCACGTGGACTGGCGTGAATGGCAAGAATTCTGTTCATCTGAATCTCCTGAGGACTAAACTCGATCGGCGTGTGGCGTGCAGCTTGTGCCCGCTAACGTCTCGCCTCAAATGAGCAAAAATCAGTCTGGATGAATTAATTTCATCCATGGAGTGTTCAATGTTTGCCTCGCTGCCGCTGACCGCCCTGCGCGCCTTCGAAGCCGCCTCACGCCTGCTGAGTTTCAAGGCCGCCGCCGAAGAACTGTCGGTAACGCCCACGGCGGTTTCCCATCAGATCCGCGCGCTGGAAACCTGGCTCGGCGTGCCGCTGTTCGAGCGACTGCCACGGCAAGTGCGCCTGACCGAATGCGGTGAGCGCCTGTTCCACAGCCTGCACGGCGCCTTTCTGGAAATGGCGCAAAGCGTCGACACTTTGCGCCCGCAACGCAGCGGCAGCAGCCTGACAATCTCCACCACCGCGGCTTTTGCCGCCTTGTGGCTGGTGCCGCGACTGGGGCGCTTTTACGCCCGGCACCCGAACATCAGCGTGCGACTGGACACCCACTGCGAAGTGATCGATTTGCATCAGGACGCCAGCGTCGATCTGGTGGTGCGCTATAGCCTCGATGACTACCCGAACCTTTTTGGTCTGTGCCTGTTCGATGAATCGTTCGGCGTTTATGGCTCGCCAGAACAAGTCGCGCAGGCTTCTATCCGGGCACCGACGTTGATCAGCGTGCGTTGGCACAACTCGAAGCTGTACGCCCATGGCTGGGAGGCGTGGTGCGCGCAGTCCGCAGAAACCTGGCTGACGGGGCAACCGGCAGTCCGCGAATACGACGAAGAGCATTACGCATTGCAAGCAGCGATTGCCGGGCAAGGCCTGGTGCTGGCAAGCAACATTCTGGTGTCCGAAAGCGTGGCCAGTGGTGTGTTGGTGGCTTACCGCAGGGACATTCAGGTGAATGGCGCCGGCTACAGTGCGCTCTGTGTTCCCGGTCGTGAACGCCATCCGCCGGTGCGCGCATTTTTTGCGTGGTTGCAGGAGGAAGCCCGATTGTCAGGCCTGTTGCCAAGATCGCAAATGACATCAAGTTTTTCGCCGCGCCCGTCACTCGATCATTCAGTACATCGGTGAGAAAGATCCGCCCATCCAGCGCAACTGGCTAAGAAAGCAATGACAGGGCAGACATACTTAAAGACTTATACATAATAATTAAATCCTTATTGTGCAATGGCAATAAGGATTTAACCAACCGCTCACCCCTCTTCAAACCTGACGTTACAAACCCTAAATAGACATTTCCCGGCATGGACTTATTCTAACAACCACAACCCAGCGGTTGTTTTAATAAATCTATAAAGGACTCTCTCCATGTATCTGGAACAAAGACTCGAATTTATTGACTCGCTTCCAGCACTACCAGCAGTACTAGCGGCGTCTAGAAAAATGATTATTTCGCCCCGCTCGCTGACCAACGCACCGCTTCACGATATCAACAAGCCAACGGCCAGTGTCATGCCTGACACGATCGATGCATTCCTTCCCGGCGTTTCACAGCAAATTATCGACGACGTCAACCTGTGCAAGTTGGTAATGCAAAATGCCGCCACCAAACTATACCCTGAAGATGCACAACTCTTCGAATGGTACAAATACTATGTGGGCGGTCTGGACAAGCTTGGCTGGGTTATTCAAAACAAAAACCTGGAAACTGTCACCGTCCGAAAAATTGGCCTGACCATGGATCAGGTTGCCCTTCATGTTGCAACCGCACTGATCGGAGCGGGCCCTGCCGCTATCTTGGCCAACGTAGCCCAAATGGCTGTCGACGCCGTGCAAAAGGACCCCGGCGCCATCCAGATATTCGACCGAAACAGGAAAACCGGCACACAGGCAAAGTTTGATATCGCTCCGATCTGGGTGGATAAAAGCAATCAACCGAACATGCTCCTCAATTGCATCTCCCTGGATGCACGGGAAAGCACTCGCGGCATTCTGTTCTGGAAATCCACCCAACAGGCCACCACCATACAAACAGGTGCCGTACGCACCTATCTGGACACCCGGACATTCTCGGGGCTGCGCTCCGATCTTTATGCGAAGTACACGGAAGCCGGGAAAAAGTTCATCAAAGACCTTCCTGACTTTTAATCACTTATGACTATTTAAATCGACAAGCAATTGTCGATTTAAATAACTTACGAGCACACACTTCATCTGGAGCCAATCATGGATACCTCCACATTTGATCTATACCTTGTCAATGGCAATATCACGATTTTTTGCGGCATTCACACTGACAAGTTCAAGAATGACATTTTGAACTCAAGCCTTTATGCAGAGCTGCTAGCGACGCAGCGACGCGGTGATCGAGAAGCACTTTGGCTAACCTACACAGAACTAGTAAGCCAGTTCAAATGGGTCATAAACAGTCGAGAAACCCAGCGCACGGTGTTTGACAATTCAAGTTTACTGAAGCGATTGACTCAAAGTGCGGGAAGCGCTCTGCCACATAATGAACAACAGATTGTGACCACTGCCTTTTCGCGAATAAAAAAACTCGAACGCGACTCATTGATCATTAATACATTCATCGAAAAGCTCAACACCAACGGCGCTGCGGCTACCGGCAGAACACACGCGCTGTTGAATATTGTGCGCAAAGACAAAACCGTTTTAACACTGCAACTATCCTTTGAAACGGCCAGGGTGATTGACATCGACATCCTGGACAAACCGGTGTTGAAGTCCATCAATGACGGAAAAACCAATATTCGACTGTTGCGCAGCTCATTGAATGAGCTCCAATACAACGAAGTCAGAGAGACGGTTATCAATAAACTGGGGAACAAAATCATTACTGACCTGCTACATATCCCCACGCCAAGCCAATTGAACTGATTCTCAGGGGAGTTAATCGCTCTCGAATCGCCCGCTCGAAAGCGATTAAACCGTTCAGACGAAATCAGTTTTTGACCGTCTTCGGCGCCTTGCCCGCCTTCATCTGCTCCAGCAACGGCGCACACTGATTCGGCTCGCCACCACTTGGTGCCACCAGCGCCAGCAACCCCGCAGCCGGGGCCGCAATCACGCCCAGCGCCACCATCCCCGCCCCGCGCAGCAGCAGCGGTACCGCTTTGACCCCGGCATCCGGCTTGATGAACTTGCCCCGCACATACAGCGGCGAACGCAGGGAAATCAGGCGCCACCCCTTGGATTCCGGTGTGATGGTCAGGTCCAGTTGCTCAGTCGCCATGTTCGCCGTGCCATCGATGTAGATGATCGCGTTCTCGGTATCGAAGACGAACAACCGAGTGGTCGCCAGGCCGGTTTTGATGTCGAAGTCGGCCGCCGCGCAATTGATCTTCACGGCCTTGTCACCAAAAATTTTGCCGACCACGTAGTTGCCAACGTTCAGCCCGGCCAGTTCCATCAACTCACGGCTAATAGCGCCGTCGTTGATCAGCATCTTCAGTTTGCCATTGGCGGTGCCCAGCAGCTTGGCCACCGAGTTGCCGCGACCACTGATGTCGGCGTCGCCATTGAGTTCGCCGAAACTGGTCTTCATCGGTTCAAAGGTCGGGAACAACTGCTTGAGCTTGAACCCCCGCGCGCTCAGTTTGGCGTTGCCTTCCAGCGGCTCGGTGCGACCGTTCAGGCGAATCTGCGCATCCAGTTTGCCGCCGGCCACGCCGAAACGCAGCGGTTCGAGGCTGAGCACGCCATCAGTCAGCACCAGGTGCGTGTAGAGATCATTGAACGGCAGTTTTTCACTGTGGACGATGCGCTTGCCGGTGAATTCGACGTCGGCGTCCATGTCGCGCCAGCGCTCGGTCTTGAACTCTTCGACCGGTAACACTTTGTCCGCCGGCTGCTTGCTTTCCCCACCACGGGCCTTTTGCTTGGCATTGGAGTCGGCGCCGATCAAGGGCGCCAGGTCGGCGAACAACAGTTGATTGGAGAGCAGCGAACCACTGAGTTTCGGCCGGGGCTGGCTGGCGACGTAGGCCAGGCTGCCATGGATGTCGCTCTCGCCGATCTTGCCGTTGAACTCCTCGTAACGAAACACCGCGCCGCCCGGCTCATGCAACCTGGCAATCAAGTGGCCATCGGTGGCATAGGGCGGTGTATCCGGCAGGGTCACGCCAGTCAGCGGATAGAGGTTGCCCAGGCTGCTGCCGGCCAGTTTCAGGCGCAGGTCCAGCGCACCGAGGTTGAGCGGATCGGTCAGCGTACCGGCGAGCTCGACGCGGGTGTCGGCGATCTTGAGCTGAGCCTGGAGCGGGAACGGTCGGGCCGAATCCTGCAAGGCCAGCAGGCCGCCGATCTTGCCTTCGCCAGCCAGTTTCTGGCCGTGGTATTGGCCTTTTACCTTCAGCGCAAACGCGTAGTCCTGGGGAGCGCCGCCCTTCTCCTGCGCGGTTTTCGCGGCTTTATCGCCGACGATATCGCTGAACGGAATCGGCTTGCCCAACGGATCGATGATCAGGTCGAGCTGAGTGTTCAGGCTCTGGTCGTCGAGGGTCACGTGGCCTTTGTCGAAGCCGATCGCGCCAATGTCGACTATCCAATTGGAAGGTGTGGCATTCGGGTCTTTCGGGTCGAATTTGAAGGTCCAGTTTGCGCGGCCATCGGCCAGGCGCTGGAGGTCGGCGTTCGGTTCGGTCAAGTCAATGCGCGGGATCGTCACCCGTTGGGCCAACAAGGCCAGCGGTGAAATGCGCAGCTCGACGCGTTTGAGCGTGACCATCTGCGGCGGCTTCGACCAGTCCGGGTTGCCGAGACTCAAGTCCTCTGCCACCACATGCGGCCACGGCACCCAGGCGCGCCACCCACCTTGGTCAAGCTCACGCCGCCAGACCACCGCGAGGTTGCCATTGATGGCAAACGCTCGATGCAACTCTTCGGAGACTTTGCTGTTGATAGTCGGTTTGATCCGGTTCCAATCGAAGAACACGATGATCAGAACCAGTAGCGCCAGCAGCACAGCCAGGCTGGCAAAGGTCCAGGCGAAAATTTTCGGGGTGCGCGTCATTGCACAGGGCTCCTGAATACGACTGAGCGCCCCGACCGCGACGCACGTGTGAAACGTTAGGCCAGAACCGGCCTGCCATGAAGCCTAGGACTGGAAAACGGCGTGCAGGTTTAACCGAAATGCCGCTTAACGTTCAAATAATCGGTCGTGGACACCCTGCTCGCGAAATCCGGCGTTACCGACCCCGCACTTTTGTGCGGCGCATGTGAGTCGAAAATACCCACATCAGTGCGAAAACGTCCGCCGGAAAGGCCCGGTTTAGAGCCTTCGCACGGAACAATCAATTCTGTTGATTATTACCATTGCGTTTATGAACTTTTATATCGACTTATCGAGAGTAGCATTGCCCTCGTACCCACTTTATCGCCCTCCCACTGAGCACCCAATCATGAAACGCCAATTACTGCTTAGCCTTACCCTCTCCCTGCTGGCTAGCACTGCTTTCGCATTGCCTGCTGCTGAACAGGCCACCCCACAAGTGAAAGACACTCACTCGGTGTTCAGCCAGACCGTTGCCGAAGGTGGCAATGATCGCCTGAAAGAAAAAGGCCTGATCACTCAAGACGGTTCCGATCGCACCCCACAAGGCCAAACCGTGGCTGCTGACGGTTCCGACCGCACTCCACAAGGCCAAACCCTGGCTGCCGACGGTTCCGACCGCACTCCACAAGGCCAAACCCTGGCTGCCGACGGTTCCGACCGCACTCCACAAGGCCAAACCCTGGCTGCCGATGGTACCGACCGCACTCCACAAGGCCAAACCCTGGCTGCCGACGGTTCCGACCGCACTCCACAAGGCCAAACCCTGGCTGCCGACGGTACCGACCGCACCCCACAAGGCCAAACCCTTGCTGAAGGTGGTGGTGACCGCGTGATCGAACGCAACAGCGCTGTGAGCTAAGCCCATGGCGGCCCTGAAAAAAAGCCCAATCCACGGATTGGGCTTTTGACTTTATAGAAGCCACACACTCCCTCGCGTCCCCCGATAGTCGTTCGACGCCAGCAAAGCCGATTTGCTAGAGTGCGCCGCTGTCCTGTCCAGAAAACACCCTTGCGATGCTGCCCCGCGCCGAACAGAAACAACAAACCCGCAACGCCTTGATGGACGCTGCCCGCCACTTGATGGACTGCGGCCGAGGATTCGGCAGCCTGAGTTTGCGCGAGGTGGCGAAAACCGCCGGCATCGTCCCCACTGGTTTCTATCGGCATTTTGCCGATATGGACGAATTAGGCCTGGTGCTGGTGAGCGAAGTCGGACAAACCTTCCGCGAAACCATTCGCTTGGTACGCCACAACGAGTTCGTCATGGGCGGCATCATCGACGCCTCCGTGCGGATCTTTCTCGATGTGGTGTCGGCCAATCGTTCGCAGTTCCTGTTTCTGGCCCGCGAGCAATACGGCGGTTCGCTGCCCGTACGCCTGGCCATCGGCCGTTTGCGCGAAGACATCAGCTCGGACCTCGCAGCCGACTTGTCCTTGATGCCGAAACTGCAACATCTGGACATCGCCGGCCTGAGCGTCATGGCGGACCTGATTGTCAAAAGCGTGTTTGCGACCCTGCCGGACATCATTGATCCGCCGGCCGAGGCATTGCCTGAGCATCTGACACCGCAGGCGAAAATCACTCAGCAGCTGCGCTTTATCTTTATCGGCCTCAAGCATTGGCAAGGCCTGGGCAGCACCGAATAACCCCGTCTCTGCACACGCGCATCCCCTGTAGCAGCTGGCTTGCCAGCGATGGCGGCCTTCAGTCAATGAAGATGCCTCCTGACCCACCGCTATCGCTGGCAAGCCAGCTCCTATAAAGATTTTTGGCAGACCTGTAATCTGGAGCACGCCGCACGCCGTCATTTGGTGCGACCGCCGATGTCGCGCACCAAATTGCCGCAACAATCTGCAATACCACCTCAACTCCGACAGGCATTTCCTACACCTCCCCCGATTGGCAAGCCCCTTGCTCTAGCCTGACTATTGTCCATAGCTGGAAGCTTTCCGATGCTGGTGATTCATCGCAGAATCGAGCCTCAACCCGTCTGGGCCGCTGAGCTGCACCTGACTTTCGAAGCCCGGAGCAAAAGCCGTTTGCGCTGTTTCAGTGCCGAGGGTGAAGACGTTGGGTTGTTTTTGGAGCGCGGTCAGTCGCCGCTGTCCGACGGTGAATGCCTACAGGCTGAAGACGGTCGCATCGTCCGCGTCTGCGCTCGCCCCGAACAACTGCTGCACGTCACCTGCGCCAACGCCTTCGAGCTGACCCGCGCGGCGTACCATCTGGGCAATCGCCACGTCGCCCTGCAAGTCGGTGATGGCTGGCTGCGCTTGCTCGACGACTACGTGCTCAAGGCCATGCTCGAACAACTGGATGCCAAGGTCGAAAACATCGAAGCACCGTTCCAGCCTGAACATGGCGCCTATGGCGGCGGCCATCACCACTCCAGGCACGGCGACGAAGACTTCAACTACCCGCCGAAACTGCACCAGTTCGGCGTGCGGCCATGAATCCGGCCTGGGCGCTGCTGCGCCTGGCCAGTCCGCAGTTGCCGATTGGCGGTTACAGCTATTCCCAAGGGCTGGAAATGGCGGTGGATAACGGTCGGGTGAATGATTCCAACAGCGCCCGCCGCTGGATCAGCGATCAATTGCTGCTCAACCTGGCACGCTTCGAAGCGCCGCTGTTGCTCGCCCATTGCGTGGCCGCTGCCGCAGAAAACTGGGCCGAACTGCTGCAACGCTGCGAAGAACACCGCGCCAGCCGGGAAACCCGCGAGTTGCATCAGGAGAGCCGACAGATGGGCTACTCCTTGCAGCAACTGCTCAACGGTTTGCCGGAACTCGATGCACCGGCCCGCGCCTTTCTCGAACAACGTCCCGAACCGCACCTGGCCCTCGGCTGGGCGCTGGCCGCGCGCGCCTGGCACATCAGTCCACAAGACGCGCTGGCCGCGTGGCTCTGGAGCTGGCTGGAAAACCAGTTGGCGGTGCTGATGAAAACCCTGCCTCTGGGCCAGCAAGCCGCGCAACGCCTGACCAGCGAACTGCTGCCGCAGCTGCAACAAGCCCAGCAGGACGCCACTCGAATCAATCCCGAACACTTTGGCAGCGCCACTTTCGGCCTGTCCCTGGCGTGCATGGCCCATGAGCGCCAGTACAGCCGTCTGTTCCGTTCCTAGGGCCTGTTATTTTGGAGAATCACATGAACACACAACCTCTGCGCGTCGGCATCGGCGGCCCGGTCGGTTCCGGCAAAACCGCCCTGACTTTGGCCCTGTGCCTCGCGCTACGCGAGCGCTACAACCTGGCGGTGGTGACCAACGACATCTACACCCGCGAAGACGCCGATTTTCTGGTGCGCAACCAGGCCCTCGCGCCGGAGCGGATCATCGGCGTGGAAACCGGCGGCTGCCCGCACACGGCGATCCGCGAAGACGCCTCGATCAACCTCGAAGCCGTGGACCAACTGAACCGCCGCTTTCCGGGGCTGGACCTGATTCTGGTGGAATCCGGCGGCGACAACCTCTCGGCCACGTTCAGCCCGGAACTGTCCGACCTGACGATCTACGTGATCGACGTCTCAGCGGGCGACAAGCTGCCGCGCAAGGGCGGGCCGGGGATTTGCAAGTCCGACCTGCTGGTGATCAACAAGGTCGACCTCGCGCCGCTGGTAGGTGCCTCGCTGGAATTGATGGACAGCGACACCCAGCGCATGCGCAACGGCAAACCGTTTGTCTTCAGCAACCAGAAAACCGGGCTGGGCCTGGAAGAAATCATCGCGTTCATCGAACGCCAGGGCCTGCTGACCGCAGCCTGATCACGATCAAACTTATCAACAAGGAAGCTTATCCATGACACTTAAACGCATCCTGGGCGCCATGGCCCTGCTACTGACCCCGACAATCGCCTTCGCCCACCCCGGTCACGGCGACAATGGTTTGATCGCCGGCATCAGCCACCCGATTGGCGGCCTCGATCACTTGCTGGCGATGATTGCCGTGGGGCTATGGGCGGCGCAGCAGAAAGGCGCCGCACGCTGGGCGCTGCCGTGCACGTTCGTCGGCACCATGCTGATCGGCGGTCTGTTGGGGTTTGAAGGGCTGAACCTGCCGGCGCTGGAAAGCGGGATCGCCGCGTCGGTGCTGGCGCTGGGCTTGGCGGTGGCACTGGTGGTACGTCCACCGCTGAGCCTGGCGGTGGGTGCGACGGCGTTGTTTGCGCTGTTCCACGGCGTGGCGCACGGGCTGGAATTGCCCGACATGTCGAGCCCTTGGGCGTATGCCGCAGGGTTTGTAGCGGCGACGGCGGCGTTGCACGCAGCGGGTTATGCGCTGGTTCGCGTGTTACCGCAAGCGGCGGCGCCGTTGGTTCGTCTGGCGGGCGCGGCTTCGGCGGCGGCTGGGGTTTGGTTGTTGGCGGGTTGATTTGGTTTTGCCTGTGAGGGCCTCTTCGCGGGCAAGCCCGCTCCCACATTGGATCTGTATACACAGTTCGAATGTGGGAGCGGGCTTGCCCGCGAAGGCGGCCAGACAGACACCGCCACTCTCAGGCCTGTTAACATGTCGCGCAATCAACCCTGCCGTGACGACGCCAGCCAATGCCTCATGCTCCCCGCTCCGCTTCCCAGCCTGAATTGACCGCTCTGTTTGCCGCGGTGCAACAGCATTTCCAGGACGTGATCGTGCCCCTCTGGCAAGGCCCAGGCTGGAATGCCGAGCTGGCGCTGCCCTACGAAGCGCTGGATGCCGAGCATCATCCCTTGCCACCGCAACGCTACCGGGCCATGGCCTGTGCACGGCAGCTGTATCTGTTTTCCAGCCTGATCGGTCAGGTGCCAGGCGCGAAGGAGCGTGCGGCGGCGTTGTTCCGTTCGTTGCAGCAACATTTCCACGACGCCGAACACGGTGGCTGGTTCTACAGCATCGACCCGCAAGGCGCGCCGCTTGATCAGCGCAAAGACCTCTACACCCACGCCTTCATCCTATTCGCCTGCGCCCATTACTGGGGCAAGGTGCGCGAGCCGTTGGTGGAGTCGGTGCTCAACGCCGTGCTGGAAGTGTTGGCGCAGCGCTTCAGTTCGGGCGACGGCTTGTACGAAGCCTGCCTGGAGCGTGATTGGTCGTTGCTGAACACCGGGCCTCTGCAAAACCCGTTGATGCACCTGGCCGAAGCGTTTCTCGCCACGTTGTCGGTGCGTGAAGACCTCGCCGTGCAGCGCGCGCTCGTCGAGTTATGCACAGCCATGCAACAGCGCTTTATCGACCCGCAATACTGTGTGTTGATGGAAAAGCCGCTGGGATCTGTGGATAACTGGTTTGAACCGGGACACCAGTTCGAATGGTATTTTTTACTGGAGTCTTCGCCGTTGTTGCGCGGTTCGAAGCTGCACGCCTCTGTTGAACGCGCCTTTGCGTTCACCGAGCAACTGGGCGTTGATCAATCGAGTGGTGCCGTGCGGGCGATGCTCACGCTCGACGGGCATTCCAAAGATGCCACCCAACGCATCTGGGCTCAGGCTGAATACCTGCGCGCGCTGACGCTGCGCCCTGACAGCGGGGCATCGGTATTGCACCAATTGCAAGCGCTACAAGAGCGCTCACTGCATGCACGCGGCTGGTATGAGTGTCGTGACGAGAACGGTGAAGTAAGCCGACAGGATATGCCGTCAACCACGCCTTATCACTTGGCGACCTGCTATCGCGGGCTGGCTGAATATCTGCGCTGATACAAAGATTGCTATCGCCGGCAAGCCGGCTCCTACAAAGGTGAAAATGTAGGAGCCGGCTTGCCGGCGATTGGCCGATACGCGGTCTTATGCCTTGTTACGCTCAATCGCAAACCCGGCCCACGTCTGGCTCACCGGCATCAACTCCAGGCTGTTGATGTTGATGTGCGCCGGCGCGTTGAGTACCCAGAAAATGGTCTCGGCGATGTCTTGCGGCTGGATCGGCTCAGCGCCGGCGTAGGTCGCGTTGTAGCGCTCCTGGTCACCGGCGAAACGCACCAGCGAGAACTCACTCTCACACAGGCCCGGCTCGATGTTGCTGACGCGAACACCCGTGCCTTGCAGGTCGCAGCGCAGGTTCAGGGAGAACTGTCTGACGAACGCCTTGCTCGCGCCATACACGTGACTGCCCGGATACGGGTAGTTACCGGCAATGGAGCCGAGGTTGATGATGCCGGCGCCACGGCCATGGGCGATCAGGCGCGGCAACAACAGGCGAGTGCTGTACATCAAGCCCTTGATGTTGGTGTCGACCATGGTGTCCCAATCATCAAGATCGCACTTCGGCGCCGGATCCACACCGAGCGCCAGGCCAGCGTTGTTGATCAACCCGCGCAGCTTGGCGAAGGACGGTGGCAGGTTGGCGATCGCCTCCTCCATGGCCTTGCGATCACGCACATCGAGCACCAGGCCATGGACTTCGGTTTGCTTCGACAACTCGGCGCACAAGGCATTGAGGCGCTCTTCACGACGACCTGTCAGCACCAGTTTCCAGCCGGCCTCGGCAAAACGGCGAGCACAAGCTTCGCCAAAACCGGAAGTCGCGCCGGTAATAAACAGGGTGTTAGACATCGTGTTCTCCTTGCTTCGGCGCACGGGCCGCCATTGGATTAGAAAATCAGCTGGCAGCATGCCCGGCCTTGCCGACAGCGGCAACCATCAGAAAATCTGTACGAAAAACGATCAATGCTGGCGACGCCCTATACACCGTGGCCTGCAGCCATGTACCCGCACGTTATCCACAGGCCGGTCCACAGTTTCCGGGGGCAAGTGAAAAAGCTGGAAGCCGCTGTGCACAAGGCTTTGCGGGCAGATTACAAAGTTTTTTGCTTGACCCTGGAGTGCTGACTGTGTAGCCCATGGCATTTTGCACGATCTCCCCGGTAAACCAGGGGTGGCGCCGAGCCAGTAACTACGGCCCTCAGCCGACTCTTTCCAGAGTTTAACCACAGACTTATCCACAGGCATCAGCCCTCCGCCTCAGACTGAATTCGTGGCCAATAAAAAGGTTGACAAAGCCGAGCCTCAGCCTAGCAAAAGCACCTGATCAAAAAACAACCACCTCTCTGAAAGCCACGTATCTAAAGGCCCTCAGCCAGCTACTCCCACGTTATTCACAGCCAGTTCCACAGCAAACGGGGACAAGTCAAAACCGTGACAAAACAACTATTTGCAGCGGCTTTATGTCGCGCTTTGAGAGCTTGGTGAATTTGTTTTCCACAATTTCCAGAAACCGCGCTGCGCCCCTTGTAGGAGCGAGCTTGCTCGCGATGGACGTCAACGATAACTCAACAATCTGGATAGACGCGTCGTCCTGAAGACCTTCGCGAGCAAGCTCACTCCTACAAGGGATTGGGGGTGAGTTGGTGATGTAAAAAAGCCCCGGCGATTGCTCGCCAGGGCTTGTTGATTACAACGATGGACTCAATGCCCGCCGAGATAAGCGTTACGCACCTCTTCGTTCACCAGCAGCTCCTTGCCGGTGCCACTGAGGCGGATCTCGCCGTTGACCATCACGTACGCCCGATCCGACAACCGCAGGGCGTGGTTGGCGTTCTGCTCGACCAGAAAGATGGTCATGCCGGTCTTGGCCAGTTCCCGCAGGGTGGCAAAGATCTGTTTCACCACAATCGGTGCGAGCCCCAGGCTCGGCTCATCGAGCAACAGCAGTTTCGGCCGGCTCATCAGCGCACGGGCGATGGCGAGCATTTGCTGCTCGCCGCCGGACATGGTCATGGCCCGCTGGGTCCGTCGCTCTTCGAGACGCGGAAACAGCTCGAACATGCGCTGCATGTCTTCCTTGGCGTACTTGTCACCGATCGGAATGGTGCCCATCAGCAGGTTTTCCTCGACAGTCATGTCGGGGAACACGCGCCGGCCTTCCGGTGATTGCGCAATGCCGTTGGACGCAATGTAGTGCGACGACTTATGGGTGATGTCCACGCCCTGATAGATGATCTGCCCGTCTGCCGCGCGCGGCTGGCCGAAGATCGACATCAGCAGGGTCGACTTGCCCGCACCGTTGGAGCCGATGAGGCTGACGGTTTCCCCTTCGTTGATGTGCATCGAGACTTTTTTCAGCGCCTGGATCGGGCCGTAGAACACGTCCAGGTCTTTGAGTTCGAGGATAGGTTGGGTCATACCACTTCCTCTTCATCGGCGCCCAGGTAGGCCGCAATCACTTTCGGGTCGTTGCGAATCGCCTCGGGGCCGCCCTCGGCGATGACGATACCGTGGTCCAGCACCACGATGTGGTCGGAAATGCTCATAACCATGCCCATGTCGTGTTCGATCAGCACCACGGTCAGATCGTGCTCGTCGCGCAGCAGCCGGATCATCGCGCTCAGCGCTTCGGTTTCCTGAGGGTTGAGGCCGGCGGCCGGTTCGTCGAGGCAGATGATCTGCGGCCGCGTGCACATGGCCCGCGCAATCTCCAGACGACGCTGCTGTCCGTAGGACAACTCGCCGGCCAGACGGTTGGCGCAGTCCACCAGGTCCACCACTTCCAGCCAGTAGAAGGCGTGGTCCAGCGCATCGCTTTCAGCCTTGCGGTAGCCCTTGGTATTGAGGATGCCCGCGAGCATGCTGCGGTTGACCCACATGTGTTGCGCCACCAGCAGGTTTTCCAGCACCGACATTTCCTTGAACAGGCGAATGTTCTGGAACGTCCGCGCAAGGCCGGCCCGGTTCACCAGGTGCGTACCGCCGAACATCTTGTAATACAGCCGACTGAGAAAGGATTTCGGCGAAACGAAATCCACCGGTTTGAACGATTCGCCCAGCAACTGGATGACGTTGGTCTGCTCGCCGCGCACGTTGAGTTCGATCTTGCCGCCCGAGGCTTTGTAGAAACCGGTCAGGCAGTTGAACACGGTGGTCTTGCCGGCGCCGTTGGGGCCGATCAGGGCGAAAATCGAGTTGCGATGCACCTTCAGGCTCACATCGCTCAACGCCTTGATGCCGCCGAAGTGCATCATCAGTTTCTCGACCGAGAGTACGACTTCACTCATGGCGCTACTCCTTTACGCGGGGTCACACCGGTACGGCTGATCCGAATCAGGCCACGCGGTCGCCAGATCATCATCAACACCATCAGGATGCCGAACAGCAGCACGCGGTATTCCGCGAAGCCACGCAGCAGTTCCGGGGCCACGGTCAGCACGAACGCCGCGATGACCACGCCGATGGTCGAACCCATGCCGCCGAGTACCACGATGGCGAGGATCAGGGCCGATTCAAAGAAGGTGAACGAAGTCGGGTTGACGAAACCCTGGTAAGTGGCGAAGAACACGCCTGCAAGACCGGCCGTCGACGCACCGATGGTGAACGCCGAAAGCTTGACCAGCACGTGGTTCAGGCCCATGGAGCGGCAGGCGATTTCGTCTTCGCGCAATGCTTCCCAGGCGCGACCGACCGGCATTTTGACCAGACGATGCTTGATGTAGAGCACGGCCAGAACCACCAGGAACAACACCGCATAGATGAAGTAGTACTTCACATCCGGGTTGTAGGCGATGCCGAAAAACTCATGAAACGGTACACCGCCGTCCTTCGCCCGCTTGCCGAATTCGAGGCCGAAGAAGGTTGGCAGCGGCGCGGGCATGCCGTTCGGGCCACCGGTCAGGCTCAACCAGTTATTGAGGATCAACCGGATGATTTCGCCGAAGCCGAGGGTCACGATCGCCAGATAGTCGCCGTGCAGACGCAACACCGGGAAACCGAGAATGCAACCGGCCAGCCCCGCCGTGATCGCTGCGAGTGGCAGCACCGTCCAGAAACCCAGCCCGAGGTATTGATAACCGAGCGCCAACCCATAGGCGCCGATGGCATAGAACGCCACGTAACCGAGATCGAGCAGGCCGGCCAGGCCGACCACGATGTTCAGGCCAAGGCCCAAAAGCACGTAGATCAACCCGAGGATGACCACGCCCAGCAGGTAGGAGTTGGAGAAGAACGGGAACACCACGGCAATGACGATCACCAGTGGGAGGATCCAGCGCAAACGGGTTTTGTAATCAGGTGGCAGTACATGAACCCCGGAACCGGTGCTTTCAAAGCCATCAAGGATTTTCAGCCCCTTCGGCGTTTGCAGGAACAGCCCCAGGGCAAAGCGGCCGGCCATGACGATGGCGACAATCCACGCCACACGGGTCGGTTGCAGGTTGAAACCGTAGCCATCCAGGACCACGCCGACAATCGGGCCGAACACAATCAGGGCGACCAGACCGGCAAGAATCGCGTCAACCAGGCTTCTTTTGAGATCAATGGTTTTTTTAGTGGTTGAAGACATCGCTTACACCTTCGACACAAGAGGACGGCCGAGCAGGCCTTGGGGCCGAAAGACCAGAACGAGAACGAGCAGCGAGAAGCTGAAAACGTCTTTGTAGTCCGAGTTGACCAAGCCCGAGAACAGCGACTCGGAAATCCCGAGAATGATCCCGCCGAGCATTGCGCCAGGCAACGAGCCAATTCCGCCGAGTACCGCTGCGGTGAAGGCCTTGATGCCGATGACGAAGCCTGCATAGAAGTCGAACGTGCCGTAGTTCATGGTGATCAGCACGCCGGCCAGGGCCGCCATTGCCGCACCGATGATGAACACGTAGGAAATCACGCGGTCGGTGTTGATCCCCAGGATCGAGGCCATCTTGCGGTCTTGCTGGGTGGCGCGGCACATGCGGCCGAGCTTGGTGTATTTGATGACGTAGGTCAGCAGGGCCATCCCGGCGAATGCGGCAATCAGGATGAAGATCTTGGTGTAGGTGAGTTGGACGAAGCCGCTTCCGATTTCCACTCGCCATGCACCGGTCAGCAGGGTCGGTACGCCTTGTTGGCGGGCGCCTTGTGCGATCTGTGCATAGTTTTGCAGGATCAGCGAAATACCGATGGCACTGATCAGCGGTGCCAGTCGGGTCGAGTTACGCAGGGGTTTGTAGGCGACACGCTCAATGACCCAGCCATATACCGCTGTGACGATGATGGTGAAGACCAGTGTGCCAAGCATCAGCAGAGGGAAGGATTCAATACCGAAGTATGCCAGCAGAGCCAGACTGATCGCCGCGAGGTAAGCGGAAATCATGTAAACCTCGCCATGGGCGAAGTTGATCATGCCGATGATGCCATAGACCATTGTGTAGCCGATGGCGATCAGGCCATAGACCGACCCGAGGGTCAGGCCGTTGACCAGTTGCTGCAGGAAAATACCATCCATAACGCAATCTCACGCATTTGAGAGACTGCACAGAAGCGAGGTGCGACGGACCGGGGTTCAGCCACCCGCGCAACACGGTTGTGTGCAGCTCTACGAGAAAAGACAGGTACTGCACGGACATGTTGGTTGACTGCCCGGCGCACAAGGCGCCGGGCAGATCAGCAGCTCATATCACTTCTGTTTTTCCAGCTGGTGGTATTTGCCATCCTTGTCCCACTGGTAAACCACGTAGTCGGAGACTTTCAGGTCGCCCTTGGCGTCCCAGGTCTTCTCGCCCATTACGGTTTTAACCGGGTTTTTCTTCAGCCACTCAGCCGCTTTTTCGCCGCTGTTGGACTTGGCGCCGTTGAAAGCCGCCGCCAGGGTCTGAACCGAAGCGTAGGCGTACAGGGTGTAGCCTTCAGGCTCGGTGCCGGCCTTGCGGAACGCGTCTACCACAGTCTTGCTGTCTGGCAGCAGGCGCGGGTCGGCGCCGAAGGTCATCAGCACACCGTCGACGTATTGCGGGCCGCCAGCGGTGGTCACCAGTTCGTCAGTCACGATGCCGTCGTCGGACATGAATTTCACGTCTTTCAGGCCTTCGGTACGCAGTTGTTTAACCAGTGGACCGGCTTCCGGGTGCAGACCGCCGAAATAGACCACGTCGGCACCGGCCGCACGGATCTTGGTGACCACGGCGCTGAAGTCTTTCTCGCCACGGGTCAGGCCTTCATACAGCACCGGCGTTACGCCACGCTTGACCAGTTGTGCCTTGGTGGCATCTGCCAGGCCTTGGCCGTAGGTGTCTTTGTCATGCAGCACGGCGACTTTCTTTCCCTTGAGTACGTCGACGATGTAGTCGCCGGCAACAATGCCCTGCTGGTCGTCACGGCCGCACATGCGGAACATGGCACTCAGGCCGCGCTCGGTCACCTGTGGGTTGGTGGAACCCGGAGTGATTGCAATGATGCCCGCTTCGTCGTAGATCTCGGAGGCCGGAATGGTCGATGAGGAGCAGAAGTGACCAACCACACCCGCCACTTTCTGGTTGGTCAGGTCCTTGGCGACCGTCACAGCCTGTTTCGGTTCGCAGGCGTCATCGCCCTTCACCAGTACGATTTTTTCCCCGTTGACGCCGCCCGATGCGTTGATTGCATCGGCTGCTGCCTGTGCACCCTTCATGTACTGCTCGCCAAATGCTGCGTTGGCGCCTGTCATAGGACCCGCAACACCGATTTTTACGTCAGCCTGTGCAAACGCAGAAACACCCAGCGCAGCTGCCACTGCGAGGGCCAGAAAGCCTTTCTTGTAAAACGTCTGGGACATGAGGTGGTGCTCCAAGGTTTTTTTTTAGTTGGCACTGCGACTTCACTGAATGCTCAGAGCAAGGGCCGTGCCATCGGTTTTTTATTCTGAAAAAAGTCGCTGCTTTATTGTTATTTCGACTGTTTCGGTCCCATTTTCATTGGGCGTGCAACCGTCTAAACCGCGGGAGGTGAAACCATTTATTTTTTAAGGCGCAACCCGTGTGCGCCATCATTGCAACCGCGGCGCCAAACGACGTGCAACCAGCCTGTAACAACGTGCGTCACCGAAGTGCACACTGCTGGTGCGGTACTGCTACAACCCGCACCTTTTACAGGCTAGTCGCTGCGCCGAAAAGCGTCGCTTCCAGCAACATATTTCAACAATCAAATCACGATCCGCAGGCACTGGCCTGCGTGATACAGCGAAAACCCGGCCTCGTATAGACAACTGCGCAAGCCCACCCCCGCCAGTGGCTGCATGGGCGCAAAGGGAATCGGCAGCGCCTGAGGATTTCCGTTACACAAATAATCGGCAAACGCTTTGCCGACCACTGTACCGGTGGTCACGCCCCGCCCGTTGTAACCGGTGACCGCCACTAAACCGGGCGCCGGTTCGAACAGACGCATCAAATGATCGGGAGTAAAAGCGATGCAACCGGTCCAGGTGCACTCCCATTCCACCTGCTTGAGGTACGGAAAATAGTGCTGCTGAACCCGGTCGGCCCAAGCCTTGAGGAACCAGGTCGGTTTCTGATTGCCATTACCCAGGCTACCCAGCAACAGACGACCGTCCTTGTCGCGACGAATACTGCTCAGGACCTGCCGCGTGTCCCAGGAACCCTGGCCACCGGGGAGGATTTGCTGCGCGGCATCGTCAGTCAGCGGGACCGAGGCCACTTGATAGTAATAGCCAGGGAAGAAGTTGCGCCGCAGTTCCGTCCAGTCACCTTCGGTGTAAGCGTTGGAGGCAATCACGACTTGCTCGGCAAGCACCGAACCCTGCGCCGTTTGCACCGACCAGCGCGGCCCCTGGCGTTCGAGTCGAGTCACAGGAGAATGATCGAACAACCGACCGCCAAGGCCGATGGCCGCTTTGGCCAGCCCCGCGGTGTAAGCCATCGGATTGATCGTGCCGGCACGTCGATCGAGCAACGCGGCGGCGATTTTCTTGGTGCCTGTCGCTTGTTCGCAGGCTTGACCAGTCAGCAGTTCGACCGGTGCACCGCGACGCTTCCATTGTTCTTCGCGACTGCGCAGGTCCGCTTCACCACGGGCGTTATGCGCCATGTGCAACGTGCCTTCACGGCGTAACTGGCAATCGATGTTGTATTTGTCGACCAGGCTGAACACCAGGGATGGCGCGGCACCCAGCATGCGATTGAGCTGACTGCCCACCGCTTCACCGAACCCGGCTTCGATCTCGTCCGGTGGAATCCACATCCCGGCGTTGACCAGCCCGACGTTGCGCCCCGAACCGCCATGACCGGCGCGATGGGCTTCCAGCACACACACCGTTTTGCCTTGTTCCAGCAGATGCACCGCCGCCGACAGACCGGTGTACCCGGCGCCGATGACGCAGACATCGGCCGTTACTTCGCTCTTGAGCGCCGCATTGTCAGGTCGTTGCGGCGTCAGTTTTTCCCACAGACACTCTTCGCGTAACGGCATTGCCAGACTCCAATTAGAAACCTAACAAACAGAAAAAGCTTCGCTGGCCAGCCAGCTCCTACAGGTTATGCGCCACGACAGAGGCCGTGTAGGAGCTGGCTGGCCAGCGATGGGGCCCGATCAGTCGAACGTAATCCCCTGCGCCAACGGCAACTCCAGCGAATAGTTCACGGTGTTGGTCTGGCGGCGCATGTACCCGCGCCAGGCATCGGAGCCCGACTCACGACCACCACCGGTTTCTTTCTCGCCGCCAAACGCGCCGCCGATTTCTGCGCCGCTCGGGCCGATGTTGACGTTGGCGATGCCGCAGTCGCTGCCCACTGCCGACATGAACTGCTCGGCTTCACGCACGTCGGTGGTGAAGATGCACGACGACAGGCCTTGTGGCACGGCATTGTTCAGGCGCAGGGCTTCGTCGAAATCCTTGTAACCGACCACGTACAGAATCGGCGCGAAGGTTTCGTGGCAGACCACATCGCTCTGCTCCCGCATTTCAACAATGGCTGGCGCGACGTAGTAAGCATTAGGGAATTTGTCTTCCAGTTGACGCTTGCCGCCGAAGACCCGGCCGCCTTCGCTCAAGGCTTGTTCCAGTGCGTCCTGCATGTTGTCGAAGCTGTGTTTGTCGATCAGTGGACCAATCAGGTTGCCTTCCAGCGGGTTGCCGATACGCACTTTCGAGTAAGCGGCTTTCAGGCGGGTAACGATCTCTTCTTTCACCGATTCGTGAGCGATCAGGCGACGCAACGTGGTGCAACGCTGACCGGCGGTGCCGACGGCGCTGAACAGGATGGCGCGAACAGCCATGTCCAGATCGGCACTTGGGCCGAGGATCATCGCGTTGTTACCACCCAGTTCGAGAATACTGCGGGCGAAACGTTCAGCGATTTTCGGCGCCACTTCGCGGCCCATGCGGGTGCTGCCGGTGGCGCTGATCAACGCGACACGCGGGTCATCGACCAGTGCTTCGCCAGCATCGCGACCGCCAATGATCACCTGGCTCAGGTGCGGAGGTGCGTCGCTGAAGTTTTTCAGCACGCGATCGAACAGCGCCTGGCAGGCCAGTGCGGTCAACGGGGTTTTCTCTGAGGGTTTCCAGATCACCGGGTTGCCGCAGACCAGTGCCAGCGCAGTGTTCCAGGCCCAGACCGCGACCGGGAAGTTGAACGCACTGATCACGCCCACAACGCCCAGCGGGTGCCAGGTTTCGCGCATGTGGTGGCCAGGACGCTCGGAAGCGATGGTCAAACCGTACAACTGACGGGACAGACCGACGGCGAAATCGCAGATGTCGATCATTTCCTGAACTTCCCCCAGGCCTTCCTGAGTGATCTTGCCCGCTTCCCAGGACACCAGCTCGCCAAGGTCGGCCTTGTATTCGCGCAGGATGTCGCCCAGTTGACGCACCAGCTCGCCACGGCGCGGCGCCGGAACCTTGCGCCACAATTCGAACGCATGATCTGCGCGACTGATGTGCTGCTCGACTTCAGCGGCGCCTTCCCAGTTCACGGTGGCGATCTGGCTGCCATCGATCGGCGAATGCACGGGCACTTTGCCGTTCTGGTACAGGGCCGGGTTCACACCAAGACGATCAAGCAATGCGGCAACCATGGGTCACTCCTCAAGCAAAAAACAGAAAACGTGCAGCCGGAATATCACGACTGATCAGGCCTGTAGTTTTAGCTCGCCGGAGGTTACCCAACAAACGACCTTTAAGAGAGATATCATTCCGTTTATTCATGCTGCGAATTGCTGGTCAGTAAGAAACAAGAAAAAAGGACATCCCATGCTGAATAAACGCTACCTGCCGTCGATCACCGCGCTCCAGTGTTTCGAGGCCGTGACCCGGCATTTGAGCTTCACGCGGGCCGCCGAAGAGCTGAACCTGACCCAGAGCGCCGTCAGCAAACAGGTCGCGCAACTCGAAGAATTGTTGCAGCACCTGTTATTTCGTCGGGTGCGACGACGCCTGCAAATGACCCCGGCCGGTGATTTGTACCTGGTTGAAGTACGAAAAATTCTCACGCAAGTCGAGATGTCGACCCATTACCTGCGTTCCTACGGCGGGGAAACCGAAGTACTGCGCGTCTCGACGCCACCGACGTTCGGCGCCCGTTGGCTGGTGCCTCGCCTGAAAGGCTGGCGACTGCGTCATCCGTCGATTCATCTGGACCTGTGCAGCGAGCAGGAAGCCGATGACCTGCTGCAAGGTCGCAGCGATCTGGCGTTCTATTTCGGCCAGGGCTCACGGCCCCGTACCGAATGCCTGAAGCTGTTCGGCGAAGAGCTTGTTCCCGTGTGCGCACCGGGCAGCCTGCCGGCTACACCGTTCACCGATCCGACCCAGCTCACCGACCTGGTCCTGCTGCAAAACGCCTCCCGACCGCAGGCTTGGCACGACTGGTTCGACAGTCAGGGTTACCACACCGAACACAGCTACCACGGGCCGCGCTTCGAGACCTTCTACATGTGCATCCGCGCCGCGCAGGTCGGCTGCGGCGTGGCGCTGTTGCCGCGGTTTCTGGTGGAAGAGGAATTGGCCGACGGCAAGCTGGTCATACCCTGGCAACACGCGATGCCCAGTTCCGACGCCTATTACCTGGCGTACCCGGAGCATTCGGCGGAAGTGCCCAAGGTGCGGGATTTTGTGAAGTGGATGCTGGAGCAAATCGACAGTCCTGCAGTGCCTTGAGGACGCCATCGCCGGCAAGCCGGCTCCTACAGGTTTATGTCGCCGTTGCGTCGGGGGCTGACGCGAATCCTGTAGGAGCAAGGCTTGCCGGCGATGAGGCCATCAGCTCTAACAGAAATCTCCAGCGAATTCGTTCGCAAAAAACACTGGCAATACCCTGCGCTGATATGCGCCACTAGCCCCATTCATTGAAACAGCTGCAACGTCGCTGCCACAGGCGCGACCAGCCTGGAGAACCCCGTTATGAGCGAGAGTGTGTTTGCCGATCGCATCGTGCAGAACCTGCTCGACACCGACTTCTACAAACTGACGATGATGCAGGCGGTGCTGCACAACTACCCGAACGTAGAAGTCGAATGGGAGTTTCGTTGCCGTAACAGTGAGGACCTGCGCCCGTACCTGGCGGAAATCCGCTTTCAGATCGAGCGCCTCGCCGAGTTGAGCCTGACCGCCGACCAGCTGAGTTTCATGGAGCGCATCAGCTTCATGAAGCCGGATTTCCTGCGGTTCCTCGGGTTGTTCCGCTTCAACCTGCGCTACGTCCACACCGGCATCGAAAACGGCGAATTGTTCATCCGCCTGCGCGGTCCGTGGCTGCATGTGATCCTGTTCGAAGTGCCGCTGCTGTCCATCGTCAGCGAAGTGCGCAACCGCTATCGCTACCGGGAAATCGTACTGGAGCAGGCGCGTGAGCAGCTCTATCGCAAGTTCGACTGGCTGACCGCCAACGCCAGCAGCGATGAATTATCCGAATTGCAGGTAGCCGATTTCGGCACTCGCCGTCGCTTCTCTTACCGCGTGCAGGAAGAAGTGGTGAACGTGCTCAAGCACGATTTCCCCGGACGCTTCGTCGGCACCAGCAACGTGCATTTGTCCCGGGAACTGGACATGAAACCGCTGGGTACCATGGCCCACGAGTGGATCATGGCCCACCAGCAACTCGGCCCACGGTTGATCGACAGCCAGATCGCCGCCCTCGATTGCTGGGTCCGCGAATACCGAGGTTTGCTCGGGATCGCCTTGACTGACTGCATCACCATGGATGCCTTCCTCAACGACTTCGACCTGTACTTTGCCAAACTCTTTGACGGCCTGCGCCATGACTCCGGAGATCCGGTGATCTGGGCAGAAAAAGCCATCACCCACTATCAAAAGCTGGGCATCGACCCGATGAGCAAGACGCTGACGTTCTCCGACAGCCTGACGCTGCCCAAGGCGCTGGAAATATTTCGCGCATTGCGCGGTCGGATCAATGTCAGCTTCGGCATCGGCACCAACCTGACGTGTGATATTCCAGGTGTCGAACCGATGAGCATCGTGCTTAAAATGGCGGCCTGCAACGGCCAACCGGTGGCGAAGATCTCCGACGAGCCTGGCAAGACTCACTGCAAAGACCCGAATTTCGTCGCCTACTTGCGACACGTTTTCAAAGTTCCTGCCGCCCTTTCCAGCACATCAAGCAAGGAGTGAATTCATGCAAGCCGTACAGCGTGAGATTGCTGAGCAGCTCAAGGTTCAACCGCCATTCGCCGACCAGGCCGCCCTCGAGGCTGAAATCGTCCGGCGCATCCGCTTCATCCAGGATTGCCTGGTCAATTCCGGGCTCAAGACCCTGGTGCTCGGCATCAGCGGTGGCGTTGACTCCCTGACCGCCGGCCTGCTGGCCCAGCGCGCCATGTGTGAACTGCGCACCCGCACCGGTGATGACACCTACAAGTTCATCGCCGTGCGCCTGCCGTACGAAACCCAGTTCGATGAACATGACGCCCAGGCGTCGGTGGACTTCATCAAGCCTGATGAGCGTCACACCGTGAACATCGGCCCGGCGGTCAAATCCCTGGCCAATGAAGTCGCGGCTTTCGAAGGCAAACACGCGGTCTCGGTGGATTTCGTCCTCGGCAACACCAAGGCGCGGATGCGCATGGTCGCCCAGTACACCATCGCGGGTGCGGCCCAGGGCCTGGTGATCGGCACTGATCATGCGGCGGAAGCGGTGATGGGTTTCTTCACCAAATTCGGTGACGGCGCCTGCGACCTGGCCCCGTTGAGCGGCCTGGTGAAAAACCAGGTCCGAGCCATTGCCCGTAGTTTCGGCGCACCGGAATCGCTGGTGGAGAAAGTCCCGACCGCCGACCTGGAAGACCTGTCGCCGGGTAAACCGGACGAAGCGTCCCATGGCGTGACCTACGCCGAGATCGACGCGTTCCTGCACGGTGAGCCGGTGCGTGAGGAAGCGTTCAAGATCATTTGCGACACTTACAAAAAGACCCATCACAAGCGAGTGATGCCGTTTGCGCCATAAGTAAGGCGGCGTCTGAACGATGACGCGGTCAAACGTCAGGCACAAAAAAAGCGTCCCTCGCAGGACGCTTTTTTATGAGCCCGATTCGCTTATTTCAGCGTAACCGTGCCTTTCATCATCGAGATGTGGCCCGGGAACGAGCAGAAGAAGCCGTATTTTTCGGCGGCATCAAGCTTGGACACATCGAAAGTCACCGAGTCGGTTTCCTTGGCGCCGATGATTTTGGTGTGAGCGATGATGCGCGCATCACCTTCTTTCAGGTAGTTCTTCTCAATCCCGGCCGCCAGGCCATCGGTGGCGATCGGCTGCATGTCAGCCTCTTTGCTCAGCACCCAGTTATGACCCATGACGTTTTTCGGCAGGCTGCCGGAGTGGGTCAGTTCCACGGTGAAGGTCTTGCAGCTTTTGTCGATTTCAATGGCCTTGGTGTTGAAGGACATTTGATCAGTGGAGTCGATGGTCGTCTTGCACTCGGCAGCCATCAATTGACTGCTGGCCAGTGTCAGCAGGGATACCGCAACAAGTTTGGCAAACATGGTGAATCTCCAAGGCAGGGTTAACAAAAGTGCGAATGGACAGAAGACTGCCTGAAAACCTCGCAAGTTCCTATGACCTGAATCAAAAATTGTATACAACTTTAGAGCTATGACACCTATCGAAACAATCTACCAGCCAGACGTCTAGGGCGGCCCTATCATCAGGTCGTCATCACTTGTCCGGAGCGTCTGTCATGTCCATCAACAGTTTTTTGTGCAGTTTGCTCGCCGCTTACGCCTGTGGCGCCAGTGGCACCTGTGAAACGTACCCGCGCGAAGTTTAGCCCTTGGAGCGCCGCGCCCCTGCCTTTACTCTGTGGCCATCCTGACCATGGAGTAAGGCATGTCTTTAGCGTCCGTTTGTATATTTTGCGGTGCCAGTACCGGCACCAATCCGGCTTATCGTGAAGCGGCTGTAGCCCTCGGGCGCGCATTGGCCGAGCGCAAGCTGACTCTGGTCTATGGCGGCGGCGCCGTCGGGCTGATGGGGATCGTCGCCGACGCCGCACTGGCGGCCGGCGGTGAGGTGATCGGGATCATCCCGCAAAGCCTCAAGGACAAGGAAATCGGCCACAGCGGCCTCACGCGCCTGGAAGTGGTCGACGGCATGCATGCGCGCAAGGCGCGGATGGCCGAGCTCAGCGACGCCTTTATCGCGCTGCCCGGTGGCTTGGGCACCCTGGAAGAACTGTTCGAAGTCTGGACCTGGGGCCAGCTCGGCTACCACGGCAAACCGCTGGGACTGCTGGAAGTGAACGGTTTCTACAGCAAATTGACCGGTTTTCTTGATCATATCGTCGGCGAAGGCTTCGTTCGCGAAGCACACCGTGACATGCTGCAAGTGAGCGAATCGCCGCAAACCCTGCTCGATGCCCTCGACGCCTGGCAGCCGACAGTAGTGCCAAAGTGGACAGAGCAAAAACCCAGCTAACGGCTCGGCACCGATACAGGGCAGAATATGCGCCGCTCAACCTCACCTTCGACCCCAGAGGATCGCCCATGGCTAAACCTAATTATTCCTTCGCCAAACGTCAGAGAGACTTGGCCAAGGAGCAGAAGAAAGAGGAAAAGCTTCAGCGCAAGAAAGCTACAGCTGAAGAAGAAGCCGCCGCACTGAACCCGGAAGCAGACGGTGAAGTGGCCGCAGAAAGTGATGTTGAAGCACCGAAAGATCAGGCGCCCGACGCCTGAGACCCTCAGGGCCCGATGATCTGATCAGGCCCACCGGATCTGTGTCCAGGGTCAGCAGCGATGTTGCTGACCCTCACAGACCAGTCTGAAATACCTCCATCCCGAAAGAACTGCACATCCGCTTTTGCAGGAGCAAGCTTGCTCGCGATAGCAATCTCCCAGCGACATTAATGTTGGATCTACCGCCGTCATCGCGAGCAATCTGCGTTACTCCAGGGGCATCACGGTGACCCGGACTTCCGGATCGTGATTTCCGCCCCCCAGAATCACCCCACGCAACGGCGAAACATCCGAAAAATCCCGGCCCCAGGCCAAGGTGATGTGCTCCAGCGCCGGTTGTACATTGTTGGTCGGATCGAAATCCACCCAACCCAATACCGGGCAAAACACTGAAACCCAGGCGTGCGATGCATCGGCACCGATCAGCCGTGGCTGGCCCGGTGGTGGCTGAGTCAGCAGGTAGCCACTGATGTAACGGGCCGCCAACCCACGGGAACGTACGCAAGCGAGCATCAGGTGAGCGAAGTCCTGGCACACCCCACGCCGTCGCTCCAGCACTTCCACCAGTGGAGTTGCCACTTGAGTGGCTTCGGCATCGAAAGTGAATTCGCTAAAGATTTTTTCCATCAGCGCCTGGACGCCGAGCAACAACGGCCGGCCCGCCGGAAAACAACTCTCCGAGAACTCGACGAAGTTGCGCTTCAAATGCACATAGGGCGATTCGAACCGGTAACGGCACGCTTCGAGCAATTCGGGCGAAAGCGGCTGACTGCTATAGGTCAGTGCGTTGCGGGTTTCTTCCCAGGCCGGCGATTGATTGAAATCCAGCGTTGGCCGGGCCAACACTTCAACGGTAAGACTGGCGTTGACCAGCAACTCATCGTGGGGCCGCTCGAACGCCAGCCGGGTCAGCGGATTGCCGAAGACGTCCAGCTCATCGCGACGCGCCGTCGGGTCAGGACTGATCTGCAATTGTTGCTGGGTACAACGCTGCCAGGCGCAAGAGCGCGGCCACAGGTGCGCCAACTGCTGAGCGAGCGACACCGGGCTGTCGTAGTGATAATGGGTGTCGTGGAAAATCTGGTAATGGGCGCTCATCAGACGGACACCGTACGTTGGCTGACATCATCGACGTGGGCGAAATGGCGCAACGCCAAACGATCCGACACCTGCCCGCTCGCGTCGGCAATCTCTTGCAGCAGATCGGCCAGGCCATTGATGGCGGCGCGCACGCTGACTTCACCGAACAGCGAATTCTCCAGGCATCCCAGATCGAAACGCGCCAAGCGCTCCACCAGGTGCGGCAGACCCGCTTCGCGCGGCACGCCAAAATCATCGTTCAAACGTTTGAGGGTTCGGGTCACCAGCTTCAACTGAAACAGCACCGCGTGAGGGTTCTGTTCGTCGAGCAGCAACAGGTCCAGCACCGGGAGCAATTGCGCCACCGCCAGATACCGCGAGCGATAGGTGATGCTGCTGTTGCCCAGTTCCAGCAACCACTCCAGCCCGGCCTGATCAAAGGCACCGCTACCGCGCAGAAACGCCGCGAGGCTGCCGCTGAGAAAGTGCAGGCGTTCGATCCGCCGCCCGATCATCAGGAAGCGCCAGCCTTCGTCCCGCGTCATGTCGTCCAGCGCAAAACCCGACAGCGCCGCCAGCGACATCACCAGACGGTTGAGAAAATCCAGCAACTCGCCGAAATCCGGCTCTTCGGTTTCCAACTCGACGGCCTCGCGTTGCAACTCCACGAGTGCCTGCCAGTTTTCCCGCGAGAGCTTGCCGCGCACTTGCGACGCCGCCCACTGCAAGCGCTGCAGGTTGGAACGCAGGCTGAACGGCCAGTCGTCGCCGAGCAGCGCCGCCAACAACCGTTCAGGCAACTCGCCTTCATCGGGCAGCAACATCAGCCGCTCACCCAGATCAACCGCGGCCTCCAGCGCTTGCGGGTCATCGCCATCGACGTAGCGCGCCAGCATGATCCGCAGCAACCGCGCACTGTCATCGCAGCGCTCGCAGTAACGGCCGAACCAGAACAGGTTTTCCACCACCCGCGACGGCAAATACGGATCGCGTCGCACCAGATCGTGGACGCCGATGTTGCGCTGGGCTTTCCATTGTTCGCCGCTCGGTGGCCGATCCCCCAGCACCCAGGTGTCTTTGCTCGCGCCGCCGCGCTGCATCGACACCACTTCAGCATCGGCCTCGGCGGCCACCCGGGTCAAACCGCCAGGCAGCACCCGATACCCATCACGACTCGCCACCGCGTACACACGCATACCGATGGCCCGGGGTTGCAACTGACCGCCCTCGGCCTGCCAGATCGGCGCCTGGGACAATTGCGCAAGTTCTTGCGCCACATAGGCATAAGGTCGTGCCTGCATGCGCTCGGCGAGCGCCTGACGCTGTTTTTCACTCAAATCGCGACCAAACACCGGCGCGAAGCTCTGTGACGGAAACGCCGGTTTGATCAGTAATTCCGGCAGCTTCTCCAGCGCTTGGGCCAGGACCGGCGCTTCGCCACACCACCACGTGGCGATAGAGGGCAGGATCAGCTCTTCGCCGAACAGGAATTGATTGATCTTCGGCAGGAAGCCCAGCAACCCCGGCGATTCCAGAACGCCGCTGCCGAGTGCGTTGGCTACCAGCACTCTTCCCTGCCGAACGGCTTCGAGCAGGCCCGGCACACCGAGCGCCGAGTCGGTACGCAGTTCCAGCGGGTCGCAGAAGTCGTCGTCGAGCCGGCGCATGATCGCGTGGACCCGGCGCAGGCCGCTCAGAGTTTTGAGGTAGACCGTGGCATCGCGCACCGTAAGGTCGCCGCCCTCCACCAGCGGATAACCGAGTTGCCGTGCCAGATACAGGTGCTCGAAATAGCTTTCGTTGAAACGCCCCGGCGTCAGCAGCACCACCAGTGGCACTTCATCGTCGCTCGGCGCCTGACGGGCCAGGGTTTCCTGAAGCGTGCGGAAGAACCCGGCCAGGTGTTGCACCTTCAAATCACGGTACAACTCGGGAAACGCCCGGGACACGATCGTGCGGTTTTCCAGGGCGTAACCGGCGCCGGAGGGTGCCTGCGTCCGATCCGCCGTCACCCACCAGCGACCGTCGGGCGTGCGTGCCAGATCCACGGCATACAGATGCAGAAAGGCCCCGTCGGGCGGCGTGATGCCCTGACAGGGCCAGAGAAAGTTGTTGTGACCGAATACCAGCTCGGCAGGCAAAAGACCTTCGGCGATCAGCCGTTGCGGTCCGTACAGATCGGCCAGTACCGCGTTCAGCAGACGCGCCCGTTGAGCGATGCCCGCCGACAACTGCGCCCACTCATCAGCCGCGATCACGTGCGGCAGCAGGTCCAGCTCCCACGGCCGGTCAGCGCCCTTGGGGTCGGCGTAGACGTTGTAGGTCACGCCGTTTTCCTGGATCTGCCGGGTCAGCAGCGCCTGACGCTGCACCAACTGCGCTGGCGCGCTGCGTTGCAACTGGTCGAACAACCGACGCCAGTGCGGGCGAACGGCGCCACTGTCGTCGAGCAGTTCGTGATAAGTGCCCGCCGTCAGCGGGTAGCGGTCAAGCAGGTCAGGCATGGAAAGCTCGGCAGACAGCAAGGAACGGTCAGATTAACGCAGGCTCATGACGCCCGGATATACGAAAAATCCGAGCGTCGCGTACGGTTTAGAAACGTCGCAAATCGAGAGTCATCGGCAGCTCGTCGTTAATTTCCAGAATCGGTATAGGAAGTTTCCCTGGGCTGTGTCCGATGCGGAAGAAACGCGCCATCCTCCGACTCTCGGCTTCATTGGCGTTCACCGGCAAACTGTCATAGTTGCGCCCACCCGGATGGGCGACGTGATACTGACACCCCCCCAGCGAACGCTGCATCCAGGTGTCGAGCAAGTCGAACACCAGCGGCGCGTGGACGGGAATGGTCGGTTGCAGGCAATTGGCCGGCTGCCAGGCGCGGAAACGCACGCCAGCGACGAATTCGCCTACCCGTCCGGTGGGCTGCAAGGGCACCGGAACGCCGTTGCAGGTCAGCAAATAACGTTGCGGCGGCAGACCGCTGAGCTTGACCTGCAAGCGCTCCAGGGACGAATCCACATACCGAACCGTGCCGCCGACCGCGCCCTCTTCACCCAGCACATGCCACGGTTCGAGCGCCTGCCGCACTTCCAGCTCGATGCCGCTGACGGCGTAATCGCCAACCTTGGGAAAGCGGAACTCCAGATGTGCGGCAAACCACTCGGCCCGCACCGGGTAACCCGAGGCGTTGAGATCAACGATGACGTCGGCGAAATCCTGCTCGATAAAGTGCGGCAACAGGAACCGGTCGTGCAATTCAGTGCCCCAGCGCGCCAGTTTCGGCGGCGCATAAGGCTCACGCCAGAACCGCGCGACCAGCGCTCGCAACAACAACTGTTGCGCCAGGCTCATGCGCGCATGGGGCGGCATTTCAAAGGCGCGCAACTCGAGCAGTCCAAGGCGCCCCGTCGCGCCGTCGGGCGAATAGAGTTTGTCGATGCAGAACTCGGCGCGATGCGTGTTGCCGGTCACGTCGATCAGCAGGTTGCGCAGCAGCCGGTCGATCAGCCATGGCGCGCATTCCTCGCCGGGTTCAGGCATCTGCGCGAAGGCAATTTCCAGCTCGTACAACGCATCGTTGCGGGCTTCGTCGACGCGCGGCGCCTGGGACGTCGGGCCGATGAACAATCCGGAAAAAAGGTAGGACAAGGACGGGTGGTTATGCCAGTAACTGATCAGGCTGCGCAGCAAATCGGGACGGCGCAGAAACGGTGAGTCAGCCGGTGCCGCGCCGCCCAGTACGAAATGGTTACCGCCACCGGTGCCGGTGTGCCGGCCGTCGATCATGAATTTTTCCGTGGTCAGCCGAGTCTGGCGCGCTTCTTCGTAGAGAAATTCGGTGCGCTCGACCAACTCATCCCACGTTGCGGACGGCTGTACGTTGACCTCGATCACCCCCGGATCCGGGGTGATGCGGAAGTTGCTCAAGCGTGGATCGCTCGGCGGCTCATAGCCTTCCAGAAGCACCGGGCAATGCAATTCCTGAGCGGTGGCCTCGATTGCGGTGACCAGCTCCAGGTAATCCTCGACCCGCTCCAGCGGTGGCATGAACAAGTACAACCGTCCTTCCCGCGCCTCGGCGCAGAACGCGGTGCGCGTCAGCCAATCGGCGGACTCGTCGACTTCCAGATCGCGCTCGACCGCTTCGGCCGCGGCTGCGGGGCTGTTCAACTGCTGAGTGTCTGGAAGCGCCGGGAATTCCTGATTGGGGTCGTTGGGATAGATGAAGGGGTACTCGGCGGCTTTCACCCACGGCTGCGAACCCAGCGGCAAGCGATAACCCAGTGGCGAATCGCCCGGCACCAACCGACAGTGCTCGTCACGCAGATACCAGCGACCGCTTTGCCACTGATCGCCCTTGGCCGTGCGCGCCAGCGGCAGCACCTGGCCGATCACTTTATCCAGGCCCTGACTGAAGACTTTGCGCAATCGCGCACGCTCCAATGGTTCTTCCAGGCGCGAATCTTCGGCGCTGACGTTCTGCGGCAAAGTGCCTTCGCGCCAGAGGTAATAGAAATTGTCTTCGTAGGCAGGGAACACGAAGCGTGTCGGAATTTTCAGGCGTTCGGCGACACTCGCCAGAAAACGCCCGGCCAGTTCGCCATCGGCGCCGTAGTCCTCCTGCTCATCGGCAATCAGCGCGCTGTTGTGCCAGATCGGTACGCCATCGCGGCGCCAATAGCAGTTCAGCGACCAGCGCGGCAACTGCTCCCCGGGGTACCACTTGCCTTGACCGAAATGCACCAACCCTTTGGGCGCGTAACGTTTGCGCATGCGCTGGAACAGTTCGGCAGACAATCGCCGCTTGTCCGGCCCGAGCGCCGCAGTGTTCCACTCGGCGCCGTCCGGGTCGTCGATGGAGACGAAGGTCGGCTCGCCGCCCATGGTCAGGCGAACGTCGCCCTCCAGCAGGTCGGCATCGATCTGCCGGCCCAGGGCCTGGATCGCCAGCCATTGATCTTCGGTGTAGGGCTTGGTGACGCGGGGCGCCTCCCAAATCCGCTCCACGGACATTTCATGGGTGAATTCGCACTCGCACGGCTCCACCAAGCCACTGATCGGTGCCGCAGAGCCCGGATCGGGACTACACGCCAACGGAATGTGTCCTTCACCGGCGAACAGCCCTGACGTCGCGTCCAGGCCGATCCAGCCCGCACCGGGCAAATAAACCTCGCACCAGGCGTGCAGGTCGGTGAAGTCCACTTCAGTGCCCGAAGGGCCGTCGAGACTTTTGACATCGGCGGTGAGTTGAATCAGATAGCCGGAGACAAAACGCGCCGCCAGCCCCAGGTTGCGCAGCAGTTGCACCAGCAGCCATGCCGAGTCGCGGCAGGAACCAGAGGCGTGTTCGAGTGTGTGCTCGGGCGTCTGCACACCTGGTTCCATGCGAATCAGATAGCCGATGTCTTCGCTCAGGCGCTGATTTAGCGCGACGAGGAAGTCCACGCTGGGCAGCGGCGTGCGGTCGATGCCATCCAGATAGGCCTTGAATGTCGGCGTCAGGGGCAAGGTTTCCAGGTACGGCGCCAGTTCCTTGCGCTCGTCTGCGGCGTAGGTGAACGGGATTTTTTCCGCGTAGGGTTCGAGGAAGAAGTCGAACGGATTGAACACGGCCATTTCCGCCAGCAGATCGACCTCGATCCGCAGCTCATTGGTTTTCTCCGGGAACACCAACCGCGCCAGGTAATTGCCCTGAGGGTCCTGCTGCCAGTTAATAAAATGCTGCTCGGGCGAGACTTTCAGCGCATACGACAGTATCCGCGTGCGACTGTGGGCAGCCGGACGCAGACGAACAATCTGCGGACCGAGCTCGACGGCGCGGTCGTAGCGGTAATGCGTGACGTGGTGCAATGCGACATGAATCGACACGGCGTGCCTCCTGCGAGCCTTAAGCGTATTCGAAAGCGCGCAAGACTTATGCCATCCAGTGGTGCTGGCGCTTTCATACATTTGACAAGGGCAGTACAGCACCAAAATCGGGCGATGCGGGAAATTGGTTTGGGGGAGTTGCACGCATTTGTGGCGTTCAGTTGCAGAGTCGCCGCCAATTCCGGCCTCATCGCGGGCAAGCCCACTCCCAAAAGGGATCGGCTGTGAACGCCAGTTTGGGTGCACCGTGAAACACTGTGGGAGCTTGCCCGCGATGAGGCCAGCAGCCCAACACAGCTTCCGACCCAGCGCCCTTCATTTTCCGTGGCGCAGAAACGCAAAACGCCAACCCGAAGGTTGGCGTTTTGTTATCAGCGGTCAGCGTTTAGCGCGGCACAACCGGCTTGCGCGCAGGCTTGGGCCCTTTGCCTTTGGCCGCGTCCTTGCGCTCCTTGGCCGCCTGCTGGTTGCGGGCGAATGCCGCGGCCTTGGCCTGCTCACGCTTGTCCCACGGATTACCGCCGTCACTGGCGCGCGGCGGCAGGCCGGTGTGTTGGGTCAGGATTTTGGTGGTCTTCTCACCCGCGACTTTATGGCTACCGGCTGGCGTCGAGTTCTTGCGACGGGCGCTCTGGTAGCTGTCGGTTGCCGGCTGATGCAGCGGGATCAATTGGTCCTTGCCCGGCCCGATCAGGTCAGCGCGACCCATGCGGGTCAGTGCTTCACGCAGCATCGGCCAGCCTTTCGGGTCGTGATAACGCAAGAACGCCTTGTGCAGACGACGCTGCTCTTCGCTCTTGACGATGGTCACGCTGTCGCTCTTGTAAGTGACCTTGCGCAGCGGGTTCTTGCCCGAGTGGTACATCGCGGTGGCGGTGGCCATCGGCGACGGGTAAAACGCCTGCACCTGATCGGCACGGAAGCCATTGCCCTTGAGCCACAGGGCCAGGTTCATCATGTCTTCGTCGGTGGTGCCCGGGTGAGCGGCGATGAAGTACGGAATCAGGTACTGCTCTTTCCCGGCTTCCTTGGTGTACTTCTCGAACATGCGCTTGAACTTGTCATAGCTGCCGATGCCCGGTTTCATCATCTGGTTGAGCGGACCTTCCTCGGTGTGTTCCGGGGCGATCTTCAGGTAACCACCGACGTGGTGGGTCACCAGCTCCTTGACGTATTCCGGCGACTCGACCGCGAGGTCGTAACGCAGGCCGGAAGCGATCAAAATTTTCTTCACGCCAGGCAACGCACGGGCGCTGCGATACAACTGGATCAGCGACGAGTGATCGGTGTTCAGGTTCGGGCAGATGCCAGGGAACACGCACGATGGCTTGCGGCACGCGGATTCGATTTCCGGGGTTTTGCAGGCGATGCGGTACATGTTCGCGGTCGGGCCGCCGAGGTCGGAAATGACGCCGGTGAAGCCTGGGACCTTGTCGCGGATCTCTTCGATTTCGCGAATGATCGACTCTTCGGAACGGTTCTGGATGATCCGGCCTTCGTGCTCGGTGATCGAGCAGAAGGTGCAGCCGCCGAAGCAGCCACGCATGATGTTCACCGAGAAGCGGATCATGTCGTAGGCAGGGATTTTTTCCTTGCCGTACGCCGGATGCGGGACACGGGCGTAAGGCATGCCGAACACGTAGTCCATTTCATCGGTGGTCATCGGAATCGGCGGCGGGTTGAACCAGACGTCGACTTCGCCATGCTTCTGCACCAGCGCGCGGGCGTTGCCCGGGTTGGTTTCGAGGTGTAGCACGCGGTTGGCGTGTGCGTAGAGCACCGCATCGCCACGGACTTTCTCGACCGACGGCAGACGAATCACGGTTTTGTCGCGGGTCATTTTCGGGCTGGCCAAAATCTGCACGACTTTGGCTTCTTCCGGATCTTCAAGCGGCCCCTTTTCCTGCTCGATGGCGCAGGCCTGGGTGTCCTGGGTGTTGACGTACGGGTTGATAATCTTGTCGACCTTGCCCGGACGGTCGATGCGCGTGGAGTCGACTTCGTACCAGTCTTTCGGCGTATCGCGACGGATGAACGCGGTGCCGCGCACGTCAGTGATGTCTTCGATCTTGTGACCGTAGGACAGACGCTGGGCAACTTCGACGATCGCACGCTCGGCGTTGCCGTAGAGCAGGATATCGGCACAGGCGTCAATCAGGATCGAGTTGCGCACCCGGTCCTGCCAGTAGTCGTAGTGGGCGATGCGGCGCAGGGAAGCTTCGATGCCGCCAAGCACGATCGGCACATTCTTGTAGGCTTCCTTGCAGCGCTGGCTATACACCAGGCTCGCGCGATCCGGACGTTTGCCCGCCATGCCACCGGGGGTGTAGGCGTCGTCGGAACGGATTTTTTTGTCGGCGGTGTAGCGGTTGATCATCGAGTCCATGTTGCCGGCCGCGACACCGAAGAACAGGTTCGGCTCACCGAGCTTCATGAAGTCGTCTTTGGACTGCCAGTTCGGCTGGGCAATGATCCCGACGCGGAAGCCTTGTGACTCCAGCAGCCGGCCAATGATCGCCATGCCGAACGACGGATGGTCAACGTACGCATCACCGGTGACGATGATGATGTCGCAGGAATCCCAGCCAAGCTGATCCATCTCCTCCCTGCTCATCGGCAGGAATGGCGCTGGGCCGAAACATTCGGCCCAGTACTTGGGATAGTCAAATAACGGCTTGGCTGTTTGCATGACGATGACCGGTGTTGAGATGAAAAATCGCGGGCGCGGAATATAGCACAAAAAACAACCAATTCCGACGGCTATGGTCGGAAATTAGCGGCGCCCCCATCGCGAGCAAGCCCGCTCCCACAGGGACAGTGAAACCCTGTGGGAGCGGCGGTGCGACGATTCGACTTGCCCGCGATGGGGCCCGCTCAGACGACGAAAATTATTCGTCGTCGAAGTTGTAGCTACCCGGCGCCAGGTTTTCGAAGCGGGTGTACTTACCGATGAACGCCAGTCGCGACGTGCCGATCGGGCCGTTCCGCTGCTTGCCGATGATGATCTCGGCAATGCCTTTGTGCTCGGTTTCCGGGTGATACACCTCGTCCCGGTACACGAACATGATGACGTCGGCGTCCTGCTCGATCGCTCCGGATTCCCGGAGGTCGGAGTTGATCGGGCGTTTGTTCGGACGTTGCTCCAGGGAGCGGTTGAGCTGGGACAACGCCACCACCGGGCAATTGAATTCCTTGGCCAGGGCTTTCAAGGAACGGGAGATCTCGGAAATTTCGTTGGTCCGGTTGTCACCACCGGAACCCGGAATCTGCATCAATTGCAGGTAGTCGATCATGATCAGGGCGACATCGCCGTGCTCGCGCACCAGACGCCGGGTCCGTGCGCGCATCTCCGAAGGGCTGATACCCGCCGTATCGTCGATGAACAGTTTGCGATCGTTGAGCAGGTTGACCGCCGATGTCAGGCGCGGCCAATCGTCGTCGTCCAGGCGACCGGCACGGACCTTGGTCTGGTCGATGCGGCCGAGGGACGAGAGCATACGCATGATCAGCGATTCGCCTGGCATCTCCAGCGAGTAGACCAGTACGCACTTGTCGCTGCGCAACACGGCGTTTTCCACCAGGTTCATCGCAAAGGTGGTTTTACCCATGGATGGACGGCCGGCGACGATGATCAGGTCGGACGGTTGCAGGCCACTGGTCATTCCGTCGAGGTCGGTGTAACCGGTGGACAGGCCGGTAATGGCGTTGTCGGTGTTGAACAAGGTGTCGATGCGGTCGATGGCCTTGGTCAGCAGGTCATTCACGCTCACCGGGCCGCCTGTTTTAGGCCGTGCCTCGGCGATCTGGAAGATCTGCCGCTCGGCCTCATCGAGAATCTCTTCAGCGGTGCGGCCTTCCGGATTGAAGGCGCTGTCGGCAATCTCGGTGGCGATGCCGATCAACTGCCGCAATGTCGCCCGCGCGCGGACGATCTGCGCATACGCCTTGATGTTGGCGACGGACGGCGTGTTTTTCGCCAGCTCACCCAGGTAACCCAGGCCGCCGACTTGCGAAGTCTGACCTTCCTTGTCCAATTGCTCGGCAAGGGTCACGACGTCGATCGGGGAGTTCTGGTCGGCGAGCTTGGCGATCGCGCGGAAGATCAGGCGGTGGTCATGCCGATAGAAATCGCCGTCGGAGACTTGATCGAGCACGCGTTCCCAGGCGTTGTTGTCCAGCATCAGACCACCGAGCACGGCCTGTTCGGCCTCGATGGAATGCGGCGGCACCTTCAGGGCAGCGGTTTGCAGATCGTATTGCTCGGGAGCGGAAATATCGTTCATGGCCACTTGGAATCAGGTTGGAGAAAATCAGGAACTGCAGAAAGACAAAGGGCACGACCTGTAAACAGGATCGTGCCCGATGTTACCGACAAGCACCCGAGGGTGCCAGCCGACAAGTGCTGCTTAAGCTGCTACCACGACAACGCGTACGGTGGCTTCAACTTCGGCGTGCAGGTGCACGGCTACGTCGAATTCGCCTACGTTGCGGATGGTGCCGTTCGGCAGACGAACTTCGCTTTTTGCAACTTCAACGCCAGAGGCGGTCAGTGCATCAGCGATGTCGTGAGTACCGATCGAACCGAACAGCTTGCCTTCGTCACCAGCGGTGGCAGTGATAGTCACTTCCAGCTCAGCCAGTTGGGCGGCACGGCTTTCAGCCGAAATTTTACGGTCTGCTGCGGCTTTTTCCAGCTCAGCGCGACGCTCTTCGAACGCAGCCAGGTTGGCAGCGGTCGCAGCGGTAGCTTTGCCGTAAGGCAGCAGGTAGTTACGACCGTAACCAGCCTTAACGTTTACTTTGTCACCCAGGTTGCCCAGGTTGGTGACTTTTTCCAGAAGGATCAGTTGCATGTGAAAATCCTCTTAACTTTTAACCTTCACCGTTCGCGCTATCGACGTCTTTCGGCGCCGAACGACCGCGAAAATCAATCAGGCTGTCGACGATGGCCAGGACCACCAGCAACGGATAGATCAGCTGCATGAACAGCGACAACGTGACGTACAACCCCACCAGCCAGAACCTGGCCAGTCGCTTTTGCGCCACCAGCCCGTGAATCAGGGCCAGCCCGGCGAATACCAGCGGTACACTGCACAACGGCGTCAACATGGCCATCTGCGGACCGATGTTCGGCCCCAGAAGCATGAACGCCAGCAGTAACATCGCCAGCCCCAGCGGGAATCGGATGGCGCGAAACTCGCGACCAAAACCACCCGGGTTGTACAACAACGCCTGCCAGTAGCGCCCAACAATCAGGCTCAGCACACTGACGATTTGCAACAAAGCCGCAATCAGGCCGGTCAGGACCGGTGCAATCAGGGACGCAAAATGCGCTTGCTCATCTACCGACAACTTCTGGTAGACATCACCGAGTAGCGACGGCATGACTTTTATCAAAGCCTGCGCCAGCATCTCGATTTGGGGAGCAAAAACTGTCCCCAGCACCACTGCAAACACCACTCCCATCGCTATGCTGACCAGCAGCACACGGTTCCAGGACTCGCTTGCGCGCAAAACCAACGCAAGGCTCCAAGACCCCAGCAGCACCAGAAGTGCCCTTGGGTCATCGGAGTAAAGCCACCAGATCAACGCCGGCAGCAGTCCCAGAGCAAGTACGCCAAGGGCGTCCTTCAATCCGCGCCGCAGGAGCACAAGGCATCCGGCGGCAGCACCCAACCAATACAACAACGGCAATGTTGCGCATCCGGCCACTACGAGAGTGGCCTGCATACGGCCGCGCATGATGAACTCAGCTATGGCACGCATGCATTCAATCCTTTGCTACGTGTCGACTGCCCGGTCTCAGCGGCCGTGGCTGTCGGTGTAGGCCAGCAGGGCCAGGAAGCGGGCGCGCTTGATAGCGGTGGCCAGCTGACGCTGATAACGTGCTTTGGTACCGGTGATGCGGCTTGGAACGATTTTGCCGGTCTCGGATACGTAAGCTTTCAGAGTGTTGAGATCTTTGTAATCGATCTCTTTCACGTCTTCAGCGGTGAAGCGGCAGAATTTACGACGACGGAAGAAACGTGCCATGTAATAGGCTCCTCAAAAGGTCCGTGGATTACTCGTCAGCGTTATCGCTGTTGTCGCTGTCATCACTATCAGCGCTTTCGGCGCCTTCGTGCTCAGGACGGTCGCGACGCTCACGGCGCTCACTGCGGTTTTCTTCAGCCTTGAGCATCTCGGATTGGCCGGTAACGGCTTCTTCGCGACGGATGACCAGGTTACGGATCACTGCATCGTTGTAGCGGAAGTTGTCTTCCAGCTCGGCCAGGGCCTTGCCAGTGCATTCAACGTTCAGCATCACGTAGTGAGCCTTGTGAACATTGTTGATTGCGTAGGCCAGTTGACGACGGCCCCAATCTTCCAGACGGTGGATTTTGCCGCCGTCTTCTTCGATCAGCTTGGTGTAACGCTCAACCATGCCGCCGACTTGCTCGCTTTGATCCGGGTGGACCAAAAAGATGATTTCGTAATGACGCATGAATGCTCCTTACGGGTTGTAGCCTGCCGCTCAAAAGCGGTCAGACAAGGAGTGAATGACACTAATGGACTTGCTTGCGATAGACACATGCGTGCCTGCCGTCACAGCAAGGGGCGCAATTGTAGAGAAGGGACAAGAGAGGTGCAAGGCAATTGGTGATTATTTGAACAGTTCGTTTACACACCGATTTTTGCCTCGCCACAAACCACTGTGGGAGCCGGCTTGCTCGCGAATGCGGTGTGTCAGGTAACATTTCTGCCGACTGACACTCCCTTTTCGCGAGCAAGCCCGCTCCCACACTGGGTTTGCGTCTGGCTTAAGACTTTTTGCCGCTTCCGGCAGCCTTGACGCTGCGCTGACGCTGGGCCTCGAACAGGCAGACGCCAGTCGCCACCGAAACGTTGAGACTGCTGACGCTGCCGACCATCGGCAGATGCACCAGGTAGTCGCACAGATCACGAGTCAGGCGACGCATGCCGCTGCCTTCCGCACCCATGATCAGGATGGTCGGGCCGGTCATGTCTTGCTGGTACAGACTCTGCTCAGCTTCGCCCGCCGTGCCGACAACCCACAAACCGCGCTGCTTGAGTTTTTCCAGGGTGCGCGCCAGGTTGGTTACCGCGACCAACGGAATCACTTCCGCCGCACCGCAGGCAACTTTACGCACCGTCGGGGTCAGCGTGGCCGACTTGTCCTTCGGCACGATCACCGCCAGCGCACCGGCCGCATCGGCCGAACGCAGGCAAGCGCCGAGGTTGTGCGGATCGGTCACGCCATCGAGCACCAGCAGCAACGGCGCGCCTTCGGAGCGATCAAGCAGCTCGTCGAGCATCGCCTCACCCCAGACCTGGCTCGGACTTACGTCCGCGACCACGCCCTGGTGCACGCCATCAACCCATGCGTCGAGTTCACGACGCTCGGCGTTGCCGACGGGCACGCGATTTTCGCCCGCCAGCGCGATCAGCGCCTGTACACGCGGCTCGCTGCGGCCTTCAGCCAGCCAGATCTGCTTGACGCGTTTCGGGTGATGACGCAGCAACGCTTCTACCGCATGCACACCGTAGATTTTTTCCAACTGACTCATGACTTGGCCTTAGGTTTACGTGCACCGCCGCTTTTGGCTGGGGCCGAACCCGCTTTCGGCGGGCCTTTACGGTGTTTGCTCGGCTTGCTGCCGGGAGCCTTGTCAGGCGCCGACCGTCCGGTCTTTCCCCCAGACGCCGCTTTACCACCGCTTTTCGCTTCAGACAGCAACGCCTGCTTCAGTTCACGGCTTTTGCGCAGCTCAGCATTTTTCGCTGCCGCATCGCTTGGGCGATAGGCTTCGGGCGCTTTTTCCTTGGCCGGACGACGACCGGTTTTCGCCGGCGCCGGCTCTGCTGCAGTCTTGCCAGCAGGAGCAGCGGTTTCAGCGCCACGCTTCTTGCGGCCGATCGGCGCACTGATGGTCTTTTCAGCCATCTCGAAGTCGATCTTGCGCTCGTCGAGGTCAACGCGCATCACGCGGACTTCAACGGTGTCGCCAAGGCGGAAGCTGCGACCGGTACGCTCACCCGCGAGGCGGTGATGCACAGGGTCGAAGTGGTAGTAGTCGCCCGGCAGCGCGGTGACGTGCACCAGGCCTTCGACGTAGATATCGGTCAGCTCGACGAACAGGCCAAAACCGGTCACGGCGGTGATCACACCAGGGAACGACTCGCCTACGCGATCTTTCATGAACTCGCACTTGAGCCAGTTCACCACGTCGCGGGTCGCTTCGTCGGCGCGGCGCTCGCTCATCGAGCACTGCTCGCCGAGCTGCTCCAGGGTCGCTTCGTCGTACGGATAGATGCGCGCTTTCGGAATGGTCATCGCGCCGGCACGGCGAACGTGCGGAGTGTCCATTTTCGAATGGATGACGCTGCGGATCGCCCGGTGCGTGAGCAAGTCCGGGTAGCGGCGGATCGGCGAGGTGAAGTGGGTATAGGCTTCGTAATTCAGACCGAAGTGGCCCTGGTTATCGGCGCTGTACACCGCTTGGCTCAACGAACGCAGCATGACGGTCTGGATCAGGTGGAAATCCGGACGGTCCTTGATGCTCGCCAGCAATGCCTGGTAATCCTTCGGCGATGGGCCGTCCTTGCCTTTGTGCAGGGACAGACCGAGCTCGCCGAGGAACGCGCGCAGTTTTTCCAGACGCTCCGGTGGCGGGCCGTTGTGAACGCGATACAACGCAGGTATTTCGTGCTTCTTCAGGAATTCAGCGGTAGCCACGTTGGCCGCCAGCATGCATTCCTCGATCAGCTTGTGCGCATCGTTACGAACGGTTGGACGGATCTCGGCAATCTTGCGCTCGGTCCCGAAGATGATCCGGGTTTCCTGCGTTTCGAAATCGATGGCGCCACGTACGTGACGAGCGGCCAGCAAAACCTTGTACAGCGCATAAAGCTGCTTGAGGTGCGGCAGAACGTCGTTGTACTCGCCGCGCAGCTGACGCGCCTCGGTAAGTTTCGGCGTTTCCAGCATCGCACTGACCTTGTTGTAGGTCAGGCGAGCGTGGGAGTGAATCACCGCTTCGTAGAAGCAGTAGTCGGTCATCTCGCCGGATTTGGAGATGGTCATCTCGCAAACCATGGCCAGGCGATCGACGTGCGGGTTCAGCGAGCACAGGCCATTGGACAGTTGCTCAGGCAGCATCGGCACTACACGCTCGGGGAAGTACACCGAGTTGCCGCGAACCTGAGATTCATTGTCCAGCGCCGAACCGATCTTCACGTAGCTGGAGACGTCGGCAATGGCCACGTACAACTTCCAGCCCCCGGAGAACAGGCGCAACTTGCCAGGTTTGGCTTCGCAGTAGACCGCGTCATCGAAGTCGCGAGCATCTTCACCGTCGATGGTGACGAACGGCAGATGACGCAGGTCGACGCGCTTCTCTTTGTCTTTCTCTTCGACTTCAGGCTTGAGCTTGGCGGCTTCTTTCAAGACCGCTTCAGGCCAGACGTGCGGGATATCGTAAGCGCGCAGGGCGACATCGATTTCCATGCCTGGTGCCATGTAGTTGCCCACGACTTCAACCACATCGCCTTGCGGCTGGAAGCGTGGCGTCGGCCAGTGAGTGATCTTCACTTCGACAAACTGACCAATTTGGGCGTTGGCGTTACGGCCCGGCGTGACCAGCACTTCCTGCTGGATCTTCGGATTGTCCGCGACGACGAAACCAATACCGCCCTCTTCGAAGTAGCGGCCGACGATGGTTTCGTGAGCACGCGAGACCACTTCGACGATCATGCCTTCGCGGCGACCGCGACGATCGAGGCCGGAAACACGGGCCAGGGCACGGTCGCCATCGAACACCAGACGCATTTGCGCCGGGCTCATGAACAGGTCGTCACTGCCGTCGTCCGGAACCAGGAAGCCGAAGCCGTCACGGTGACCGCTGATGCGGCCCAGGATCAGGTCAAGCTTGTCCACCGGCGCATAGGTGCCACGACGCGTGTAGATAAGTTGAGCATCGCGCTCCATGGCGCGCAGGCGGCGACGCAGGGCTTCGATCTGGTCTTCTGTGGTCAGACCAAACTCTTCGACCAACTGCTCGCGGTTAGCAGGCGAACCCCGATCAGCAAGGTGCTGAAGGATCAGTTCGCGGCTAGGAATAGGGTTTTCATATTTTTCCGCTTCACGAGCGGCCTCGGGATCGAGGGACTGCCAATCGGCCATTAGAGAGTTTTCACCTTGTCTATATGCGGGTTAGTTTGGCATAGGCGTAATGAAACGGGAAATTTCAGGCTATGAGAGCCCATCTAAAGCCCTTTATCGACAGCGCAAAGCTGATTTAAATGCCGCTGGTGAAATTTTCCAGGTTTTTTTGATGCTGGGGGTTTACAGTTAAAAAGACGCTCCGTATAGTGCGCGCCATCGACGACGGAGACGTTGCCGATACTGCCCAGATGGTGAAATTGGTAGACACGCCAGCTTCAGGTGCTGGTGACCGCAAGGTCGTGGAAGTTCGAGTCTTCTTCTGGGCACCAATTCAGAGCTTGAGATTAGATCAATTTCAAGGCTCGCACAAAAACCCGCGAAAGCGGGTTTTTTGCATTCTAAGGTTCTGATTTATTAAAACCAAATCAGGGGTTTACAGATCAAAATGCTCTCCGTATAGTGCGCCACATCAACAGCGGCGACGCTGAAGATTATGCCCAGATGGTGAAATTGGTAGACACGCCAGCTTCAGGTGCTGGTGACCGCAAGGTCGTGGAAGTTCGAGTCTTCTTCTGGGCACCAATTCAAATTCAAGGTCTCGACCTTGAATTTAACAGAAACCCGCGAAAGCGGGTTTTTGCGTTTCTGGCATCTGAAAAACTACACAACGCCTGATAGGTGCGAGCGAGCTCGCGATGCATCTTCAGGCACCGCGCTTTTCCATTCTGTAAGCGTCATCGTTCACGTCCATCGTCGGAATACCGCCCGGAGCAAGCTCGCCCCCCTACAGGAGTTAGGCCACTCCCCGCAAGGCGCACTTGAGAAACAATATCGTTTATCATTGTTGCAAGTTTTTGCAATGCGACAGTGAGGAACCCTGCGAATGACGTTTCGAAATACCCTGCGCCGCGGCCTGACCATCACCCTGCTCGGCCTGGCACTCGCCACCCCCCTCACCCAGGCTGCCGACCCGGTTTCCCTGACACTCTACAACGGTCAACACAAGGAAGTCGGCGACGCCGTCGCCAAGGCTTTCGAAGCCAAGACCGGCATCCGCGTCAACGTGCGCAAAGGCAGCAGCAACCAGCTTGCCAGCCAGGTTGTCGAAGAAGGCGACCGGTCCCCTGCCGACGTGATCTACACCGAAGAATCACCGCCGCTGAACAAACTCGGCGAGCAAGGCCTGCTGGCACAAACCGATGCCGCCACCCTCGCCGTCTTGCCGAAAGACTACGTCGCCGGCAATGGCACCTGGATCGGCATCACCGCGCGAGTCCGCGTGGTTGCGTTCAACCCAAAACTGATCGATGAAAAAGACCTGCCGAAATCGGTGATGGAATTCTCCGAGCCAAAATGGCAAGGCAAGGTTGGCTTCGTGCCCACCAGCGGCGCTTTCCAGGAGCAAGCCGTGGCAATCATCAAAGTGCACGGCATGGACGCAGCCGAAGAATGGCTGACCGGTTTGCGCGCATTCGGCAAGACCTACAGCAACAACATGGTCGCCCTGAAAGCCGTGGAGAACGGCGAAGTCGCCACTGTGCTGGTAAACAACTACTACTGGTTCGCCCTACAGCGCGAAAAAGGCCAGCTCGATTCGAAACTGCACTACTTCACCGGCGGCGACGTCGGCGGGCTGATCACCGTTTCCAGTGCAGCCGTGCTGAAGTCCAGCAAACATCCAAAAGAAGCCCAGCAACTCCTCGCCTACATGGCCAGCGAAGAAGGCCAGCGCGTGATCACTCAGACCACCGCCGAATACCCGCTGCACAAAGGCATGGCATCGGATCGCGGCCTCAAACCCTTCAGCGAGCTTGAAGCGCCGAAGGTTACGCCCGCCGACCTCGGCAACGCCGAAGAAGCCCTGGACCTGGAACGCGACGTTGGCTTGAACTAATGAGCGCATCGTTATCAGCCCCTGCCTCTCGCGGGGCTTACGTGCCACGGCGCAAGAGACCTTCGATTTGGTTGTTGTTGCCGGTTTTGCTGCTGGTGGTGCTCAGTCTCTTGCCCCTGGCATACGTTGGGCTCAAGACCTGGCAGGCCGGCTGGGCCGAGGCGCTGCACCTGTTGTGGCGACCTTATGTGTTCGGCCTGCTGCGCAATACGCTGGCCTTGATGGTGGGCGTGACGGTTGCCTGTGGCGTGATCGGCTTGTCGCTGGCCTGGCTGCTGGAGCGCAGCAATCTGCCAGGCCGACGATTGTGGGGTGTGATCCTGTGTTTGCCGTTCGCGGTGCCGGCGTTTGTCAGCAGCTTTACCTGGGTCTCGTTGAGCGCGCACTTCGAAGGCTTGGGCGGTGCGATTCTGGTGATGACCCTGTCCAAGTATCCGCTGATTTTTTTGCCGGTTGCGGCGACCCTGCGCAACCTTGACCCTTCGCTTGAGGAGTCCGCCAGGACGCTCGGGCAGAGCCGCTGGGGCGTGTTTTTCAGGATTACCCTGCCGCTGCTGTGGCCGTCACTCCTCGCCGGTTCGCTGCTGATCGCACTGCATATGCTTGTGGAGTTCGGCGCGCTGTCGATCATCGGCTTGCAGACGTTCACCACGGCGATCTATCAGCAATTCGAACTGGAATTCAGCAACGCCAATGCGGCGATGCTTTCCGCGGTGTTGCTGGCGCTATGCCTGATGCTGCTGTGGCTTGAATTGCGCGTCCGCGGCAAGGGCCGCCACGTGCGTACCGGCCAGGGTGCGGCACGGCATGCGCAACAGGTGCAGTTGGGACCTTGGGCGGCCGTTGGGCAGATTTACTGTCTGGCACTGGCGATCATCGGCAGCGGCATTCCACTGGGGATGCTGGTGTACTGGTTGGCAGTAGGCTCGTCCGCCGCGTTTCCCGTGGCGGCGATCAGCGAAGCGCTGCTGTCGTCCCTTGCGCTTTCGCTGGGTGGCGCCGCGCTGTGCCTGGTGCTGGCGGTGCCGGTGGGCTTGCTGGTGGTGCGCTACAAAGGTCCATTGGCGATCTGGGCCGAACGCCTGCCGTACCTGTTGCATGCGCTGCCAGGGCTAGTGATTGCGCTGACGCTGGTGTATTTCGCGCTGCACTATGTGCCGGTGCTGTACCAGACGTCGGCATTGCTGCTGATCGCTTATGCATTGCTGTTTTTGCCATTGGCACAGGCGCCGATTCGCACGGCGCTGAACAAGGCCGCTCCGCAGCTGGAAGAGGCGGCTCGCACGCTGGGGGCTTCGTCTTTCAGTGCGTTTTGCCGGGTGACCCTGCCAATCATCTTTCCGGCACTCGGCGCCGCGTTTGCGCTGGTGTTTCTGGATGCGATGAAGGAGCTGACGGCGACGCTGCTGCTGAGCCCGACCGGGCTCAATACCTTGGCAACAGAGGTTTGGGCGCATACGGCGAATGTGGAGTTTGCGGCGGCGGCGCCTTACGCGGCGCTGTTGATATTGGTATCGGGGTTGCCGGTCTATTTGCTTACTACCCGAATGTATTTGAGCCGTTGAGATCGCTATCGCGAGCAGACTCGCGATAGCGTCAGCCCCGCCAATTCAAATTTAAGCCCTGAACTGCCCCAGGCTAGCCTTCAATTGCGCCGCCAAGCCATCCAGCACCTTGCCGCTGGCCGTGGTTTCCACCACCGCCTGAGCCGCCTTCTCAGCCTGCGCATGAATCGTCTCGACCCGACCCCGCACCGCTTGCGCGCCTTGGGCCTGATGGGCCGCCGCCTGCGTTGCCAGGCCAATCGCCGCATGTACCTGCTCGACCGATGCCTGCACCGACTGCTGCAACTTGGCGCTGTCACGCAACACCAGCAAACCTTCGCTGGCCTGACGTCCGGCCTGGCCGATCGCCGCCACCGCCTCACGCGCACCTTGCTGCAAGGCCACGATGTGCGCCTGAATATCGCCCGTAGAGCTCTGGGTCTTGCTCGCCAATGCCCGCACTTCGTCCGCCACCACGGCAAAGCCGCGACCGGTCTCGCCGGCGCGCGCCGCTTCAATGGCCGCGTTCAACGCCAGCAGATTGGTTTGCTCGGCGATGCCGTGAATCACGGTCAGCACCACTTCAATCTGTTCACTCTGTTGTGCCAGTCGCTCGATGACTTTCGCGCCGGTATCGACCTGTCCAGCCAACGCTTCGATCAGGCTGCCGACTTTCGCCGAGGTCCGAGTGTTTTCATCGGTGGCCGAACGAATATCCACCACTTGCTGCAAGGCTGCCTGCATGGCGTGGCTTTCGGACTGCGCTTCATCAGCCATCTGCGACAGCGCGCGCAGGCTTTCGGCCACTTCGTCACGCTGCATGCCCGCCGCAGCATCGGCACCGGCGTTGCGCAGGGTCATGGCGCCGATTTCAACACCTGTACGCTGGGCTACATCGCCAGCCTCGCGCACGATGGGCTGCAACTTATCGACAAAGCGATTGACTGCCGAGGCCATGTCGCCGATTTCGTCCTTGCTGTTGATCTGCACGCGCTTGGTCAGATCGCCCTCGCCTGCCGCCAGGTCGTCCATCGCGGCAATCAGCATTTTCAAGCGGTTGACCACTCGACGCCCAAGCACCACCGCCAGCAACAGCAACACGCCGCAACCCACCAGCGCCAGGCCCATGCCGATGCGCCAGCGCAAGGTCGCCGCAGCTTCCTGTACGGTGCTGGTGGTGTTGGCTTTCATTTCCGAGGCGGTGGCCTGAGCAGACGTCAAACGCGCCCGCATAGCCGTTGCGCTATCAGCCGCCGCGCCTTTGAGGCTGTCGCCGACCAGTTGATCACTGCTGGCGATCAGCGCCGAGAAACGCTTGTCCAACGCCGCCAGATCGGTTTCGACCGAAGCGGTGGAGACGCCCATCAAAACCTTGCCGATTTCCACGCCATTAGGGTTGATAGAAGCCTCCAGGTAATAGACCGACGAGTCGTTCTTCGCCGCATCCAGCACTTTATCCAGCGCGCGCTCGCCCTGGCCTTTTTCCAGAAGCGCTTTGTTGATCGGGTTTTCACGGTTGAGGTAGCGCGTCAGGTGCTGACCCGTTGCGTCGTCGTAAACCACGAACAGCACGTTGGGATTGCGCTGGGCCCGACGGGCGAATTCGGACAGGGTTGGCACGTCGCTGTCCCAAATGGCGCGGGGTGCAACTGAAGCCAGGAGCTGCGCCATATCATTAGCAGAATCCTTCAGGTCCTTTTCCAGCGTGGCACGCAACTGAGCCTGTTCTTCCTCCAGCCGCGAGGACAAACCGGCCGTGAGGCGCTGACGCGTGCTGGTGGAGAGGTTGTCAAGGCTCGACGTGACTTCACGCCCCGCTTGCTCCAGCTCGCCAGAGAGTTTTTGACTGTCCGCACCCAGGCGCACACCCAAATCGGCTTCCAGTGCAGTCACCGTGCTCCGCGTCAGGGCAACCGCCACAAGCACCTGCACCAAAAGGGCGATACCAAGGGTAACGAACACAGGCCGCAATAAACGGCTTTGTAACAATGAGAGAACCGCCGACACTTGATATCCCTCTGCTTTGACGCCATTAAATTGGTGGCACGCCAGAAGGCATGCTCTTAATGAAGATCACAGCAAAGGTCATGCCGTCCAACAGGCATAAACGACAAAGGGCCCGATTAAGGGCCCTTTGCGTTTTACATCAACGACTTATTAAGCGAACGGGTGACGCAGAACGATGGTCTCGTTGCGGTCCGGGCCCGTCGAAATAATGTCGATCGGCGCACCGACCAACTCTTCGACGCGTTTGATGTAGTTGCGAGCGGCTTGCGGCAGCTCTTCCAGGGTCTTGGCACCGACGGTGGATTCGGTCCAGCCTGGCATCTCTTCGTACACTGGCTCCAGGCCGATGTAGCTGTCGGCGTCAGTCGGTGCGTCGATCACTGCACCATCCTGGTTCTTGTAGCCAACGCAGATGTTGATGGTTTCCAGACCGTCCAGTACGTCCAGCTTGGTCAGGCACAGGCCCGAGATGCTGTTGACGTCGATAGCGCGACGCAGGATGACAGCGTCGAACCAGCCGCAACGACGGGCACGGCCGGTGGTCGCACCGAACTCGTGGCCACGTTTGGCCAAGAACGCGCCAACGTCGTCGAACAGCTCAGTCGGGAACGGACCCGAACCGACGCGAGTGGTGTAGGCCTTGGTGATGCCGAGGATGTAATCCAGGTACATCGGACCGAAACCCGAACCGGTGGCGATGCCGCCCGCGGTGGTGTTGGAGCTGGTGACGTACGGGTAGGTACCGTGGTCGATGTCCAGCAGGGAGCCTTGGGCGCCTTCGAACATGATGTCTTTGCCAGCGCGACGCAGCTCGTGCAGCTCGGCGGTGACGTCGAGCATCATCGGCTTCAGCAGCTCGGCGTATTCCATGCACTCATCAAGCGTTTTCTGGAAGTCGATCGCTGGTTCTTTGTAGTAATTGACCAGAACGAAGTTGTGGTAATCCAGCAACTCACCCAGCTTGGCGGCGAAACGCTCACGGTGGAACAGGTCACCGATACGCAGACCGCGACGGGCGACTTTGTCTTCGTAAGCCGGGCCGATGCCACGACCGGTGGTGCCGATCTTCAGCTCGCCACGGGCCTTTTCACGCGCCTGGTCCAGTGCGACGTGGTAGGACAGGATCAGCGGGCAGGAGGGGCTGATACGCAGGCGCTCGCGCACCGGTACGCCTTTCTCTTCCAGCTTGATGATTTCCCGCAGCAGAGCGTCGGGTGCAACCACCACGCCGTTGCCGATCAGGCACTGCACGCCTTCGCGCAGTACGCCCGAAGGGATCAGGTGCAAGACGGTTTTCTCGCCGTCGATCACCAGGGTGTGACCCGCGTTGTGGCCACCCTGGTAGCGCACTACGGCGGCAGCATGTTCGGTCAGCAGATCAACGATCTTGCCTTTGCCCTCATCACCCCATTGGGTGCCCAGGACTACGACATTCTTACCCATAACACTTGTCCTCATTCGCGCAAACTTGGTGCCGGCACGGGCCGGCAGGAAAACTCAAGAAGCCAGTGGCGATACTTGCCAAAGCCCGTTCTGCTGAATCAATTGCCGGTCGCAGTCCGCGTCACGGGCGGCGGCCAAAGGTTGTCCAGGCAATGCCTGAACGACACGCTGACCCTCACTGCGCAACTGGCAAACCTGCTGCCAGAGTGCCGCATCCGTACTGTCAGGCATCCAGATACCGCCAGACGGTAGCTCGATTTCAGCACGCCCCAGGGTCACCAGGGTTTTCAAATCGGTAGAAAAGCCGGTTGCCGGACGAGCGCGACCGAAGTCGGCACCGATGTCGTCGTAACGACCGCCCTGAGCAATGGACTGACCAACGCCCGGCACAAACACCGCGAACACCACACCGGTGTGGTAGTGGTAGCCGCGCAACTCGCCCAGGTCGAAGTACAGCGGTAATTCCGGGAAACGCGTGGACAAACGCTCGGCAATCGCCAGCAAATCCTCCAGCGCCGCCAAAACTGGCGCCGGTGCATTCGCCAGACGCTCGCGAGCAGCGCTCAATACTTCACGACCGCCACACAGATCAACCAATGCCCGCAGCATGCCCGACAGATCGGCAGGCAAACCTTCGGTCAAGGTAATGACCTCGTCGATAGCCTTGCGTTGCAACGCATCGAACAACTGTTGTTCAACTTCACCCGACAAACCGGCCGCGCGGGCCAGGCCACGGTAGATGCCAACATGGCCGAGGTCCATGTGCACTTCCGGCACGTCGGCCAGTTGCAGCATGGCCAGCATCAGGCTGATGACTTCCACGTCGCTGCTCGGACTGGCATCGCCGTACAACTCGGCGCCCAGTTGAATCGGGCTGCGCGAGGACGACAAGGCGCGTGGCTGAGCGTGCAGCACACTGCCGGCATAGCACAGACGGCTAGGACCTTCGCGACGCAGGGTGTGCGCATCGATGCGCGCCACTTGCGGCGTGATGTCGGCACGGAAACCCATCTGCCGGCCCGATTGCGGGTCGATGACCTTGAAGGTACGCAAATCGAGGTCCTGGCCCGCGCCGGTCAGCAGGGATTCCAGGTACTCGATATGGGGAGTCACGACAAACTCGTAACCCCAGCTCTGGAACAGATCCAACACCTGACGACGCGCGACTTCAATGCGCGCCGCTTCCGGTGGCAGTACTTCTTCGATGCCATCTGGCAGCAGCCAGCGGTCTACCGTTGCCATTACGCCATTCCCCTATGGTCCGGGCGGCAAGCCTATGGGCGAGCCTTGAGTGAAGCAGAAAATGATCGGCTTTGTTTACAAGCCACGCATAAACAACGCGGCGAAAAGCCTGAAAATAAGCTTCGCCAATCACTTTCCTCGAAAAACCTGTCGAGTCATTCAACTCGGGCGCCTGCCTAAACAACAGCAATCAAACGTGCAGACGCAAAAAAGCCGGGAATTTCCCGGCTGCCGCATCATACACACGTTTTCCCAAAGGATCACCCCGCCCGAGGCTTTAGCCGCCAGGCGGAGGATGATTCAGGTCAACGTCGTATCAAGGCTTGGCTTTTTCCAGGTAACGGAAGAAGTCGCTGCTTGGGTCCAGGACCATGACGTCGGATTTGTTCGCGAAGCTTTCACGGTAGGCACGCAGGCTACGGTAGAAACCGTAGAACTCCTGATCCTGGCCGTAGGCCTTGGAGTAGATCGCAGCGGCCTGGGCATCACCGTCACCGCGAACCTCTTCGGATTCACGATAGGCTTCCGCCAGCAGCACGCGGCGTTGACGATCGGCGTCGGCACGAATGCCTTCTGCCAATTCGTTACCCTTGGCGCGGTGCTCGCGAGCTTCACGCTCACGCTCAGAGCTCATGCGCTCGAACACACTGCGGTTTACTTCTTTCGGCAGATCGATGGCCTTGACCCTAACATCAACCACTTCAATGCCGAGCTCTTTTTCTGCCATCTTGTTCAGCGACGCAGTGATATCGGTCATCAGCGCATCGCGCTCACCCGACACCACTTCGTGCAGCGTGCGCTTACCAAACTGGTCGCGCAGGCCCGATTCCAGACGACGGGAAAGACGCTCGTCAGCGATCTGCTTGAGGCCGGAAGTCGCGGTGTAGAAGCGCTCGGCATCTTTCACCCGCCACTTGGCGTAGGCATCGACCATGACAGCTTTCTTTTCCAGCGTCAGGAAGCGTTGTGTCGGTGCATCCAGCGTCATCAGGCGTGCGTCAAATTTGCGCACCTGGTTAACGTAAGGCACTTTCACATGCAGGCCCGGCTGAACATCGGTCTGAACCACGCGACCGAACTGCAGCAACACCGCACGCTCGGTCTGAGCCACGATGTAGAAGCAGTTCCAGGCTGCGATCGCCACGACGACGCCGACAATAAGGGCGATCAGCGATTTATTGCTCATCAGCGACTCTCCCTGGTACGTGCTTGCTGTTGCTGCAGATCAGCTGCCGCACGCGCATTCGCTTCATTGCTGGTGGCTGCCGCGCCAGTCACCGGAGTGCTGGTGTTGCGACCACTTTCGACCATCTTGTCCAGCGGCAAGTACAGCAGATTGCTCTGGCCATTCTTGTTGCCGGTCACGAGAACCTTGCTGGTGCTGCTGAAGACTTCCTGCATGGTGTCCAGGTACAGACGCTGGCGGGTGACTTCAGGTGCCTTGCGGTACTCGGCGACCAGTTTGGTGAAGCGATCAGCCTCACCCTTGGCACGCGAGACGGTTTCGTCACGGTAACCGTTGGCATCTTCGATGATGCGCTGGGCCTGACCACGGGCTTCCGGCACGACGCCGTTGGCATAGGTTTCAGCCTGGTTGCGCGAACGCTGCTCGTCTTCACGGGCGCGGATCACGTCATCGAAGGCTTCCTGCACTTCACGCGGTGCGGCTGCGCTCTGTACGTTGACCTGAGTGACCGTGATACCGGTGCGATAGGTATCCATGAAGCGTTGCAGACGCTCCTTGATCTCGCTCGCCATCAACTCACGACCTTCGGTCAGCACCTGGTCCATCGCGGTGGAACCCACCACATGGCGCAAGGCACTTTCGGTCGCGTGCTGAAGGCTGATTTCCGGCTGGTCTACGCTCAGCACGAAGTCCTGCAGGTTGCTGATCTTGTACTGCACGGTCAGCGGCACTTCGACGATATTTTCGTCTTCAGTCAGCATTTGACCCTGCTTGGTGTACGCACGCTCTCGCGTGACGTTTTCCAGGTACTTGCGATCGATCGGTGGGAAATAGATGTTCAGACCTGGGCCGACGGTTTCGTAGTACTTGCCGAAGCGCAGCACCACGGCTTGCTCCTGCTCGTCGACCACGTAGACCGCGCTGTACAGCCACACGGCCGCCAACACGACCAGGCCGATGCCGAGCAGACCGCCGAAGCCGCCTCTCTTGCCCGAACCACCGCCGTCGTCACCACGTTTCTTACCACCACCGAACAACCCATTCAGGCTTTCCTGCAGCTTTCGGAAGGCCTCGTCGAGATCCGGTGGTCCCTTGCGGTCGCCGTTATTACGACGCTTGCCACCCCAAGGATCCTGATTATTCGAGTTGCCACCCGGCTCATTCCAAGCCATAGCGCTCTCCATCTGATAAAGCAAAGACGCACCCACGGCGCGCCGACCAATGCTACAGAATGCCTGTCACCGCGGCACAACCGCTTTCTCAGGCTTTTATTGCAAAGTGTGTTGCTCGATGAACTCTGTCGGCACAACGCCTTCACGGCTGACCAGCCGATTGAGCTCCGAACGCGGCAATCGAACGGCCAGCAAGCTGACACCTTCTTCGTCGTGTTCTTCTTTCTGTACCGCTCCGAGTTCGAAGAACTGCGCACGCAGTCGAGCGAATCGTTGCGGCAAGCGCAAGGTACCGATAAACAACTCACTGCCCAGCAACTCGGCAATGGCTTGCTCAAGCAATTCCAGACCACTGCCATCACGCGCCGACAGCCAGACCCGTTGAGGTTTGCCGTTTTCGTCGCGCTGGATTTGTGGCTCAACGCCTTCAAGCAAATCGAGTTTGTTATAGACCTCAAGGATCGGCAAGTCCTGGGCACCAATCTCGCCCAGCACCACCATCACCTGCTCGATCTGCAACATGCGATCCGGTTCGGCCGCATCGATCACATGCAACAGCAAGTCGGAGTTGCTCGACTCTTCGAGGGTAGACCGAAATGCCTCGACCAGCTTGTGGGGCAAGTGGCGAATGAAACCCACAGTATCAGCCAGGACAATCGGCCCCAGGTCGTCCAGTTCCAGACGGCGCAAGGTCGGGTCCAGCGTGGCAAACAACTGGTCAGCCGCGTACACGTCGGATTTCGTCACGTTATTGAAGAGCGTGGATTTACCGGCGTTGGTATACCCCACCAAAGACACGGTAGGGATATCCGCACGCATACGGCCACGTCGCGACTGTTCGCGCTGGCTGCGCACTTTTTCCAGCCGGCCTTTGATCTGTCGCAGGCGAACCCGCAGCAAGCGGCGGTCGGTCTCCAGCTGGGTTTCGCCCGGGCCACGCATGCCGATACCGCCACCTTGACGCTCAAGGTGAGTCCAGCCACGAACCAGCCGGGTGCTCATGTGGTCAAGCTGGGCCAGTTCGACCTGGAGCTTGCCTTCATGGGTACGGGCGCGCTGGGCGAAAATATCGAGAATCAGACCGGTGCGGTCGATCACGCGACACTCGAAAACACGTTCGAGGTTACGTTCCTGACTGGGCGTGAGGGTGTGATTGAAGATCACCAGATCGGCCTTTTCGGCATGGACCAGGTCGCGTAGTTCCTCGACCTTGCCGCTGCCGATCAGGAATTTGGCGGTTGGCCGATGACGCGGCACGTTAAAAAACGCAACGGTCTCGGCGCCGGCCGAATTAGCCAACTCCTGAAACTCCTGCGGATCTTCGCGCGCCTCAGGGTCCTGTCCATCCAAGTGAACGAGGATCACTCGCTCACCACCACCGTGGCGCTCAAAGAACAAAGGAGACTCCTATCAGGCGTTACCTGGCTCAGCGTCACCTGCTTCGGATTCGGTTGCGCTAGGCAGACGAATTGGACGAACCGGCACCACTGTAGAGATAGCGTGTTTGTAGACCATCTGGCTGACGGTGTTTTTCAGCAGGATAACGAACTGGTCGAAGGACTCGATCGTGCCTTGCAGTTTGATCCCGTTGACCAGGTAGATAGAAACCCCAACTTTCTCTTTACGTAAAGTATTCAAGTAAGGGTCTTGTAGCGAATGCCCTTTTGACATGTGCCGCACTCCTTTAAGGATTCAATATAAAAAATAGGTAAACAGATGGCTTGTGGCCGTCACACCCCCAAGGATAGACGGCAATTGCAAGGACTCAGCTCAATATGGAGATGGTCCCCAGGTATTTCAAGGCGCGCGGCAGATTGTCGCAATCCAGGCTGTCCAACCAGTGTAAATCAGCCCAACTGCGCAGCCAGGTGAACTGACGTTTTGCCAATTGGCGCGTGGCAATGATTCCACGCTCCTGCATCTCGGCTTGCGTCAGCTTGCCATCCAGGTAGTCCCAGACTTGTCGGTAGCCTACTGCGCGTATAGACGGCAACCCCGAATGCAGGTCACTTCGCTTACGCAGGGCTACGACCTCGTCGATGAATCCCTGTTCCAACATTAAAGTGAATCTTTGTTTAATTCGCTCGTGCAGTACCTGACGATTTGCCGGAGCAATGGCCAAGTTCGCGACAGTATAGGGCAATTGTTGCAGTCCCGAAGTGGCTGCTTCAGTACTTTGCGCAGATTGTCTCCGCCTGAGCTCGGTCATGCTCTGACCGCTGACACGATAAACTTCCAACGCTCGACTGAGTCGCTGCGGATCGTTCGGGTGAATACGCGCCGCCGATTCCGGGTCGATACTCGCCAATTGGTCGTGCAGGGCTTGCCAGCCAAGGCGTGCGGCCTCTTCTTCGATCCGCGCGCGGACGTCGGGATCGGCCGCCGGCATGTCCGCCAGACCTTCGACCAAAGCCTTGTAATAGAGCATTGTGCCGCCCACCAGCAGCGGAATTTTGCCCCGCGCGGTGATGTCGGCCATGGCTTCAAGGGCGTCACGACGGAAATCCGCAGCCGAATAACTCTCCGCCGGATCGAGAATATCGATCAGACGATGGGGAAATTCGGCCAGAATCTCTTTCGACGGCTTGGCGGTGCCGATGTCCATACCGCGATAGACCAGCGCCGAGTCGACGCTGATCAGCTCGCAAGGCAGGACCTTGGTCAGTTCGATGGCCAGGTCGGTCTTGCCCGCTGCGGTCGGGCCCATCAGGAAAATTGCAGGGGGGAGCTGGCTCATCAACGACCGCGCAGGAACAGTTTGTCCAGATCGTCCAGGCCCAATTGGGTCCAGGTCGGTCGGCCATGGTTGCATTGACCGCTGCGTTCGGTGTTTTCCATATCACGCAGCAGAGCGTTCATTTCCGGCAGGGCCAGCCGCCGATTCGCCCGAATCGCGCCGTGGCAGGCCATGGTGCCGAGCAATTCGTTCAGGTGCGCCTGAATCCGGTCGCTGGTGCCGTATTCCATCAGATCGGCCAGAACATCGCTGACCAACCGATTGGCCTCCGCCTGCTTGAGCAAGGCGGGAATCTGTCGAATGGCCAGTGTTTCCGGGCCGAGGCGCTGCAATTCGAAACCCAGACGCTGGAACCACGCGACGTTTTCTTCGGCGCAATCGCCTTCGCGCTCGCTCACGGCCAACGATTCCGGCACCAGCAGCGGCTGGCCACTCAGGCCTTCGCTGGCCATGGCGACTTTCAGGCGTTCGTACATGATCCGCTCGTGCGCGGCGTGCATGTCCACCAACACCAGGCCTTGGGCGTTTTCGGTAAGAATGTAGATGCCTTTGAGCTGCGCCAACGCGTAACCCAGCGGCGGTATATCGTCCTGCCCGGCCGGAAGCGCCACAGCGTTGGCTTCCGGCAGCGGCGCAAAAAACTCACGATACGCTGCCTGGGCTTCAGCCGCAGGCACGCCGGACTGCGGACGCGGCGAGTATTGGTACTGAAAACCGGCACCCGCGCCCGAGCCAGCGGTATTGAACGCCGGTTGTGCCTGAGGCTGCTCCAGCAGCGCATTGGCCGCCAGGCGCATTTCGCCCTGCGGACCGAACTCGCCGGCATCGATACCGGTCGGTCGAACGATGGCCGTCGCCACCGGCGCTGCCAAATGGTCATCCGGTCGCACATCGCCCAAGGCGCGGTGCAAGGTGCCGTAGAGGAAATCGTGGACCATGCGCCCGTCACGGAAACGTACTTCGTGCTTGGTCGGGTGCACGTTGACGTCGACACCGGCCGGATCAACTTCAAAAAACAACACGAAAGTCGGATGCCGACCATTGAACAGCACATCGCGATAGGCCTGGCGCACCGCGTGGGCCACCAATTTGTCGCGCACGGCACGGCCATTCACGAAGAAATACTGCAAGTCCGCCTGGCTGCGGTTGAACGTCGGCAAGCCCACCCAACCCCACAAATGCAGGCCATTGCGCTCGATTTCGATCGGCAGTGCCTGCTCCAGGAACCCCGCACCGCAGATGGCCGCCACACGCCGGGCACGGGCCGCGTCGTCATGGGCTTCATGCAGGCTGAGGATGGTTTTGCCGTTGTGGCGCAAGTGGAACGCCACGTCAAAGCGTGCCAAGGCCAGTCGCTTGATCACTTCTTGCAGGTGATCGAATTCGGTTTTTTCGGTTTTGAGAAACTTGCGCCGCGCCGGGGTGTTGAAAAACAGATCGCGCACTTCCACCGAAGTACCCACCGGATGAGCGGCTGGCTGCACACGCGGTGCCATATCCCGACCTTCGGTTTCGACCTGCCAGGCCTGATCGGCATCGCGGGTGCGGGACGTCAGGGTCAGGCGCGCCACGGAACTGATCGAGGCGAGTGCTTCGCCGCGAAACCCGAGGCTCATGACCTGCTCAAGGTCTTCCAGGTTGCGGATCTTGCTGGTGGCGTGACGGGCCAGGGCCAGCGGCAGGTCATCGGCAGAAATACCGCTGCCATCGTCGCGCACCCGCAGCAGCTTGACGCCGCCCTGCTCGACATCGACATCGATGCGCTTGGCGCCGGAGTCGAGACTGTTTTCCAACAATTCCTTGATCACCGAAGCCGGGCGCTCGACCACCTCGCCGGCGGCAATCTGGTTCGCCAGGCGCGGGCTGAGCAGCTCGATGCGAGCGCTGTTGATCACGGCCTGATTCATTCTTTGGACGCCAGTTCGGTGCCCGGAATGGTCAGGGTCTGACCGATTTTCAGCTCGTCACTTTTCAGGTTGTTGGCGCTGCGCAAGGTGGCCGGGGACACTTGATAACGCACGGCGATCATCGCCAGGGTTTCCCCCGGGTTTACCCGATGATCACGCGGCCCCTGGGCGATTTTGCCGGAATCGCGCAGCCAGGCGATGTAAGTGCCCGGTGGTGGATTCTGCTGGAAGAACTGACGCACGCCGCTGCTGATCGAGCGAGCCAGGGCTTGCTGGTGGTTGGCCGCGGCGAGTTTCGAGGCTTCGTTGGCGTTGGAGATGAACCCGGTTTCCACGAGAATCGACGGGATGTCCGGCGACTTCAACACCATGAACCCGGCTTGTTCCACGCGCTGTTTGTGTAGCGGCGTGACGCGGCCGATGTTGCTGAGAACCTTCTGGCCGACGTTCAGGCTGGACGTCAGGGAAGCGGTCATCGACAAGTCGAGCAGCACCCCCGCGAGCATGCGGTCCTTGTCGTCGAGGCTGACGTTGCCGGCACCACCGATCAAGTCCGAGCGGTTTTCACTGTCGGCCAGCCAACGGGCGGTTTCCGACGTGGCGCCGCGATCAGACAGGGCAAACACCGATGCACCGAACGCAGCGGCCGAGGGCGCGGCGTCGGCGTGGATTGACACGAACAGGTCGGCGCCCTTCTTGCGGGCAATTTCGGTACGGCCACGCAACGGAATGAAGTAGTCGCCGGTGCGGGTCAGCTCGGCGCGGAAGCCTTTCATGCCGTTGACCTGCCGCTGCAATTCGCGAGCGATGGCCAACACCACGTCTTTTTCACGCTGACCGCGAGAGCCCGAGGCGCCTGGGTCTTCGCCGCCGTGGCCAGCGTCGATCACGACAATAATGTCGCGCTTGCCAGCCGGCGCGGGCGGCAGTTTGACCGGGGGATCGACCGGAGTGACCGGCACCGGCGCGACGGTCGCGACATTGGTCGGCGCGGGAATTGGCGCGGCGTCGGCGGCGTTATCGAACAAGTCGACCACCAGGCGATTGCCGTACTGGGCATTCGGCGCCAGGGTGAAGCTTTTTGGCGTGACGGCTTTTTTCAGGTCGATGACCACTCGCAAGTCGGTCGGCGTGCGTTGGGCCGAGCGCATGGCAGTGATCGGGGTGTTGGCGGTGGAGACGTTCAGCGGCGCACCAAGGGTTGCGCCATTGATGTCAATCACCAGTCGGTCCGGGGCTGTCAGGGTGAAAACGCTGTGTTGCACCGGCCCGGTCAGGTCGAACACCAACCGTGTGTTGTCCGGCGCCCGCCACAGACGAACGCTGTTGACCTTCGTTTCGGCCTCAGCATTGACGGTCACCGCCAAAAACAACATCCCTACGGCAGCTACCATCGCGCGAAAGCGCATACCAGACCCCATCATTTAATTAGTTTCCAATGCCAAAGCGGCACACCACGACTCGCCACGCGCGCCCTGGGACAAAATTTTCAGCGAACGCCCGCTGTCTTGCGGGCTAATGGTAATGGTCAGGTCGGGCTTTGGCAAAAAGCCTGCACCTTTATCGGGCCACTCGATGAGGCACAAGGCATCGTCTTCGAAATAGTCGCGGATACCGAGGAATTCCAACTCCTCCGGATCGACCAGGCGATACAGGTCGAAATGGAAGGCACGGATCTCACCGATCTCGTAGGGCTCGACCAGGGTGAACGTCGGACTTTTTACCGCGCCCACATGCCCCAGGCCTCGGATGATGCCGCGGGACAACGTGGTTTTCCCCGCCCCCAGGTCCCCTACCAGAAAAATCAGACCGTGCCCTTCGGTGGTTTTCGCGATGCGGGCGCCAAACGCGGTCATCGCGTCTTCATCAGCCAGGTACAGGGTTACTTCAGACACGGTGCTTGCTCCTCCAACAACTGACGAATGGCTGGAATCAGATCACTGGCCGCCAGCCCACGGCCCGATTTACCTTGTTGCGCGCCGGCATTGGCGTGCAGCCAGACGGCGAGGCAGGCCGCATCGAACGCGTCCATGCCCTGAGCCAGCAACGCGCCGACCAGGCCGGCCAGCACATCGCCCAGGCCGGCGGTGGCCATGGCCGGATGGCCCTGATGGCACACCGCCAGGCGCCCATCGGGGCTGGCGATCAAGCTGCCGGCGCCTTTTAAAATCACTACAGCTGTGTATTTTTTGCTCAACGCGTGTGCCGCAGCCGGGCGATCAGCCTGCACTTGCGCCGTGTCTATTCCCAACAAGCGCGCCGCTTCGCCCGGATGCGGCGTGATCACGCAGTCCTTGGGCAGGCTCACGCGTTCGTCAGCCAGCATATTCAACGCATCGGCGTCCCAGACTTGGGCCAGCGGCGCATTGGCCGCCGCCGACAGCAGACTGCGTCCCCACGAAGCCTGACCCAAGCCCGGGCCGACCACCAGCACGGAAACCTTTTGCAGCAATCCCATCAGTTGATTCGCCGACGAAGTGCCCAGCACCATCGCTTCGGGAATTCTCGCCAGTGCCGCCGGCACATGCTCGCTGCGAGTGGCCACCGACACCATGCCAGCGCCACTGCGCAGCGCACTTTGCGCACTCAGCAGAATCGCACCGCCGAAGCCGCGATCACCGCCGATCAGCAAGACGTGGCCGAATTTGCCTTTATGGGCAGTCGGCGTTCGACCCGCCAGGCGCGGCAAATTGCCAGCCGCCAGGCGTCGGGCACTGATGGCGACCCCGCTGAACGCCTCAGGGAGCGCTTGCAGATCATTGAAAACCAATTCGCCCACTACATCCGCCGCATCACCCGTGAACAGACCGAGTTTCAGACCAATGAAGGTCACGGTCAGATTCGCCCGAACAGCCACGCCGAGCACACGCCCCGAATCGGCACACAGCCCCGAAGGAATATCTACCGCAGCCACCGGCCGGCCGCTGGCGTTGATCGCCGCGATGACGCTGGCGCAGGGTTCTCGTACCTCGCCCGTCAGACCGGTGCCGAGCAAGGCATCCAGCACGACGCCACGCAACTCTGACTGCACAGTCCAGGCTTGAACGGCGACGCCTTCGGCCAGGGCCTCGGCGTGGGCCAAGGCAGCATCGCCCTGCAACCGCTGAGGATCACCGACCGCCAACACGCGCACATGCCAGCCTGCACGCTTGGCCAACACCGCGACCAGATAACCATCACCGGCATTGTTGCCGTGGCCGGCGGCTACCGTCAGTTCGTTGGCCGTCGGCCAATGTCGGACCAGCGCACGCCAGGTCGCCCGCGCCGCACGTTGCATCAATTCAAAGCCCGGCGTACCGGCCGCAATCAGGCTCGCATCGAGGGCCCGCACTTGCGCGGCGCTGTACAGCGCGTCGGGTAAATCATCTTTAGTGTGCGGCATGCGTCTTCGGGCTCCGATGTCTGGCAGAATTATACGCACCTCAGCTCCGGTTTCTCTCGCCTCATGCCCGCTATTACCACAGACCTGCCTGCCCTCGCCCAATCCATCAAGGACTGGGGCCGCGAGCTGGGCTTTCAGCAAGTCGGCATCAGCGGCCTGGACCTCGCCGAGCATGAACAGCACCTGGCGCGTTGGCTCGAAGCCGGTTACCACGGCGAAATGGACTACATGGGTGCCCACGGTACTAAACGCTCACACCCGGAGGAGCTGGTGCCCGGTACGCTTCGAGTGGTCTCCCTGCGCATGGATTACCTGCCGGGCGATACCCAAATGGCGCAATTACTGGCTCAACCGGAAAAAGCCTACGTGTCGCGTTATGCCTTGGGCCGCGATTACCACAAATTGATCCGTAAACGCGTGCAACAACTGGCAGAAAAGATTCAGGCGGTCATCGGCCCGTTCGGCTACCGCGCGTTTGTCGACAGTGCGCCAGTGCTGGAAAAAGCTATTGCGGAAAAGGCCGGCCTTGGATGGATCGGCAAAAATACCCTGGTCTTGAATCGCAAGGCCGGCAGTTACTTCTTCCTCAGCGAACTCTTTGTCGATCTGCCACTGCCGGAAGACTCACCGCACGCCACCGAGCATTGCGGCCGCTGCACCGCATGCCTCGACATCTGCCCGACCAACGCGTTTGTCGGCCCCTACGTGCTGGACGCCCGGCGCTGCATTTCCTACCTGACCATCGAACTGAAAAGCGCGATCCCGGAGGACTTGCGGCCATTGATCGGCAATCGGGTGTTTGGCTGCGATGACTGCCAGATCGTCTGCCCATGGAACCGTTTTGCCCGTCCGTCCGGCGAAAGCGACTTCAAGCCACGGCACAACCTGGACAACGCTGAACTGGCTGAATTGTTCATGTGGGATGAGGAACGGTTTCTGAGCAGCACCGAAGGCTCGCCGTTGCGTAGGGCCGGTTATGAGCGCTGGTTGCGCAATCTGGCGGTGGGGCTGGGGAATGCGCCATCAAGCATTCCAGTGCTGGAAGCGTTGAAGGCGCGCCGCGAGTATCCGTCGGAACTGGTCCGCGAGCATGTGGAATGGGCGTTGAAGCAACACGCCGAACGTCAGGCTTCGTCGTTATAAACGAACTTCGGCATTTCCCAGTGGAAACGAATCGCCAACAAACGCAGCAGGAATCCGCCAAACAGCGTGATCAGAATCGCTTGTTCTCCGGGCACGTTCAAATAAAGGCACAGCATGTAACACCACGCCGCCGCAAAAGACACGCTGGCGTAGAGCTCACGGCGGAAGATCAGCGGGATGTCGTTGCAGAAGATGTCGCGCAGGATGCCGCCGAATACCCCGGTGATCACGCCGCTGACCGAGGCCACCAACATGCCGTGGCCCATTTCCAGCGCAGTCATGCAGCCGATCAGCGTGAACGCCACCAGGCCCACGGCGTCGAGCACCAAAAACAGTGAACGCAGGTGGCGCATCCAGCGTGCAGTGAAGACAGTGACCATCGCCGCGACCGAGGTCAGCACCAGGTATTCCGGGTGTTTGACCCACGTCAGCGGGTAATGGCCGAGCAACACGTCGCGCACCGAACCGCCGCCCAACGCCGTGATGCAGGCGATCAGCACCACGCCAAACCAGTCCATGCCGCGACGGCCGGCAGACAGTGCGCCGGTCATGGCTTCGGCGGTGATGGCGATCAGGTAAAGCATCAGCAACATGGTGGCGGTCCTTGCAGGAAGGCGCGCAGTCTAGCCATTTAGGGACGGCACCAAAAGAGGGCGATCAAGGCACTGGACCGCGTCGCCTGTATTGCGGGCAATCTTTGCTGCCACAACGCTACCTCTGTAGGAGCCGGCTTGCCGGCGATGGCGTCCTTGAGGACCTCATCGCTGGCAAGCCAGCGCCTACAGGTGAGTATTCCAATTTAGAACTTGATGAAATGCTTGCGGTAATGCTGCAACTCGGCGATGGATTCGCGGATGTCGTCCAGCGCCAGGTGGGTGCTACCCTTTTTGAAGCTGTCGCGCACGTCCGGCGCCCAGCGTGCGGCCAGTTCTTTCAGAGTCGAGACGTCGAGGTTGCGGTAGTGGAAATAGCTTTCCAGGGATTTCATGTGGGTATAAAGGAAGCGACGGTCCTGGCAGATGCTGTTGCCGCAGATCGGCGACTTGCCCTTTGGCACCCATTTATCCAGGAAAGCGATGGTCTCGGCTTCCGCTTCGGCCATGCTGATGCGGCTGTCGCGAACGCGCTGGGTCAAGCCCGAGCCGCCGTGTTGACGGGTGTTCCACTCGTCCATGCCGGCGAGAATTTCATCGCTGTGGTGGATCGCGATCACCGGCCCTTCGGCCAAGGTGTTCAGATCACTGTCGGTGACGATGGTGGCCATCTCGATGATGACGTCGGTATCAGGGTTCAGACCGGTCATTTCCAGGTCGATCCAGATCAGATTCTGCGGGTTTTGCATGTGTCGGCTCCTAGGCAATGCTGCGCAGTTTAGCCTAGGGCGGCGCCCGGGCGTGCTAAACTCGCGGCCGTTTTACCTAATCGCTGCATTCTTGATACGGAACACCCATGGCCAAACGCCAACTCAATCGTCGTCAAAACTGGCGCATCGAAAAGATTCAGGGCGAGCGCGCTGCCCGCGCCGCCAAACGCGAGTCCTCGGCTGTCGAGGCTCTTGAGGGTGGCGACCTGGGTCCGGAACAGACTGGCCTGGTGATCGCGCACTTCGGTGTGCAGGTCGAAGTCGAGGCCCTCGATGGCGATTTGGCCGGCCAGGTGTTCCGCTGCCACTTGCGCGCCAACCTGCCTGCGCTGGTAACCGGCGATCAGGTGGTCTGGCGTGCCGGCAACCAGGGCATCGGGGTGATCGTGGCGCAACTGCCGCGCAAAACCGAACTCTGCCGTCCGGACAGCCGTGGCCAGCTCAAACCTGTTGCAGCCAACGTCGACATGATCGTCATCGTCTTCGCGCCGCTGCCCGAGCCCCACGCCAACCTGATCGACCGCTATCTGGTCGCAGCGGAGCACGCCGGGATTCGGCCGCTGCTGCTGCTCAACAAATTCGACCTGATCGACGAGCAGAACGCCCCGGCGCTGAATGCCCTGCTCGCGGTTTACCGCACGCTGGGTTATCCGGTATTGGAAGTGTCGGCGCACCACGGCAATGGCATGGAGCAACTTCAGGAACAGCTGGACGGACGCATCAGCGTGTTCGTCGGCCAGTCCGGCGTCGGCAAGTCGTCGCTGGTCAACAGCCTGCTGCCGGAAGTCGAAACCCGCGTCGGCCCGTTGTCCGAGCTGTCCGGCCAGGGCACTCACACCACCACCACCGCGCGATTGTTCCACTTCCCCGGTGGCGGTGAGTTGATCGACTCCCCGGGCATCCGCGAATTCGGCCTGGGCCACGTCAGCCGCGCCGATGTCGAAGCCGGTTTCATCGAGTTCAACGACCTGATCGGCACGTGCCGCTTCCGCGACTGCAAGCACGACCGCGAACCGGGTTGCGCATTGCTCAAGGCGCTGGAAGAAGGCCGCGTGCAGCAGCAACGGATGAACAGCTATCGCTCGATCATCGCGAGTTTGCCGGAGAGCAGTTACTAAACAGACGCGCCCATCGCCCCGACACTGACGGGGCGGCGGGATGCTCGTCGCGCCCTACAAATCCCCTCACCGAATAAACATCAGAAAATTCTGTAAGGCCTCTACACACCTGCTTGTAGGGCATTTCTCTTTATCGGCAACAGCCTTGTTCCGCTCATTCAAGTGCATACATTCGATTCCTCTTCGCACTCCGGCGACACGAGGGATATCCATGCAGACCTATCATTTGTTCATCAGCCATTCGTGGAACTACTCCGACAAACACGACAGGCTGGTCGAATTGCTGAGCGCGCACCCGACGTTCACCTTCAAGAATTTTTCGGTGCCACCGCAAAATCCGATCGTCGGCGCTCTGAATGACATGCAATTGGAGCTGGCCATCGAAAACAAGATCCGCCCCTGTTCGGCGGTATTGATCATGGCCGGCGTGTACTCGACGTACAGCAAGTGGATCAACAAGGAAATCGAAATAGCCAAACGCCTCGGCAAGGTAATCATTGCGATCAGACCCTTGGGCGCAGAACGCACTTCAACGGTCGTGCGTGACGCGGCGCATGCAGAATGTGCGTGGAACACCAACAGCATTGTCAGTGCGATTCGCCAGCACACGGCGGTGTAACCATGCGCAAGGGACTGTTCATCGGGATCAACAATTACACCTACATCTCCCCACTATCAGGCTGTAACAACGATGCAATGGCGATGGCCTCGTTACTGGAGCGGCATGCCAACGGTCGCCCTAACTTCAGTATCAAGGTGCTCACATCGGCCGAGGAGAACCTCACGCGCTATGCCGTCAAACAACATATCCAGAGCCTGTTTTCAGGAGATTGCGAAGTAGCTCTGCTGTATTTCGCCGGGCATGGTCAGTTCGACACCAGCATTGATGAAGGCCTGCTGATCCCTCAGGACTATGAGCCAGGAGGTGAGGGCATTCGTATCAGCGACGTTCTGGGCTGGGCGGACGAGGCGACTCACATCAAGAACAAGATCATCATCCTCGATTGCTGCCAGGCGGGCGCAGCTGGCGCCGTGAGCGGTTGGCGAGGCGGCAGAAGCGCGATTGGCGAGGGCATGACCATTCTGACCGCGTGCAAAAAAGAACAGGTCGCGCTGGAAAGCGGAGGGCATGGTGTGTTCACCGGTTTGCTCCTGCAAGCCCTGCACGGCGGTGCCGCCAATGTGCTGGGCAAGGTCACGCCCGGTAGCGTGTACTCCTTCGTCGACAATGCACTGGGGGCATGGGAGCAACGTCCGGTGTTCAAAACCAACGTGTCGCAATTCGTCCCGTTGCGCGAAGTCGCGCCACTGATTGCAGAGGAAACCCTGCGCAAGCTCAAAGACTGGTTCCCGGAGCCCAGTTTCGTCTACCCGCTCACCCCCAGCTACGAACCGACTGCAGCCGCGTTTGATCCCGACAACGTCGAGGTTTTCAGCCAGCTGCAAAAGTGCAACCGCCATAGCCTGATAGAACCGGTCGACGCCGAGCACATGTACTTCGCCGCCATGCACTCCACCGGTTGCCGCCTGACAGCGCTCGGCGCCTATTACCGCGAACTCGCGATCAAGGGACATTTCTGATGCCAGTGTTTATCAGCTATCGCCACATGGACCGCGCCTACGCGATTCAAATCAACACCCGCCTGATGCAAGCGAGCATCAAGACCTACCTCGACGTGCTCGATTCCGAATCCCAGACCACCGATGACATCACCGGCGTCATCACGCGCAACATCAGCGAATGCACGCACCTGCTGGCGGTGGTATCGGAAAAAACCGCGCAGTCCTGGTGGGTACCGTTCGAAATCGGTGAAGCGACCATCACCAACCGGCGCATCTGCTCGTTCAAGGCCGGCCCGACAGAACTGCCGCTGTACCTGGAGAAATGGCCGAAGCTGACCAACGACAGGGAAATCGAGTTTTTCATTGATGCCTATCGAAATGAAGCCACGCTCAAGCGCTCGATGTCACTGGAGTCAGTGACCGGCAGCGAATCTGTGCGGGGATTGAACAAAACCAACGCCGATCGATTCCACACCGATTTGAAGTCCAGAATCATCCGCGGTTTCTGACGTCACGCCGCTGCCCGATCAGTCCTCTCGTCCGGTCTGGGGTTTCTCTCGCCCTACATCTGTAGGCTCAGCTTGCCGGCGATGGGCGCAAGTGCGCTGCGTTGAACCCGTTCTCACGCGTTATCGTTAACGACCATCGCCAGCAAGCTGGCTCCTACGGGGGAGCGCGCTTGAGTCCAAAACGAAGCGGCCTCCACATCAGTGGGACAATAGATATAAAAAAGCCGCGATCATCTCGCGGCTTTTTTGTGGGTCACTGCTTCGGCGGCTCAGCCGGTTTCGGCGCTGGATTATCAAACAGATTCAAACGTTCTCTAAGCTCATGCGCTGGCAGCGGTTCTTTATCCGCTGGCAACGCGTTCGGGTCGGCCGGCACTTCACCCGGGCCGCCCTGCCCTTGGGTCGGCTCTGGCGTCGGCTCCACGCCTTGCGAACCTTCGATGGCACGCTGGGCTTTCTTGGTCAGCACGATAATGTCGATACGACGGTTGACCGGGTTGAGCGGTTGCTCCCGGTCGAACAAGGCCGACGAAGCATAACCGACCACTCGTGCGATCTGCGGCTCTGGATAACTGCCCGCCACCAATGCACGACGTGCAGCGTTGGCACGGTTGGCCGAGAGTTCCCAGTTACCGAAGTCGCCAGTGCCCGAGTACGGCTTGGCATCGGTGTGGCCGCTGATGCTGATCTTGTTCGGCACCGCTTTGATGGTGTCGGCCATGGCCAGCAGGATGTCTTCGAAATACGGTTTCAGACGTGCCGAGCCCGAGTCGAACATCGGCCGGTTTTCGGCGTCCACGATCTGGATGCGCAAACCGTCCGGCGTGATCTCGAACAGAATCTGGTCCTTGAATTTCTTCAGCTGCGGGTTCTCTTCGACCTTGTTCTGCAATTCTTGCAGCAACAGTTCGAGGCGTTCCTTCTCCACCATCTCGGCCATGCCTTCGACCTGTTCGGCGTCGACCGTCACCTTGTCCGGCTGCGGCTGGGATTTCACTTCGGGGTTGAGGGTGTTCTCCGGCGCCAGGGTCGGCGTACCGCCCAGGTCGATGATGTAAGGCGTGCCGCTTTCGGAAAAGCCGACCGGGTCCTTGAAGTAACCGGCGATGGCGATCTTCTGTTCCGGTGTCGCGGTGGACAGCAGCCACAACACCAGGAAGAACGCCATCATCGCCGTCGCAAAGTCGGCGAAGGCGATTTTCCAGGCGCCCCCGTGATGCCCGCCGGCGATGCGCTTGACGCGCTTGATGATTATCGGCTGGTTATTTTCCATGACTCAGCGACCACGAACCGCTTGTTCCAGCTCAGCGAAGCTAGGACGGTGCGCCGGGTACAGAACCTTGCGCCCGAACTCTACCGCCAGCGATGGCGGCATGCCGGAAGCCGAAGCCACCAGCGAGGCCTTGATGGCTTCGTAGACGTTCAGCTCTTCCTTGGCATCGTGGGCCAGGGAGTGTGCCAGCGGACCGAAGAAACCGTACGCTGCGAGAATACCGAAGAAGGTACCGACCAGTGCCGCACCCACGTGCAGGCCGATGGATTTCTGGTCACCTTCACCCAGAGAGGCCATGGTCACCACAATACCCAGTACCGCCGCGACGATACCGAAGCCGGGCATGGCGTCGGCAATGCCGTTCACCGCGTGGGATGGGTGCTCCAGGTCTTCCTTGAGGTTGTAGAGTTCCATATCGAACAGGCCTTCCAGCTCATGGGGAGCCATGTTGCCGGAGGACATGATGCGCAGGTAATCGCAGATGAACGCGGTCATGCGCTCGTCCTTGAGCACCGACGGGTACTTGGCGAAGATGGGGCTCGCGGCGGCATCTTCGATGTCGCCTTCGATGGCCATCATGCCTTCGCGGCGACTCTTGTTGAGGATCTCGTAGATCAGCCCCAACACTTCAAGATAGTAGCCGTGATTGAAGCGCGAACTGAACATGCTCAAGGACTTCTTGAGCACGTGCATGGTCATATAGCCGGGGTTGGCCTGGAGGAATGCGCCAAGGGCCGCGCCACCGATGATCAACACCTCGAAGGGTTGAATCAGGGCGGCAATCTTGCCGTGGGAGAGCACGTATCCGCCGAGCACGCTCGCGAATACGACGATGATGCCGATTATTTTAGCCATAGGTAGGAGAGCACTTACTGAGTCGGGTTCAAGGTCATATTCGGAAGTTAAAAAATCTCTTCTTCTACTTATCGGCAAAACTGCGCCAGACTATAGCCAGTTCAGGCGAAAAGCCAATTTGGCCCACTTCGGGCGTAGGTAATGCAGACGATGATCGCGTCCAACCATGGCTAACGAAACGAACGTACCCACTCCAAAACCGAACACTCTCCAAGGCTGGGTAAAGCTTCTGGATGGTGTGCACCTGCCCGTTCCGCAAGCCAGTCATGACCGAGTCTGCAAGGCCATCGGCGACAATCGCAGCTCGTTGCGCGATATCGCCGAGCTGATGCAGGACAGCCCCGCCCTGGCCTTGAGCGTGATTCGCGAAGCCAACCGGCACACCCACGGCAGCATGACCGAGCCTGCGGAGAACCTTGAGGTGGCGATCAATCGCCTCGGTTTGAAGCGCACCGAAGAACTGCTCGCCCGGTTGCCCGCCGAACCGCAATCGGACATTCCTGTGGCCCTGCGTCAGTTGCAGATGATCAGTCAACACGCGACGCAACAGGCCAACGGTTTTTTCGCCGCTCGCCTGGCGCGGCTGTGGCAGGACATTCACTGGGGCAGCCTGCTGTTTTTATCGCCGTTCTGGCCATTGGCGTTGACCCATCCGCATCTGCTTGAAGAATGGGAGCTGCGGGTCATCCATAAAGGCGAATCCGCTCGTAAGGTCGAGAAACAATTATTCGGCGTACGCCTGCTGGAAATCGGTCAGGCACTGGTAGAGATCTGGCACCTGCCGATCTGGGTGCAGCAGGGCTACAAGCTGTTACTTAATGAGCAACGGGAGCTGGTGAAAGTCCTGCGTATCGCACGCGACAGCGATCACCCATTGCGTCAGCAGAACCGTCTCGATGACGATCCGACCCTGCGCCGCTGGCTCAATCAACCGGCCAACACGGTGTTGCTGGCCAACGGCCTGGCGCTGTCGGCGCAGCAGGCCTGGGACTGTCCGCACAGTGAACGCTGGCAGTACCTGACCAGCCTTTATCTGCAAATGCCGATGGACGAGGTGCAACAGCAATTGCACCAACAGGCCGCCAACAGTGCGCGCCAACACGCCATGCCGGACCTCTGGCACCCGGCCGTCGCGCTGCTCTGGCCATGGGGCGTGAACCGTGTTCACGCCGGTCTGTTGCCAGCCCCGGCGCCGACCACCGAGGACTTGGCCCAGTGGCGCAAACAATGCGCCGAGCTGCTGGTGGAGCCGAGTCGTTTCACCAATGCCATGCATTTGACCAACTCGGCCCGTGATGCACTGGTCGCGTGCGGCATGCGTCGGGTGATGATCCTGATGGCCGACCGCACGCATGCCAATCTGCGCGTGCACCAGATTGCCGGGTTGCCGAAAGAAACCGCTGGCCAGAATTTCGTCGTCAGCCAAAGCACCGTGCTGCAACGGCTGCTCTCGCAACAAGCGCAAGTACGCCTGACTCCGGCCAACAACGCGCAATTTTCGGCGCTGCTGCCGGCCAGCCTGCGTTCGCAGTTCGGTGGCGAACACCTGTTGTTGCGCTCGTTGGTCAACAACGGCCGCGTGATCATGATCGTGGTGGCGGACCAGGGCGGCGGGCCATTCTCGGAAATCACCGCGCAAGCTTTTGGCAAAACCGCGCAGTGCATCGAGAAAGCCCTGCACAGCTTTAGCCATCGCGGCCAATGACCCGCTACAATCCTCCCCTTTGTGCTCTGGAGACCTCACATGTCTGACTTCTCTGGCTTGCCGCTGGTGATCGAACCGAGCGACTTGCTCCCTCGCCTCGACGCCCGCGATCTGATTCTGGTGGACCTGACCAGCAGCGCCCGCTATGCCGAAGGGCATATCCCCGGTGCGCGTTTTGTTGATCCGAAACGCACGCAACTCGGCCAACCGCCGGCGCCAGGCCTGATGCCGCCGCAAGCGGCACTCGAAGCGTTGTTCGGTGAGCTGGGCCACAACCCCGATGCGGTCTACGTCGTGTATGACGACGAGGGTGGCGGTTGGGCCGGGCGCTTTATCTGGCTGCTGGACGTCATCGGCCACAGCAAGTACCACTATCTCGACGGCGGCCTGACGGCCTGGCTGGCGGAAGGCTCGCCCATGTCGATCCAGATCCCGCCCGCAGTCGGCGGCCCGGTTGCGTTGACCCTGCACGACGAACCCACCGCCACCCGCGAATACCTGCAAAGCCGTCTCGGCGCCGCCGACCTGGCGATCTGGGACGCACGCGGGCCGCTGGAATACTCCGGCGAAAAAGTCCTCGCGGCCAAGGGCGGACACATTCCTGGTGCGGTCAATTTCGAGTGGACCGCGGGCATGGACCGGGAGCGCAACCTGCGCATCCGCACGGACATGCCGCAGATCCTCGAACAACTCGGGATCAGCAAAGACAAAGAAGTGATTACCCACTGCCAGACTCACCATCGTTCTGGCTTCACCTATCTGGTGGCCAAGTCCCTCGGTTATCCGCGGGTCAAAGGCTACGCCGGCTCCTGGGGCGAATGGGGTAACCATCCCGATACGCCTGTAGAGATTTAAGGTTTTTAAGGACAGTTAATGAATAAGCGTTTGTTTATCCTCAGCCAATACCTGCTGCCCCACCACTTGCTCTCGCGACTGGCCGGCTGCATCGCCGAATGCCGTGTGCGCTGGTTCAAGAATGCCTTCACTGCGTGGTTCGCCAAGCGTTATCAGGTGGACATGTCCCAGGCCCTGGTCGAAGACCTGACCGCCTACGAGCATTTCAACGCGTTTTTCACCCGCGCACTGAAAGACGGTGCCCGTCCGCTGGACGCAACCCCGGGCGCGATCCTCAGCCCGGCCGACGGTGCGGTCAGCCAGCTCGGGCCGATCGAGCACGGTCGCGTGTTCCAGGCCAAAGGCCACAGCTTCAGCGTGCTGGAATTGCTGGGCGGTGACGCAGCCAACGCAGCGCCGTTCATGGGCGGTGATTTCGCGACGATTTACCTGTCGCCGAAGGACTACCACCGCGTACACATGCCGCTGGCCGGCACCTTGCGCGAGATGGTCTACATTCCGGGGCGGATTTTCTCGGTCAACCAGACCACCGCGGAAAACGTTCCGGAGCTGTTCGCCCGCAACGAGCGTGTGGCGTGCATTTTCGACACCGAGCGCGGGCCGATGGCCGTGGTGCTGGTGGGCGCGATGATCGTGGCATCGATCGAAACCGTGTGGGCCGGTCTGGTGACCCCACCGAAACGCGAGCTGAAGACCTTCCGCTACGACGAAGCTGCCCGTGCGCCGATCCACCTGGAAAAAGGTGCGGAACTGGGTCGTTTCAAGCTGGGTTCGACCGCTGTTGTGCTGTTCGGCCCTGATCAAGTGCAGTGGGCTGAAGAGCTGGCGGCCGGTTCGCCGGTGCAGATGGGCCAGGGCATGGGCCTGCCAAAAGCCTGATCCCCTGATCCGAACCCCACGAACGTCTTCGTGGGGTCGGACATTTCGGTGGTGCCGCTACTCTATCTGACCACGAAAGCCGATCGGCCCTTCGTTGGCGTAGGTATTGGTGCCACTGAGGTTTTTCCCTCCGTCACTGGAGGTCACGCTCAACGCGACAACGTTCTGATTATCCCGACCGCCAATGACCCATTTGCCACCGGGATGCCATGGAGCATCGTTGCCGCCCCACTGATTTTCAACGCTGTACTGGTTCTGGCCCGTGCGCTGAGCCTTGAAGCCAATGGGACCTTCACCCGCGTACGTCATGGTGCCGGTAAGGCTCTTGCCGCCATCGCTCGACCTGATGTCGATCGCGACAACCTTCTGGTTATCCCGTGCGCCCAGCGTCCAGTCTCCGCCCGGATGCCAGGGTGCAGAACTCCCGCCCCATTGATTTGCCACTACGTATCTAGACATAAACTTCTTCTCCTTGAAGTTACGAGAGACCTGCCCGGCACAGGCAGCAGGCCGTACGACCGTGCGTATCCAGTCGCACGTCTGTCAGATTAGTAGTACGCCCGAACCTCACTCGACTGACAGACAAACGGTCGCCGCGCCAACTCGGGTAAGCGCGCACGCCTACAGGCTATTGCTGCTACAGTCAGGTCATTCACTGCCCATTTCCCCGGCTGGAGTTTGTCCACGGCATGAATGAGACCCGCCCTCACCTGCTGCTCCGCGCGCCTGTCCCCGCACAGTTGCGTCTGTCGTTCTGTGAAGCCACCCCGCGCGACCTCAAGCGCTGGATCGCCAACCTGCCCAAAGCCAACATCGGCGAAACCGCTCGGCAGCTCTATCAAGGCTTGAGCGAACTGAATCAGTTGCTGACGCCCAGCGACAATCGCCTGCAATTGCTCGAACTGCTAAGGCCCGAGGTGTATTACGTCTGCAAACACCTGGAGCGGCATTTCCTGCACCAATCGATTGTCCTCGACGAGCGTTCACGCAAGATCGCCAACCTGTGCCAGGCCCTGCAAAGTCACCTGGCGATTGGCTATAAACAGATCGTTGTGCGCATCACACCGCGCTTCAGCAAGGACCGTGCGCCACTGCTGGCCCAGGCGTTGCAGCGAGCGATGCATTGCCTCAACGGGCCGCTGATCCGCGCCACTGCACTCTATTGCCCGGTGCCGGAAGGCGTGTGGCTGGAGTTGCATCAGCTGTATCGAATTGCCTGTACCCATCGGCTGCAGCATCTGAGCCTGCGCGATGAATTGGCGAGCCAGACGCAAAACCTGAGCATCGAACAGACCTACGTAGTCGCCCTGCTACTGGGCGCCGCACGTTGCAATCAACTGCGCCAGAACCAGATCGCACGGCTCACCGAAGTGCTGGAGCCGTGGAGCAAACTGATCAAGCTGCAACCGGACAGACCGGCCGAAGGCTTGTTCGCCGTCGCTCCGGAACTCGACATCGGGCCGCGCTACCGCTCGAAATTCCGTCCCGAACAACAGGAGAGTTTGCTGGGGCTCGATCCGCAGCCACTGGTCGCGGCCATCGAGGCCCATTTGCAAAAAACCGACAGCCCGTCGCCACTCCCGGTGCCGGCGGGACTGAGCCTGGATACGCTGCAACACCTGAGTGCCGCGTGGGGCCAGGCGGTCGAGCGCAGTTTCCAGCGCACCGCCAGCCAAGGCACCTTGACCTTGTGTGTGGGCATGAGCGCATTGCACTTCTATCTGGGCGGGCAGCGCCCATTCAGCGAGATCCTGAAAAATCCCGGCGCCCGCCGCGCGCAGTTCACGGCGACCTCGCCCGCGCTCGGGGAAAAAGACCAATGGAGCCATGCCTTCGACGCGGCGCCCCATGGCACCGCGGACGCGCTGCTGCCCTACGAAGAAATCGAATACCCGCAACTTCAGAATGACGACAGCCACGAAGCCTCCGACCGCAACCGTCACTTTCCGACGTACGTCCTGCCCGTGATCAATCACAGCCCGGGGGGTTATTGCCTGGCCTGGCCTGGCGCAGTACCGGCTGAGTTACAGGCTGGCGAGATGGTCGGCATCGAGGACACGGCGGGCGCTGGCTGGAGCATCGCGGTGGTGCGCTGGATCCGCCAGGTTCGCGGTGGCGGTACGCAAATGGGCATCGAGCAAGTCGCGCCTTACGCCGAACCTTGTGGCCTGCAACTGGTGCGCACTCGGGACGACCACAGCCACTACCTGCGCGGCCTGTTGCTGCCAGCCATTAGCGCGATCGACCTGCCGGCCACCCTGCTCGCTCCGCGACTGCCGTTCCAGGAAGGTCAAAAGGTGCTGATCAACACCAATGGCGAGGAGCGTCGGGCCGGACTGGATCGGCGGGTGTCGAGCACCAACAGTTTCAATCAGTTCGCTTATCGTTCGCTGGAAACCGCCAGAAACGACAACGCCGCGGGGAGCGGCGTGGGCGGTGTTGAGGAAGAATTTGATTCGTTGTGGCAGACGCTTTGAGGGTGAAACCTTAAGACCGCGGTGCCGCCATCGCGGGCAAGCTGAACTGGTCAACTAATTCTGGACACCCGTTAAGGTTTTTACGCCGCCAGTTTCTCCATAGCTACCGGTGATCGGTAATCGTTGTAGCTATGGAGTCTGACGTTGTTGTATCA